>CAJXLV010000001.1 GCA_913056185.1 uncultured Bacteroidota bacterium
ATAACATATCTTCTACTGAACCCTTCCGCCATATTCCATTATGCTGATCGGCATAATACCAATCGACAAGTCGAATAAAGCTCAGGATTCCAGTAGTTTGGGAAATTGGCGCGGATGTTATCTCGATCCACTCGGCATATCAACGTTATGCCGACCGGTCTGCGTGTGTCTACACCATACGGGTTTTTGCTGTGCGCGTCAAACCAAATGATCTGCGGGTACAATTTTCCTTTGCCCATGTCGAATTCGTCCTCTGTCTCAAACGACTCGTCTCCATTTCTGAATCGGGTTCGGGCGGCCTGTCGCCGAAAGGGATATACCTACCAGACCGAGAAGACCTACCTCCGCTGGATCGTCCGCTATGTCAAGTATCACGGCACCGAACATCCTCGGGGGTTCGGGAAGTCGGAGGTGCGAAGGTACCTATCACATCTCGCCACGGAACGGAATGTGGCCGCCTCAACCCAGAACCAGGCCCTCAGTGCCCTTCTCTTTCTCCATCGCGACGTGCTCGGTGCCGACTGGGACGAGGTGTCGGACTTCGATCGCGCCCAGGAACCGGAGCGGCTTCCGGTGGTGCTCACCCAAAACGAGATCGCAACGGTACTCGGGCAGATGGAGGGCCCGAACGGGCTCGTGGCTCGTTTGCTCTACGGGGCGGGACTTCGGCTCTCGGAGGGGCTTCGGCTCCGGGTGAAAGACCTGGATTTTGAGTACGAGCAGATCACGGTCCGGCAGGGCAAGGGCAAAAAAGATCGACGGACGTTGCTTCCCGAGGCACTTGTAGACCCGCTTCGCCGACAGCTTCGAAAGAGCCGAGCCCTCTGGGAAGAGGATCTGGAAGCTGGGTACGGCGCCGTCTCGATGCCGAAGGCTCTTGCCCAGAAGTACCCGAATGCGGCGAGGGAGTGGGGGTGGCAGTACGTATTCCCATCCGTTCGACGGAGCGAAGACCCGCGGAGCGGAGATGTCAAGAGGCATCACCGCTCCCCCTCGGCCGTGCAGAAGGCAGTGAAGCGGGCAGTAGAAGAGACCGACATTACCAAGTCCGCCAGCTGCCATACACTCCGTCATTCCTTCGCCACTCACCTTTTGGAGCAGGGCACGGACATCCGCACCGTCCAGGAGCTGCTTGGGCACCAGGACCTCCGCTCCACGCAGGTCTACACCCATGTGCTCCAGGACGGGCACGCCGGGACAGCCCACTGGACACCCTGGCGTAGCTTATCAGAGAGTCTCTGGGAGGGTCCCCGAATGCGTCCCTTCCACAAAAACCCGTCGAAACACCGGGCTGCCCGTTTCGGAGAATCGTCCGGATCTGTAGCTTGGAGCAACACGTCCGGGTTCTCCAATCTTCCCCGCTTTCCATGCAGGACTCTCTCCGCCCCCACCTCCGCGCCATCCTCGATACGTTCGAGGCCGTGCCGGACAATTTTGAGATCACCTTCGAAGAGCCCGACCGCCCCGAGCACGGCGATCTCGCCACCAACACGGCCCTCCGCCTCGCCAGCGTGCTCGGCGACAACCCGCGCTCCATCGCTGAGCGCTTGGCCGAGCGGCTGAGCGAGCGCGTCGATCCGTCGCGCATCCGGAGCGTGGAGGTCGCGGGGCCCGGCTTCATCAATTTCCGCTTCGCGCAGGACTACCTCTTCGACGGCCTCGCCGACCTGCTGGCCGAGGGCGACGCCTTCGGGCAGACGGACGTTGGGGCCGGGCAAACGGCCCTCGTCGAGTACGTGAGCGCCAATCCCACCGGCCCTCTCAACGTGGGCCACGGCCGCAACGCGGTCCTCGGCGACACCCTCGCCACCCTGCTCGACTGGACCGGCTACGACGTCACGCGTGAGTACTACTACAACGACGCCGGGCGGCAGATGCGGGTGCTCGCCCGGTCGGTGCGCGCCCGCTACAAGGCGCTCGCCGGGGCCGCAGGCACCACGACGATGACGCTCGACGACGGGACGACGGTGGAAGTGCCGGAGGGCTTCCCGGAGGACGGGTACCTGGGCCAGTACATCATCGACATCGCCCGGGACCTCTCCGACGAGCACGGCGACGCCCTGCTCGACACGGAGGACCTGACGCCGTTCCGAACGGCGGCCGAAGAGGCCATCTTCGCCGAAATCGAGGCCACCCTGCGGCGGCTCAACATCGAGATGGACGGCTTCGCCAACGAGCAGGCCCTGCACGACGATGGCACCGTGCAGGAGGTGCTCGACGGCCTCACGGACGCGGGCCTCACCTACGAGAAGGACGGCGCCCTCTGGCTGAAAACCACCGCGTTTGGCAAGGAGGACGACACGGTGCTCGTGAAGCAGAGCGGCGAGCCCACCTACCGCACCCCCGACATCGCGTACCACACCACCAAGTTTGAGCGCGGCTACGACCTGATGATCGACGTCTTTGGGGCCGACCACCACGCGGCCTATCCCGACGTCCTCAATGCGCTCGGCGCCCTCGGGTACGACCAGGAGCGGGTCGACGTGGTGCTCTACCAGTTCGTCACCCTCGTGCGGGGCGACGAACCCGTGAAGATGAGCACCCGCCGCGCCAACTACGTCACGCTCGACGACCTGATCGATGAGGTGGGGGCGGACGTGACACGCTTCTTCTTCCTCATGCGCTCGCCCGATACGCATCTCAACTTCGACCTGGAACTGGCCGAGGAGGAAAGCGAAAAAAATCCGGTCTTTTACCTCCAGTACGCCCACGCCCGCATCTGCTCCGTGCTCGACAAAGCGGAGGAGGTGGGCTTTTCGCACGACGACGACGCGGACCTCTCGCTCCTGACCCATGCGGACGAGATTGCCCTCATCAAGGAGCTGCTCCGCTTTCCGCAGGAGCTACAGAACGCCGCGGATGCGCGGGCGCCCCACTTCGTCCCCAACTACCTGCGCGACGTGGCAACGGCCTTCTCGCAGTTCTACGACAACTGCCGCATCATCGGGGAAGAGGACGCCCTGGCCTCCGCCCGCATGCGCCTCGCCCTCGCCGCCAAGACGGTCCTGAAAAACGGACTCACCGTGCTCGGCATCGACGCCCCGCGCCAGATGTGAAATTGTGGGCGCGTGGGGCCGGGAGCAAAGAAGAGGAAGGGGAGCCAGAACGAAAACGACACACGCTGCGCCCCTGAACACTCAGCCTTCTTTCGTTTTCCTCGCCGCTCACGAGCGACGATCCGCCGCCGTCGGACGAGAAATGGAGGTCTCCTCAAGAATTGAACTCAGTTCCAGCATCGCCACCGCCCCGTCCAGCAGCGCATCGAGCCGGAGCACCTCGTCGGAATCGAGCACCACGGTCGGGTGGCCCTCCACACGCAGCTGCCACCGGCACTCCCGCTGACAGTGGTACACTTCGCTCGCCAACGATCGGGCGGTAGCGCGCAGCGCCGACACGTCCGTGGGAGCCAACGTCCAGTGCATGCTTCCAAACACGAGCCGAACGTTGCCTTGTGCCGTGTACGCTGCGGAGCCGTGGTCGGTAGAGAAGAGCGCGGAGGTCTTCTCGGACGAAGTAGAAGGCATGAGGGGACCGGCAGGGACAGCAAAGAGTAAATCCAGCTATTTAGATCGAATCTAAATCAACGAGGTTTCCCGCTCACGAACACCCTTTTGTAAAGGTTGAGCGAAGCGCTGAACGCAACGGCCCCAAATCGCTTGGTACAATGCCGAATACTCGATTCTCCTCCGCCCGCGCATGCTTTTACAGATTTACTGGGACATCGACCCGACGCTCTTTCGCCTGGGGCCACTGGCGCCACGTTGGTACGGCTTGCTGTTCGCCTCCGGCTTCCTAATCGGGTTTTACTTGATGCGCCATGTATATCGGCGCGAGGATAAGCCGGTGCAGGACCTCGACATTTTGCTCTTTTACTTGCTGGGCGGCACCATCATCGGGGCGCGGCTCGGCCACATTCTCTTCTACGCCCCGGGCTACTACTTCAGCAACCCTGTCGAAATCCTAATGATACAGCGAGGCGGGTTGGCCAGTCACGGCGGGGTGATCGGGGTCGTCTTTGCCATTTGGCTCTACTGTCGACGCCGGGAGAATCAACCGTTCTTGTGGTTGTTGGATCGCCTGGCCGCCCCCGTCGCTCTTACGGGCAGCCTCATCCGGCTCGGCAACTTCTTTAATTCCGAAATCCTCGGCACGCCCACCGATCTTCCCTGGGGCGTCGTCTTCGAGCGAGCGGCTCGCATTCGGCAAGGCATCGAGGCCATCCCGCTTCACCCCGTCCAGCTCTACGAGTCGCTTTGTTACCTTCTGATTTTCGGGGTGCTCTGGCGCCTGTACCAGCGCTGGGGCGCGGAGACCCCGCGGGGCCTCCTCATCGGCATGTTCTTTGCCCTGATTTTCGGCGCCCGCATTGTGCTGGAGTTCTTTAAGCTCCGGCAGATTCATTTTGAGGCCGCCCTCCCCCTCGGGATGAGCATGGGACAGCTCCTCAGCATCCCTGTCGTCGCACTGGGCCTCTGGCTTTGGATTCGGGCAGAAACACCGTCCTCCTCCCCCGTCCGCTCGTAGGCGTCGGCGAGCCCTGGACCCGGGGCTGTAGCCGCACTCACGGCCACGCTGGATCCATCCCTCGCTCCTCGGTGGGCCGAGCTGGTCGTCCTTGTCTATTTCGTCGTCCACGGCCTCATCGGCCATCGCTTCTGGACCTGACGGGCGTCCGAGCGACGGCTCCCGGCACACGTTTTCCCGCAGTCCCCTTTCCGCCCTCCCAAATAGTTGACCCTCTCCTTGCGCTGTGCAAGATTGTGGGCGGTTTCGATGGCGCTTCCCCACTGGTAATGCTCCCTGTGCTTTCGTCCCCCCTGGTGTCCGACCCGATGGCCATCGCCGCGCTCTTTAGCGCCGTCCTCGGGGTCGTCTTTTGGCTGGACTCGTTCGATGTCTTCGAGCCGGTCTTCAAGTACCTTCCGCCTGTCATCTGGGCGTACTTCGTGCCGATGCTCTTGACCACCGCCGGCATCACCCCGGCCGAGAGCCCGGTCTACGACTGGATGTCGACCTACCTCCTGCCCTTCTCGCTCTTCCTGCTGATGATCACGGTCGACCTGAAGGCGATCCTCCGGCTGGGGCCGATGGCGCTGTTCATGATGTGCGCGGGCACGCTCGGCATCATGGTGGGCGGCCCGGTCGTGTTTGCCCTCTTCGGGGGCTTCTTCGAGGACCCGGTGGCCTGGAAAGGGTTCGCCGCGCTGTCGGGCAGCTGGATCGGCGGCACGGCCAACATGATGGCCATGAAGCAGAGCGTGGGCACGCCGGACAGCACGCTGGGCCCCCTCCTGGTGGTGGACGTGGTGGCGGGGTACGGCTGGATGGGCGTGCTCATCTTCCTGAGTGCCTATCAGGCGCAGTTCGACGGCTGGATGGACGCGGACACCTCGGCCATGGACCGCCTCAACGAGAAGATGAAAAACGCCGACGACAACCGGCGCCCCGTCATGCTCCGCGACTTTGCGGTGATGATTGGCATCGCCCTCGCGGCCACCGTCGGGGCAAAAGCCCTCGCCGGTACGCTGCCGGAGCTGGGCAATCCGACGGTCATCACCACGAGTACGTGGGCCATCCTGATCGTGGTGACCGGAGGGCTGCTGCTCTCCTTCACGCCGCTGCAGGACATGGAGGAGGTGGGCGCGTCGCGGCTCGGCTACTTTGCCCTGTACCTGCTCCTCACGTCCATCGGCGCCAAGGCCGACCTCGCCGCGGTCCTGGATGTGCCGCTCTACCTGCTCGCGGGTGTGGTCTGGATTCTCATCCACATTGCGTTCCTCATGGCCGCGGCGCGAATGGTGAAGGCGCCCCTCTTCTTCGTGGCCACCGGCAGCATGGCCAACGTGGGCGGGGCTGCCAGCGCGCCCATCGTGGCGGGCGTCTACCTCCCGGCCATGGCCCCGGTGGGCCTGCTCATGGGCGTAGCGGGGTACATCCTCGGCATCTACGCGGCGCTCGGCTGCAGCTGGCTCATCGGGCTGGTGGCCGTGGGCCTCTGAGCCGTCGGGGGACGGAGGGTCAGAACGGGAGATCACTGTCGGGCTCGAAGCTTTCATTCTGCCGCAGGACCTCTTCGTCCTTGATCATCTCAATCGCGTCGTCCACCTGTCCTACCGTGAGCCGCTCTACCGACGAGACGCCCATCGCATCCAGCACGCGACTGAGGTAGCCCTCGTCGCGCCCTGCGTACTGCACAAAGCCGCGTAGCTTGTCGGCGAGGGGCCCGTCCGGAATCGTCGTCTCCCCAACAAGCTGGTCCGACGGGTGCCCCTGCACGCGGGCCTGGAGGGCGGTTGCGGCGCGCTCGATCTCGGCCCGGGATGCCCCTTGCTCCGCCTGCGGCGTGCGCTGCTCCTGCGCGGACGATGGGCTGGACGACGCGGCGGCCTCGGGGTCGGCGGGCGACACGGCGGGGGACGATTCCGGCGGGGACGCCTCGGTCCGCTGTGCTCCTGCGTCGGCGTCTCCCCGTGACGGGCCCTGCTCCGCAGACGTCTCTACGCGATTGCCCTCTGGGTCAATCTCCCACGTCCTCCCCTGCTCCCGGTCGTAGGCCTCGATGTTTTGGTCGTACCCCACGTAGATGCCAAGGGGGTTGTTGTCGGTCACGCCGATGTCGAGGGTGTAGTTCGTGGACCCGTCGTAGGCGCGCAGTCGCATTTTGTCGAACGTACCCCGCTCGCCCTCCAGGTCGCGATCGTAGATCAGGCGCACCTCTTTCGCCCCCGCGGCGCGGCGCAGCCGCTGTTCGGCGCGCTGGATCTCGCGGATGATCTCCTGGCAGTGGGCCAGCTCTTTGAGGTCGCCCTCGAACGAAAACGAAAGGTCGCCAATCGTGAAGTGACCGGTTGGCATGGGTCTGTTGTCAATCCGCGGCAGAGTGTCGTAACGGTTTCCCTCGAACGCCCCCTACGCCCACCCTCCGAGCGAGCGTTGCCCTTTGCGAAGGCACGACCCGCCCAAACAGCGCGGATGCCCGGCGCCGGAAAGGCAGCGCGAGGCGCAAACGCAAGCGGGGCATCTGCATTCGCTGTGCGCCCCCTGTGCATGCGTGCATGTGCGTGATGTGTCTGTGGGGTGTACGGAGCGGCCCCGCATCGGATCCTGAGGCGGCCCCTGTCGCCTCCCCGCATTTCTCCGCGGACGCGTGCGTTTGCTGTGGGCGCAGCCCCTACAGCCGGCGCAGGGCCCGCCGGGGCACCCATCCCGCCGTCCGGTCTCGCAGTTGTACGCGCACCCAGTCGCCCTGCGGCCGACGAATGCGCAGGACGGCGCCCTCGGGCAGTGTGGTGTCCGCGGTGGCAGTGGCGGCCGGGCCGCGACGAACGGGCACCGAGTCGCCGACTGCTACGGCCCGAGACTCGCCGGCGTACAGGACCGAGCCCCCCACGGAGACGGCCAAAAGCAACAGCCCGCCGCCGACCGCCCCCTGCACCGTGCCCGTCCGCCACGCACCCCACTGGTCTGCGTCGGCCCGCCCCGTGGCGACGAAGAGACCCACTCCGAGCGCGAGCGCGCCTCCCCAAAACAGAAGCAGCGGCCATCCGCCGCTTCGGAAAACAGAAGGACCGCGCGCCGGGTGTCCTCCCTGCGGCAGGCCCGCCTGTCCCCGCACGTACTGCAGGTTGTGTCGCAGGCGCAGGTCTTCGGGACGCAACTGGCGCGCCTTCTCGTAGGCCCAGACGGCCGGTCCGGTTCGGCCAAGCCGCACGTAGGCGTTGCCCAGGTTGTGGTAGAGCGCCGCGCTCGCCTGTCCGGCGTCGAGCACCGCCCGGTAGCCGTCCACGGCGCGCTTGTACTGCCCCTGCGCGTACGCTTCGTTGGCAATCTCGAAGCGGGCCGGCGCCGCGTCGGGCTGCGCGGCCGCCGGGGCGCCCCACAGGGCAAGTCCCCCGATAAGGAGACCGAGGCGAAACCAGAACGATGAAGAGTGGAGCACGGGGCGCATGAAGGGGGGGACGCCTGGAGGAGCAACGGGCACGACCCAGCGCATCAGTGGGGAGCGGCGGGGTCCTGCCGATCGAGGTCGCGAAGGAGGGCTTCGGCAGCCTCGAGCAATGCATCGGGATCGGCGGCCGGCGCTGTGTCGGCGGGGGCGTACCGGGACTCGTTGCAGCGACGGAGCACGGTGCGAAGGCGGTTGCGGAGCGCCCTCGGCACGTCGTGGTGCCTGAGGTGCCGGTCGAGGCGACTCGGCGTCTGCGGCCACGCGTCAAGGCCGAGCCGGTCCATCACGGCGGTGCGGAGCGCCTGCTCAAGGGCCTCGCAGACCGCCTGCGCGTCTCCGTCTGCACAATGACGGCGGGCGGCCTCCAGCCGATCGGGCGCCGCGGGAGCAGACGACGGGGAGGGCACCGAAGCGGGGCGCTGCCGTCTCCAGCGGCGGAACACCAGGCCTGCCACGGCGCCCCCCACCGGCAGCAGCAGGGCCCAGTAGATCCACGGCCGCCGGTACAGCGGGGCTGTGTTGGTGGGCCCCCACTGCGCCTCGTTCGCCGTCATGAGTTCCGCCACATCGCCCACCGGCAGGCCGGTGCCCGTGCGCCCCACGGCCCGCGGAGCCGCCGTCCCCGCGACCTGTAGGACGGGGCCGCGCGCCCGAAGCGTCTGGTACTGCTGCTTTTCGGGATCGAAATAGGAAAATGCAACCCGGGGAACAGCGTGGCGCCCGCCCGTGCGGGGAACGAGGGTGTACGTGAACGTTTTCGTGCCGCGGAGGGAGCGTCCGTTGCGCTCCACGTCGGTCTCAACGGTCGGCTCGTATATATCGAGGCCCGGCACCGAGTCGAGACGCGGGGGCGAGAGGGTGGTCAGGGTGCCCTGCCCCTCCACCCGCACCGTCAGGGAAAGCGGACGCCCCACCGCCGCACTGTCGGCCTCCACCCGTGTGGTCATGTCGAACTGGCCCACAGCACCGTCGAACAATGCAGGAGCAGGGTCCGGAAGCGGGCGTACGCGCACCGAGAGGGTGCGCGAGGCGAGCTGCACCGGCCGGAACCGTCCGCGCAGGGACGCCCCGCCTCCTCGTGCCTGCATGGGGCCCTGTGCCTCTGTCTCGATGCGAAGAGGGTCGACCCGCAGCGTGCCGGGGCGAGTCGGGAACAGCGCCACGCGCTTCAGAACGACCGTTTCGTATTGTCGCCCGTAGGCGTGCTGCGTTCGCGGGGTGGGACGAGACGCCACGTTGAGCTCTTCCCGCCAAAACCCCGGCGCGTCCCACGAGTCGGCCAGGCGGCTGTGCCGGAGGCGGATGCCGGGGCGAAAGAACAGACGGTACTCGACAACGACCTGCTCGTTCTGGTACGCCTGCCCGGCTGTCGAAGTGGCCCGAACGAAGAGGTCTCGCGTGTCGAGGGAGGCCCGCGCGCCGCCCTCGGGCCCCCGAAGGGTCGGACCAGCGGCCGTGTCGGAGGCCGGCAGCACCCGGAGTTCAAGAGGAGCGGTCGTGTACTCCTCCCCTCGCACCACCACCGTGACGGGCTGGATGCGTGCGGCACCGGCCCGTTGCGCCCGAAATCGCCACGAGTAGGTGACCGTGCGGCGGAGCCCTCCCCCCTGCGTGGACCGCGTGCGCCGGACATCGGGGCGCTGCTGGCGCGGCTGCAGGTGGACGGCGGCAGGGCGCCTGGGGGTGCGAATCACGGTGGCCGGTGCGCCTTGTACCTGCACGGTGAGCACAACGGCGTTGCCCACCGTGACCTCCATCGGCTCGGCCTGGGCCGTCACGCGCACCGAAGCGTCTTGGGCCTTGGCCCCGAGCACCAGCACGGCGGGAAGGGCAATCAGAAGGACAACAAGCCGCAGAAGCATGAGTCTTGGGAGGCGCGGGGCCTCGTAAACGGAAGCACAAGCTACGCTGGACGGCACCGGTGGACGCCGGCCGCCCCCAGAATTACCAGTCTTTCTCTACACGTTCCCCCTCCTGCACCTGTCCCTGCACCGCCCGCAGAAGCGTTTCTTCCTGGTTCTCGAGGGCCCCGAGCAGCCGCGCTGCCTGGGCACGGGTGAGGGCCTGTACGCGCTGCCGAGACAGCCCCTCCTCGCGCCCAGGACGCCGCGGCGTCTGGGCCGCATCGGGCGGCTCACCGTCCGCGTCGGGCCCTTTGGGCTGTGAGCGCGACGACTGCCGGCCGGCTCGTCCCTCCGAGCGGTCGCCCCTCTTTTCTCCTCGCTCCGCCGACCGCTCTTGCCGGCCCTGCGGCCCGCGTGAAGCCCCGGACTGCTGTTGCGCAGAGGCCCCTTCCGGCGACGACCGCCCTCCCTCCTGCCGATCCTCCGTCGCCAGCTTCTTCCGGAGGGCCTGCAGACGCGGATCGTCCGGGTGCGCCTCCAGCCCACGCGCCACGGTTTGGCGGGCCGCCTGCGTGTTGCCCCCCACGTACTGTTGCGCGGCGGTGTGGAAGAAGGTTTGGGCGGCGGGCTGAGCCTCCGCGGGCGGGGCCGGCAGCACGAGCAGTGCGGCGGCGAGCAGTGCGGTGGCATATACGCCGATCCAGCGAGCATGCGTCATGGGGTGGAGCGGGCAATCTGGGCGATGTCTTCCACGCGGGTGATGAATGCGCGGTAGGCCTGCACGGTCGAGTCTTTGCGGACGCCGTCTTTGAGAAGGGCCGCGGCGGTGGTGTACTGGCGGCGGGCCACCAGGGTCTCGGCCCGATCCTTGAGGCGCTGGGCAAAGGGCGAGGGCTCGAGGGGCGGCGGCTCCGCACCTTCGCTGCCTCCCCGCCGACGCTTCAGGTATTCGTAGTTGAATCGGGCGTCGGCGTGGTTGGGCCGGCGGAGGAGCACCTCCTCAAGGTACTGGAGCGCCGCGTCCCGGTCGCCCCGCTCGGCCGCGACCGTGGCGGCGTTGAACAAAGCACGCACACGTTGGGGCTCGGTCGTGGCAGCGCGACGGGCACGACGGAGGGCCGTCCCGGCAGCGTCGAGGCGCCCCTGACGGTAGAGAGCGAGCCCCAGGTTGTTTTGGAGCCCCGCGTACGTGGCCGTCGTTGTGTCGGCAAGTGCGCGAAGCCCTGCACGATAGGCCGCGGCGGCCGCGGCGTACTCCGTCTCCGCAAACCGGGCGTTCCCCTCGCGGCCACGCTCCGGGGCGGTATCGCCCAGCAGGCCGAAGACGAACAAAAGAAGGGCCGTCCGCGCAATCATGGGCTGTGGGGTCGGTGTCTCCTAGTCGATCCTTTACATGCTCGTACATCGGCCGCTCCTTCTCGATTCCACCGGGGCCGGACCCCAACCCCGCTAAGTGGCGGTCCACGACCGCAACCGTTCTCCAAGGCTCGGCCCAGTGCCGTCGCGCCCTCGGATTGGCACCGCGTAGCCCGCAGCCAGCAGGAGCAGCGCAACGGCAAGGGGCCACTGGTACAGTTCTTTGTGGTCGACAAACCGTTCCGCGTCGTACGTCGTGCGGCCCATCTGGCGGAGCGCTGCGGGCACGTCCGGGAGGGCGCTGGTGGTCGGGCCGATCCGAAAGTACGCCCCGGACCGGGCCAGGCGCGTGAGGGCGGCCTCGTCCAGCCGGCTCTGCACCGGCTGCCCCTGCGGGGTTTTCTTAACGCCGACCTGCCGTCCTCGCTTGTACAGGGGCACGCGTGCCCCCTGTTCGGTGCCCACCCCAGCCGTGAGAAGCGTAATCCCGGCCTCTCGGGCCCGCTGACGCACCGCATCGAGATCACCCACGTGGTTCTCGCCGTCCGAGACCAACAGAAGTGCCCGCGGGCGGGGCTCTTCAGGGGCGGCGGCCGAGTCGTCGGGCGGGCGGGCCGCCCCGAAGGCCTGGAGGGCTGCGTCGAGCGCTGCGGTGACGTCGGTGCCGGGGGTGGCAACCTGACCGGGAGCGGCGGCGTCGAGAAAGAGACGGAACGCGCCGTAATCCGACGTAAGGGGGCACTGCACAAAGCCGCCCCCAGCAAACAGCACCAGGCCCACGCGGTCGCCCGTGAGGCGATTCACCAGGCCTCGCAACTCGCTTTTGGCACGCCGCAGGCGGCTCGGGGGAACGTCCTGCGCCCGCATGGAGGCCGACACGTCGAGCGCCACGACCAGGTCCACGCCACGCCGCTCGACGGTGCGCACCTCGGTGCCCCAGCGCGGGCCCGCCAGGGCCACCCCGCCCAGCAGCAGCCCCGCCCCCACCAGTGCCGCCCGGAGCGTGCGGCGCCCCGGCCGCAGGGCAGGCGCCAAGCGCTGGAGCCCGTCCGCGCCCCCAAATTGCTCTCGTGCGGCCTGTCGCTGCCGGGCCGCCCGCCAGTACAGCCACGCGGCCCCGGGCACGAGAAGCAGCGCCCAGGCGAGGGTCGGGTGCAGCCAGTCCATCATCGAGGCGTCGTGTCGAATCGCGAAGAACGAAGGCGGGGAGGCCGCCGGGCTCCCTCAGTCCTGAGCGGTCCCAGCGGGCTTTGCGCAGGACACACTCACGGAAAGCGGCGGAAGAGCGTGGTGGAAAGCGCCACCTCCAACAGCACGAGCCCGAGCGCGCCCCCCAGAAACCAGGGATACTGCTCGGTACGATCCGTGTAGATGCGCTCGTCAACGGGCGTGGCCTCCATCGCGTCAATCTCTGCGTAGATGCGTTCGAGCGCATCTCGGTCGGTGGCCGAGAAGTACTGCCCCCCGGTCGACGCGGCGACCGACCGAAGCATTTCGGCGTCGACCCCACCTGTCGTGCCGCGCCGCTCCCCAGGCACCGGCTCCGTCTGCGCGGGCGACTCGTCCGCCGAGCCCACCCCGATTGCGTACACGCGCACGCTCAGGGCCTGCGCAATCTCCGCTGCCGTCTGGGGATCGATCTGGCCCCGGTTGTTGCGGCCATCGGTCAGCAGAATGGCCACCTTGCTGTCCGCCTCGCTGTCCTTGAGGCGATTGACGGCGGTGGCCAGCGCCGTGCCCACCGCCGTCCCGTCTTCCACAGCCCCAATCTCTACCTCTTCGAGCATGCGCCGGAGAAACGAATAGTCGAGGGTGAGGGGCACCTGGGTATAGGCCTTGGCCGCAAACACCACGAGCCCCACGCGGTCGGACACACGGCCCTCCACGAAGGCGTCCGCGGCCCGGCGGGCAGCCTTGAAGCGAGTGGGCCGAAAATCCTCCGCCTGCATCGACGAGGACGCATCGAGCACCATCATGATGTCGACCCCTTCGGCCGTCTTGGTTTTCGTGGTTTCCTGGGTTTGGGGGCGCGCCAGGGCCAGGATCCCGAGCGCGAGCGCCCCCATCCGGAGCGCCCCGGGCCCCCACTGCCCCCGCACCGTCCACGCCACAGGCGCGCCTTGCGCCGGCCGGGTATCGCTGTAGCGGAGCCCGCCGGCACGGCGCCGGCGCCACCACCGCCACGCCCCCAGCGCCGGCACCGCCACCAGCAGCCACAGTACGTACGGGTCGACGAACGTCACAGAATACGAAGCACGAACTCATTAGACAGCGTCCTGCACAGGGCTGCACGGCGACGGCTCTACGGCGCCCCCGCCCCCTCTTCGGACCGGTCGGCCACGGCCTCCACGAGCGCCGGCAGCACCTCGCCGGCAGGCCCACGAATCGACTCGTCGACGTCCGGGGTAACGCCCGTCGTGTCGGGATTTACCTCCGCAACGTACGCGCCGTGCTCCCGGGCCCGCACCGGATAGCGGGCCGCCGGGTACACCACGGCACTCGTGCCCACGCTCAACAGCACGTCGGCTCGTGCCGTCGCCGCATCGGCCCGTTCCACCGCCTCTGGCGGCAGCCGCTCCCCAAACCACACGACGTCCGGGCGAATGAGGCCGTCGCAGGCCGGGCAGCACGCGGGCTCGCCGTTCCGGATCGCGGCGTCTACGGCCTCCGGGGCCGCCGTGCGCTCGCAATCCACGCAGTAGTTGCGGGTAATGTTGCCGTGCAGTTCGATCACCGCGTCACTCCCGGCCCGATTGTGCAGGTCGTCTACGTTTTGGGTGACGACCGAGACCGACGGCACGTGCGCCTCCAGGGCCTTCAGGGCGCGGTGTCCTGCATTTGGCTCGGCCTCCTCGACCACCTGCCGCCGGCGCTGGTACCAGCCCTGCACGAGCGTAGGGTTGTCGAGAAAGGCCTCCACGTTGGCCAGCTCCTGCGGCTCGAATTCGTCCCAGAGGCCGTCCGGGTCGCGAAAGGTGGGAATCCCGCTCTCGGCACTGATGCCCGCGCCGGTGAGCACGGCCACGTGGTCGGCCTCGGCGAGGCGGCAAACAAGCGTGTCGCTAATTGTGGGCATGGCTCTGGCGAAGCGAGGGGTCGGCGTCTGGCGATTGAGCGTCGGCACGGCGCTGCGCGGCTTCGAGGGCGCGGAGCACGTCCTGTGCCGTACTCAGCACGGAGGCGCTTGCGTCGGGGGCGGGGTGGGCACCGGCAAACTTGACAAGGTCCGCCTGCTGCAGCACCTCGTGCAGGCGCCGTGCGGCCTGTGCCCCCACCTTAGGCCGGCGGCGAAGCGCAGCCCCCACCTCGGCGGTCGTGCGCTCCGGGGCGGGCAGCCCCATGCGCCGGGCCATATAGACTCGAAGCGTGTCGCTAAGGTCCACGTAGAAGGCCGTGCAGGCCTCGCGGCCCGTCGGGTGGCGTCGTTCGAGCCCCTGAAGGCGTGCGATGGCCGCCTCGTAGGGATCGTCGGGGTCGAGCATCATGTCCACCACCTGCCGCAGCAGTTGCCGCCCCCGCCACACCCACCACGCATACGCGCCTCCGGCGAGCGTGGCCGCCCCGAGGACAACGAGCAGGGCCCACCCCCAGGACGGCCGCGGAAACGCAGCCAGACGGGCCGGGGTGCGGAGTTCGTCCGCGTCGGGCCCCACCACCGAGATCACCGGGATCGTCCGGGGCCCCGAGCCAACAACTGCCGTGTCGCGGTCCGTAGCGAGCCGCACGGGAAGCACCGGCACGCGCACCGAATCGAGCGCGAAGGTAGTCGCCTCGTAGGCCACACGGTCCACCTGCCGCCCCCCCGGCGTCGTGCGCGTCTGCACAGCGCCCCGCCCCATCACCCGGACATCCCCGAAGAGCGCCGCGCCCGCGTCCGCTGCGGGGAAAATCGCCGTGCGCCCCGCGGCGTGCGTCGCCACCAGCGCAAGCGTGAAGCGCTCTCCAACCTTCACACTGTCGGCCAACACCCGCGCCTCAATGCGGGGGCTGGGCTGGGCCACAACGGGCCGCAGGGCCGCTCCCGTGCCCCCCAGCAGGAGCAACACGCCGCCAAGCCCGGCCCAAAATACGAGAGGCCACCGGTGCTGCATGGAGTCGGGGAAACTTTATCCGCGCCGGGCCCGGCGCCGAAAGAACGCGATGAGGGGCTCCAGAGGATCGGCGTCGGTACGCACCCTCACGTGCCCAGCCCCGGCCTGCCGCAGCAGGGTGCGGGTTCGCTCCCGCCGGGCCCGGGCCGACGCCTCAAAGGCTCGCCGCACTTCCGGATCGCGCGTATCGACCGTCACCATCTCCCCCGTCTCGGCGTCGGTCAGATCAACCAGGCCCACCGGGGGGAGTTCCTCTTCGCGAGGATCCTGCAACTCCACCCCGACGGTGTCGTGCCGCTGGGCGGCCGCCCGCAGCGTGGAGGCGTACTCGCGGTCGAAGAAGTCGCTTACCACCATCAGGACGGAGCGGCGCCGCAGAATGCGCAGCACGCGCCGCAGCGCCTCGCCGATGTCGGTCCCCCGGGACTCGGGCTCCACGGTGAACAGTTCGCGGATGCACCGAAGCACGTGCCGGCGCCCCGATCCCGGCCGCACGAACCCCTCCACCGTGTCGGAAAACAGCAGCAGCCCCACCGTGTCGTTGTTGCGAATGGCGCTGAAGGAAACGACCGCGCAAATCTCGGCCGCCACCTCTCGCTTGAGCCTGCCCTGCGAGCCAAAATTCTCTGATCCCGACACGTCCACGCACAGCATGACGGTCTGCTCGCGCTCCTCCTCGTACACCTTCACGTAGGGCTCATCCATCCGCGCCGACACGTTCCAGTCGATGGTGCGGATGTCGTCGCCCACCTGGTAGGGGCGCACCTCGGCAAACTCAATGCCGCGTCCCTTGAAGGCCGACTGGTACTCGCCCTGGAAGAGGCTGTCCACCACCCCGCGTGCCCGGACGTCCAGCCGACGGATTTTTTTGGCAAGCGCGGCGGAGATCATAGGAGAGCGGAGGAGGCCTGTGCAGCCTGAAGGAGCAGGGGACGAGTCGGCGTCAATGGCGCCGCGACTGGCGAATGGACACCTCCACCGCCTCCGGAAGCTGGACCTGTGCCAGCCGGGCCACCAGATTGGGCCCCGCCTCCCACACTTCTATGGCTCGGTGATGGTGGTGTTGGGTGAAGGGCACGTCGTCCGCCTTGTCCTCTTCCTCGGTCGGCTCTTCCTCGGTCGGCTCTTCTTCGGCCAACATCTCCGATTTTCCTACAGGCAGCGGCAGGGCCACAGGCGTGCGGTGGTGGTGCGCAGACACAAACCGAATAATCTGCTCGACCGCTCCGTCCACAATCTGGTGATCGGTTCCGGAGAGCCGGATCTGCAGGGCGGGCGGGTCGCGCCGTGCCTGCGTGGGCATGGCATCCGGCACCGCCGACGGAACGACCCCAATCAGATGCCCCCGGCCCTGATAGCCGCGGGCGCGCAGGTCCGTCTCCGTTTGCAAGAGGGCACGATCTTGCTCCGCCCGGTGCGCGTGCCAGCACGAGTGTGCCGGCCACGGCCATCCCAGCGTCTCGAAGAGGGCAAATGATCCCGCTCCATTCGTATGCAAAAACGCCGTGTCTCCACACCACCAGCACTCAAGCCGATACGTGAGCGGATGCCCCAGTTCCTGTAACGTCCAGCCCTGGCGGATTTGGGGCACGGTGGCGCAGTCATGCTCCTCGCCCGCAGCCGCCCTCACGGGCCGAACGTCCGGCTCGAGTGGTGTCCACGTGCCGTCGGTGCCCTCCACCATCCGAACGAGCTGATCGCATTCGCGACACCTCTTCAGGTAGGTATTTGGGGAGGAGGCGGGGGAAGCTCCGCCCGACGTGTCGGAAGAAGGACGTTTGCGGACCATAGAAACAGTCTCTACAAATGAAGGACGACGACATCTCGGGACCCTGTACGGACGTCGTCGAGATGGGATCGTTGTGCCCGCCTTCTTCCACACGTTTTGCATGCGTCTCTTCTCTTCGCCCTCCTCGCACGGCCCCCGACGCGATTTCAGCACGGTGTGCCAAACCGTAGCCTCGCCCCCGAGCCCCGCTGCCGAAGTGTCAGGAGACACCATGCGCGCTGGGGCCGAATGAGGCATTCTCCGTGCTGGTCCGGATCTTGCTCCAGACGCCCTTCCCGATCTACAAGAACGGTCTTCTCGTTTTCTTCTTCGATTTGCTCTCACGCACTACAGGTTCGCTCCATGCACCACTACCTCAAAACTGAGACCGATCACGTCCTCGGCCTGCGTCTGGACGCGTCCGTCCTGGGCGATGAGTTCTACGATGTGCTCGCGTGGGCCGACGACCGCTTTCCGTCGTATTTTGTGAAGCAAACCGACGATCACGTGTACGTGTGCGCCGACACTGTGAAGGAGATGGATGCCTCCGACCGTGCCGCTCTGCACACCGCTCCTCTGACTGCTGATGGAGCCGGGCCGACCACCGCCGATTCCTCAGGGGACGCAACTACGCAGAACGATCAGGACGACTCCGACGATGACGGTGCTGTGGCCGAGCCGACGGGCCTGTAGCCCCTCGTGTGGGCCCCGCTGATGCAGGGATCATGCCGCACCGCACGGACTGCCGCGGTGCGGCCCTCAGAAATACGCGGCACATCTGAGCCGTCACGTGGCTCGCCGCGTGCGGTACCGCACCGGAGCGGCCACCGATGGCCAGTGCCCCCCGAAACGACGTTGCCATTGAGGGCCCGTGCGCGGTTTTCTTCAGGGCCGGAACGGGCCGCTGTGCGCTCGGGGCAGGGCATCGGGGGCGTCCGACTGCCCTACGCGGAGGAAGAGGCCTCCTGGGACGGCGTCGTTGCGAAGGCGCGCGGAACGGGCAGATCGGCCATCGTCTGCAGTCCGGGCGCCGCCTGCGCCGCGAGAGGGGCCGTATTCACAAGCATTCCCACCGTGGCAGTGTCTCCGAAGATGCCCCCCTCAAACCGCAGGTTGATAGGCGGCTCGCCATCCACCCTGACCACATCGTACGACGCGTCTGCCCCCACGTACATCTTCAGATCGAGACTGAGCTTGGGGCCTCCGTGGATGTGTCCCGTTGCGGAATGATGAATGCCCGCGACCTCCCCGGCCTTCACCTCACGGAAGCCCGTGTCGACGTACGCTTCGGCCTGCACCGGCTGCAGCTCTTCCTCCACCGACTCCACGGGCCACCCAAGCCCATCGGCCAGCATCAGGAGCGATTCGCGGAGCCCGATGTGCCCAAACGTACCGCCAGCCTTCTTTTCTTCGAAGGCGGCCGTAGAGATCCCCGCCCCGACCTTCTCCTGAAGCGGCCGCCGCCGTTCGCTGGCGTTCACGACCCGCTCCACGTGCACCGCCTGCACATCGGTACATACACCTGTGGCCATTAGTGGCAGGGTGTCCATCGCATATCCGGGGTTCACCCCTGTTCCCACAATGACAACTCCCTCCTCGCGCGCCACCTGATCCAATCGCTCGGCCCGCTCCGGACTCCGACCATAGGGGAAGGACAGCTCTTCGGTCGAGGATACGACGTGTGCCCCAGCCCGCGCACACTGCACCAACTGGTCGGTCATCCCTTCGAGGAAGGAGGTCGTGGTGTGCAGCACCACGTCCGGCTCGGTGGTGCCGAGGACGTCCTCGGCGTCTCCGGAGACCGATACGCCCGTGAGGGGATGCTCCGCCCCTACCACGGCCGCCACATCACGCCCCACCTTTTCGGGATCAATATCAATAGCGCCGACAAGCGTCAAGCCATTCGTTTTGGCCAAAACGGCCTCGGCAACGGCCTGGCCAATCGGTCCGAGGCCATACTGAACAACGCGAAGAGAGGAATCGCTACTCACAAGCATGCAGGTTGGTTGATTCGAAGAGAAAAAAACGCACAACGGACTGTCCGTTTGCGCTGCTTCGGAGCGTGTTCTTGTTGGCGGTTCTGGGCAGCCTCGCGGCGAGGAGCCTGGAGCCTCACGAATACCTTGGAGATTCAGTCGCCCCCCACCAGGCTGTCAAAAACGCGTCGGGATACACGGGCACAGGCGTCTTTCCCAGCTCTTCCGGCCCCCAGGCCCTTTGCGAGAAACACAAGCACGTATGTCGGCCCTCCTGGAACGTACACAATGCCGGCATCGTGGCGAACCCCTGGGATCCACCCCGTCTTGTGGGCCACCTCCACCGCCTCCGGGAGCCGGGCGGGGATCATGTCGGTGTGCTCTTGCTTCTTCAAGAGAGCGACCATCTCCTGGGACGCGTTTTCGCTCACGGCCCGGCCCCGTGCAATCCGCTCGAAAAGCACCAGCAGATCGTGAGCCGAGGTTTCGTTGTTGCTCCCCCGGCGGTAGGCCCGCATGTCCTCAACGCCTCGTCGGACCTGGATGCGCTTCGCTCCGTAGCGGCGCATGGTCTGAGTGATCGCGTCCGCCCCCACAATTTCCAGAAGAAGATTGGTCGCCAAGTTGCTACTCGCAGCAATCATCTCCCGCATCAGGGTGCGGATGGGCCGCTTCTCGCCAATGCAATCGTACAGGGCCTCGTCGCTGTCCTCGTCCGGGGAAAGCGAAAAGCGTGCTCCCTCCACACTACTGCGGAACGTGTTCTTCACGCGAATCGAGTCGTCCAGCCGAAAGAATCCCTCCCGCGCCTGCCGGTAGAGCTCAATCATGACGGGCACCTTCATCATGCTGGCTGCATGGAATGATTCGTGCCCATTGAGCAGAACCGTCGTGCGCGGATCCTCGACCTTGCGAACGGCCACGGCGAAGTCGCCGGGAACGGCATCGAGTATGGACTGAACGTCACGTTTCAGCACGTCGATGGGCCGGTCGTGCCCAGGGGGCAAAGCAAGAAGAGTACGCAAGCCCCTCCTTCGTGAGGCCGTTCCCTTGATCGTACAGGGGAAGGAGAACGCAGGGGGACCGTTACGACTGGTCCCACCAGAGGAGCCCGTCGAGCGACACCTCCGGAACGTTCGAGCGGTTCCGTTCCACCTCCGAGAGGGGGTATAGCGCCCGGCGAATGTGGTCCGTACTCAAGTTCGGATTTTGATCAACGGGCGGTTCGAAGTCCGGATATTCGTAGTCGTGTCGTCGGTGGTCCACCCATGCCTCCGGACTCAAGAACGTCGCTACGTTTTTTTCTTTAAAGACCAAGTCGAGAGTCAAGTTGCCTGCGCCCACATCTACAGCGGGGT
This sequence comes from uncultured Bacteroidota bacterium, assembly GCA_913056185.1. GTDB lineage: Bacteria > Bacteroidota > Rhodothermia > Rhodothermales > Salinibacteraceae > Salinibacter. Next base: position 20,342 of record CAJXLV010000001.1, read on the forward strand.
GCGTTACGTATGCCTCTCGCTGAGTCGTGGAGACGCCCACCTTGTCCATGTGGGCTTGTATGCCCTCCAGATACGCCGTGTATGCCCGGCTGCGGTCATTGGCTCGCAGGGCCGCTTCCGCCTCGATGAATTTGACCTCCGCGTACGTGATCCAGAGAATGGGCGCATTCTGCGTGGCGTAGTACTTGTCGCCCTCAAGGTGGTTGTAGAACTGCCCCGCCCCTTCTCCATTCCGGGTGCCGGCATATGCTGGCGGAGTGTCGCCCGTCCCCTCAAGATCGGCAGAATCGGTAATGGCGACCTGGAGCCGCGGATCAAACACCCCGTAGATCGTCCCGTCCATCTCCTTCACCAGCTGTTCCGAGAGGTGCCCCCCAAGAATGCCGCCCTCTTGGGCCTCGAACACATTGTACCAGGGATTCTCCATCGGATCGTTGTTATAATCCATTTGTGCATCGTCCGCAGTGCTCGTCATCGCATTGTCCACAGCACTGAGGACGGACGAAGCGTCGTAGGCGGCCTTCTTCGTGAGATGGTTGTGGTACCGGGCCTTGAGGGCCCAGGCCGTGCGCTTCCATTTGTCGAGATTCCCCCCATGCACAAAGTCGTCGTCCCCAGGGGCAAACGTGGAGGCCTCTGCGTTCAGATCCACGAGGGCATCATCGAGAAGTGTCTGCACGCGCTCATACAAGGCGGCCTGCTCGTCGTAGCTCGGTGTTATCTCTCCGTCCTCGCCGTTCAGTGCCTCCGTATAGGGAATTGCCCCCCACAGATCCGTAGCCAGGCCCACATTGTAGGCCTGTATGACGCGGGCAATGCCGCTGTAATGCGGGGAGCTTTCCGCGGTGGCCTTCTCGATGAGGGCATCCGTATCGGCCAGGGCCTCGTACACGCTCGACCAGGTCGCGCCGAAGCGCGACTCGAAGTGCCGGTCGAGCGAGCTTCCACTGGGAGACGCCAGGTGTTGCACGTAATAAGAGGTTGTGCTCGCGGCACTGGGAATGACATCGTTGCTCGTCGTCAAAATCGACGACGAGAGCAGCCCAGAGAGGGAGGGGTCCGTGGTCGCATTTGGATCCTGATTCTGCACGAGAAGCCCCCCGTCACACCCGACGGCGATTAGCCCAACGATGGAGAGGAGAAGAAGAGCGCGTTTCATAGGACTCTGCAGGGTCGACGATAGAAGAAGCTACGAGGAGGATCCGGAGGCCCTGTGGCGCTAAAACGTCAGGTTGAGTTTGACGGTGTACGTTTCCACAGCCGGGGTGCGCAGCCCCTGGAAGCCCTGAGTATTGCTGTCGGCGTCATACTGACGAGACTCAGGATCGAACCCGTCGTAGGGCGTCCAGAGGAGCAAATTGCGCGCCCCCACGCCAATGCTTGCGCGTTGGAGCGGCGTGTTGCGCATAAGCGACTGCGGCAGCTGGTACGACAGCTGGATGTTTCGGAGCTTGATGTACGAGGCATCCTCGACAAAATTTTCGGCGACGCGGCGGTACACATTTCGGTAGTAGTCCTGGCCCGGCACCACCGTCGTCGTCACCGGGGTGCCGTCCGGAGAGACCCCCGAGAAAGCGACCTCTTCGTCTCGGTTCGCCGTAATGGGCAGGGTTCCTTGCGAGGCGTGGAACGCGGCGGCCTGGTTGTAAAGATCGCCGCCCTTCTTGATGTCGACCAGTGCGGACAGGGTCAGATTTCGGTACGAGAAGGTGTTCTGGACGCTGCCGGTCCAGTCCGGCTGCACATTTCCGATGACCTTAAACCCATCCCCACTCGGTCGATAATAGCCCGTCGAGGGATCGATAATCCGCGGCCGACTCCCATCGACAATAAACTCTTGTTCGTCGTCCGGATTGGCGTAGTAGCGGTCGTACACCGATCCGTACAAGTTGCCGTACTCCAGCCCTCGACGCAGCTGCATGGTCAGGCTCCCCCCGTACGAGTAGGAAGACCCGAAAAGGGTGATCGACTCCACCCCCTCGCGAATGGAGATGACCTCATTGTCATTCATGGACCAGTTTAGGGTCGCGTCCCAGGAGAACTCCTCCGTTTCGACGGGCGTCAGCCCGGCCGTGACCTCGATGCCCCGATTCCGAATTTCGCCTGCGTTGGTCACGAAGGCATCGAAGCCGATGGCCTCCGAGATGGGAACCTGGATGATCTGGTCTCGGCTGTTGGACTGGTAGGCCGTCACGTCCAGGCGGACCCGTTCGTCCAAAAAGCGCAGGTCTGTCCCCACCTCGAAGGCGAGCGTCGTTTCGGGCTTCAGGTTGGGATCGCCCAGGACATTGGCCTGGGTCTCGAGCGTCTGTCCCTTGAAGGGAAACGAAGTAAACGCGATGTTTGTCTCGTACGGATCCGCGTCCTTGCCCACCTCGGAGGCAGAGACGCGAACCTTGCCGTAGTCGAAAAACGTGGGCAGGTCCACCACATCGCTAAACACAAAGCCCAGGCTGGCCGACGGGTAGAAGAAGGAGCGATTGTCCTCCGGCAGTGTCGACGACCAGTCGTTCCGGCCCGTAAGTGTGAGAAAGAGATAATCCTGGTACTCGAGGGTCAAATCGCCGTAGACCCCGATCACACGCCGTTCGGCCTGCGCCTCAGAGGTGGAAATGTTGGACGTGTTGCTGAGGTCGAAGAAGCGGGGGGTCCCAAAATCGCTCCCATTGACCGACACCCGATCATAGTCGGAGTCGAAAACATCATTTCCGACGCTCAGCTCTGCATCGAGGCCGTCGGCAAGTGTCCGCGTCGCGGTAAGGCGCAGCGTAGAGGTAAGCTCCCGATTGGTGATCTTTTCGCGACTCAACGACCCAACCGAGGAAATCGCATTCTCACCGTCCCGAACTCCCAGCGGGCCCGGAATCACCTCATCGCGGCCACTCTGGTATAGGTCATTCCCAAACCGATAGTTGACCGTGAGCCACTCTGCGGGGGTGTAGTTGACCGCCAGGGTTCCGATGAGCCGATCCCGGTTGTTCTCGAGGTTGTGGTTTTGCGCGACGAAAATCGGGTGGTCCAGAAACGGAAGAGGAGAGAACTGAGACCCGTCTTCGTTCTTGTACTTCCGCGTGACGTCCACACTCGTGGGGTAATACATCAGTTGCCCGAGCTGCGCGTCTACCGGCAGCTTGGTGCCCTGCGCGTTCGCATACTTCGCAGAGGCCGATACGCGGAGGTTGTCCCGGACGTCCAACTGCCCCGAGGCTTTTGCGGAGACAGTCTCGTTTCCCGCCTCGGGAATGACGCCCTTGTGGTCCCCGTAGTTCATGGACAAGCGAAAGGTGGACCGCTCCGTCCCCCCGGACACTGCAAGGGTGTTGGTGAACCGCCGTCCCATTCCGCCTCGTTCGAAGTAGTTCTCGTAGTTGTTATAGAACTGCGCATCCGGGATCGTATCCGCTTTGGGGCCCCAGGCATGAAAAGAGGGAAAACTGAAGTATCCAAAATCTCCGCGCCAGCCGTCCATAAACTCCGTCTGCTGTGGCGGATACTTGCCCACGCGCTGGAAGCCCATTGAGCTGGAATAGGTGACCCGCGTTTCGCCCGGCTGGCCGTTTTTCGTCTCAATCACAACGGCCCCATTTGCCGCACGGACCCCGTAGAGAGCCGCCGCACTTGGGCCTTTGAGAACGGACACCGACTCGATGTCCTCTGGGTTGATGTCAACCGCACCGTTGGAAAACGCAAAGCCGCCAGAGCCCCGTCCCCCCGAAAACGTTTCGTTGCTGATCGGGATGCCGTCCACCACGAAAAGGGGCTGGTTGTCGGCCCCGGGATCCAAAGACGTCACTCCGCGCAGGACAATCCGAGTCGACTGCCCGGGCGAGCCTCCTGTGCTCGTGATCTGTGCCCCCGCCACCTGGCCCTGAAGGGCGTCGATGAGATTGGACTCCTGGGTGCCTGCAATCTCCGCCCCACTCACCTCCTGCACCGCATAGCCGAGGGAGCGCTGTTCGCGCTCTACGCCGAGGGCCGTCACTACCACATCGCCCAGCTGCGCCACAGTGGGCTGGAGCGTGACATTGATAACGGTACGGGTGTCGATGGCCCGAGTGGCCCGCTGATACCCAACAAAGCTGAAGGCCAGCGAGTCTGCCTCCTGCGACAGGGATAATTCATACCGGCCGGACACGTCCGTTGTGGTGCCCACACTGGTGCCGGGCACCGTCACGTTCACTCCAGGAAGCGGCGCCTCCGTGCTGCCGTCGGTCACTGTTCCCGTCACCGTTCGGTCTTGTGCGTGAGCGGCGCCTCCCCCAAGCAGCAGGAGCACGAGGGCGGCGGTCAGTGCATTCCGCAGCGTCGCAGGCATAACCATGGTGGTATAGTAAATGCGTTGGAAGAACGGCCGACCGTCCGACGCAGCGCCCGTAGGCTGCCGCTCGGACGAGCATCACACGAAAGGCTTGCTAACAAACTGTGACTATATAGTTAACCAAGTGACATGAACAAAAGCCCCAATTTTTAATTTTGCAAGGGTCCAATTCATGAAGTTCACGGATCACGCCTGTCGGCGTTGCCGCGCGTCACACGAATGGACCTGTGATGCTCTCTGTCGCCCATGCGCCTCAAACGAGTGTCCCACCGGCGTCCCGCCGGCCTCCCGCTCTACGCCCCCCAGCCGCCCCCGTAGCGACGACGCCCCTGTGCTTTCTTGTGGAGAAGCTCTTTGAATCGAGCCTCAACGTCTTCCTCCACCACTTTTCCCACCAACACTTTGTGCCGACACTTCGGGCACCAGGGGATATGGTAGCAGACACTGTAGATTGAGACACTGTAGATTGTTGGTGTGCTTATCGCAATGTGTACACGCGGAATCTTTCTCGGACCTATTGAGTGTGATATCGACAGAAAAAACGAGAGAGCTGTACTCCTCCCCGATTCACGGAGCTGTCGCTCCCTGGGAGATCCACAGACTCTCTCCCTGGGCCCCACCAAACAATGTGCTCCCCCTGAGGCAAACCCTGGTTTCATCCCGACAGGCCAGGAGGGATGCAGGTTGCTTTTGAGAATCTGTATCGTCGGGCGACGGGAGCGCTGGAAGGTGCCAACGTCTGCGGAGAGCACCGGCGATTTTGCACCGCCTCAAGACGTCGATCCGCCTCTGGCTTTTGAGCTCCGCGAATGATCGACGCAGGTCTTGCAAAACAGCTTGTAAAACAGAACGTCTTTTCCCTGAGAAAGAATCCTCCGGGTTTATCCGGGGGGAGACGTGCAAGCCCCGTATGTCTGACGATTCCATTTCCATCGTACGTCGGTGCGTGACGCTCGACCGCACGTCCAAGGTGCCCTTGTACCGACAGCTGTACCGGGATTTGAGGCGGGCCATCTTGTCCAGCCAGTTGCTCCCTGCGATGCGTCTGCCTGCGACCCGACCGCTGGCCGACGAGCTGGACCTCTCGCGCAATACCGTTCAGAGCGCCTTCGACCAGCTCAAAGACGAGGGATATCTGGACAGCCACGTCGGGTCTGGGACTTACGTCAGCCAAGAGGTGCCCGACGACCTCAATCGCGTACGGGGCCAAACTCATCTCCGGCGCTCGGTGCGTCCAACCGCCCCCCAAAGACTCGGCCCCCCCGACGAATCGCAGCTTTCGGAGCGAGGAAAATGCCTGACCGACCTGCAGCTCTCCTTCTTTCGAGCGGGCAAGCAGCCGCGGGCCTTTCAGCCCGGCCTCCCCGCCCTCGATGCATTCCCGCTGGACACGTGGAGTCGCCTTACCTCCCGGCGCTGGCGCAGCGTGCCAGGGGCCTCGCTGGGCTACAGGCAGACCGCTGGGTATCCCGCCCTGCGCGAGGCCCTCTCCGAATACCTTCATAACTCTCGGGGCGTCCACTGCTCGCCGGAGCAGGTCATCATCGTCTCCGGCACTCAGCAGGCCATCACCCTGGCCGCGCACGTTCTGCTCGACCCCGGCGACCGTGTGTGGATCGAGGACCCGGGCTACCCAAGGGCCACGGGGGCGTTTCAGTGGGCCGGCGCAGAAACCATTCCCACTCCGCTTGATGCGGAAGGGCTGGACCTGGAGGCCGCCCATGCCCGAGGGGCAGACGCCCGCCTTGCTTACGTGACCCCCTCGCACCAGTATCCCCTCGGCATGACCATGAGCCTGTCTCGGCGCCTGGAGCTTCTTACCTGGGCCGAGCGCTCGGACGCATGGATCCTGGAGGACGACTACGAGAGTGAGTACCGCTACGAAGGACGGCCCATTGCGGCCCTTCAGGGGCTCGACAATGCCGGGCGCGTCATCTACGCCGGCTCGTTCAGCAAAGTCCTCTTCCCCGCCCTGCGCCTGGGCTACCTCGTGGTTCCCCAGGCACTCGTCGGTCCCTTTCGCGCAGCGAAATCGCTCATCGCCCGCTCTCCCCCGCTTGCCCCACAAATGATTGTCACGGACTTCATGACCGAGGGCCATTTCGCGCGTCACCTGCGACGCATGCGAACCCTGTACGCCGACCGGCAGTCGGCCCTCGTCGAGGCGCTGGAAGAAACCGTGAGCGATCTTCTCACGGTCCACTCTGAGAAGGCGGGCCTGCACCTGACGGCCTTCTTTCGCCAATCCTGGAGCGGCCGCGCTGTATCGGCTGCGCTCCAAGACCAAGACATCGTCGCTCCCCCGCTGTCTTTCTACGCCGCTGAGTCCCTGGACCGGGATGGGCTTGTGCTTGGCTACGGCGCGGCCAGCAAGGACGATATTCGGAAGGGGGTTCACGTACTCAAGCAGACGCTACTGAAGCGTCAACCGTGACCTGATCGGTCCGCGACGGATCCTGTCTCCCTCTGATCGCTCGCCCGTCCGGGGAAGGCCTGGGCCCTCTTCAGAACGGGGAGCCGGCCTTCTTTCGACCGTGCCTTTCGCACCTGCGGTCGTTATTTATTCGTTGTTGCGTATCCGTCGTTGTTCCTCCTCCCGCGCTCGCAGCCTCACACCGCCCTTCTGCCCTCCATTCTGTGTAGGGCCCCACTCCGTTTTGGGCCAGCGGTCCACTGTATCGTTTCGGCAAACAGTCAACGCATAGCTTTTCAGGACGTATAGCTTTTCAGGACTCTACACACACGATGTGGACCCCTTTAACCTACTAATGGTATTATTCTTCTGTCTTGACGATCTACCCTCGTAGTACCGAGGAGGGCACAAGAAGAGTCTGTACAACTTTCCCCTTTCGGAGTGGAAGACACGGCCCCTTCTTGTACTCCTGGCGAAACAATATGCCTTCCTTGAGATGTTACTTGTTGTCGCACCAATGCCCAAAGTGTGACGGACTTCCTTTCGAGCATTTGCCTCGTCGGGCTGACAGGACCACCGGACGGGGCCAGTGCCTGCGGAGGACGCCGACGATTTTTCATCGCCTCACGACGTCGGCTCGCCTCTGGCTTTCGAGCCACGGGAACCGCCCGGGCCGGTCCATCGAAACAGAACGTCTTTGTCGTGAGGAAGAATCCCCTCGACTCATTGAGGGGAGAAGTCAACGTCCATCTTCAAAACAATCTTCTCCGGATTCATGGTCGAGACGGTTTTGCTCGCGCACGACTTCTCCCCCTCCTCCGAACGTGCCCTGGCGTACGCGGTGGACGTGGCCCAGCGGTCTGGTGCAGCCCTTCACCTCATGCACGTCGACCAGACGGCTGAGGGGGTGCTCTTTGAGGGGGGACAGGCTCCTCCGAGCGATGAGCTTCAGGAGCGGTTTAAGGATCGTTGCCGCACATCGCTCGCCCCCCATCCGTTGTCCCCAGGCGACGAGCAGGTAGCATGCCACGCGGTGCGGGGGGTGGCTCCGGCCCCCCTGCTCGTGGAGAAGGCACAGGCGCTTGGGGCCGATCTGTTGGTGACGGGAACAGAGGGCCGCCGGGGCGCTCGGCGGCTCATTGTGGGCAGCGTGGCGGAGGAGATCCTCCGCACTGCTCCCTGCCCAGTCCTGACTGTGCGAGAGCAAGACGATGCCGACGAGGGATCCCCGTACGTGGAGGTCGAGAAAGTGATCGCGCCGGTCGATTTTTCGGAGCGGACAGAGACGGCGCTGCAATATGTCTCTCAGCTTTCTTCCCTCTACGACGCCCCTGTTCAGCTCATGCATGTTGTCGAGGACGCAAGCCTGCCCTCCGTCTACGAAGCGAAATCGTCGAAGGTGCAGGCCCGGGCGGCAGAGGACCGGGCGGAGGCAGAGCTCCAATCGTTGGGCGAACCGCTGGTCTCGCAGGGCGTGTCCGTGTCTACTCTCGTCCGCCGTGGCGAAACGACCGATACGGTGGTCCAAGCCACAGGCGAGCCCGGCACCCTCACAGTGATGGGCACGCGGGGGCTCTCGGGCGTACAGCGCATCATGCTGGGCAGCGTGACCGAGGCCGTGATACGGGCGTCCAGTGGACCTGTGCTGGCGGCCCGCATCTCCCCTTCCGATGCTGACTGACGGCCGCTGCTCTGAATGCCCTGCCCTGTGTCCGGGGAGATTGTGGGTCGGCGGTGCTGTCCGGCGGATGTTCCGTGCAGCTTCGTGGACGCATCTCCTGTGTTTCTACGACGCATCACGCCGCCAACACAGACGTTCGGGACCGCACGGTGCAGACGGAGGATGCCCCGCATGCGTGATGGCACCGTGTGCCCCTCTTCTCAGGCGAGAACTACAGATGTGAAGGCTGATATGGCGGGCCCGGGAGGATTCGAACCCCCGACACTCGGCTCCGAAGGCCGATGCTCTATCCAGGCTGAGCTACAGGCCCGTTTTGCAGGACAAGTGCGTTCCGTACGGCGGCTGCGTACAGGGGCCACCGATCGGTTCACACATGTGGGTCTCAGCGGCATGAGGCCTACTGAAGAGCTGGCTCATAACCATCTACGTATACCTCCCTCCTCCTCCAAGGATCCCACAACAGTCGGCGGAGGCCCTTCTCGCAGACGGGGAATGCGTGAAGACGGGACCGGTACCCCGGGCGTGTGGAACTGAATCGTCCTCTCTCCCGTGTTACTGATTCCTAATTCAACATGCATCACTATTGCCAGGCCGCTCTCGAATGAACACGGGATCTTCGTTTGTTCTCTTCGTGGTTTGGAACGGGTGAGGCCTCACAAAATGAAACAGCGATTATGGAACGCGGAACAGTAAAGTGGTTTAGCAGCGAAAAAGGATACGGCTTCATTGCGCCCGAAAGCGGCGGCGATGACGTATTCGTCCACCACAGCAACGTCGGCGGGGGCAAGAGTGACGACCTTCGCGACGGCGAGACGGTAGAATTTGAAACGGAGCAGACGGAAAAGGGCCTCAGTGCCCTCAACGTCTCCCGCGTCGACGACTCCGGAGGAATGTGGTAGATCCTGCTGTACGGGACGGGTGTATTGCCGTCCCGATTGCCCAACATGCATGCGCCCGTCCCGCGTTTCGGGATGGGCGTTTTTGGTTATAGTGCTGAGTAGAGCGCGACACGAGCAGTAAAATTCCCGGCGTCAGCCGGGGGCGACGTCAACGCTCCGCCCATTGGGGCACGCCCGGCGCGGACGCAAGGCGCCCCCTCATGTCAGGGTGGAGCCCCACCAGGGCGTCGGCCGCGCCGCTGAGCGGGCAAGGAGCATGCGCAGCGGGGCAGGCTGCAACTTTGCTGCCTCAAGCTGTTCGATCTCCACCCACTCGAATGACAAGTACTCTTCCTCCGATACAGGAGCGGTCGGCGGCGACAGGGCGGGGAGGCGCGTCGCAAAACAGTGATTGATCTCGTACTGCGGCGTATCGTCCCGCCTCCACCGGTGCTCCACAGCCCCGAGGTAGGTGTCCACCGTAGCAACGGCCCCGATCTCTTCCCGCAGCTCCCGGCACAGGCACTCCGCAAGTCCTTCGCCCGGCTCTCGGTGCCCACCGGGCAAAAAGGTGTGCGGAGCCCCCTCTGCCCGAACGAGAAGCACGCAGCCGGCGGCCCGCACCACTGCGCGGGCGAGAATGTGAGTCGTGGGCATTGTGTCGTGGGCAATTGTGTCGTGGGCAATTGTGTCGTGGGCAATTGTGAGGCGACGTCGTAGGCAAAGGGCGTGCGTGGAGGCCTCCCGTGTTGCTGCGGGGGGGAAGAGCGACGGATTATAGTATTGAGTAGAGCGCGAGAAGAGCACTCTACAAGCATTCGCTTCTGGGAGAAGACGCATGGAAGCGTCAAAGAACCTCCCGGCTTTGGCCGAGGGAGTGTCATTTCGTGGCTGTTCCGATAATGTGGGGGGACACCACCGGAAGGCCGACGCGGAAGCGTTCGAGCGTGACGTCCGAAAAGCCCGCCTGATGGAGAAGCGTTCCTGTTTTGCGGTCGGGGCGACAGCCGTCGGCCACGGCTTTCCACACCGGCCGGATGCCGTGCTGCAACCAACAGAGGGGCGTATGGGACGCCGCCGCCACGTGCTCGATAAACAGAAGCCGCCCGCCCGGCCGCAAGATGCGCCGCAACTCCGCCAGCGTTTCCCCCACGTCGGGGACAGAGCAGAGCACCAGCGTGCTGATCACCGCATCGACGCTGCAGTCGGGGAGGCCAGTGGCCTGGGCCGGATCGGTGCGCAACGAGGCTTCAAGGGAGCGCTCCGCAAGACGCTCGCGAATGCGGTCGTGAAAATGCGGATTGGGCTCCAGCCCTACCCACCGCAGATCCTCCGGCAGGTAGGGGAGGTTGATGCCTGTCCCCGGCCCGATTTCGACCACTGTTCCTTCGAGGCCGGCAAAAAGATGCTGCTTGCGCGCCCCGTAGATGCGGTGCTGCGCGGCGTCGCCCCACGCCAGCGCATGAGCAAAGAGCCGCTGATGGAGGGACATGGGCTAAGGGGGATGAGAACGTGAAAACGAGGGTGGGCCCAGAAGACTGGGCGCTTGTCGGGAACGCGCCGGAGTCAGCAGCCGCTCGGAATCGCTCTGGCTTTTAAAGTAGATCTGCGGCTGCTGTTGCCCGTGTGTGCATCGACGGACGGGGGGCGGTCTGCTGGCGCGCAGGAACGTACCGGGCAAGGTTCGACGCCGTCGTGCACCGTGCGCCCAGCCTGGGTCTGGTGGGAGTCTGGTGGGACCGCCCCGTCGCGGCCTCCGTGTCCGTCGCCCCGCCAGGACGCTACTCTGCCATGCCCAGTTCCTCAGCCCGGTTCCGCGTGACCCACTTGGCCACGTAAATTGAGAGCTCGTACAGCCCAAGCAGCGGCAGGGCCACAATGATTTGCGAGATTGGGTCGGGGGGCGTCAGGAACGCCGCGACCGCCAGCACCGCAATCAGCGCGTATTTCCGGTACTCCCGCATCACCTCGGGCGTGAGGATGCCCACCTTGGCCAGAAAGTACACGACCACCGGCAGTTCGAAAAGCAGCCCCGTGCCCAGCGCCCAAAACGCCACCATGCTGAAGTAGGTCATGATGTCGAACTGGTTCACAATCTGATCGGAAAGCGTATACTGCGCAAAGAACTGGAGGGCCAGCGGCGTGAGAATGAAGTACCCAAACGCCACGCCGAGCAGAAAAAAGAACGTGGCGAAGACCGCTGAGAAGCGCATTCCCTTCTTCTCGCTTGGGTACAGGGCCGGCTCGATAAATTTCCACAGGTAGTACACCACCACCGGCGATCCGGCGATAATGCCTACGATGATGATGGTGCCGATATCGGCAAAGAACTGGCCGGTAATGGTGCGGTTGAGAAGCTCCAGGCTCTCCGGCTCCAGCCCCAGCACCCGGTACATGATGAAGTCCGGCCGCGTGGGCCCGATGAGCACGCGATCCACGATCCACTCGCTAAAGAACGAGCAGGCGATGATGGCCACCAGCACCCCCGCGCCCGCTTTGATGAGCGTCCACCGCAGTTCTTCCAGGTGATCAAGAAAAGACATGACGCCCTGCTGGTGGGGCGAGGCCTCGGCGTGCGGCACACCGTCGCCCTGCACACCGGCAGGAGCATCTGTTTGGGAGGACGGGACCTCAGGCATACGTTTGCACTTTTGATTGGACTGCTTTCCCAGCGCCCCCGTTCATCGCAGAGGCCGTACGTAGCGCCTTGCCTCGCCGCCATGCCTCACGAGACTCGGTTGTGTTTGAGTGCGCAGACCGCCCATGGTCGTTCGTCATGGAACGAATGCACCATCTGGACTACGTTGCCCCGAGTTGTGACTTCCCCGGAAGACGATCCTTCTGATCTTGATTCAGACTCTCTATGAGTCAGAATTTCTATGAGCCCGTCTGCCTGTTCAAGGAAGGGTCGCTCCTGGAGCACGCGGTCGCTTCCCTCTTGGCGCAGCGTCGAGGCGCGGCGTCGAGGCGCGGCATGACACACACCTCGGGAGAAGCCACGTGTTTTCCAGCTGTCACGGAGACCTCCTGCCCAAACCTCGCTCGTCGACGCAGCGAAGCGTTTCGGGAGCCTCTGAGTCGTTGGTGTGAGAGCCCCCGCAGGCAATTGCTTCTTCGCCGCCTGTGTCATCCGCTGAGAGATTGACCGCTGCATGTCAGGTGATCTCGTTGAAGCGTGAGAGGGCGGGAAAAACCGCCCAAGCCCCCACGATCTTTTATCGTGGGAGTGTCAAACACTGTCCGAGCTGCTGCTGGTGCCGTCCTGCAAGTTCAGGTCGAGCAGGGAGTCGACCCAGAGCCCCTCCGCCTCAATGCGGGACTGCCCGCTGCTCCAGGTGAAGTTGAACAGTGTGAGCAGGCCGTCCACCGTAAATTCTGCCTCTCGGAGCAGGGAGAGTGCCTCCGATGCGCTGCGGCCGCTATTAATAATGTCGTCCACCAGCACAACAGGCTCCAGGCGGTCGACGGGCCCTTCAACGAGGCGGCGGCGGCCATGGGCCTTCCGTTCTTCGCGAATGAGCCCGCCCTTGAACCTGTCGTCGCCGCTGCTTGCCGCCAGTACGCTGCAGACCAGGGGATGTGCCCCGAACCCGTAGCCAACCACCTGGGAGTAGCCGCGCTCGCGAATTCGCCCGGCCAGCACACGCCCCACCTCCGTGAACAACTCTCCATCCAAAGATGGAACGCGGGTATCGAGCAGCCAGCCGATGGGCTTGCCGCGGGGGTCGGTAATGAGCTCTTCGTCGCGGCGCACGAGAGCACGCTCGTAGAGCCGCTGGCCGACCTCAACGAGGTCGGACCGTGCGGAGGTGCTAAAGGTACCGCGGTCCATGGACGGCATGGGGGCGCACGAAGGTGGAGGCGAGGACAGACGAGAAGTGAGATCGGTGGTCAACACAAAACCGCTGGAGACGCAGATACGTTCCTGCCTACGCTACGGCAAAGTCGTACAGCGGAAACTGATCGCAGAGGGCGTTTACCTCTTGCTTGACGACCGCCTGCACCTCTTCGTCGGCGGGACGCTGCAGCACTCGATCGATCAGCTCAGCGACGCGAGCAAACTCATCGGGGCCGAAGCCACGCGTCGTCATGGCCGGGGTGCCCAGGCGCAGGCCGCTCGTGACAAACGGGCTTTTGTCGTCGAACGGAACCATGTTTTTGTTGGCCGTGATGCCGGCCGCTTCGAGGGCCTGTTCGGCCGTCTTTCCGGTCAGGTCCTTGTTGCGCAGATCGATGAGGACAAGGTGGTTGTCCGTGCCGCCGGAGACGAGGTCGTACCCGCGTGCCGTCAGCTCGGCGCCCATCGCCCGGGCGTTGTCCACCACCTGCTGCGTGTAGTCGGCGAACGAGGGCTGCAGGGCTTCTTTGAACGCCACCGCCTTCGCCGCGATGACGTGCATCAGCGGGCCGCCCTGCGTGCCGGGGAAGACCGCCGAATCGAGCAGTTCGCTCATCTGCTTCGTGCGGCCGCTCTTGCGCGCTGTCTTGCCGAAGGGGTTTTCGTAGTCGTCCCCAATCAGGATCATGCCGCCGCGGGGGCCGCGGAGCGTCTTGTGGGTGGTGGTGGTCACCACGTGGGTGTGGGGCATCGGGTCGTTAAGCACACCGCCCGCAATGAGGCCGGCCGTGTGGGCCATGTCCATCCAGAGGAGGGCCCCCACCTCATCGGCAATGTCGCGGAAGGCCGCGTAGTCGAAGTCGCGCGGGTAGGCGCTGGCGCCAATCGAGATCATCTTCGGCTCCACCTCCTTGGCCCGGTCGCGCACCTTGTTCATGTCGATGCGCCCGGTGTCTTTGTCCACGCCATAGTACTCGGCGTTGTAGAGGATGCCGGAAAAGTTCACCGGCGACCCGTGCGTGAGGTGGCCGCCGTGCGACAGGTCGAGGCCGAGGAACGTGTCGCCCGGCTCCAGGCAGGTGAGGTAGACGGCACTGTTGGCCTGCGCCCCGGCGTGCGGCTGCACGTTCGCCCAGTCGCACCCGTAGAGCGCCTGCGCCCGTTCGCGGGCCAGCTCTTCGGCCCGGTCCACGTGGACGCACCCGCCGTAGTAGCGCTTGCCCGGCAGCCCCTCGGCGTACTTGTTGGTGAGGGCCGTGCCCATCGCCTCCATCACAGCGCGGGAGGCGAAGTTCTCGGAGGCGATCAGTTCCAGGCCGTTGTTCTGGCGCTGCACTTCCTGCTGAATGATGTCGTAGATCTCAGGATCTTGGCTGCGAAGCGCACTCATCAGAAAAGGTCGGTTGTGGGCAGTAAGGAGGAGAAGCAGTCCTGCGGACTCGGCGTGCGTGCCCGGGCCGAATGCCGGTGTGGAACGGGGTGATGCAAGGGTGTCAATGTAGGAACGCGACGGGACAACGTGAACCCCCGAGCCCCGCCGCAGCGGGCTCTGTTGCCGGTTCGTTAGAGCAGCCGCTCCGGGTCGGGGGCGTTGGGGGCCGAACGGCCGAACGGCAGCCCTACCCCTTGTCCTCAAGCGCAAACTCCTCGAGCACGACGAACTGCCCCGCAATTCCGAGGGCGCGTCCGTTGGGGCGGCCGTCGTTATCGAGGTCCAGTGTGTACAGGCTGCACACAAGGTACGAGGTTCGGGTCGTGCGCTCCGGCACGCGCCCCGCCATGAGCTCCCCCCCGGCCCCACTGAGCAGGTCGGCGAGCGGACCGCTCCCCATTTCGCTCTGGATGCGGTCCGCCGCGTGGGCACGCGCAAAGTCTTGAAACGCGCTCATGCCCGGATTGGTCACCGCCAGAAACGCAATCGCAATCACAGCGAGGGTCAGTAGGCGTCGCATACCGGCTCAGGACTGCGTGAAACGGATCGTGGGGAAGTAAGTCGCGAGGGCCCCGAGGCGTCAGTGCGTCATGGCGTACACCAGCACATTCGTTCCCATCCGCAGGGCCGCCCGTCTCTTTTCTGGCGGGTTGTTGTGCACCGAGGCCGGCTCCCAGCCATCCCCCAGATCGCTCTCGACGGAGAAAAACACCATGAGCCGGCCCGTGTCGGCGAACACGCCGTATCCTGTGGGCGCCTCTTCCGGATCGTGCTCGTGAATGGCCGGAAGCCCGTTGGGAAAGTCGTAGCGGATGTGGTAGATGGGATGGTCGAACGGCACCACCTCGAGCGTCTTGTCGGGAAAGACGTTCTTGAGCTCGGCGCGCACGTGCTTCTCAAGGCCGTAGTTGTCGTCGATGTGCAGAAAGCCGCCCTGCTGCAGGTAGCGGCGCAGGCGCTCGGCCTCGGCGGCCGAAAACGTGACGTTTCCGTGCCCGGTGAGGTACAGGTACGGGTAGGAGAAGACCTTGTCCGTCGTTAGCTCTACGACATCCTCGGACGGTCCCAAATCGAGAAGGGTGTGCTGGCGCGCAAACGCGAACAGCTCCGTCAGCGATTCTTCGTCGCTGTACCAGTCGCCGCCCCCGTCGTATTTCACGCGGGCCACCGGCACGGTCGGGGAGGATTGGGCGGAGGCGTCCGGTGCTGCGCCTCCGACCCCAACGAGGACGGCCAGCAGAATGAGGAACGGGCGGCGCATGGCGGGGCAGCGTTGGAGGGCCTGGAAAGAGCGCATGGAGTGGGCGCGGCGTGGTGCGCGCCATGCCGGGCGGGAGCGAGACGCCCCAAAATGCCCGGCGCATTCTGAACCTGCCTGCCCCTCTCAGGTTCGCTCGGGGCGCGAACTCCACCGGGCCCGTGCCGTTCACGGAGACGCTTGCTCTTTGAACGCTCCCTTTCGTCCCCATGCGTACCGTCTTCCGCGCCCTGCTCGTGTCCGCCGCAGCCACCGGGGTGGCGGCCCTGCTCCTCGACCAGCTTGACCTCGACGCGGCCCGCCCGCGCCCGGACGATGGGGTTCCCGGCCCCAACCCGGACGACATGGCCGAAGAAGATGTGGCGATGATGCTTAACGAACTGGCCTCGCAACTCTGATTGCGTTCGCTTCTCCACGCGCCTGCCCACGCGCTCGGTTTCATGCGCCCCACACCGCCTCATGTCATCCCTCCGAGAGTGCCCGTCCTGTGCCCTTGAGTTTGAGGACACCGGCGACGTGACGGAGTGCCCGTACTGCGGCTACGAGTTTCCGCAGCGCACTGCAAGCGTCCGCTGGGTGGCGTGGCTCCTGGCGCTGCTTCTCCTGTGGCCCGCGATCAAAGGGCTGATGTACCTTTTCGGGTGAGCGCCTCGCCCACACGGGAGGCCGGGCCTCCACAGCGGATGGGCAAAAGCGAGGCGCATGGACCCATGAGGCGTGAACCGTGGAGCGCAGGCCGTGGGCGACCGCCTCTGTCGGCGCTGTCGGCATCGAAACGGCCCTCTCTCGGGCTTCCCGATTCTCGCACCGCAACGGATCGTCACGCCCCCACGGACAAGACGATCGTTTCGTTTTGAACCTGGCAACGTGCTCCCCCCCATGCAAACTGTGTCCCCCACGTCTACGCTTCTTGGCGACCGCTCCCCGGCCGAATTCCTCGACACCTACTGGCAGAAAAAGCCGCTCGTCGTGCGCGATGCCCTGCCGGACTTTGACGCGCCGCTTTCGCCGGAGGAACTGGCAGGGCTGGCCTGCGAGGACGGCGTGGAGAGCCGCCTTATTCTCGAAGAGGGCGGGGCGCATCCGTGGGAGTTGCGCCACGGCCCGTTCGATCCGGCAGCGTTCCAGGCCCTCCCCGAAACGCACTGGACCCTCCTCGTCCAGGAGGTCGACCGCCTGCTCCCGGAGGTGGGCGCCCTGCTCGACCGCTTCCGCTTCCTGCCCGACTGGCGGCTGGACGACGTTATGGTGAGCTACGCCCCGACCCACGGCACGGTGGGGCCGCACATCGACAACTACGACGTGTTCTTGATCCAGGGCGCGGGCCACCGGCGCTGGCAGATTGGCACGGAGCCGGTGGAAAATGAAACCATTGTGCCGGACCTCGACGTGCGCATCCTTGCCGACTTTGAGGCGGAGGCGGAGTTCGTCCTCGGGCCGGGCGACCTGCTCTACCTTCCGCCGCGTGTGGCCCACTACGGCGTGTCGACCGACGACGCATGCATGACGTACTCGGTCGGCTTCCGGGCGCCCCGGCACCAGGACCTCGTGGCGAATTTCTTGCAGACGGCCCTCGAGCGCATCGATCCGGACGCGCGCTACGGCGATCCCGACCGTGCGCCGGTGGAGCATCCGGGGGCGCTGGACGAGACCACCCGGGCGACGGTGCGTGCGCTCCTGCGCGACCTCGTCCGCGACGATGCCGACATCGACCGCTGGTTCGGCACGTTCATTACGACGCCCGACCGGGGCCGCGAGGCGGTGCCGCCCGAAACGCCCATCTCGGCGTCGGCCCTCACGGACATGGTGCGCGACGGACGCGGCCTGCAGCGCGGCCCCGTATCGCGGCTCGCCTTCATCGAGCACACCGACGGCTCGGCCACCCTTTTTGCCAACGGCGAGGCCCTCTCCCTCCCTCCGGAGCAGGCCCCCGTGGCGCGGCTGGTGGCGGGGCGCGAGCAGATTCCGGCCGACGACCTCCGCCCCCACCTCCACACCGACGCCATCGTCGACCGGCTTACGGCCCTCGTCAATGATGGCCTGCTGGAACCGGCTGCCCACTGATCCGCCCTCTCATGCACCCGCAACTCGACGGCTACCGGTCCGACTTTGCAGCCCTGCAAGAGGACGCCCGCACCCTGGCGGCCGACGTGCCCCCGGAGACGCTGCGGGCCCGCCCTTCCCCCGAGCGGTGGTCTGCCCTTCAGTGCCTCGACCACCTCAACACGGCCGGCTGGCTGCTGCTGCAGTCCATGGAGCGCGCCATCGAACGGGCGCAGGCCGAAGGCCCGTACGGCGAACCGCCCTTCCAGTACGGCATCGTGAGCCGCTGGTTTGTGCGGGCCCTGGAGCCCTCCTCGGGCTGGACCTTCGACGCGCCGTCGCTCTTTGAGCCCGAGGCCCCGAGCACGCTGTATCCTGGCGAGGTGGTGGACGAGTTTGTGGCCCTGCAGTCTCAGTGCGCCGGGTGCGTGGCGGAGGCTGAAGGGCTCGATCTTCGCCGCATCCGCCTGCCCTCGCCCGCCATCCCCCTGCTCCGCATCAGCCTCGGGGCGTGGTTCGAGGCCACCCTCGCCCACGAGCGCCGCCACCTGAGGCAGGCCCGCCGCGTGCTTACGACGGTCGCGGCGGCGTAGCGCCCCGTCGCCCCCCTTTGCTTTCGTTTCTTCCCCACCACTGTCCCCCGCGCATGTCGTCCATCTGTGTCTACTGCTCCTCCAGCAATGCCATTGCCGAAACATACCCACCGGTGGCCGAGGCGCTTGGGCGCACGCTGGCGCAGCGAGGGCACGACCTGCTGTACGGCGGCGGGGCTGTGGGGCTGATGGGGGTGACGGCCCGGGCGGCGCATGAGGCCGGCGGGACGGTCACGGGCGTCATTCCGGCAAAGCTGCAGTCGCGCGAGGGCATCGCCTACGATGCCGACGAGTTGATCGTGACCGACACCATGCGGGAACGCAAACGAATCATGTACGAGCGGGCCGACGCGTTTGCCGTGCTGCCGGGCGGCTACGGCACCCTGGAGGAGTTCATGGAGGTGCTCACGCTCAAGCAACTCGGCTATCACGACCACCCCATCGCCCTCGTGAACGTGGATGGGTTTTTTGAAACGCTGCTCTCGTTTTTCGGGGAGTTGGAAGAGGGCCGCTTTGCGCGTGCTCCTGTGACCGACCTCGTGCACGTCGTTCCCTCCGCGGAGGCGGCCCTGGACCGCCTCGAACGCACGCTGGCCCCGGACGGGCATCTGTCGTAAGGCCGTTTCGCTCTCGCTCAGTTCCTGCACTGCCCCTCTCCCCCATGCCCGCCCCTTCCACGCATACCCTGCGCGTCGCCCGCACGGCCCGGGTGGCCACTTTGGGCACGCCCCGCACGGCGCGCACCTGGTGGGTGGGGCTGCACGGATACGGACAGCGCGCGGCGGACTTTGCCCAGGCGCTCGCGCCCCTCGCGGGCCCGAATCGGTGCGTAGTGGCGCCGGAGGGGCTCTCCCGCTTCTACGTCGACGGCCTCGACACGCACGAACAGGTGGGGGCGTCCTGGATGACGCGCGAGGCCCGCGAGGCAGAGATCAACGACTACGTTGCGTACCTCGACGCTGCGGTTCGCCACCTTCGCCCTGAGGGCCAGCCCCCGCGCCTTCGGGTGCTCGGCTTCTCGCAAGGGGCCGCCACTGCCAGCCGCTGGGCATTGCTCGGGGACTGCCCCGTAGATCAGCTGGTGCTGTGGGGCGGGGCCCCGGCGCACGACCTCGACCTTGCGACCCACGCCGACGTGCTCCGAGACCTGGACCTCACGCTGGTATTCGGCACAGACGACCCGTACGTGTCTGCCGAGCGGCGCGCAGCGGTGCAGCAGCGCCTCTCTGCCCACGACATCCCGGCGTCCACCCGCACCTTTGCGGGCGGGCACCGACTGGATGCGGACGCGCTGCGGGCCCTCGGGGAGGATGCGTAGCAGAATTCACGCAGTTGAGGCGCCCTCGTCGGTTGCATCGGTCTGGTCTTTGCCTATAAATTTGGAAAGACATAGGACATTCTCCCATCGTCGGACCCGCCTCCCATGCGGGTCCCCGCTCATTCCGTACACGCTCCGTACAGCGGTGGGCCACGAGCCGCCCGCCCCCTCTTTCGTCTCCCACACCCCGCACGCAATCATGACTCGTTCTCCCCTTCGCTTGGCCGGTGCGCTTCTCGCGCTCACCCTCGCCGCTCTTGTGATGCCCGATGCGGCCCACGCGTACGGCGGGCCCGGAAGTGTGATCTCCGGCATCGGCGCTCTGCTCGCGGCCGCCGCCGCCCTGCTCGCTTCCCTCTTCGGCTTCCTGTGGTTCCCCCTGAAGCGGCTGTACAAGCGGATGTCGAGCGAAGAAGAGCCGACCGCCGCTTCTGCCGACTCCTCGGCCGACGCACCGGCGGGCCAATGAACCTCGTCCTTGCGCTTTTTGTGGTGGTGGGCTTCGCCGCGACGCTCGAACGGCTTCGGCTGCCGGCGCGGGCCCGCGAGGTGGGCGAGCACAGCACCGCCTGCCTCCATGTGCTGCGCGACGACTCGCTGGACGACGCAGGGAAGGAGCAGGCCCTGCAGGCACGCTCGCGCCAACTCTTTCGGCTGTTGGGCATCCTCACGGGCGGTAGCGCCCTCGCGCTTGGCCTTCCCCTGGCGGGCGTGTGGCTGCTGTCCCGCATGGGCGTGGGCACCTTTACGGGCACCCTCCACGTCCTGCAGCGGATCGACTTTCTGGTCGCCACCACGGTCGTCGGCCTGCTCGCATACCTCCTCGTCCAACAGGTCCGCTCCCCATGACCTTCGACGACCGCTACGGCTGGCTCGACCGGCTTCTGCACCGCACGGCCTTCCGGGCCGGCACGGCCCAGCACGCCCTGGCCGATATGGAAGAGACGTTGTACCGGGATCGCCTGGCGAGCATTCAGGCGGACGATCCGGTCTTTGTGACGGCGCTCCCCCGCTCGGGCACCACCATTCTTCTGCGCTTGCTCTGGGACACGGGCCGCTTTGCGAGCCACACGTACCAGGACATGCCGTTCGTGCTGTGCCCTCTCTTCTGGGACCAGTACACCGGCCAGTTTGGCGTGGAGGCCACGGCCCGCGAACGGGCCCATGGAGACGGCCTGGAGGTGTCGGAAACAAGCCCGGAGGCCTTCGAGGAAATGGTGTGGAAGCATTTCTGGGGCGACCACTACCGGGCCGACCACATCCGTCCGTGGACCGAGGACGACCAGAACGCGGAGTTCGACCGCTTCTTTCGGCGCCACATGCGCAAGATCATCGCCGTGCGTCAGTCGGACGCCCCCGAGCGGCGGCGCTATCTCTCGAAGAACAACCTCAACATTGCCCGCCTCGCCGCCCCACCGGCTCCGCTGCAAGCCGGCACCATGATCGTCCCGTTTCGGGCCCCGGTGCAGCAGGCCGCCTCCATGCGCCGCCAGCACGACCGCTTCCTGGAGATTCACACAGAGGACGATTTTGTGCGCACGTACATGGAAGCCATCGGGCACCACGAGTTTGGAAAAGGCCTCAAGCCGGTTAACTTCGACGACTGGCTGGCCGACGCCCCGTCGCCCGACCGGCTTGCGTTCTGGGTGCGCTACTGGATTGCTGCCTACCGGTACGTTCTGCAGCACGCCCCCGACACCACCGTCCTGCTCTCCTACGCGCGCCTCACGGACAACCCCGAGTCCGCCCTGGCCCGCCTGGCCGAGATTCTGGATCTGCCCGCGGCCGCCCTCACGTCACAGGCCGACCGCCTCCAGCCCCCCCGCACGCATTCCGTCGATCCAGGCGCACTCTCTCCGGCGCTCCGCGAGGAAGCCGACGCGGTGTACGCCCGCTTGCGGCAGCGCGCAGCCATCTCGTCGGCCACCGCCCGCTCGTAGCCCCTCCCGTTGGGTCGTCCTCGCGTTGGGTCGCCCTCACCTCGTGCCTACGCCGGGTCGTTCTGTACAAGCGGCGGGGCCGCAAGCAGCAGGGCGAGCAGGGCGCAGCGGTCGAGGGTTTCCTCGATGCGAATGTGCTCGTGGTCGGCGTGCGCCCCGTCCCCGACCGCCCCGAGGCCGTCAAGCGTAGCGGTGTGCTGGCTCGTGAAATTGCCGTCCGACGCCCCCCCGGCCCGCCCTTCTTCCAGGGAGAGCCCGAGCCAGGCACCTCGCTCCTGTGCCATCTGCCAGAGGCGCCGGTTGGCGGCGGTGCGCTCCAGCGGAGGGCGCTCGATCCCGCCCTGCACCTCCACCCGCACGCCCGGGGTGGCGGCCTCCAGCGACCGAATGGCCGCGCGGAGCCGTGCCGCATCGTCGTGGGTGGGCACCCGCACGTCCGCCACGAGGCGTCCCCGCGCCGCCCCGTTCGGCCCGCCGCCGTACTGCCCGTCGATGGTGCCCACGTTGATGGTGACGCCGCGGTCGGGGTCCTGCAGGTCGTACAGCCGCTGCACGAGGCGCGAGAGCTCCAGCACCACGTTGCCCTCCGGGGCCGGGTCGGTGGGGCGCACGAGGAGCGTCATCTCACCGGTGCCCTTGCGGGCCGTCTTGATTCGGCCCTCCAGCCCCAGGGCCGGCTCCAGCACAAACACGCGCTCGGCCGCCTCCGCCAGCCGCTCAATGTGGCGACGCGACTCCGGGCTGCCAATCTCTTCGTCGCTCGTAACGAGCACCAGCGGGCACACGGCAGGCGTGCCCCCGAGGGCGTCCAGCGCCCGGAGCGCAAACACGATGTTTGCCAGGCCCGCTTTCATGTCGAACACGCCCGGCCCGCGCAGTTCGTTGCCGTTCCTCTCCGCCGACATCGTATCGAGCGTGCCGACGGGCCAGACCGTATCGCTGTGGCCCAGCAGAAGCTGGCACGGCGCCCCCTCAGAACGATCGACCGGCCGTGCATACACAGAGCCGCCCGTGTTCGTCCCCGGCAGGTGGGTCGCCGCAAAGCCAAGATCAGCGAGCGCCTCGGCCAGGAGGCGCTGCACACGTGCCTGCGTCCCTGGATCGGTCGAGGGCGACTCCGCCCGCACGAGTTGGCCCAAAAACTGAAGGTAGGCGTCCGCGTGGTCGTGCACGTACGCCTGCAGGGCGTCGGCAGACACAGGGCGGTCCGTCTCGGGGGAGGCGGAAGGCATGCAGTACGGGGTGACGAACGGCAGAACGGGATGGGCTCTTTCACGACCGGCGGCGCGCAACGTTCGCGGGCCCTTCGCCGGGCGCGTCGCTACGACCGTTCCCGCTCTACGAGCTGCTCCACGTCAAGCGCCGACTCCAGCTCCAGTACCTCCAGCATTTCGTAAAAAATGGCGGGCGGCTCCAGGAGCACCACCTCCACCCCCTGCTCTCGGAGCCGGTGGAGCGCCATGATGGCCTCCGTATCAACCAGGCGGGCGCGCGCCAGGTCAATGCGGACGCGGCTCGCGTCGTCCAGGTGGTACGTCAGGTGGCGCACCGCCATCAGGTTGAAGTCGCGTCGGGGGCGGACGGTAAGGGTGTCTCCGTGGCGTTCGAGGTCCATGACAGCTCCTCCAAGATGTGCTGCTTGAGAGTTGTGGCGAGGTCCGAGTACACCGTGATGGCGTCCGGATCGAGCGACACCAGCGGGCGCTGCAGGCGCAGGTAGTCGCGGTCGTGATGAAAGCGCGGCATGAGCCCGGCGAAGACGAAGCCATGATCGCGGAGCATCGCCGTGGCGGCGGGAGTGGAGGGGGCATCGAGCGGCAGGTCCACGCACGCCACCGACATGTCCTCGTCCTCCAGGTCGTCGAGGGCCTGCTGCACCTGTGCCGGAAGGTCCTGCCCGACGGTCTCCACCACAAAGACCACGTGGCCGTAGGTGTAGCGGATGCGCGCATCCATCTCGGTGGTGTCGGCCACCGCCTCGCGGGGCGTTGCGGCCGAGGCGGGCGGCACCCGAAGCGCCTCCACCCCCAGTGCGTCGTAGATCTGCCGCAGCACATCGGCATAGGGGGCCGGCAGGTAAGCCGTGACCGTTTCGTAGGGCACCAGCGGCCGGAAATCGATCACAATGCTGATGGGCTGGGTGTGATCGTCGGCCAGCGACCGGAAGCGCTCCGGGGGAAAGAGCCCCAGCAGCAGGGCCGTAGACACCATGCCGAAGTGATGGTTTACGCGCTGGCTGATGTCGTGCACCGTCACTGCCTCCCCAAACACCCCGCTCAGGCCGTTTGCGTTGGCCTGGTCGATCAGCGTACGCAGCATTCGCTTCATGAGGCCGCGTCGCCGGTGGTTCACGTCCACGGCCGCCTCCCCCACCTCCCCGATGGTGGAGTCCGACGACCGGAGGACGGCGAAGTAGCCCACCGTGCGCCCCGATTCGCTGCGCACGACCACCCCAAACTTTTCGTTCTGCTCCAGCGCCCGCTCGATGCGTTCGGGATAGTAGAGGTCTTCCTTGGCGTAGGTGTACCCGTACGTGCGGTAAATGAGCTTTGCAATGTCCTCGGCGTCGCCCGGCTCCACCGGGGCAAGCGTATAGGACACGTCCTCGCGGTCGGCATCGGGGTCCGGCTGCTCAGTGGGGTGAAGCTCCGCGATGTGCTCCGACTCGATGCGCTGCATGATCCGGAACTCCTTTCCCTCCCGGCCCCGGTTCAGAAAGGCAAAATCGTCCACGCAGTGCTGCACCACGGCAAACCCCGCCCCGTCGAAATGGTCTTCCTCGATGGCACGCTGCGGATCGTACGCGTGCTGCGATGGGTCGAAGGGCTCGCCCTTTTCGTGAATAATGACCTCTGCCGTGGAGAGGTCGGCCCGGAAGGCAATGGTGAAGGCCCCTTCCTCGCCGGGAAACGCAAACCGCACGACGTCGGTCACAAGCTCGTCGACAGCGAGCGCGAGGCGGAGGGCCTTCGTGTCAGAAAGGCCCACGTTGAGGCCCCATTTGTAGGCGTAGTCCGTCGTGGGCCCGATGATGTTGACGTGGTTGGGGAGGTGCAGGGTCTGGTCCATGGCGCGCAGAGGGGCGTTGGGCGCGACAATCGATCCGGAATGTTCTCGCTCATGCGAAGATCGCGCAAAGGACCATGTTCCGACACAGGGAAATCCCTGATTCTGATGCCCGGGCGCGCCCGATGCCGGGGCCACGATCAGCATGCCAGGCTGTCAGCCTCCAGCCGCGTGCTCACGCCCGTACCGCCACGTCAGGTACGCCATGAATCCGACCCCCGTACGGAGCGCCTCCTCATCAGGGGTGAACTGTGCGGTGTGAAGGCCGTGCTCACTGCCCACGCCAAGCTGGTAGAAGGTGCCTGGGCACTCCTGCAGGATGTAGGCGAAGTCTTCGCCCGCGAACCACCGATCGGCCGCCACCGTGCGGTCCGGCCCTACGTACTCGCGGGCAGCCTTCTGGACGAGGGCCGTCGTCGACTCGTCATTCCGGAGCGCGGGGTAGCCCTCCCGCACCTCCACCGTAGCAGTGGCGCCGTGAGCCTCGGCGGTGCGGTGCACGAGCCGCCGGAAGAGATCGTGCGCCCGGAAGCGCCAGTCCTCGTCCATGGCCCGGAAGGTGCCCTCCAGCCGGGCCGTGTCGGGGATGACGTTGGTGGCCCCGTCCGCCACAAAGCGCCCGAGGGTAAGCACCGACGGCACGCCGGGCGGACACCGGCGACTGACGAGCGACTGAAGGCCGGTGACGATTTCGCTGGCGACGTAGACCGGATCGATCGCTGCGTGGGGATCTGCTGCGTGGCCGCCCTCTCCGTCGACCGTGACGTATACCTCATCGGTGGAGGCCATGAACCCGCCCGGGCGCACCCCAAGGGTTCCGGGCGGGAGATCCGGCTTCACGTGCTGCCCGAAGGCCGCGCTGGGGGCCGGCACGCCCTCGCTCGCATCGAGCACGCCTTCGTCGATCATGAACGGGGCCCCGCCCGGGATGCGCTCTTCGTGCGGCTGGAAGCAGGCCCGCACCTGCCCGTGCACCGCCTCGCGGTGCTCCGCCAGAATTGCGATCGTGCCAAGCAGAGACGACGTGTGGAGGTCATGCCCGCAGGCGTGCATCACCCCGTCTTGTTCCGAGGCAAACGCGAGCCCTGTCTCTTCGCGGATGGGCAGCGCGTCCATATCGGCCCGCAGAAGCACCGTGGGCCCCGGTCGGCCGCCGTCCAGCGTCGCCACCACCCCAGTGCCGTACACCCCCGTGCGCACGTGCAGGTCGTACGCGTCCAGCCACGCCGTCACCCGCCGGGCCGTCTCCTGCTCCTCCCCGGAAAGCTCCGGGTGGCGGTGCAACGCGCGGCGGAGGGACACGACCTCGGGATACACGTCGTCGGCAGCAGTTTTGATCTCGTCGATCATCGAAGAACAGCGTTCGCGAGCAAAAACACGAGGGAATTCCGGAGTGCGGACGGATTTGTTTCGGCAACCGGCCCACCCCTACAGTGGTCCGGCCTCACGCCCCACGTCCATGCGTCTTGTACGGCGGTCCTCTTGTACGGCGTCTCGCCTTTCTCTTCCTCCCCCCTGGAAGCGGCCATTCGAAATTTCGGTCTGTCGCTCCTACTTTGGGGGCGATCATACAACACACACAGCTGTCCCGCTTCGATGTCCGACTCAACCGTAGAGCTTTCGCGGGCCCAATGGGGCTCGCGCTTCGGCTTTTTGATGGCCATGCTTGGTGCCATGGTGGGGGCCGGCAACATCTGGCGCTTTCCGTACGTGACCGGCGAAAGTGGGGGCGGTGCGTTCATTCTGGCGTACTTCGTGCTCCTGCTCATTTTGGCCATTCCCGGTCTCATCGCCGAGGTCGGCTTTGGGCGGTATGCCGGGCAGGGCGTGATCGGGGCCTTCCGCGAGGGGGTGTCCTCGCGCGGACTGGTGGGGCTTGGGGTGGTGGTGCTGGTCGTGAACGTGGCCCTCATGTCGTACTACTCGCCCGTCGTCGGGTGGACGCTCTACTACGCCGTGCATGCGCTGATGGGCACGTTTACGGCGGGCGGCTTCGAGCCCGCGGCATTCTGGGACGGGTTCCGCGCGAGCGCCGCCCTGACCATCGGTACGCACACGGCCACCATGGCGCTGGTGGGGGCGGTGCTGTACCTCGGCATTCGGCGGGGTGTGGAGCGGCTCGTAATCTACGCGGTGCCCGGGCTCGTGCTTGCCCTGGTGGCCATCACAATTCGGGCACTCACGCTGGAGGGGGCGGCCGACGGGCTCGCCTTCACGTTTGGGGTGGACTGGAGCAAGCTGGCACTCGGCCAAACCTGGATCACGGCGCTCGGCCAGGTCCTCTTCTCCACGGGGCTGGGCTGGGGCATCGCGCTCACTGTGGGCAGCTACCTGCCGGACTACGACGACATTCCCATCGGGGGCGGCGTGTTTACGGTGATCGGGAACTCGAGCGTGGGCATCCTGGCGGCCTTCGCCATCTTCCCGATCGTCTTCGCATTCGACCTAGACCCCGCCTCGGGGGCGAGCCTCACCTTTGTGTCCCTGCCGCAGGTCTTCCCGCAGATGGCCGGCGGCCTGCTGTGGGCCCTTCTGTTCTTCGTTGGCTTCTTCTTCGCTGCCTTTACCTCGGCCATCCTGATCACAGAGGTGAGCGTGACTACGCTGAGTGAGGAAACGGCGTTCAGTCGCGAGCAGACGGTGGTGGTGGTGTGCGGTGCCATCTGGCTGCTTGGCATTCCCAGCGCGTACTGGCCCACCGTCTTCGGCTTCCTCGACTTCGTGTTTGGCAACTTCGGCCTCCCCCTCGCCACTCTCGCCATCATTGGCGCCATCGGGTGGGCCCTGGGGCCGGAGCGGCTGCGGGTGCTGGAGATCAACCGAAACGCCGGCCTCTACGTGCCGTCCGTCTGGAACCCCCTGGTGCGGTACGTCATCCCGCTGGTGATGCTCGGCATCGTGGCCAATTACGCCTGGGCCAATTTCGGCACGCCGCAGATGATTGGGGGCGTGGCCGTCTTTGTGGGCGTGCCCGTCTTCGGCTACGCGCTCATGTCGTTCCTGGAGGGCCGCCGCGACCGCCTCGCGGAGGACGAAGCCCGATGATGCAGGACTGCTCCCATCCGGAACTGCCCTCGCCTGCCCCCGCTCCCCGTCTCCCGTTCCCTCGTTCCAATGCCTGCCATGCTCGGACTCTCTCTGGACGTATGGGCCACGATGCTCTTCTGCGTCGTGGCCTTCTTTGGCGTCTCCATTTGGGTGCTCTTCTACACGCTCCGTCAGGAGGACAAGAAGCTCGCGCTGATCGAGACGGACGGCGACCTGGATACGTACTCGCCCCGTGCCCTGCGCGACCTGCGGCACTGGATAGAGGCCCATCCCAACCCGGCCCACCCGGACGTGCAGACGGCCCGCACCCTCTACAACGACTGTGTAAACACCCTGAAGGCAACAGACCGCCACTTCTACGACTGGTCGGCCGCCGAGATTGAGTCCCTCGACACGATTTGACTTCTTCCCCGGCCATCGCCCGAGGGAGGCCTTCTCCCTCGCGCCTCCTCCATACTCTAATTTGCCTGCGAGCTCAAGATCTCTCGCAGGTCCGACGCATTCTTGGAGGCAGCCTGTGCCGACGTGCGCAGGTCCTCGGGGACGGGCTCGTCGACCTCGGCCCCCGCCTGCATGCGCCCGACCAGCTCATCGGTAACATTTGCGTAGTCCACCGCGCCCCGGGCATTGGGGTCTCGGTCAAACACCGTCGTTCGTCCGTTCTGTGACTTCGCCAGGGACGAACTGGTGCGTATCTCATTTTCTAATACCAACCGCCCATATTTTTCGCGAATGTATTCCCGATACGTCTGGTGCATTCGCTTGCGAGCGTCCACCTGCGTAAACACGAAATGCGGCGACTGAAGCAGGGGATTGAGCTTGTCCTCCACAAGCTGGACCGTCTGGTAGGTCTGCTCTCCTCCCACAATGGATTGGTACTCGGGCAAAACGGGGATCACCACATGCTCGCTGGCCACCAGCGCATTTAGGCTGTAGACCGTGAGTGCCGCCGCCGTGTCAAACAGCACCACGTCGTACTCAAGGTCTATCGTTTGCAGCACCTCTCGTACCCATAGCACATCCGTGGGCTTGTTCAGATCCCGCATGCGGCGGGTCAGGATGCTGGACGACGGAATCAGGTCAAATCCTTGGGTACTCTTCGGGGTAATCTGCTGCGGGTCGTGCTCCGCCTCAAAAAACCCGGCGACCGACTGGCTGGGGGCCGGCTCCCCAAACCCCATTGCGCGCGTGAGAAAGCCTTGCGGGTCAAGATCGATGACAAGAATGCTGCGCCCGGAGAGCCCCAGGGCTGCGGAAATGTGAATTGCGGTGGTAGTCTTTCCCGTGCCGCCCTTGTGGTTGCAGACAGACAAGACAGTCATGACCTGTAGCCTCGGATGTGCTTGAAGGTACGGGTACGGTAATTCCTTCTTACCCCGGCGTCAATCACCGAGATAGACATTTCAGCGACCGCACGTTGTCGTGCAGCCGCGTTGAACAACTTTCGCGTGACCAGTGGCGTTTCCCCCCGCCAGGATTCCCGAACGCCTCGGCGCACTTTTTTCCCATTCTTTCGGTACATGTCTTCTCTATTCTGCATCTCACCCCAATTTGTTCTCGCCTCCGCGTCGCCCCGCCGGCGCGCCTTGCTGGAGCACACCGGCCTCGCGTTTACGACCACCACGAGTCCTGTAGACGAAACCCTGCACGCGCCGCATACGCCCGATGCTGCCGTCCAAACACTCGCCCGACGGAAGGTGCGCCCGGTGGCCCAGTCCCACCCCGCAGCGCTCGTCCTGGCGGCCGACACTGTAGTGGCTCACGACGGTGACATCCTCACCAAGCCGGAGGACGCCGCCCATGCCCGCGCCATGCTCTGCCGCCTCAGCGGCACAACGCACACAGTGCACACCGGCCTTGCCCTCGCACATACGGCCTCGGAGCGCGAAGTGACCCGCGTGGAGACCACGACGGTTGCGCTCGCCTCCCTTTCGGGGTCGGAGATCCGGGCATACGTCGAGTCGGGCTCCCCGATGGACAAGGCCGGTGGCTACGGGATTCAAGATCACACGGCGCCTTTTTTTGTGAAGCAGATCAAGGGTGACTACTTTAACGTTGTGGGACTGCCGCTACGTTGTCTCTACTCCACCCTCCACCAATCGTTCGGGGACCTGCTGGACTCGCCGACTGCCGCCCAGCCGTAGCCCCCAACTTTTCACGGGACTCGCCGTGTACGAAACATTCCATCGCATCTGCCTCCATTCATTTTGCAGGGATCGGCTTCGTCCGGTCGGTGCGGCTCCTCCTATGCTCCACTCCCCTCTCACATCTCCCCCCATCCAGGTGCTTCTGCTCCAATGCCGGAGCGCTCCCCGCATGGAGGCCCAGGAGCGGGCGTGCTTCCTGGAGCGGGGCCGCCTGTCCCCAGCCCAGCTGCACACTGTCAATGTCGCGCGTGGCGACCGTCCTACGCCGGCCCGCCTCGAAGAGGTCGACGCCCTTCTGATTGGAGGTGCCGGAAAGTACTCGGCCACGGACTCCTACCCGTGGACCGAAGCCCTCCACACCCTGGTCCGCCATGCCGTAGAGCAGCGCGTTCCCACCCTGGGGTCGTGCTGGGGCCATCAGGTCATTGCGCGAGCCCTCGGGGGACGCGTGGTGCACGACCCCGGCCGCTCTGAGCTGGGATGCGGCTGGGTCCGCCGCACGAAGGCCGGCACGCACGACCCGCTTCTGGGCCGCTTTCCGCCGCGCTTTCGCGCAAACATGGGCCATCACGACCGTGTGGTGGAGCTGCCGCCCTGCGCTACCGAGCTGGCCCACAACGACCAGCCGCATCAGGCGTTTCGCCTCGACGAGGCCCCCGTCTACGGCACACAGTTTCATAGCGAGCTGGACGCCCGGCGGGAGCGAGAACGCATCTTGGTGTACCGGGAGTATTATCGTGACGCATTGCCGGATGAGGAAACGGTCCAGCACGTACTGGACAGTCTTGCCGACACCACGGAGGTGGACAACCTGTTGTACGACTTTCTTGCGACGTATGCGGTGCCCCCAGCCCCTCCCATGAAGGCCTCTGCCTTGCATGCCCCTTCTCGCCCCCCGAGCGCCGCCGCTCAGCAGCGCGCCGCCCCGTCGTCCTGAATCAGGTACCGGGATCATCGATCGTATAGGTGGCCTCCGCCCGGTCGCAAGGGCCTCCCACGGGCGGGTTCGGCTTGCGAACGGTTACTTCCACCCCCTCCACATCCGGATAGGTGTCGCGCACCTTGTGCGCAATGCGGTAAGCCAGCTTTTCGATGAGGTAAAACTTGTTCTCCGTGACCAGCCGCCGCACAAACGTGTAGACCTGCTCGTAGTCCACTGTGCGCGTCAGGTCGTCGTGAACGGCCGCCGCCTCAAAGTCCAGCCCGACGCTGACGTCCACCTCGTAGCGCCCCCCCACGCGGTGCTCTTCCTGCATCACGCCGTGATGGCCGTAGAAGACGGCATTGACCAGGCGCACAGTCCCGGTGGTGGAATGCTCGGACGACGCTGAAGCCGTGGGGGGCGCAACGGACGATTCGGACTCGGGCATTGGGCAGCAGGAACGAACAACAGGGCAACAACAAGGGCAATGAAAAGAGCCCGGAGCGCGGGCCGTCACGCGGGCCGTCACACACGGAAACTGCGCACATGCGTTACGCAGGGTGTGTATCGAAGGGGACCAGCTGAGGAATGTCGGCCAGTTCGCGAAAGGCCGAGGACCGCTCAGCGATGGCCTGGGGGTCGATGTCAAGGAGGCGGTCGGGGCCGTAGCGCTGCACCACGTAAGAGGCCATGACGCTGCCGTAGATGACGGCGCGGCGGAGGGCTTCTTCATCAATCGAGCCCGTGCGGTGAAGGTGCCCGGCAACCCCCCCGGCAAATGCATCGCCAGCCCCCGTGGGGTCTTGGAGATCCTCAAGGGGATAGGCCGGGGCGCTAAACACGGACCCGTCGGTAAACAGCAGGGCGCCGTGTTCTCCCTTCTTGATGATAAGGATCTCCGGCCCCATCTCGCGAATCAGGCTCGCGGCCCGCACGAGGTTGGGCTCGTCGGCCAGCTCCCGTGCCTCCGCGTCGTTGATCACCAAACAGTCCACCGCCGAGAGAGTGGTGCGGAGGCTGTCCGGCGTGTTTTCGATCCAGTAGTTCATCGTGTCCGCGATCACGAAGTCCGGATCGTCGGCTTGCGCCAGCACCTCCCGCTGAATTCCGGGTTCCAGGTTGCCGAGACACACAATGGTGCTGTCTCGGTACGAGTCGGGAATCTCGGGCTCGAACGACGCCAGCGCGTTTAGCTGCGTATCGAGCGTATCCCGCTCGTTCATGTCGTAGTGATATTCCCCGTGCCAGAAAAAGGTCTTCTCGTCCTCGTCCACCTCCAGGCCTTCGAGATCCACCCCTCCCTCGGCAAGCACTTGCCGGTACTCGTCGGGAAAGTCGTGCCCCACTACCCCCACCAGGCGCACGTCCTCGCAAAAGGGACGGGCGGCGAGCGTGAGATACGAGGCACTGCCGCCCAGCACGCGCTCGGCGGACCCGAAGGGGGTATCGATGGAGTCGAAGGCAACGGTCCCGACGGCGAGAATGCTCACAGGCGAGGAGGAGTTCTGAACGAGGGCAAACGCAAGAGGGGCACTACGATGTGTGCGAGGCGCACGACACATGCGCCCCGCGTGCGAATTCTACGCAGCGCAAACAGTTCCCGGCCCTGTATCGGCAAGGTGTGTTCTGCGTGTGATTCTCTGAGGACACCCGGTTTTTGTCCTGCTGGCCCACGACATCGGACACTCCCTCCGCACGCGCCTGCCAGACCCTGGCGTCCCGCCGGGGGCTCGATGGCCGTTCTCCGATGGATTGCGGTTGACAAGCGGTGCTCCCCTCCCCAGGCAAGGCGGGTGGATGATGCGAGACCTGCCTTTGTGCCTCACGTTGGAGGCCCTCGGGACCTACACCATCGTCCCGGCACCGCGCACGCCAATCGCCTCCCGCACTGCGTTCCGCGCCCCCCTGCGTCCCGTGCCTGCTCTCGCAACCGTAACCCTCAACCCGGCGGTGGACAAGAACACGTCTATCGATCGGGTCATTGCGGACGATAAGCTCCGATGCGCGCCTCCCTCCCGCGAGCCAGGGGGCGGAGGCATCAATGTATCGCGTGCTGTGCAGCGACTCGGCGGCGCGGCCCAGGCGCTGTACACCTCCGGCGGCCCCACGGGCGCCATCCTCGAAAAACTGCTCTCACAAGAGTCTCTGTCGCACCGTCCGGTCTCCATCCGCGACTGGACCCGCGAAAACCTGATCGTCTCCGAAACCTCAACCGGGCGCCAGTTCCGGTTTGGGATGCCGGGGCCCACGCTCGCGGCGGCGGACGTGGACGCTGTGCTGGATGCCCTGCGTGCCGTAGAGCCTACACCGGCCTACGTCGTAGCAAGTGGGAGCTTGCCCAACGGAGTGCCCAGCGATGCGTATACGGCCGTGGCTGAAACGGCCCATGCCCTTGGCGCGCGTTCCGTTCTGGACACCTCGGGCGCGGCGCTGCGCGAGGCGCGAGCGGCAGGCTGGTACCTGCTGAAGCCCAACCTGCGCGAACTGCAACAGCTTGCGGGCCGGACGCTGGAAACGGAGCCCAAACGCGTCGAGGCAGCACGGGGCTTCATCGACCAGGGGTGGTGCGACGGCATCGTGCTGTCCATGGGCGCCGCGGGCGCACTGCTCGTGACGGCCGAAAAGGCCCTCCGCGTGCGCTCGCCCACCGTCCCCATTGAGAGCCGCGTGGGGGCCGGAGACAGCATGGTAGGCGGCCTTGCCCTGGCGCTGAGCCGCGGCCAGCCCCTCCCCGACGCCGTGCGCTTCGGGGTCGCGGCCGGTGCCGCTGCCGTCATGACGCCCGGCACAGAGCTGTGCCGCCGCGCCGACACTGAGCGGCTCTACAAACAGCTGCAGGCAGACGCCTGACGTGTCCTCGCACAGCGCCCCGAACGGCTCTCCCTTCTCGTGAGCCTTGATGTCGCCTGGCCGAGCTGACATGGCTGCTCTCCGACGTTTTCGATCCTCTTCCCCGTGCCTTCTGCCCAATGCCCGACTCTCTTCGCGTCACCGCCGCCCCCTTCGCCTCCCACGCCTCCATTCCGCACGAGTACACCTGCGAGGGAGCAAACGTCTCCCCCGCGCTGGAATGGGCCGATGTGCCGGACGGCACCGCCACAATCGCGCTGATCGTGGACGATCCCGATGCCCCCGGCGAGACGTTCACGCACTGGGTGCTCTTTAATCTGCCGCCCGACACCACGCGGCTGCCCCGGGCCGTAGATGTACGCGCCGAGTTCGCCGACCACGTCCCGCCTCCCCGCGAAGGCAAAAACGACTTTGACGACGTGGGCTATGGCGGCCCCTGTCCCCCACCCGGCGACGCCGCCCACGACTACGTGTTTCAGCTCTACGCGCTCGACACTGCCATCGACCTGGACGA
Source organism: uncultured Bacteroidota bacterium (assembly GCA_913056185.1). Lineage (GTDB taxonomy): Bacteria > Bacteroidota > Rhodothermia > Rhodothermales > Salinibacteraceae > Salinibacter. The sequence goes on from CAJXLV010000001.1 coordinate 54,601, forward strand.
CGGCGCCCCGAAGGCGGAGGTGCTGCGTGCCATGGAGGGCCACGTGCTCGCCGACGCCCAGCGCGTAGGCACCTACAAACGCTGACTCTCCCGGTCGCTCTCCGCCTGCTCCCATGCCTGTTCACAACGCCGATGTCGCCGCGCTTTTTGAGGACGTGGCCGACCTGCTCGCCATCCAGGGCGAGAATGCGTTTCGCATCCGTGCGTACCGCAATGCCGCCCGTACCCTCAACCAGTTGTCGCGCCCCGTGGCCGATCTGGTCGCAGCCGGGGAGGACCTCAGCGACCTGCCCGACATCGGGGACGACCTGGCGGGCAAGATTGCGACCATCGTGGAAACGGGCAGGCTCCCGCTCTACGACGAGCTGGCCCAGGACATTCCCCCATCCGTGGCCGATCTTCTGCGCATCCCGGGCCTCGGCCCCAAACGAGTGCGCCGGCTGCGCGACGCCCTCGGTGTCGACTCGCGGGCTGCCCTAAAGCGCGCCGCGGAAACCGGCAAGGTGCAGGCACTCGATGGGTTTGGCGAGACGATGGAGCAGAACATCCTCGACGGCCTCGCCCAAATGAGCGACGACGCCCGATGGCTTCTGGCCCGCGTGGAGCCGATCGTGGCCTCGCTGCACGACCACGTGTCCGCCCACGACGCCGTAGAGCGGGTGGACGCGGCGGGCAGCTACCGGCGCCGCAAGGAAACGGTGGGCGACCTCGATGTGCTGGCACTCGCGGACGACGGCCCGGCCGTCACGGAGCACTTTGCCGCCTACGAAGATGTGGCGGAGACGCTCTCGCAGGGCGACACCCGCGCCTCCGTCCGGCTCCGCTCGGGCCTGCAGGTGGACCTGCGCGTGGTCCCGCCCAAAAGCTACGGCGCTGCCCTCTTGTACTTTACCGGCTCGAAGGCCCACAACGTGGCGCTGCGTGACCGGGCTGTGGCGGCGGGGCTCAAGCTCAATGAATACGGCGCCTTCCGCGACGATACAGAAAAACGAGTGGCCGGGACCACCGAAGACGACATCTACGACCTGTTCGACCTGCCCTATATCGTGCCGGAGCTCCGCGAAAATCGGGGCGAGCTGGACGCTGCCGCCGACGGCACCCTGCCGGACCTGGTAACGCGTGCGGACCTGCGGGGCAACCTGCACACCCACACCACCTACAGCGACGGCCTCCACTCCCTCGAAGAGATGGCCGCGGCGGCGCAGACGCGAGGGCTGGAGTACCTCGCCATCACCGATCATTCGCCCGCCGTGGCCGTGGTGCAGGGCCTCGATGCCGACGCGCTGCGTGCACAGATGGACGCCATCGACCGCCTGAACGAGGACCTCGACGACCTCCGGGTGCTCAAGGGCATCGAGGTCGACATTCTGAAAGATGGATCGCTGGACCTGCCGGACGCGGTTCTCGCCGATCTGGACCTCTGCCTCTGCGCCCTCCACACCGCACTCGACCTGGACGAGGAGACGCAAACCGAGCGCGTGCTGCGCGCCCTGGACAACCCCCACGTTCATGTACTGGCCCACCCCACCGGACGGCGGATCAACGAGCGTCCCCCCATCGAGATCGACCTCGACCGCGTGATGGAGGCCGCCGCGGACCGCGGCTGTGTGCTCGAGCTCAATGCCCAGCCCGAGCGGCTCGACCTCTCGGACGTGCACTGTCGGCGCGCGAAAGAGCTGGGCCTCCCCCTCGTCATCGGCGCCGATGCGCACTCAACCGACGGCCTCGACGTCCTGCGCTACGGCGTGGACCAGGCGCGGCGCGGCTGGCTGGAGGCCGATGATGTGCTCAACACGAAGCCGTGGGCCGACATTGCTCCTGTCTTCGACCGCTGACGTCTTCCCTCGCGAACAGTGGGTCCAGGGGGCCTTGGGGGCCGCAGGGCGACGGTCTCCTCTTGCGCTTTGTCCAGTGCCACATGCCGGCTCCCACCATGGCGTGCCGGGCTGTCCCCCGGCTGCCGAATCCTGACCGGCATTCATCCGTGATGCGTGTTGCGCGAGAACGTCTTCCTCTCGGGTCGGCACAAATTCGCGCATCCCGCGTCCCGTTTCGCGCCCTGCACTCCCCCACCCCCACGCTTTCCACTCTCCTTCCCCTCGCAAACCGCTGATGCCTGACCTCGAAACCACCCCCGAGATCGACCTGGACGCCATCGACACCGAAGAGGCCGCCGCCGACGCCGCGGAGCAGCTCCGCGAGGCGCTCCGCTACCACAACTACCGCTACTACGTGCTCGACGACCCGGTCGTCTCCGATGCCGAGTACGACCGCCTCTTCCAACGGCTGCAGCAGCTGGAGACGGAGTACCCGGCACTCCAAACGCCCGACTCCCCCACGCACCAGGTGGGCGGCATGGTGCGCGACGAACTGGGCACGGCCGAGCACCCCACGCCCATGCTCAGCCTAAAGGCCGTCTACGGGGAGGCCGAGGTGCGCAACTTCGACGAGACGTGCCGGGAAGAGCTGGGCCGCGAGGCCGTCTCCTACACCGCCGAGCCCAAGTTCGACGGGCTGGCCGTGGAGCTCATCTACGAAGACGGCCGGCTGGTGCAGGGGGCCACGCGGGGCGACGGCGAGACGGGCGAAGAGATCACCGCCAACGTCAAAACCATCAAGGGCGTCCCCCTCCGCCTCCGCGACGACGAGCGCCCGGTGCCCGACCGGCTCGTGGTGCGGGGCGAGGCGTACATGCGCAAGGATGAGTTCAACGAATTCAACCGTCAGCGCGAGGAAGCGGGCAAAAAGGTGTTTGCCAACCCGCGCAACGCCGCCGCCGGGTCGCTCCGGCAGCTCGACTCCACCATCGCCGCGCGGCGCCCCCTCCGCATCTTCTTCTACGAAATTGCCGCCGACGGGCGCGACTTCGACGCGCACGCCGAGGTGCTGGCCGCGCTCCCCGAGTGGGGCCTTCGCGTCTGTGAGCAGCACATTCGCCGCTGCGACGGCATCGACGAGGCGCTCCACCACTACGAAGAGGTCGTCGGGGTGCGGGACGACCTGCCCTACGAGATCGACGGGCTCGTCATTAAGGTGAACGACTTTGCAGGACACGAGACGCTGGGCGTGCGCGACCGGGACCCCCGCTGGGCGGTGGCCTACAAGTTTCCGCCGCGCCGCGCCACAACCACGATTACGGACATCTCTGTGCAGGTGGGGCGCACGGGCCGCATCACGCCCGTCGCCACGCTGGCGCCCGTGGAGGTGGGGGGCGTGGAGGTGACACGCGCCTCGCTCCACAACCAGAACGAGATCGACCGCAAGGACGTCCGCATCGGCGACACCGTGCTCATCGAACGGGCGGGCGACGTCATCCCGCAGGTCGTGAAGGCGATCGTGGACGAGCGCGACGGCTCCGAAACGCCCTACCACATCCCCGACACGTGCCCGATCTGCGACTCGGAGGTCGTGCTGAGCGACGACAAGAAACAGGCCTTCTGCACGGGGGGCATGACGTGCGCGGCCCAGCTCCGCGAACGGCTGAAGCACTACGCCTCCCGCGATGCGACCGACATTGAGGGCCTGGGCGACAAGCGCGCCGAGCAGCTCATTGACACGGGCCTCATCGAAGACATTTCGGACCTGTACGCGATCGAAAAAGAGGACCTCCTTGGGCTGGAACGCTACGCGGAGAAGTCGGCCCAGAACCTGCTCGACGAGATTGCGGCGAGCCTGGAGGAGGACTTCGACCGGTTCATCTACGCCCTCGGCATTCCGCTGGTCGGCTCCGCCACGGCGCGGCTCCTGGCGCAACACTTCGCGTCGCTCGATGCCCTGATCGACGCCGACGAGGCCGCCCTCACGGACCTCCCCGACATCGGCCCCGAGGTGGCGCACAGCATCGGGGCCTTCTTCGAGGACGACGCGAACCGGGCGGTGATCGACAACATTCGGGACGCGGGGCTGACGCTACACAACCCGTACGCCGACGACGAGGCGCCGCTCGAGGGCCTCACCTTCGTCTTTACCGGCAGCCTGGACGACTGGACGCGCAGCGAGGTGCAGCGCTTCGTGGAACAGCACGGGGCGAACGCCACCTCCAGCGTCAGTGGCAACACCGACTACGTGGTGGCCGGGCCGGGCGCAGGCCGCAAGCGGGACGCGGCCGAAGAACGGGGCATCCCTGTGCTCGACGAAGACGCCTTCCACGCGCTGCTGGAAGAGCGAGGCCTCGCGACCGAATAATCCCTCCTCCGCCCCCGCCGATTCCCCGTGGCGCCCTCGTCCCCACCGGCCATTTTCAACACCGACTTTTCAGGCACCGGCGTTGACTCCGGCACGGGCATCTCTTTACTTGGGGAATGCTCTGTCGCCCTTGTCGCCACGCGTCTCGCCCCCCCTGACGCCCCAGCCGTATGCCCGAGTTTTCCCACCTCCACTGCCACACGCAGTATTCGCTCCTCGATGGCGCCGCCGGCATCGACAACCTCATCGAAAGCGCCGAGCGGCGCGGCGTCAACTCGGTCGCCATTACCGACCACGGCAATCTCTACGGCGTCCCCGAGTTCTACACAACGGCGGAAAAGTCCGACGTCGACCCCATTATCGGCTGCGAATTCTACTTGACGCCGAGCGGGATTCAGGACACCTCGGACCCCACCCGCTACCATCAGGTCCTCCTGGCCAAGGACCAAACCGGCTACGACAACCTGATGCAGCTTTCCTCGACCTCCTTCCTGGAGGGCTTCTACTACAAGCCGCGCATCGACCGCGCCCTCCTGCGCGAGCACCACGAGGGCCTCGTGGCCACCACCTGCTGCCTGCAGGGCGAAGTGCCGCAGGCCATCCTCAACAAGGGCGAGGAGCGGGCCCGCGAGCTGTTCGAAGAATACCTGGAGATCTTCGGGGACGACTACTACATCGAGATCCAGAACCACGACATCGACGACCAGCACACCGTCAACGAGGTGCTGCTGCGATGGGCCGAGGAGTACGACGTGAAGGTGCTGGCCACCAACGACGTGCACTACGTAGACCGGCAGGACCACGAGGCACAGGACATCCTCCTCTGCCTGCAGACCGGGGACGACTACAACGACCCGGACCGGATGCGCTTCAGCAACAACGAGTTTTACCTGAAGGGCGAGGAGGAGATGATGGAGGCGCTCACCGGCATCCCAAAGAAGTTTCAGCGGGAGGCGCTCGTCACCACCAACGAGGTGGCCGACAAGTGCACCTTCGAGCTCCCGATGGGGGACCTCCTGATGCCCCATTACCCCATCCCGGACGGGTTCGAGGACATGGACGGGTACCTGCGCCACCTCACCTTCAAACGGGCAAAGAAACGCTATGGCGACCCGCTGCCGCAACAGGTGGTGAGCCGCCTCAACCATGAGCTGGGCATTATCGCCGACGAGGGCTACTCCGGCTACTTCCTCATCGTGCAGGACTTTACGGAGGCCGCCCGCGAGCTTGACGTGCGGGTGGGGCCGGGCCGCGGCTCCGCGGCGGGCAGCTGCGTGAGCTACTGCCTCGGCATCACCGACGTCGACCCCATTGAGTACGACCTTCTCTTCGAGCGCTTCCTGAACCCGGAGCGCGTGTCGATGCCCGACATCGACATCGACTTCGACGACCGCGGGCGCGAAGAGGTGATCGACTACGTGGTGCAGAAGTACGGGCAGGAGAACGTCTGCCAGATCATCACCTTCGGCTCCATGGGCGCGAAAACGGTGGTGCGCGACGTGTCCCGCGTGCTCGACATTCCGCTCGACCGCGCCGACGAAATCGCCAAGATGATTCCCGACGGGCCGGGCGTGGATCTCGAAAGCACCTTCGAGGACAACCCCGACTTCCGCGCGCTCAAAGAGGCGGACAACCCGGAGGTGCGCAAAATGATGCAGTATGCGGAGGTGCTGGAGGGATCGGTGCGCCACACCGGGGTCCACGCCGCCGGCGTCATCATCGCCCCGGGCGAGATCAGCGACTACGTGCCCGTCTCCGTCTCCAAGAGCAAAGGCGAGAAGGTGGTCACGACCCAGTACGACGGCGACTGGGTGGAGAAGTTTGGCCTCCTCAAGATGGACTTCCTGGGCCTCAAGACGCTGACGCTCATCGAAGATGCCGTCGACCTCGTGGAGGACACGCGAGGGGTGGAGGTCGACATCGACGACATTCCGCTCGACGACGAAGCCACGTTCGAGCTCTTCCAGCAGGGCGACACGGTCTCGATCTTCCAGTTCGAGTCGACCGGCATGCGGGAGTGGCTCCGCAAGCTGAAGCCGACGGAGATCGACGACCTGATCGCCATGAACGCGCTCTATCGGCCGGGGCCAATGGAAAACATTCCCACCTACATCGCCCGGAAGCACGGGCACGAAGAGGTGGAGTACCCGCACCCGATGCTGGAGGACATCCTGGAGCCGACGTACGGCATTCCGGTCTATCAGGAGCAAGTCATGCAGATGGCCCGCGAGATGGGCGGCTTCTCGCTGGGGAAGGCCGACATTCTGCGCCGGTGTGTGCCGGGTAATACCCGTGTTGTGGATGCCGAAACGGGTGAGCGTCGCCGCGTCGATTCTATTGAGCCGGGGACATCGATACTCACGCTTGACGATGAGTATGAACTGACGGAGACCACCGTCGCTGAGCGGTTCGAGAATGGAGCAAAGCCAGTTTTCCGCATCACGACTCGCAGCGGTCGAACGATCGAGCTCACTGAAAATCACCCTCTCCGAACCGTTGAAGGATGGGAGCACCTTTCCGATCTCTCGGAGGGGGACGAAATTGCCGTTCCCGCTTCCCTTCCGGTGAGCGGTACCGATAGCCCTTCCAGTGCTCGAATCCGTATCCTCGCATACCTGCTCGGTGATGGCCAGACCATGAATGACCGAGGCCATGCCGTAGCGCGCTTCTACAACAGTGATCCGGACGTACTTGCGGATTACCGAGAGGCGGTGACCGACTTCGGGGGACAGACGAGCACCTACGATTATCCTACTTCAGATGTAAAAACGGTTACGGCCCGCGGCGCCGAAGAGGGGAATAACCCCATCACTGACCTCGTGCGGAGTGCTGGAATGGTTGGACAAGCAGAAGAGAAGCACCTTCCCCGCGAGGTTTTCCGCTACGATTCGGAGTCGCTCGCGCACTTTCTCGGGGTTCTTTTCAGCACGGATGGATCGGTCGAGAAGACGCGCATCTCTTACAGCTCTTCGAGCCCGGCTTTGATCGATGACCTCGCTCATGCACTCCTGCGTCTCGGCGTCGCCACGGTGCGGCGACACCGTGAAACGACACACCAGGACAATACCGAACTCATCGTCACCGATCAACGAGACATCGTACAGTTTGCAGAGGTCATTGGACCGCATCTTTGTCCTCAAAAAAGAGAGGCTCTCAACGTCCTGTACGAAGATGCTCTTGACCGGTCGCGCAACCAGTCGATCTACAATCTTCCCGCAGACGTAACCCACGAGGTCCGTCGAGCCAAGTACGAAAGCGGACGCACCTGGCGCGAGGGAGGCGAAGAAGTTGGCATTCCAGGAAGCAATCTGTCGTCGGGTCTCAACTTCAAAGATCCTAACCACAAGCTCAGTCGGCATCGCCTAGAGGCACTCGGACGCGCGTTTGACAGCGATGAGCTCGTCAATATCGCGAACGGAGAGATCCTCTGGGATCCAATTGTCGACATTGAGTACGTCGGGGAGAAAGAGGTGTACGATTTGTCCGTCCCTCCCCACTCCAATTTTGTCGCGTCGGATGTGGTCATCCACAATTCGATGGGCAAGAAGAAGGACAAAATCATGAATCAGATGAAGGGGGAGTTCGTCGAGGGAGCGCGAGAGCGTGACGTTGACGAAGATACCATCGAACATGTGTGGGAATTGATGGCCAAATTTTCGGGGTATGGCTTCAATAAATCTCATGCCGCGGCCTATTCGATCGTCGCCTACCGCACGGCCTACCTGAAGGCCCACTACCCGCCGGAGTTTATGGCGGCGGCGATGACCAACGAGATGGACAACACCGACAAGCTGTCGAAGGTGCTGGAGGAGGCACGGACGATGGGCCTGGAGGTGCTGCCCCCCTCTATCAACCGCAGCAGGGCGCACTTTACGGTCGAACAGGGCGAGGACGGCACGTACCGGGTCCGCTTCGGCCTCGCCGCCATCAAAAACGCGGGCGCGACGGCGATCGACGCGCTCATCGAGGCGCGCGAAGAGCACGGCCCGTTCGACTCCATCTTCGACGTGGCAAAAAACGTGGACCTGGGCACGGTCAATAAGCGCACGCTGGAGGCCTTGGCCCAGGCCGGGGCGCTCGACGACCTGGAGGGCCACCGCGCGCAGCTCATGGAGATCATGGACACGGCCGTGCGCTATGGCCAGAAGGTACAGCACGACCGCATGGCCGGGCAAAACTCGCTCTTTGGCAACGGCGATGCGGGCACGGAGGCCATGCAGCCCGGCCTGCCCGACGTGGAAACATGGTCCAAGTCGCGGCGCCTGAAGGAGGAGCACGACGTGCTTGGGTTTTACGTCTCCGGCCACCCGCTCGATGAGTACCGCGCCGAGGCCGATGCCTTCGCCACCGCCCACTTCGGCGAGCCCGACCAGCTGGAGACGATAATCGAGCAGGCGGCGAGCGGGGACGGTCGATCCCGCGGCCCTGTGCGCACCTTCTGCGGCATCATCACCGACGTGGACCGCAACACCACCAAGTCCGGCAAGCCCATCGCGTTTGCCACCATCGAGGACTTTACCGGCCAGGGCGAGATGGTAATCTTTTCCAGCATCCTCGACCGCGTACAGCCCTACCTGCAGGTTGACAACGTCGTTCTCGCGAAGGGCAATGTGGAGGTGCGGGGCGGCACCGTGAAGGTGCTCGCGAAGGACATTAGCCCCATGTGGAAGGTGCGCGAGCAGATGGTGGACGAGGTGGTGCTCACCGTGGACCTCGAGCAGGTTGTGCCGGAGGCGCTTCGCACTTTCCAACAGCTCTGCGAGCACACCGATGGCACCTGCACGCTTTACTTCGACGTCGAGGCCCCCCAGCTCCGCGGCCAAGAACGCCTGCGCAGCCGGGCATACGTCGTGGAGCCCACGGCGGAATTTATGCGACACGCCCAACGCCTCTTTGGAGCGGACAGTATTTCGCTGAAGGGGCGATGAGAAACCGGGGGCAGCCTGCCGGAGGGAGCCTGCGCCACCGCACAGGAGCGCGACGGCCCTCGGAAGCCCCGACGCATCCACTCACGATCTCCGACGTCCCCACAGCGCCGTCCCCACAGCGCCGCCTCCTCCCTACAGCCCGGCGGCGCGATTGCCCCTGTGCATCTCGTTGCAGAGGAGCAACGGCCTGGCCCCGGGCCGCTGCGCCCCACGCCCCCATGCTGGAACCCCTTCCAGCACACAACCTTCGTTAGTTATCAAGGAGAATAATGCGCGACGGAATGTAAGCATTGCCTTCCTGGATCGCTTCTACCCGCACGTCTTGGTCCACTTGAAGGGAATCGATCGGCATGGCCATGAAGCTTTTTAGGACCTCCGTCGTGTCGGTGAGGGTCAGGGTCACAGGCCCCGCCTCCCTCCCTGTGGCCGAGTCGGGAACGGCAATGGTCATGGAGGCACCTTCTGCGTTCATCTCCGAAATTGTACCAATGAAGCTCTGAGGCTCACTTGCTTGTTGGCCTCCACATCCAAAAATCAGAAGAGCGAAGACAAAAACCCAGGCGTTCGAAAAAGACATTGCAGGAGCGAGATTGATTTGTGTAGAGAGAGTACTTTACATGATGCCACTCCTTGAATAGAAATTCAATATCTAACCTCATTTATCTCTTTTTAAATTATTCACGAAAAGACCCACCGACGGCTATGGAGGGGAGGCCGCTCCCTTCCCCTCCCGCTCTACGCCCACCACGCGCCGGCGTCGTGTGCCCTCCGTGCCGTGCTGGCGTAGAAAAACATGCGTGGCGCCCATCGTGGGCGTGCGCAGGGTTGCGCGCAGGTGGGGGGCCGAATAGTCCACAATGGGCACCGCCTCCTGTGCCGTAGTATCCCGGTGCAGGACAGGGCTCAGGGTATCTGCCTGATTGTCGAACACTCGCCAGGTCACCGTACGACGGAGCGTGTCCGGGAAGCGCCTGTGCCTTGCCCATAGATCCGTAAAGGTGAGGCGCCCCTCCGCCACACGAAACCGGTCCAATCCGCCGCCCCACCTCAAGTACGCCGCACCGATGGCGTCGCGCCGAGCCATCAGGGCCTGCACCATATGACGTGCCACGGCTGGAGAGGAGTACCGGGCCGTGGCCACGATGGCCTGGAGATCCGCCCGCGAGAACGCGCAGATCTTCTTGGCGGCCCAGAACGCGTCGCCCGGGCGGGCGTGCTGGAAAGCAGGATTGGGCCACTCCGGACGCCACTGCCGGGGGGCAAACGACTTCGCCCCAAAGCGTCCCACGGCCGGAGCGCCCAGCGAGTCCTCATCGGCCCACTCGCCTCCACTGAGACCGAGCGTTCCGATGCGCTCAACGACACGGCCGACCTCCAACACATGCTCGTGCCCCGACCAGGCCGGCTTGGGACGCGCACCGGCACTGCCAAGCGTGCGATGAAGATCGCGCAGGTAGTGTCGCACAAAGCGGCGTCCGTCTGTGCGCACGCCCACATCGAGAGTGTGGCGCGGGCGCAACTTGCTGTGATGAATCCAGGCCGCGACCACGCGGAGCCCTCGCAGTTCGCGGCGGTGCTGATGCGGAAAGACATCGTTTGCATCGTCGGGCCGCGTCCCCCGAAAGCGGAACGGCCCGAGGCGTCGTGCAACGTGAGGAATACGCGTGATGAGGGTGCGGTACGTGCCGTCCGGGCGCTGCGCGGCTCGTGCCAGCACACTATCGATGGCGGAAGAGGCCGGCCCGTCCTGCGGCGCAGGCGCAAGGCGCCGCGGCTGAATGCGCCGCAGCCAGTGCTGAGGCACATTGTACCCCAGCGCATGCAGGAGGCGACTGCCAATCATGGCCGCACCGGTGGCCATCTCGGGATGGGCAGGCGCATCGAAGAGCAGTTGGAAGCGGCGGTCTGTTGCATCGCGGATGACGAGCCGGGGAAGGTCCCCGCGCGAGACGACCCCGGTCACACGCCACTGTGCCTGCAGCGACGGGGGCGGCTCCTGGTTGGGGCCGGTGCGCAGGGCCGCGCGCGTGCTCCCAAAGCGATAGTGGCGGTTGGTGTACCAGGAGGAATTGGGCACCCCGCCCACCGTGTTTTTGTTTTGAGCAGGCGTGGTGTACGTCCCCGGCACCGCAAAGCTACGGCGCAGAAACTCGAGGGGCCCAATGCGGGAGTTCGTCGCCCTCCGTTCCGGAAACGGCATGTCCAGACGGTCCGGGTCTTCCCACAGCGGATCATCCGCCAAAAACCGCTGCGCAGACGACGCGGCCGGCACCGCCCCCAGCACGAGGACGCACATCAGGCACCGCCCCACTGCCCACCGCCATGAGACACACACAAGGAACAATCGCACCATCAGAACAAGGAGCCCAGGTCCAGATGCAGCCTCCATCCCTCCGCGCCGTGCGCAATGTCTGCGCGGCCGAGGGTCTTTCCATCGTTTCTGATTCGAAACCCGACCCCGTACCCCACCCGCGGGGCCTGCCGCAGCGTCTGCACGTCCGTAAACACATGCCCGGCGTCCCCAAACACAGCCATATCAAGCCAGTGCCACACCTGGCACCGCACCTCCGCATTCGCCAGGACCACGTTCCGGTCTCGAAAGCGGTTGGAGGCATAGCCCCGCAGCGACCGATCGCCCCCGATCGACTGCAGACGGTAGAAGGGCACGTGCGAGCCGGCCGCGCGCGTCAGGGAGGCAAACTGCCGAATAGAGACGCCGTGCAGCAGGTCTTCGCGAATGGGCAGAAACTCACGCACATCAAACGTCCAACGCGTAAAGCTCTGCCCCGGGTGGTTCACGGCCTGGTTGTGCGTGACCTCAGTCGCAAAGTAAAACCCCTGCGAGGCGCCCAGCGAGACGCCTCGAAGGCGCGGTTGCGTCGGTGCAAATCGATGACCGAAGGTCCGATCGTACGATGCGTCGCGGCTATCCACTTCGAAGAACGCCCCGACCAGGATGTAGTCCGGATTTGAGCGCCTCCCCAGGACTCTCTCCCCAAACAGCTCGGGGACATTCGGCTCATCACCGTGGCCCGGCCCGTATCGATTTTGCTGATACGAGACATGGGTTCCCAGCAATACATCGGGGCCGAACCGCCGTCCCAAGAGCCCCCCGGCGACGGCCTGGTCGAGCCGAAATCCCGCCTTCGTATCCGCCTCGCTGTTGGGGCCAAGGCCGTAAAAGGTATCACGGGGACGGTGTTGGTAGCGCACGTATGCGTACCCCACATACGAGCCGAGACGTCCGCCCACACGGGCACCCAGCCCATAATACCGGTGTATGCTCCCCAGCCCCTCTACCTCCGCCAGCCGACGCGGCCCCTGCCAGAACGGAGGTTCGTAGAGAATGCCGGCCGTGGTCCCCGCATTCCCCCCCAGGCCACCAAACACAGGGTGGAAGCCCGAGACGTCGAGCTGGGGCAGGCGCAAGATGAGCCGGTGCGGCACCACCGCCCCCCCAATCTGCGACACTGTCGACACCACGCGCTCCAGTACGCCTGGCTGGGGCGGCGAGATCGTTTTTGCCTTCGCTCGGCGCTTCGCCCGCCACCGCGCCGCCCGGCTTGGGAGAGCTGCCGCCGGGCCCGCAGAATCGACCGCCGCCGTTTCCCGCTGGGCTTGTGCCCGCGCACAGGTGGCCCCTACCCACAGCAACACGCCTCCCCAAAGCACAATGCTGACCAGAGCAATCCGACGCACACACAGGCAGTCCATGAAAGACAATGCCAGTGGGAGAAAAATTTAACTTCTCTCCCGGCGGTTCGAGGAGGCCCCTTCGGGAAAACGCCGGGAGGTTCTCCTGCGGGCGTTGCTGCCCTTGGCCCACGGGTCTGCCGGCCTGCCCGCGAGAGCCTTTCGGCGCTGCGCAGGTCCCATGATCTGATTGGCGGTCGCCGGGGGACCCCACTGCGGGTTGCACCGCATGTGCGGTCGTGAGGGAGGACCTCCCCCCTTGACTTCTCCCCCGGCCAACGCCGGAGGGGGGACTGCTCCTTCACGCAACCTCAATACTCTAAAATCAGGAGTGTTTCGGGTTACCCAACGAGGAGAACCCCCGAACCAGCAGGTTCGCATCTCGGCTGAAGCCGGGCCCGTTTCTGCGCTGGGAGCGAAGCGACCGAGTGCTCCAGGAGTGCCCCTTGAACAGGCAGGAGATTCTGAATCAAGTTCAGAATAGTGGCGAAGTCACAACGTGGGTTTTCGTAGGCTTGGGTTTTTGCAGGCCCCACATTTTGTCTGTACAAAAACACACCGACAAGGTTTTGCGACTGTGCAGGCCCGTGGAGCCGCCCCCAGCACCGGCCCCCTCCCGGCTGCCCGCCCCTCGCTCTCTTCTGGAACGCACGCCCGGTTGGACGGTGGAGTATTGCACACGCCAAATGCACATCCACCGTCACCCGTGGCATGCACCTCGCCCTGATCGATGCCTCACTCGGGACCTCCCGCCCGAAGCGCAACTTCCGGCGCGAGATCGAAGCCCCGCTCACTGTGTACGATGTGAATGAGGGCGACCGCCCCCCGCCTGTGGGCAAAGCGCCCTCCACAGAGTCCGCCCCCTTCGATGCCGCGATCATCAGTGGCTCACAGTCGTCGGTCTACGACGACCATCGGCCCTGGATACAGGACCTGCGCTCGTGGGTGAGCGGCGCCCTCGCCGACGGGCTTCCAATTCTTGGCGTGTGCTGGGGGCACCAACTCCTTGCCCAGGTGCTGGGCGGCACGGTACGGGGCGGGACGTACGAACTCGGCTACGTCTCCGTGTGTCAGGAACAAGCCGATCCCCTCTGGGCCGGACTCCCGGACCCCTTCACGGCGTTTGCGACCCACTCGGACCACGTGGTGGAACTGCCGCCCGACGCCGACCTGCTGGCCAGCAACGAAACGGGGGTGCAAGCCTTTCGTCAAGATCACGCGTACGGGGTGCAATTTCACCCCGAATATGACCGCCACACCGCCCGGGCCATGATCCGCGCCAAGTCGCTTCCGGACGAATCCCTCCAGGCCGCTCGCGACACATGCACGGACGAGAATGTCCGGGCCGCACAGACCACCACGCAGGTTCTCGACAACTTTCTCGCGCACGTGGTGTCGCCTCGCGCCTTCCCCTCCCCCACACCGAACGCCTGACCCCTCCATGGCCTTTCCGTCTCTCACGAAAGACGACATCCGCGCCCACACGGCAGGCGGGTCGTTCGAGCGTGGACAGCAATACCTCGCCGACGGAGCCGTGCAATCCCTCGACCAAACTGGCCCCCATACCCTGAAGGCCAGAGTCCACGGGAGCAACATCCACCCTTACGTGGTGCGCATCGAGTTCGACGCCGACGATGTGACCGCGGTCGAATGTACATGCCCGTACCACGGGGGGTCGTGGTGCAAACACATCGTGGCGGTGCTGCTCAACGTACTGGAACGCGATTCCCGCTCAACGAGCGAGCCGGCGGCCGTGGCCGATGTGGTGAGCGACTTGGACCGTGCACAACTGGTTGCTCTTCTGGAGCGGCTTGCGGAGCAGCACCCGTCCCTTCTCGAGACCCTGAAGACTGAACGCGATCACCTCTCGGAAGCGGAGTGACGACTGCCAGCACCCGTCTTAAAGACGGCACTCCTGGCACGCCTCCCAACGTCTCTATCACCTTTCTTCCCTCCTACGGGGCAGACCACGGGACAGAAGCCACGGGACAAAGGCTACGCAGAGGCCGCCTCGGCGCCGAAGAGCCTCGACCAGCTCGCCTGTCCCCACGCCGCCGGCGCGTACGTCCGGATCCACCGCCGGTCGATCCAGTGCTTGAGACGCAGGAGCCCAGAGTGCGCGACCCAGAGCGGCCCGGCCGTCCACACCGCCTCCTGCGCCCCCGTTGACAGAAGCAACGGCGCCACCGGGTAGGGCCGAAAGGCGGCCAAGTCCGACTCCGACGGCACGGCGCCCCGCGCAAGCCCCCGCACACTGCGCTCGAGATTGCGACGAAGCAGCGGCCCCTGCTTTACCGCGTGTACCCCTACCTTGTCGAGATCGAGGCCCGGAATCGTAGCACAATCGCCAGCCGCAAAGATGCGGGGATGGGTAGGGGTGCGGAGGCTCGGCCCCACATGCAGAAAGCCACGCTCGTCCGTGGAGAGACCGCTTTCTCGCAGCAACGGTGCCCCCACAGCCCCAGTGGCCCACAGCACCGCATCGACGTCCATCGTCGCCCCCCCGTCGCGGCCCGAGACCATCTTCACCCGCGCCCCGTCGCCCACTGCGTCCACCGCGTCCACCGTCGTCTTCGTCCGGATCCGTGCCCCGCGCTCACGCAACAACTGCGCGGCGTAGGTCCGCATGCCGTCCGGAAAGCCCGGCAGGACCTGAGCGCTCTGCTCCACGAGCGTCAGGTCGAGGTCGCCCCCCCGGCCAGCCCCCGCGAAGCGTCCCGTTACGTTGAGTGCCACCTCCACGCCGGCTGCCCCACCCCCCACCACCGTAAGGGCGAGGCGCGCGCCCGGCGTGTCGAGCACGTGCTCAAGCCGTGGGGCAAGCGCCCGAATGCGATAGATGGGCTTGGTGCCCACCGCTGCCTCCGGCACCGCCGGATTTACACCCCCCACATCCACGCCCAGCAGGTCATACGCATACTCGCCTCCGTCTTCGGTGCGTACGACTCGCGCGGCCGCATCGATTTCCGTTGCTTGCGCCGCCACGTGGGTCGCCCCGCCCCTATGTGCCAACCGACGCAGGTCGATTCGAATCTCGTCCAGGGCATACACGCCCCCCAGGTACTCCGGCACCATCCCGGAGTAGTAGAGCCAGCGCTGTGGGTCGATCAGGGTCACCTCCACGCCCGCCTCCGTCCATTCATGGGCGCGAGCAAGACTGGGCAGCATGGCGTGGCCGCCGCCAAGGAGAACAAGTCGCGTCGGGTCGGTCATTGGAAAGCGCAGCTCGGAAGAAAAGTGCAGCTCGGAAACGGTGAGACTGTGGGCCGTGTGCCGAAGGGCTCAGAGCCCTGCTTACGGCGCGTCGACAGGCCCCCCGGCACGGAAAGCGGGCACGTGCCGAGAAAACTCGTCAGCAAAAACGCCACTGCGGCAAGGCCCAGCACGAGGACCGTGGGGCCCCCGATGGCTCCGGCCATGTACCGCCCCCCACACCACGAGCGGGACCAGCGTGCGAAGGGCACGATCGAGAGAACCCATCTTTTGCCTCGTAGCACACAGGGGCCGAAAAAAACGACCCGCTCGGGGGAGGAGGCGCATGGAGGACGCAAGTGAACGATCACTCGCAGGTAGAAAGCCGGTGCCCCCGAAAAGTTCGCCGCCCGCCAGCGCTTTTGGGAGCCTTGTTACGAGGAGAGGGGGCAGATATGAACTTTCAACGAACCCCTGAACCCCGCAGAAGGGCGGGCATACCACAGTGTGAGTGATTACTCACTTACACCTCCGAACACACTCTCGCACATACCTCTTTCGCCGATATGCCCACATACGCCTATCGCCGCGAGGACGGCACCACCTTTGAGATTCGACAGCGGATTACGGAAGATGCTCTCGACGAATGCCCCGAGACAGGTCAGTCCGTCGAACGCATCATTACCGGAAGCCCCGGGGTTCTTCTCGACTCGGACAACAGTACGGATCGTAGTACGGACCGCGGTTCGGAGGCCAACAATGCATCGTGCTGCGGGCCGATGTGTGGCCTTTAGAAGATACGGCTTTTAGCCCTGTCCATTTTCTTACCGCCTCATTCTCATGACCAAGCGAGACGCCATCTGCGAGACGGCCCTCACGCTCTTTGCTGAGAAGGGCATTGAGGCCACCACCACTCGCGAGATTGCCGAGAAGGCCGGCGCGGCCGAAGGCACCCTGTACCGGCATTTCGACAGCAAGGACGACCTCGCCCGCTGGCTCTATCAGCGCTGCACGCGTCGACTCGAGGCGTCGCTCGTAGAGGCCACAGCGGACACGACGACCCCGGCCCAACGGCTGGAGGCACTCGTTCGGGGGGTGTTCGAGTTTTATGCCTCGAAGCCGGCGTCTTGCACCTACCTTCTTTCCTCCCGGCAGTCGGGCCTTGGAGGAGAGGACGAGGGAGAAAGCGCGCCGCCTCCTCTCCGCCTCTTCACCGACGCCCTGGAAAACGGCATCGCGCAAGGCACCTTCCGCAACACCTCGGCCTCCCTCGTCGCAGGATGGATTCTCGCAATGGTACAGCAGACCGTCCGCTCGCTCAAGGCCGATGCCCTGCCCATGGGCTCGCAGGTCGCCATCGACCGCACGGTCGACGCGTCCCTTCGCCTGGCCGCGTCGGCCTAATCTGCCGATCCTCCTTTTCGCAAACCGCCCTTCTGCTTTTATGCGCCCCCCGATTGTGAGTGAACAATCACTTTTAGCGCGGCGCTCGTGTGCGCTGCTCACTGCCCTGCTCGTGCTGGGTGGGGCCTGGGTCCTGCCCGCTCCTGCGCAGACGCAGCCTGCCCCTTCGCTTCGCGCGGACACGACGGCCGTGCTCTCCCTTTCGGTGGACGACGCCCTGCGCCGGGCCCAGTCGCAGAGCTTTCCCGTCCGCTCCGCCGAGGCCCAGCGCCGCGCCGCCACGGCGCGCAAGCGCCAGTCGCTCGGGGTCTTCCTGCCCCAGGTCACCGCCCGGGAGCAGGCCCTCTTTACCACCGATCCCGTGAACGCCTTCGGCAGCACGCTGCGGCAGGAACGCTTCACGCAGGCGGACTTTGCGATCGATGCGCTCAACACTCCGGACCGGGTGGACCTCTACGGGACGCAGCTGGAGGTGCGGCAGCCCATTTTGAACCTGGATGGCCTCTTCGAGCGTCGCGCCGCCGCCGATGCTGCGCGGGCCGCCGGCTACCGGGCCGAGCGCACCGAGGCGGTGGTGTCGTTTCGGGTGAAGAAGGGGTACTACGGACTGCTATTGGCAGAGCGGCAGGTCGGGGTGATCGATTCGGCCCTCGCCGCCGCCCGCGCCAACCGCGACCAGGCGCAGGCGCTTTTTGACGAGGGCATCATCAACCGGGCCGACCGGTTGGCCGCGGAGGTGCGCGTCTCGGAGCTGGAGAGCCAGCGCACCGAGGCGATGGCGCGGCGCGAGAACGCGGCCGATCAGCTGCGCTTCCTCATTGGCGTGGAGGAGGACGTGCGCATTGCGCCCACCGACTCGTTGGTGCGCGAGCCCGCGTCGGTCGGGCGCGTGTCGCTGCGGGCCGTCAACCAGCGCCGCTCCGACATGCGCGCCCTGCGGGCCCGGGCCGACGCCGCCCGTGAACAGACGCGATCGCGCTGGCTCGCCTTCGTGCCCACCCTCAACGCCCAGGGCACGGCCGGCTGGTACGACGACACCCCCTTTGGCACCAATGGGCAGAGCTGGACGGCCGGCGTGTCGCTCTCGTGGAGCCTGTTCGAGGGCTTTCAGCAAATTGGGCGCGCGCAGGAGGCCGAGGCCAAGCAGCAGCGTGCCCAGGTGGCCCTGGAGCAGCAGGCCCTCCAGAACGAAGTCGAACTCAGTGAAGCGCGGCGCGACCTGGAGTCGGCCCGCACTCGCATCACCCAGGCGCGGCGCGCCGTGGAGCAGGCGGAAGAGAGCCTGCGCATCCGGTCGGACCGCTACGCCGAAGGGCTGGCCCGCACCACCGACCTGTTGCAGGCCGAGGCCACCCTTGCCGAACGGCGCCTCGCCTACCTCCGCGCCCTCTACCAGCACAACGTCGCCGTCTACCGCCTCGAGCTGCTCACCGAGCAGTCGATGACCCGATAGCCCTCCTTCCGTCTCCCCATGCCTGTGCACAATCCCTTTCCCGCATCCATGACTGCCCGCCTTTCCTTCGCCCTTCCCCTGATGCTGGCCGCCCTCGTCTCCGCGTGCGGCGGCGAGCCCCCCGCCCCGCCTGCCGACGAACTGGACCCGGTGTCCGTAGAGACGGCGACCGCCACCGCCACGTCGGCGGCCCAGGCCGGCCGCTACAGCGGCACCATTCAGGGCACGCGCCGGGTGCCGCTCGCCACCAAAATGATGGGCACCGTCACGGAGCTCACGGTGGAGGAAGGCGACCGCGTGCAGCAGGGCGAGACGCTCGCCCGCATCCGCAGCCAGAACGTGCAGGCCCAGCGCCGCCAGGTACAGGCCCGCCTGCGCGAGGCCCGCGCCGCCCGCGACAACGCCGAGACGCAATTCAACCGCATCAAGGCGCTTCGCGAGAAGGACAGCGCCACCGAACAGGAATTTGACAACGCCCAGACCGCCTACGAGCGGGCGCAGGCGCAGGTGGAGGCCCTCGAAAGCCGCCTTGCGGAGACCGAGGACATGCTCACCTACGCGACCCTGGACGCCCCCATCAACGGCTACGTGGTGGAGAAGCGCTCGGAGGAAGGAGCCCTGGCGGCTCCCGGGCGGCCGCTGCTGGTTGTGGAGACGCTTGACGACCTGAAGGCCGTGGTGCAGGTGCCCGCGGAGGACGTCAACCGCTTCGCCGTCGGCGACAGCGCGACCGTCCTGATCGGTGCGGCCGGCAACGTGCAGCGCCGGGGCGTGGTCACGCAGGTGAACCCGTCCGGCAACGCCGTCAGCCGCCAGTTCACCGTGCAGGTGCGCCTTCCGCGCATCGATTCGGACGAGGCGCCCGGCGCCACCGCCATCAAATCCGGCATGTACGCCGAGGTGCGGCACCAGACCGGCACCCGCTCGGCGCTCATGGTGCCCGAGACGGCCCTCATTGAGCGGGGCCAGCTCACCGGCCTCTACGCCGTGAGTCGCGGCACCGCCCGCCTCCGCTGGGTACGCACCGGCACGCAGGAGGGACGCCGCGTGGAGGTGCTCTCGGGCCTGCGCCCGGGCGAGACCTACGTCGTAGACGCCACGCCCCGCATCGCAGACGGCCAGCCGGTTCGCTCGCAGTAGCCCCCGTCTCCCCTTCAGCGCCGCCCTTTTCCGCACAGCTTTTCGCACGTTCCTATGGCTACCGCCTCTGGCATCGCGGGCCGCATCGCCCGCGGATTTATCAATAGCAAGCTCACCCCGCTGCTCATGGCCGCCTTCCTCGGCATCGGGCTCTACAGCGCCTGGATGACGCCGAAGGAGGAGGACCCGCAGATTGAGGTTCCCATGGTCGATATTGGCGTGCGCTACCCGGGCGCCACCCCGGAGGAGGTCAAAAGCCGCGTGGCGCAGCCCCTGGAGCGCATCGCCTCCAACATTCAGGGCGTCGAGTACGTCTACTCCACGTCGCTGCCCGGGCGGGCCATGGTGTCGGTGCGCTACTACGTGGGCGAGGACCCCGAGCGGAGCATGGTGAAGCTGTACGAGGAGATTCTCAAGAACATGGACCAGATGCCCGAGCGGGCCAGTCCGCCCCTGCTCAAGAGCCGCTCGGTGGACGACGTGCCGGTTCTCACGCTCACGCTCCACAGCGACACCACGGGCGGCTACCAGTTGCGGCGGCTGGGGGAAGAGATGGCCTCGGACCTGAAGAAAACCGACGGGGTGGCGGACGTAGAGGTGCACGGGGGGCGCTCCCGCCAGGTCCGCGTCACGCTTCAGCCGAGCCGGGTGGCCGCCTATCAGCTGGACCCGCCCGCCATTGCGCGCCAGCTGCAGGCCGCCAACCAGCAGACCGACGCGGGGACGTTTGAGCGGCAAGACACGTCGTACCTCGTGGAGACGGGGGGCTTTCTCACCTCCGCGGACGCGGTGCGCAATCTTGTGGTAGGGATGCACCGCGGCAGTCCGGTGTACCTGAAGCAGGTGGCCACGGTGACCGACGGCCCCGAGGAGCCGGACAAGTACGTCTCGTTCGGGTACGGCGCGGGGCACCACGCGGAGGATGCCGCGGCCTCGGGCCTGCAGCCCGCCGTTACGGTCTCTGTGGCCAAGCGCAGTGGGCGCGACGCCATGACCATTGCCGAACGCTCGCTCACCAAGCTGGAGAGCCTCCAGAAAACGCTGATTCCCGAGAGCGTAGAGGTGACCACGACTCGCAACTACGGCCTTACGGCCTCGGAGAAGGTGAGCGAACTGCTGCTGCACCTGCTCGCCGCCATCCTGGCCGTCACCTTCGTGGTCAGCCTGGCCATGGGCTGGCGCGGCGGGCTCGTGGTGTTTCTCTCGGTGCCCATTAGCTTCGCGCTGACGCTGTTCGTCTACTACTTCTTTGGCTACACGCTGAACCGCATCACCCTCTTCGCGCTCATCTTCGTGACGGGGATTGTGGTGGACGACTCCATCATCGTGGCGGAGAACATTGAGCGGCACTTTCAGATGGGGCGGCTGCCCAAGCTGCAGTCGGCCCTGGCGGCGGTGGACGAGGTGGGCAACCCCACCATCCTGGCCACCCTCACGGTCATTGCCGCCGTGCTGCCGATGGCGTTCGTCTCGGGCCTCATGGGCCCGTACATGAGCCCCATGCCCATCGGGGCGTCGGTGGCCATGGGCTTTTCATTGGTCGTGGCGCTCGTCATCACGCCCTACCTGGCGTTCCGGCTCATCGCCTCGGGCGAGGACGACGAGGAGAACGGGGAGGAGTACAGCCTCGAGAACACGCTCATCTATCGCGCCTATGCCGCCACCATCGAGCCGCTGCTCGACAGCCCCTGGAAGCGGTGGACCTTTATCGGCGGCACCACGGTGCTGCTCCTCGGGTCCGTATCGCTCTTCTACTTCCGCGTGGTCACGGTGAAGATGCTGCCGTTCGACGACAAGAACGAGTTCCAGGTCATCGTGAACATGCCGGAGGGCACGCCGCTGGAGCGCACCAACGCCACGCTGCGCGACCTCTCGGCCTACCTGATGGACCGGCCCGTGGTGACCGACGTGCAGACGTACGCCGGCGACGCGGCCCCGGTCAACCTGAACGGCCTCGTGCGCCACTACGACATGCGCTCGGCCCCGCACCAGGGCGACATTCAGGTGAACCTGCGCGCCGCCCACCACCGCACCCGCCAGAGCCACGCCATCGCCAAGTCGATGCGCGACTCCCTACAGGCGATTGGCGACGAGCACAACGCCGTCGTCAAGATCGCCGAGGTGCCGCCCGGGCCGCCCGTCCGCGCCACGCTCGTGGCCGAGATCTACGGGCCGGACGTGGAGACGCAGCGCGCCCTGGCCGACAGTGTGCGGCAGGCCTTCGAGGCCACCGAGGGGGTGGTGGACGTGGACTGGCGCGTAGAGGCCGACCAGACGAAGTACACCTTCGAGGTGAACAAAGAAAAAGCCATGCGCGCCGGGGTGCCCACCGCCCGCATCACCAAAACCATGCGCATGGCCCTCGACGGGCAGGACGTGACGACCCTCCATCAACCGGATGAGCGCTCCCCCGTGGGCGTGCATCTGCGGCTGGGACAGGATCACCGCTCCAGCCTGGCCGACCTGAAGAACGTGCACGTGCAGTCGCAGTCCGGCGCGGCCCTCCCCGTCGCGGACCTCGTGACGGTGAAGAAGGGCGTGCGCGACAAGCAGATCGACCGCAAGAACCAGCAGCGCGTCATCTACGTGCTCGGCAACGTGGCCGGGGCCATCGAGAGCCCGGTCTACGGCATGCTCGACATGCAGGAGCGCCTCGACGCGATCGACGCCCCGCCCGGCTACTCGTTCAACCAGCTCTACACCGCGCAGCCCCAAACCGATACCGACTACGCGCTGAAGTGGGACGGTGAGTGGCGCATTACCTACAAGGTGTTTCGCGACCTGGGCATTGCGTTCGCGGCCGTACTGCTGATCATCTATATCCTCATCGTGGGGTGGTTTCAGGACCTTACGGTGCCGCTGGTGATGATGGTGGCCATCCCGCTGTCGCTCATCGGCATTGTGGTGGGCCACTGGCTCCTGGATGCCTTCTTCACCGCCACCTCCATGATCGGGTTCATTGCGTTAGCCGGCATTATGGTGCGCAACTCGGTCTTGTTAATTGACTTTGTCAACATCCGGCTCGACGACGGGGCGCCCCTGCGGCAAGCGGTCATTGAGGCCGGGGCGGTGCGCACGCGCCCCATTCTGCTGACGGCCGGAACGGTCGTGATCGGGGCGTCGGTGATTCTCTTCGACCCGATCTTCCAGGGGCTGGCCATCTCCCTGATCGGGGGCGCCATCGCGTCTACGGCGCTCACGCTCCTGATCGTGCCGCTCATTCACTACATGATCGAGCGGCGCCTGCTCGACGACCCGGCCACCGGGGACGCCTCCGCATAACCGCTGGCCCTCACTGCTTCCTGGACTGACTCTTCGCCCTCCCCATGAAACTCGTCGCCATCATGAGCCTCGATACCTACCGCAGCGACCTGCATGCGCTGCTGCGGGAGCGCAAGATCGAGGTCTTCAGCGAACTCGACATCGAAGGCTACCACCAGGCGTCCAACGGCGGCGAGGTGAATCCCTCGCCCGGCTGGTTCCGCGGCGGCACCCCGCCCACCGACTCGACGCTCACGTGGGCCTTTCTCGACAACGACCAGGCCGCGCAGCTCCTCGACGCCATCGGCGATTTCAACGAACGCCGCGACCTGGAGCGCCCCGTCCGCGCCTTTCAGATGAGCGTGGACCGGGCGGTGTAGCTGCCCTCCCTTTTTCGTTCTCCCCCTCACTGCTCCTCTCCTCGTCATGGCCACGACTGCAAACCCTACGACCTCAACCGACTCTCCCGACGAACCGACGACGGGCGTTTGCCGCGTCCCTTCCCCGCAAGAAAAGCTCGTGCGCGTGCTCGCCGGCACCGTCTCGCTGACCGGCCTGGGCCTTGGCTTCTTCGTGAGCCCCTGGTGGTACCTCCTCACGGTCTTTGCCGGACTTAATGTCATCCAGAGTGCCTTCACGGGCTTCTGCCCGCCGGAAATTGTGTACCGCTGGCTCAACCGGTAGCACGGTGCGGGCAGGGCCGACATTCTGGTACACAGTGCGTATGCTGTGTGGATACGGGCGGCGTGTCCGCCCGCTCGTTTCTATTGGCACGGCCCTGCCCGGCTCATGGTTGAGATAAGCGTATGGAGCGTCGTGGGGGCGGCGGGAATCACCGCCGTCGCTACCGGACTTGGCGCCCTTCCGTTTCTGTTCGTGCACCGGTTTAGCGACTGGTGGCTCGGGGTGTTCAACGCGGGGGCGGGCGGCCTCATGCTGGCCGCCAGCCACAGCCTCATCGCCGAGGGCTCGGCGCTGAGCGTGGGGCGCACGCTCGGCGGCCTTCTGGTGGGGCTCGTCCTCGTTGTGCTGGCGAACATGCTCATCGGGCGGCAGGGCGAGCACGACGTGGCCGACCTGGCCGGGGCCGATGCGAAAAAGGCTCTGCTCATCCTGGGCGTCATGACGGCGCACTCCTTCGCCGAAGGGGTGGGCGTGGGCGTTTCGTTCGGCGGCGGCAACGAGCTGGGCCTCTTTATCACCGCGGCGATTGCGGTGCACAACATTCCGGAGGGGCTCGCCATCAGCCTCGTGCTCGTGCCCCGTGGCACCTCCGTCTGGAAGGCCGCCGGATGGAGCATCTTCACGAGCCTGCCCCAGCCGCTCATGGCACTTCCTGCCTTCCTGTTCGTGCTGGTGTTTGCGCCGTTCTTGCCCGTGGGGCTGGGCCTGGCCGCCGGGGCGATGCTCTGGATGGTGTTCGCGGAGCTGATCCCGGACGCCCTGAAAACGGCTTCCGGCCCCACGGTGGGCACGTCCGCTACGCTCGCCTTCGCCGCGCTCTTCGCCTTCCAGCACTTTGTGCTTCACGTCTGACCGTCGGTCCTGCCTCCGCCGCTCGCGCTCTCTCCTCCTTGCTCCTCTCGCCGCCTGAATGAACCGCCTTGTCGACTGGTTCGCGCGCAACGGCGTGGCGGCCAACTTGCTGATGCTTTTGCTGCTTCTGGGCGGGGCGGGGGCGGCAAGCATGGTGGTCCAGGAGAACTTTCCCGAATTCAGCCTCGACGCGGTGGAGGTGCGCGTGCGCTACCCCGGCGCCTCGCCCACGGACGTGGAGGACGCGATCGTGCGCCGCATCGAAGACCGCGTGGAGGGCGTGGAGGGCATCGACCGCCTCCTGGCGACGGCGGCGGAGAATGTGGGCGTGGTGACGGTGGAGCTCAATCGGGGCACCGACCTGTCCCGCGCCCGCACCGACATCACGTCTGAAGTGGACCGCATCACGGCCTTCCCGGAGGCCGCCGAGGAGCCGGTGATCACGGAAGTGACCAGCCGCGAGCAGGTGCTGCAGGTGGCGCTGCACGGTGATGCGTCGCTTCGCGTCCTGAAAGACCTTGCCCAAGAGGCCGAAAATGCCCTTGCCCGCACGCCGCAGATCTCGTTCGTCCGCGTCGATGGGGTGCCCGACGAGGAGATCTCGATTGAGGTGTCCCGCAACGCGCTCCGCAGGTACGGCCTGACGCTCGGAACCGTCGCGCAGCGGGTCCGCTCGGGCAGCCTCGATCTGCCCGGCGGCAGCATCGAAACCTCGGGCGAAGAGATCACGGTCCGTACCGAGGGACAGAACTACACGGCGCCGGAGTTTGAGAAGCTGATTCTGCGGAGCCGCAGCGACGGTGCCACCGTGCGCGTCGGCGACGTGGCGACGGTGGTGGACGGCTTTGACTCAAACTCGGACCTCATCACGCGCTTCGATGGCGCGCCTGCGGTGCTGCTCACTGTCTTCCGCACGGGCGACGAGCAGGCCCTCGACGTGGAGGCGGCGGTCAAGCGCTACCTCAACACGGAGCTCCGCCCCTCGCTGCCCCGCGGCATCGAGGCCACCGTCTGGCGCAACAGTGCCGACAACCTGCGCACGCGCCTCGACATCATGATTGAGAACGGCCTGCTGGGGCTGGTGCTGGTGCTGGTGGTGCTCACGCTCTTTCTGGCCCCGCGCAAGGCGTTCTGGACCGCTTCCGGCATCTTCCTCGCGTTCGTCGGCGCGTTCATCCTGATGCAGCAGCTGGGCGTGTCGATCAACATGCTGTCGGTGTTCGGCTTCATCATCGCGATGGGGATTGCCGTGGACGACGCGATCGTGGTGGTGGACAACGTCTACACCGAGCAGGAGCGCAGCGGGGCACCGCTGGAGGCTGCCGTGCGGGGCACGCAGCGGGTGGCGACACCGGTGATCTTTGCGGTGCTCACCACCATCGCCGCGTTCACGCCGCTGCTCTTCGTGCGCGGCACAATCGGAAAATTTCTGGGCGACGTGCCGCTGGTGGTGATTTTTATCCTGGTGGTGTCGCTGGTGGAGGTGCTCTTGATCCTGCCGTCGCACCTGTCGCACAGTGGGCCGGGCGGCGCCCCCACCACGACCGCCGGGCGTCTGCTGGCGCGGGCGCGGGACGGGGTGAGCGATGGACTGGAGGCGTTCGTGGACGGGCCGCTCACGACGGGCCTCCGCTTCGCGACGCGCCACTATGGCGTTACGCTGATAGGCGGCGTGGCGCTGCTGGTGGTGACGTTCAGCCTCGTGGCGAACGGGTACGTCAAGAACGAATTCTTCCCCAGCATTCCGGGGAACGTTGTGACGGCGCAGCTGGAGATGCCACCCGGCACCAACGCGCAGGCCACCGCCCGCATGGCTCAACGGCTGCGGACGAACGGCCTCGCAGCGCTGCGAGACCTGGAGGACCAGTCGGGCGAGCGTCTGCTCGAAACAACGTACACGACGGTGGGCCGCCAGCCGGTGGCCTCCGGCGGGCGCACGCAGGCCGGCTTTACGGCCCAGCGGCCCAACGTGGCGGAGGTCAGCATCGAAATGGTCGACGCGGAGGCGCGGTCGGTCCCGTCCCCCCGTCTGGAAGAAGCGTGGCGGGACGCAGTGGGCACGCCCGCCGGGGTGGAGTCGCTCGCCTTTGCCAGCAGCGCCGGCGGGCCGGGCGGGGCACCGGTCTCCGTGCAGCTCTTTGCGCCGACCGTCGACCAGATGACCCGCGCTGCGGCGGTGGTCGCAGACACGCTCCGGCGGTACGAGGGCGTGGTGGACGTGACGAGCGATTGGGAGCAGAAACAAGAGCTGGAGCTTCGCCTCAAGCCGTCGGCCCGCTCGCTCGGGCTCACGCTGGACGACCTGGCCCGGCAGGCGCGGGCGGGCTTTTTCGGGGTCGAGTCGTACCGGCTGCAGCGGGGACCGGACGAGGTGCGCGTCTACGTGCGCCTCCCCGCCGAGGAGCGCAACGCCGTGGCGGACCTGCGCGAGTACCGCATTCGGACGCCGGAGGGGGCCGCGGTGCCGCTCGAAGAGGTGGCCACCGTGACGCTCGGCACCGGGCCCACCCAGATTCAGCGACAGGACAGCCGCCGCGTGGTGACGGTGACGGCCGACGTGAATGCCGCCGTGACCACCGGCGGCGAAGCCACCGCCCGCCTCCAGCGAGCGACGCTGCCGGCCCTGCAGGCCCGAATGCCCGCGCTCGACGTCCAGTTCGGCGGGCAGCGACGGGAGCAGCGAAAGGCGCAGGGCTCGCTTCAGGTGGGCTTCCTGCTCGCCCTGTTCGCCATCTACGGACTGCTGGCCATTCCCTTTCGGTCGTACGTGCAACCACTCATCATCATGGCCACCATTCCGTTCGCGTGGATCGGGGCGCTGTGGGGACACTTCGTGCTCGGCTACAACCTCATCATGCCCAGCCTCTTCGGCATCGTGGGGCTCAGCGGGGTCATCGTGAACGACGCGCTGGTGATGATCGATTTTGCCAATGAAGAGCGGGAGCGGGGCGCCTCCTGGCGCGAGGCGCTCGTCCACGCCGGGCAGGTGCGCTTCCGCCCCATCCTGCTCACGTCGCTCACCACCTTCTTTGGGCTCGCGCCCTTCATCCTGGAGCGGAGCGTAGAAGCGCAGTTCCTGGTGCCGATGGCCATTAGCCTGGGCGGCGGCATTCTGCTGGGCACGGCCATCCTCATGCTCATCGTGCCCGCCCTCGCCACGCTGCAGCGCGACGTGGCGGCGGGCGTCCGGTCCGTGTTCTGATGTCGTGCCCCTGCCTCCCGACCGTCACTGCCGAGGCACACGGCGGTGTGCCTCAAGCCTTGTGGATTGTCTCATCGATTTTCTGGACTCCTATGCCATTTGACTGCTTGCACGC
Organism: uncultured Bacteroidota bacterium; assembly: GCA_913056185.1. GTDB lineage: Bacteria > Bacteroidota > Rhodothermia > Rhodothermales > Salinibacteraceae > Salinibacter. The sequence continues at coordinate 82,710 of CAJXLV010000001.1, forward strand.
TCTCATCCGTCGTCGCGCCGGTGCCCTCCTGCTGCTCGCTGCGGCCCTTCTGCTGCCGCTGGGCGCACAGGCGCAGCCCACCACCGCCCCGCCCGATCCTCCCAGCCCGCCCACCAAACTCAGTGCCGAGGACGCTCCCCGCACCGCCTACCTCGTCCGCAGTGCCGACATGCTGCCGGTGGTGCTCATGAGCGCACGCACCTCGCTAACCGGCGAGGCCGACGGCTTTGAGGCCGCCGCGGCCGACGTGGTGGTCGTAGGACCCGCGGTGAAGGGCCTCGTGCACAACAGCAAGCACGCCGAGGCCCTCCAAAACAGTCTCGACACCGGGGTTCGCGTCGTGGCCTGTGGGCTCGCTATGGAGAAGATGGGCGTGGCCACCGGCGATCTCCTCGACGGCATCGACACCGCCCCAAACGGCTTCCACGAGCTGTTTCGGCTGGAAGCACAGGGCTACGTGACGCTACAGCTGTAGTCGCGAACCCGCCCGTGGGGGCTCCCTCGGCCCGGTCGTCATCCCGTCTTCCGCCATACCACGCGGACGGTGGCGGCCGGGCCGCTGTGGTGAGGGCCTTCGTCGAGCACCGGCGTCTCCGCCGACAGCCTCTCGATGCCGTCCGCGGCAAAGTGCTCGCGCAGCTCATCGGCCGTCACCATCATGTCCACCTCGGGCGGCCCGCCACTGGTGTAGCCGTCCGTCCGTTGCTCCGGGCGAAACCATTCGGCCACGAGCAGCCCGCCAGGGCGCAGGCACTGCTGGATGAGCCGGTAAAAGGCCGGGCGTTCGTCGGGCGGCAGGTGGAGGAAGGTCGTCACCACCGCGTCCCAGGTCCGGTCCGGCGTCCAGGAGCGCACGTCGGCGTGAAGGGGATCAACGGTCACGCTCGCCGCGTCGGCGAGACGGCGCGTTTTGGCAAGGCCTTCGGTGGAGTAGTCGAGGGCCGTCACGGCGTGCCCCTGCCGGGCAAGGTGGACGGCATTTCGGCCCTCTCCCGCCCCCAGCGTCAGCACAGCGGGCGCGTCCGGCAGCCACGCCTCGGCCGCGGCCGCCACGAATTGATTGGGCGCCTCGCCGTACACAAACTCCTCTGCGGCGAAGCGATCGTTCCAGAACTGAGCAGGTTTGGGCATCGGAGGGGGGAATCGTGGTGTTAGAACCTATGGACGTGCAGTCCGGAAAGCGGTGAGGGCCTACGCACGCAGGCGACGGGAGCAGACGACCCGGTCGTTCTCCGCGTTGCCCCCGAGGCATTCAGGAGAAGCGCCTCGCCGGGGCGGTTGGTTAGTCTTCTGTGAGGACCGTGGTGGCCATGCCCATATTGACACGTCCCGCGTCCTGCGCCGTCACCCGAAGGTGAGTGGCGCCGCCCTCGGGCACAGCGATCGTGCCGTCGTACTCGCTGGTGGTGCCGGCGTAGGAGAGCGGCGCCTCGGCCACGACGGCCCCGTCGCGGAGCAGCTGTGCACGGATGGCATACCGGTTGGAGTCCCACAGGCCGCCCGGCTCCGTGGGACAGCCGCACATCATCTGGACGCGGGCCCGCACGTCGAGGGACGTGCCGGGTGCGGCCGTGCGGCTGTTGGGGGCCAGCACCTCTACGATAAAGCCGTGCAGCGTAAGCGTTACGCCCTCACCCGTCACGTCCGCGCCCGGCATCAGAAGCATCGTCTTGGAGGCGGTTTGCTGGGCCTGCGGGTAGTCGAGCGGGCCGCGCGCCGTGATTTTGACGGGAGTGGGGCCCGCAAGCTGCAGGAGTGCCTCGTACTTTGCGGCCCCCGGCGCCTCGTAGATGGAAGCCCCGCGCTCGTGAGCCTGCCGCATGATCTTGTCGGTGCTCCCCGAGTCGCCCGTCTGGCGCCCTTCGGCCAGCACCTCTCCGGTCTCGGCGTGCGCAATGGTGATGTGCGCCCCGCCCACGGGGTCCTGCACCAGCTTGGCATCGTTGGACACGGCCCGCACCACCACGGTGGTGGGCACGGCGTCCTGGGCCGCGGCAGGGCCCAAAAGCAGCAGGGCAAACAATGCAAATACGCTCGTGCGACGAAGCATAGACCCAGTGTGGAAAAGCTTGGAACCATGGCGAAATTCCGTACTCATTTATTGTATCTCCGTGGGCCTCGACCGATCCCGCGCCGGGCCAGGGGCAACACGCTCCAAGGATTCATTACAACAATGCCGGAAAAATTCCTACAGCGGCTCCGTTGGCAAACGGGTACACTCTTGAGTAGATGTTCTTCTGACAACTGTGACACCACTTATGGGACGCGTAGATGGAAAGACCGCACTGGTCACCGGCGCCGCACACGGCATTGGTCGCACCGCTGCCCGCATGCTCGCGGAGGAAGGGGCCGCCGTGGCCCTGACGGATGTAGACGCGGACGCCGGTGCCGAGGCCGCCGCAGACATCCGAGCGGACGGAGGCGAAGCGACCTTCTACGAGCACGACGTGACCGCAGAGGACGACTGGAGGGACGTGGTGACGGACGTGCACGCCGCAATGGGCGGCCCGACCGTCCTGGTCAACAATGCCGGCATTTACCAGATTGCACCACTCGACGAGATGAGCGTCGAGGACTGGCGAACGTTGATGGACATCAATGTCACGGGGGTCTTTCTCGGAATGAAGCACTGTACGCCCCTGATGGAAGAAGCCGGCACCGGCTCGGTCATCAACGTCTCGTCTGTGGCGGGGCTGATCGGGCTCGCCGGGCATGCGTGCTACGGCGCCAGCAAGGGCGCGGTGCGTACCATGACCAAGGACGCGGCCATTGAGCTTGCCGAGGCGGGCGTGCGGGTCAACTCCATCCACCCCGCCTACATCGACACCCAAATGGCCGACTACGGCGCGGACATGCAGGGGGCCACGAAGGAAGAGTTGGATGCCATGCACCCCATCGGTCATATGGGAGAGCCGGAGGATGTCGGCTACGCCATTCTCTACCTCGCCTCTGACGAGTCCTCGTTCACCACCGGTGCCGAACTGGTGATGGACGGCGGCCTGACGGCGCAGTGACGCCGCGGGCACCTGTCCCTCTGCCTCTCACGTGCTCGTCCACAACGCTTGTCGTTCCTATGCTGTCGATCGATCGTATCTTGTTTCCCACCGACCTGTCGGAGGGAGCAGCCCGTGCGTTTCCACAAGCCGCCCACCTGGCCGAGTGGCACAATGCGAACCTGCACCTCTTGAACGTGACGGGCCGACACCGCCACGACTACGAAGAGACCAAGGCTCATTTTCCGCTCTCCACCGATGCACTGAGCAAATGGATGGCGCCCGCCGGGGCCGTCCCGGATAGTGACCAGTGGCCGGACCTCGAGGCCCTCTCGTGTACACAGGTGCAGGTAGAGGGAGCGGTCCCTGCCGAGCGCATCTGTGACTACGCGGAGGCCGAAGACATCGACCTCATTGTGATGGGCACCCACGGCCGCCGCGGGGTGGATCGCATGCTGTTTGGGAGTGTGACCGAAGAGGTGGTCCGCGAAGCTCCTTGCCCTGCCTTCACGGTTCGCACAGAAGCGGATGCCGCCCCCAGCCAGGCGGTGCGTCGGGTGCTCGCCCCGGTCGATTTCTCGGAGGCCTCGGAGACGGCGGTGCGGCATGCCCGCGAGATTGCCCTCACGTACGGCGCCGAGATCGACCTCCTCCACGTGGTCGAGGAGCCGTTTTACCCCTCTGCCTACGGCTACGACCCCTCGGCCTTCCCCACCGGTGAGGTGCTGGACAACGTAGAGGCGCAACTCGGCGACATGGCACGCGAGATGGTCGGGTACGAGCACGCCATGATTGAGGCACGCACCGGCGATCCGGCCCGCGAAATTCTGGCGTATACCGAGGAGAAGGCAGTAGACCTGATCGTGATTGCGACGCACGGCCGCACCGGCCTCAATCGCATGCTCATGGGCAGCGTGGCAGAGCGCGTCCTGCGCCGCGCCCCCACTCCGGTCTTCATCGTAAAGCCCGACCGCAAATCACTGCTGCCCACTCCCGCCGCTGAGACGCAGGCCGGCGAGTGAGCCCTTGTCGTCGCGAGGCGCCACCGGCCAGCCCCGCACGAAAACGCCTGGAGAGGGGCCCCTCCCCCGAGACGCAAACGGGGCACGCCTACGCATCGCTCGCCTGAACATGCGGCCTGCGATGGCCCGCCCCCCTACAACCTCGTGCCCGGAACCCCACGCCCTGCGTGCTGGTACGAGTAACGAGTCTTGCACATGTTATGACATGAAGCTACAAACCGGCACGTGGGACGATTGCCGTTGCCCCGCTCGGTGCGGTGCGTCTCTTCCGCTATGCGTCTCCTCCGTCGTGCGAAGCGACTCGCGGCCCCGTGCTGGTCGCCCCTCTCCCCCAAACCCTCCAGTGCCATGCTGTTCCGACAGATTTTCGACGAGAAGCTCGCGCAATACGCCTACCTCATTGGCTGTCAGGCCACCGGGGAGGCAATACTGATTGACCCGGAGCGCGACATTGACCAGTACCTCGACCTCGCCGAAGAAGAGGGGGTCGAGATTGTCGCGGTCGCCGAGACGCACATCCACGCCGACTTCCTCTCCGGCGCCCGCGAGTTTGCCGAGCGCTTCGACACAACGCTCTACCTCTCGGACGAGGGCACCGACGACTGGAAGTACGAGTGGGCCCAGGCGCCAAAAGTCTCGGGCGGCTCCTACGACGTGGAGTGGCTCTACGACGGCGACACGGTTTCCATCGGCCACGTGGACCTAACGGCCCTTCACACGCCCGGCCATACGCCGGAGCACCTCTCGTTTATGGTGACGGATCGGGGCGGCGGGGCGGACCAGGCCATGGGCATTGCCACGGGCGACTTCATGTTCGTGGGCGACCTCGGCCGGCCCGACCTCCTCGAATCGGCGGCCAAGGTGGAAGGCGCCATGGACCCCTCCGCCCGCACCCTGTACGATTCGGTGCAGCGCTTCTTTGAGCTGCCGGATCACCTGCAGGTGTGGCCTGCCCACGGCGCCGGCTCTGCCTGCGGCAAGGCCCTCGGCGCGGTGCCCCAGTCCACCCTCGGGTACGAGAAACAATTCAACCCGATGGTCGACGCCGCCCGCAAGGACAAGGATACCTTCGTGGATGCCATTCTGGAGGACCAGCCGGAGCCGCAAATCTACTTCGCCCGCATGAAGCGGGACAACAAAGAAGGCGCCCCCGTCCTGGGCCAGCTGCCCTCGCCCCGCGAGCTTACGGTTCGCGAACTGAAGACCCTTACGCAGGACGACGAGGCGCTCATCGTGGACACGCGGCTGGACCGCTCCGCCTACATGGCGCACCACATCCCCGGATCCCTCTACGCACCGATGGACAACACCTTCAACACGGTGGTTGGCTCGCTGGTGGAGGATGAAACCACGCCCATCTACCTGATCATCGACGAAGGGGACGTGGAGGAGGCCGTGCGGGATCTGGTGCGCATCGGGTACGACAACGTGCAGGGCTTCGCGGAGATCGACACGCTTCAGCGCTACTTCCTGGACGACGGCCCGGTCGACTCCATTGACGAGATCACGTTTGAGGAGGTCGACGCGCTCCGCCACGAGCCCGATACGGTCGTGCTGGACGTGCGCTATCGCTCGGAGTACGAGGAGGATGGCCTGACAGACGCCCTGAACGCCTCGTATACCCGCATGCCCGAGTATGAACAGGACCTGCCTTCAGACCAGACGATGCTGGTTCATTGTGCCACGGGGCGACGGGCCGCATCCGCATCGTCGTTCCTCCAGCGTACGGGGCACACGGTGAAGTACGTGAACGACCACTTCGACGACTACGTAGCCGCCACGAAGGAGGCCGTCGCTGCGTAGGTCCGTGCGGACGCGGGGGGCCGGGGATGTCTCCGCTTCCTCGGCCCTCTGACTTCGCGTCCCCCGTGGGTTCCGATCGCTTCCTCTGTAACACCCCACCTGTATGTATTCGGTTTGGCTCGGCGCGTTGGCCGTTGGTCTCGTTCTTGGACTGCTCGGCTCCGGCGGCTCAATCCTCACGGTGCCGGTGCTCGTGTACCTCGTGGGCGAGCCCAACAAGCTTGCCATCGCCGAGTCGCTGGGCATCGTGACCCTCATCAGCCTCGTGGGCGCCATGCCGTTTGCCTATCGGGGACAGGTGGACTGGCGCAGCGTGGGCCTCTTTGGGGCGCCGGGCATGGCCGGGGCGTACCTGGGGGCCTACCTGTCAAAGTTTATGCCGGGCACGCTCCAGTTGGCCATCTTTGCGGCGGTGATGCTCCTGGCCGCGATGATGATGTTTCGCCGCACGGTGCCGGGCTCCCGCGAGGATGGGGTGCGGGCGTACTGGAAGGTCATGCTCGACGGGCTGGGCGTGGGCGTACTGACGGGGCTGGTGGGCGTGGGCGGCGGATTTTTGATTGTGCCTGCGCTGGTGCTGCTCGGTGGCCTGCCCATGCACCTGGCCATCGGGACGAGCCTTTTCATCATCTCCATCAAGAGCATCAGCGGCTTCGTCAAGTACATCGACGTGCTGGGCGAGGCCGGGCTGTCGATTCACTGGGACCTGGTCCTGATCTTTTCGCTCATCGGCATCGTGGGTAGCTTTGTGGGCGGGCGCATCGGGGCCTACGTCCCCCAGGCCCGTCTGAAGCGCGGGTTTGCCGTCTTCCTCGTCCTCATGGGCCTCATCATCCTCGGGCAGAACGTGGCGGCCATGCTGGGGTGAGCGCGGCGGGTTCGTTGTTGGGGCTCCGGAACCCGACGGACGCGCCGGCGGGAGTGGAGCACACTCGGGCACGGGGCCGCACGGAGGCCTCCGCCCCCACAGCACAGACGCCGAGCACAGACGCCGAGCACAGACACGCGGCGCAGCAGCGCGGCGCAGCAGCGCGGCGCAGCAAAGGCCGCGCCGTGGTTACTCCGTGCGCCGGAGCCGAAACGCATTGCCCGTGACCAGCAGGCTGCTCCCCGTCATCACGACGACGGCCGCGATGGGGTGCAGCAGGCCCGCCACAGCAAGCCCCAGCCCGACGGCGTTGTAGCCGAAGGTCCACCACAGATTCTGTCGGATGACGCGGCGGGTGCGGCGGGCGAGGCGGTGGAGCCAGGGGACGAGGCGGAGATCCGGATGGTAGAGCGTTACGTCCGCCGCCTCCATCGAGACCGAGGCGCCCGAGGACAGCGCGATGCCTACGTCCGCCGTCGCCAGCGCCGCCGCGTCGTTGATGCCGTCGCCCACCATCGCCACCGGGCCGTATTCGTCGCGCAGCCTTTCGAGGCGGTCCACCTTCTCGTCCGGCGCAAGTCCCGCCTCCGTGTGCACACCGAGCCGCTCCTCCAGGCGTTGGGCCGCAGCAGGGCGGTCGCCCGTGAGGACCGTCACAGAATCTGCCGTGTCCTGCACCGCCGCCACCGCGTCTTCGGCGTGCGGCGCCAGCCGCTCCTCGATGCTAAGCAGCCCCACCACCGCCGCGCCGTCCACAACGTAGAGCGGCGTACGTCCGGCCTCCGTCTCCGCCACGAAGCGCTCGGCGAGACGATCCGGCACCCCAAGGCCCAGTGCGTCGAGCAGCCGCTCGTTGCCCACGCCCACCCGGCGGAGCGTTCCCTGCTGGCGCACGTGGCCCACCACCCCCGCCCCGGCGTGCGTCGCCACATCCGCAGTCGGGGGCAGCGACAGGTCGCGCGCCTCCGCCGCCTCGACGATGGCCGTGGCGAGGGCGTGGGTGGTGCCCCGCTCCACCGCCGCGGCGCGGCGCAGCAGCGCGTCGTCGGAGGCTGCGCCCGCCTCGCCCGCCGGCACCGTCTCGGGGCGCAGCACGCGGACGGACGGCGCGGTGAGCGTGCTCAGGGTCCCGGTCTTGTCGAACGTGATGGCGCGGGCCTGGGCCAGGTCGAGCAGCGTCTCGCCGGAGCGCACCAGCAGCCCCTTCCGCCCCGCCTGCTCCAGCGCCACGGTCAGCGACAGCGGAATGGCGATGCCCAGCGCGCAGGGACAGGTGATGAGGACCACGCTAAGCGCCACGTAGAGGGCCTTGGAAAACCCGACGGCCGCCCACCATCCCGCGAAGGCCACGAGCGCCAGGCCCACCACGCTGGGAATGAGCCACGTCAGAATGCGATCGGTGATGCGGGCAATGCGCGGGGGCTGCTCCAGGGCGCGGCGCATCATCTGGGCCACGCGGGCGAGGCGACGGTCGTCGGCCACCGCCCTCGCCACAACGGTGAGGGCGCCGTCCTGGGCCGTGGTGCCGGCATACACCGCATCGCCCGGCGCCTTCACCACCGGCTGCGCCTCGCCCGTCAGGCTGCTTTCGTCCACGTAGCTCTGCCCCTCCACCACCTCTCCATCGACCGGAATCACGTCGCCCGCCGGCACACGGAGGCGGTCGTCTACCCGAAGGTCGTCGGGCGTCACCTCGCCGGGATCGGGCGACAGGCGAGCGTACGTAGTGTCGGGCACCTGCATGAGACGCCGCAGGACGCGCGTGGTGGTGTCCTTTGCGCGGGCCGTGAGGTAGCGCCCCAATGTGTAGAGCGCCAGCAGCATGACCGCCGTTTCGAGGTAGATGGGCCCGGTGCCGCGCACGTAGCTGATGCCGCTCACCACGACGGCGCTCGTGGTGCCGAGCGTAAACAGCACGTTGAGCGTGAGCCCGCCGCCTCGCAGGTCGCGCCAGGCCGAGCGCAGGAGCGGCGGCCCCAGCAGCCCCAGCGCCGGCACGGCCGCCAGCAGGAGCACCCAGTGCGCAGTGCTCACGTCGTGCTCCAGCCGCTGCAGCGCCCCAAACCCGTACCCCGAACTAATTGCCAGGCTAAACACCATCACGAACCCAGCCATGAGCCCCCCCGCGAAGAGGCGCACCAGAAGCGCCTGTTGCTCCTCGGAGCGGCCCGTGTCGTCCCGGTCCAGCGTCTCGGCCCGCATGCGGCAGCCGTAGCAGCAGTAGTGCGCACTGTCGGCCACCCCGGGCGCCGAAACGCCCGAGCCGGAAAGGGGCATGTCGCAGTGATCGCAGCGCTGCATCGGGGAGAATCGTCGACTGAGAACCGGAAATCGTGGTCGCGCTCGCTGTCACGCAACGCGAGCGGATGAGCGTGCGGCCCGCCGTTTATCGCGGGACCCCGTCGGATCGGGGCGGGGCGGCACGGGCCACAAGCCGGTCGTACAGCACCTGCCCCACCGTCTGCGCGTCCGCGGCGGCATTGTCTCCGGACGGGACGGCCTGATTCCCCGACTGCTGCAGCTCCTCGGCCGACCACGGATCGGCGCGCCCCTCCGTGTCGGAGCGCACCGCCGCCACCTCATCGGCCGTCACCTCCCCGTAGTCGTTGGCCCACGACTGCCGCACGTGCGTAATGACCGCCGCAATCTCGCGATCGCTCAGGATGGTACCCCAGGCCGGCATGTTGCCGTTGTAGGTCTCCCCCTGTACCACCACCTCTCCCTGCATCCCGTGCAACAGGATGCGGATGATTTGGCCCTTGTTCTCTACCCAGCTCGTGTTCACGAGGGTGGGAAACGCCCCCGAGACGCCCTGCCCGTTGGACTGGTGGCAGCTCGCACAGCGGGCGCTATACACCTGCGAGCCGCTGACCGGCTCCGGCTCGGGCGGCCCCGCCCGCTGTGCCACCGGCTCCGGCGACTGGAGCCAGGGATCGGGGCTGAAGTCGCCAATAAACACCCCGAGGTAGAACGTACTGAACAGCAGAACGCCGAAGATAAGAATCCAGAGCCACATCTGCGGCGGCTCCCCCCCCTCGGGCGGCAGGGGCTCCTCGCGGAACAGAGGCCGCAGCATGTCGACCGGCTCGGGCGAGCGGTCGGGGCTGGCGGAAGACTCGGCGCCGGAATCGGACGGAGAAGGTGTGTCGTCGGCCATGGGGACAGTGGGAAGCTCAGAGAAGCACCGTGCGCGGCGGGCGCTGTGGGGCCATCAGTTGGAGGCCCCCTGCGCCCCCCCATCGTTGATCGGTTCAAGCTTCAGAGTCATGAGGTAGTCGTAGAGGGCAAGGGCGTCTTCGGTGGCCACCACCACGCTGTCGCCCGGCGGCGCGTAGTCCGCACTGAGGGGCACGGTGACCTCAGAGGCCATCACGTTCGACTTCTTCTTGACCTCGAACAGGTACGGATACGCGGGCATCACCGAGCCGGGGCTGACCGACCGGGGCTGGTAGAGGTGCGCCAGGTGCCAATCGCGGCTGGGCTGGCGGCTGGCAATGTCGTGGAGGTCCGGGCCGGTGCGCATCGTACCGAGCTGGTGCGTCTCGTCGTACACGTAGTCGCCAGGCCGAGACCCGCGGGGCCCCCATCCGCGCTTCAGATCCGACCCAAAGCCCTCCGGCCGCACCTGCTGGCTGTGGCAGTAAATGCACCCCTCTCGCAGGTACACCTCTCGGCCCAGCTGCTCGTCGTAGGTGTAGTCGGCAGTGCCGGGCGTTGGCTCAATCGCAGAAAGCTGCATGCGCGGCAGCAGCGTAAGCGCCGTAAAGCTCATCGCGATGGCCGCAAAGGCGCCCAGAAAGACGAGAGCGATCCGAGTCATTGTGGAAGAGGATCGTGGGACATAAACGATGCAGGGCAGGCGCTACCGGTCTTCTTGGCTCGTCGCTTCTTCGCCCGTCGATGGAACGCGGGCGGAGCGGGTTCCGTCGCCCCCCACATGCGCGAAGGTGCCCTCCGGCACAGGGTGGAAGTAGGTCGGCCCCTCCGGCCGCTCTCCACTGCGGGTCACAATCCGCGCAAGCAGATACGCAAAGACGAGGTGCCCAATCGTCATGAGCGTGCCGGAGACCGACCGCACGATGAGCCAGGGCTTCGTATCGTCCACAATTTCCAGGAACGCCACGTCGGGATCGAGCAGCTGAAAGCCCTGGATGACGCCGCCGATGGTGAGGGCGGTAAAGTAGGCCCCAATGCCCAGGCCCGTCGTCCAGAAGTGAAGGCTGACGAGACGCTTGCTGCCCCACTCCCAGTCCGTCACCCGCGGCATGATGTAGTAGATGGCCCCGAACGCAATCATCGTCGCAAAGGCGTAAACGCCCAGGTGCGAGTGCGCGATGGTGTAGTGCGTGAAGTGGGTCACCTCCTGCCAGTACCGGAACGACTGCAGCGAGCCCTGCAGGCTGACGGCCGTGTAGCTCATGGCGCCAAACACCACAAACCGCAGCGTGGGGCTGTACTTTAGCTTCTCGAAGTGGCCCACCACGGTGAGGTGGTGGTTCACCGCCACCACGATGACCGGAATAATCATCATGGCGCTGAACACGATGGACACCGTCGCCACCCACTGCGGCACCGGTCCGCCGACCAGGTGGTGCACGCCGGCCCAGTTGTAGAAGAGCGCGAGCGTCCAGAAGCCGAGGTAGGACAGGTGGTAGCTGTGCACCGGCCGGCCGATGACCTTCGGGATAAAGTAGTACGCCGCGGCCAGGCCCGGCGGGGTAATCCAGAGCCCCAGAATGTTATGGGCGTACCACCAGTTGGCCGTCGCCTCGGGGATGCCGCTGTAGATGGGCAGCAGAATGGCCACCACCAGCAGCGGCCCCCACAGGATGGCCGCGCCGAGGTACCAGACCGAAATGTAGAGGTGGCGCGCGTGGCGCTCCCAGAGTGTCTGGATGAACGACGCCACCACCAGCAGCATGGCCGGGACGATGAACGCAAACGCCACGTACGGCATTTCCACCCATTCGATGGCCCGCGAGTAGCCCGCCAGAATGCCGATGGTACCCACCAGCACCCCCAGGTTCCAGAGCGCCGCGCTCAGCAGCAACATCCACTGCCCCCGCAGCCGCGTTTTCAAAAGCCGCGCCCAGAGCCACGCGCTCACCCCCACGCCCGCCATCGAAATCCAGCCGTAGATCATCGTGTTCAGATGCGCAGGCCGCACCCGCCCGAAGGTGAGCCACGCCTGCTGCGTCCACCAGTCGGGAAACTGAAACTTGAAGCTGGCGATGAGGGCCAGCAGCGAGCCGATGACGAGCCACGCCGTGGCGCTCACGACGAACGCAACGACCGGCCCTCGGGCAGAGGCATCAACGACCTGGCGCCAGTCAGCGTCCGCACTCGCGTCGGCAACGTCCGGGGGCACGGCAGGGGAGGCATCCTCAGGCATGAACAGGCAGCGTGCGTTGGTAGAAAAAGGTCAAGCGCGCGAAGACGGCGGGGGGTCCGCGGGGCCCCCTGATTCCTGAAACCACTGGTCCTGCGGCTCCCCCACCGGCTCGTCTTCGTCGAAGATGGCATAGGCCCCGGATCTCAGGTTATCGAAGGCCCCTTCTCGAAAGGCGTAAAACAGCACCGACAAGGTGAGGGCGGCCCCCACCACCAGCACCACCAAAATGGTAACGAGCGGCGTGTAGCTCATGTGGTGCACCTGCGAATGACGAGAAACGGCGAGACGGCATCGGAGGACGGCGGGCGCTCCACGCGAACAACGGCCTGTGCGGAGGAACTTGCCTCCTTCCCCGTGCGCTTCCCTGTGTCTCGGAGAACGAAATAGTACATCGCCCCCAGTAGCAGCGACGCCGCCAGAAAAAGCGCGAGCACAAGCCCCGCCGTGGCCCGCTCAACGTCGAATTGGGGATCAGACATGGGAACACACGGCTTTGTGTTGCTACTACTTGTACTTACAGGTGCCAACCAATATATAGAACACAGGATCCGGCGAGAGACGGCCGGACGGGGATCCTCTTTTGGTTCTTCATGCCCAGATCACTCCCCATACCTGGGGTCACTCTCCATGCTCGGCTTGCACGCCCGGCCCATCCGTCCTTGGAGACCGGCCCGAAGGCCCCCTGGGCGAAAAAAGTTGCCTCGTGTAGAAAACAAGAGTACGAGAGACGGCCGCTCACAGGCGTGGGAGAAAAACCCGTCGAATGACCCAAAATGTTCTGATGCGTGTCCGGACTGGGCTCCTGGCAACGAGCACGATGTGAGCCGTATTTTGTTTTCCTCGCCTCCTTTCTTGTCCGCTGCTTCCTGTCCGATGCACCGACTGTCGTCCCTCCTTCTCGCTGCCGGCATCACCGCCGTCCTGGCCGGGTGTGGCCGCTCTCCCTCCGGCGCTTCGTCGACGCCCCCCGATTCCGTCAGGCAGAAGGTGGAAACGTCCATCGCGGCCCTCAACGAAATGCGTGAGTCGCTCGCTGCCACCATCGGCACATCCACCGTCGACAAGAGCACCTTCAAACGCGTGTGCAAACCTGTGGGCATGCGCGCGAAGCAGATTGGGGCCACGAACGGCTGGACCGTGCAGCAGCTCGCCAAGAAGTATCGCAATCCGGCCCACCAGCTCGATCCCGAGGCACGCCGTCTCTACGAGGAATTTGCCTCCTCCCCCGAGCTCACCGAGCGCTGGATCCGCACGACCCGCAACGGCCGCCCCGGCTGGCGCTACGCGCGCCGCATCCCCGTGCGGTCTACCTGCCTCTCCTGCCACGGCCCCAAGGAAGACCGGCCCGCCTTTGTCAAAAAGGGCTATCCCAAGGATCGCGCCTACGGCTTTGAGGTGGGCGATGTGCGCGGCATCTACGCCGTTTTTGTGCCCACTTCCGCCCCGATCGATACCGCGAATGCCGCCCTCCCCGCCGTCCACTGAGCCCTCACTGCAACATTTGCAACGGAATTGAAACACGTGCGAGAGTTGTAAATACAGGTCCTTACGAACTGGAAACTCCTCTCCGTCTTCCGCCGATCACACATCCCCGGGCCCATGGAGCACCGCCCCCAGACAGATGGCGCAAACGCCCTGGAAAAGCGCTTACAAAACCCCGCAACCCGCGAGAAGCTGACGCATCTCCTCGACCGGCTCGATACCATCGAGGAAGCCCTCGATACGCTCGAGCGGCTGGAGCAACAGATGCCGGCCCTCCTCCAGACCACGGCCGATGTGGTGGACGAAGAGCTCACGCGAGCGGCGGACCGCGGGGTCGTGCTCGATGAGCGTGCCGGGGAGGCCCTGCACCTCGCCGAAGCGCTGACGGAGCCGGAGACGGTGGAGGTGCTCACCGCCCTGATCGACCGCCTCGACCGGCTGGAACAGCTGGCCGCCCTCGCCGAGGAGCTGCCCGACGCGGCAAGGGTCACGGTCGATACCATCGACGACGCCCTGACCCGTGCGGCCGACCGAGGCGTCGTGGTGGACGAGCGCGCCCGGGAGGGGCTCCGGCTGTTGGAAGCGCTCACCGACCCCGAGACGGCCGCGGCCCTGGAGAACATTCTGGACCGATCCGAACAGCTCGACGAACTTACGGCCCTGGCGGAAGACGCGCCCGCCGTCATTGCCACCGTCGTGGACATTCTCGACGCCGAATACGCCCGTGCTGCCGCGCAGGGCTACGACCCGGAGCGCACTCTGCGCCAGGCCTTTGGCGCCCTCAGCCGTCTTGGCGAGCTGTTTCGCACCGACGAGTTTGAGGCCCTGCTCGATTCTGGGGTGCTCGATCCCCAGGCCCTGCAGGTGGTGGGCAGCCTCGGTTCCGCACTCGTCGACACCCAGAAAGAAGCCAGCCGCGGCGATACGCCCACCCAGGGCGTCTTCGGGCTTCTCGGGGCCCTCCGCGACCCCGACGTGCAGCGAGCCGTCGGCTTCATCACCACACTCGCCAAAAAATTCGGCCGCAACCTGCGTGCGTAGCGGCCTCATTCCGTTCCCCCAGTTGTCCCCCTGTTCTCTCTCCAACGTCCTCCTCTCAACCACGCCCCAGACCCATGACCGACTCGCACCACGTTCTCATCGTTGGCGGCGGCACCGCCGGCCTTACCGTTGCCTCGCAGCTGCTGGAGCGCGACGATCCCCCGGAGGTGGCCATCCTCGACCCCGCCGACACGCACTATTACCAACCCCTTTGGACGCTCATCGGCGCCGGGGTCTTTCCAAAAGAAGAATCGGCCCGGCCCATGGGCGAGGTGATACCGCGCGGGGCCACCTGGATCCAAGACCGCGCCGTGGAGCTGGACCCCGATAACAACGCCGTTGCCACCGCGGCCGGCGACACCTACGGCTACGACTACCTCGTGATGGCGGCCGGGATTCAAATCAACTGGGACGGCATTCCGGGCCTCGCCGAGTCGGTGGGACGGCCCGAGACGGGAGTGGTCAGCAACTACAGCTACGACACCTGCGAGACCACCTGGGACGCCCTCCAGCAGTTTCCCAAAGGCGGCACCGCCCTCTTCACCGAGCCCACCACGGGCGTTAAGTGCGGCGGCGCGCCCCAGAAAATCATGTATCTGGCCGACGAGGCCTTCCGCCGACAGGGCGTGCGCGACGGCAGCCGCATCGCCTTCATGAAGGCCAAGGGCGCCTTGTTCTCGTCGAAGCCCTACGAGGAAACGCTCTACGACGTGGTGGAGCGTAAAGGCATCGAGGTCAACCTGAACACGGAGCTGACGGAGATTCGGCCGGACGCAAAGGAGGCGGTGTTCAAGAACCTGGATACGGAGGAGAGCAGGACCGTTCAGTACGACCTGCTCCACGCCGTGCCGCCGATGAGCGCGCCCGACTTCATTGCGCAGAGCCCCCTCGCAAACGAGGAGGGCTGGGTGGAGGTCGACGCCGGCACGCTGCAGCACACCCGCTACGACAACGTCTTCGGGATCGGCGACAACTCCAGCCTCCCCACCTCCAAGACGGGCGCGGCCATCCGCAAGCAGGCGCCGGTGCTGGTGGACCACCTAACGGCGACGATGCACCACACTACGCCGATCAACGGCACGTACAACGGCTACACCTCCTGCCCCCTCGTCACGGGCTACGGCAAGTTGGTGCTCGCGGAGTTTGACTACGACAAGGAGCCGCAGGAAAGCTTCCCGTTCGACCAGACGCAGGAGCGCTACAGCATGTACGCGCTGAAGGCGTACGGCCTGCCGCGCATGTACTGGAACGGCATGTTGAAAGGGCGCATGTAGTCCCCCGTGCCGAGCGCCCGGGGCCGGTTACGCGCCCCGGGCCTCCGGGTCTTCGGCAAACACCGGTTCAAACTCGCGCAGCGGCATGCCGTGCTCGGCCGCACTGCGCCGTTCCGGGTCGCGGGCCAGTTCCAGTTCATAGGCCACGCGGTCGCTCCGGTAGTAGCGCCGCTGGAAGTAGACGCGCTTGTCTCCTTCCGTCAGCGACAGGCGCTCAATCAGGAGCAGCGCTTCTCCCTCCGCCACCCCGAGCGCCTCTGCCACCGCCGCATCGGCGTTGGCCGCTGTAATTCGGTACTGCCCCCGCAGTACCGGAATGTCGTACTCCGTCTCCAGAATGTGGTAGATTGTTTCCCGCTCCAGGTCGTGCCCCTCCAGGAGTTGGGCATAGAACATGGGCAGCCAGGTGCGGTCGTACGCCACCGGGCGCCCGTCGCCGAGGCGGAGGCGGTCGAGCCGCATCACCTTCTGATCATCCGTCTGCAGCTGCACAGCCACGAGAGACGGGGGCGTTTCGGGGGCCCGGTGCCGCACCTCCGACGACGCAGTCAGGCCGGCCTGTGCCATGTCCTGTGCAAAATCCGTCAGGCGCACCAGCCCCTGCGCCGCCCGACGCTCCTTTACGAACGACCCCAGGCCCTGCCGGCGGTAGATGTAGTCCTCGTTCTCCAGGGTTTGCAGGGCCCGGCGCACCGTCACGCGGCTTACGTCAAAGCGCGCGCCGAGCTGCTTTTCGGAGGGCAGCTTCTCGTCAACCTCGTACCCCCCCTCCTCAATTTTCTCGCGCAGCCAGTCACTGATCTGTTCGTGGCGGGGACGTCCCGATTCCAGCTCCATGACGTCTCGTCGTTGGTGGGAAGACAAATGCCCCGCAGTGCTACGGGGCCTTGTGTAGTTATAACAGGTAAAGACAGGATTTGAGTTCCACGTTCCTGTTGTTCTGGCCTCATCAGAACATTTGCCCCCCGAACCTGACTGGTTTTTTCTGCCTGGTGGAAGCACTCATTACTGACCAGGCCGTCATTCGTTTGCCGTATCCTGAAATTCCTTGGGCGCCCCCTCGTGTCGGAGCGCAAGGCCGCCCTCGGATTCGTTGCGTCCTGGCATGCCCCTCTCGCTCGCTGCCATGCCCACGTCTCCGCACATTCTCGTTCTCGGCTGTAACTTTGCCGGCCTCACGACGGCCCGCTACATTCGCGCGTTCGCGGGCGACGAGGTCGACATTACCTGCGTCGACCGGACTCCGTACCTCACGTTTGTCCCCAACATCCCCCTGGAGGTGTGGCACAACAACAATCCCGCCGAAGAGCTGCACCTGCCGTTCGTGAAGTTCCTGGACCGGGACGACATTCGGTTCATCCACGCAGAGGTGCAGGGGATTGACGTAGACGGGCGGTCGGTGGAGTACACGCCGGTCGAGCGCTCCGGCTCGGCCGCCGAGTCGGTAGGGTACGATTTCCTCGTAATTGCGCTGGGCAACAACCTGGCGTTCGAAGAGATCGAGGGCTTTGCCGAGCACGGCCACACCCTCACCGACACCTACTACGGCGAAAAGCTCCGACGCTACCTGCACGAGGGCGGGTACAAAGGCGGGCCCATCGCTGTCGGCTCCGACCGGTTCGTGCAGGGACACCACCCCGACCTGCCGCTTCTTCCGGAAGCTAAGGCGGCGTGCGAGGGGCCGCCCGTCGAGATTGCGTTCTCGATGGCCCACTGGCTGGAGAAGCACGAGATGGGGGACGCACGCTCGATTACGCTCTTTACGCCGGCCGAGGTGATCGCCGAGGACGCCGGGGAGAAGATCCTCGACGAGCTGCTGCCGATGGTGGAAGACCTGGGATTCGGCTATCGCGCCGACACGGAAGGCATCGAGCGTCTCTACGAGGACGGCATTGAGTTCGAGGACGGAAGCAGCGTGGAGGCGGAGCTGAAAATCATCTTCCCCAACTGGACGGCCCACGACGTGGTGAAGGACCTTCCCATCACGGACGACCAGGGCTTCGTCGTGACCGGCCTCCAGATGCGCAATCCGGACTACCCGGAGGTCTTTGCCGTCGGCGACGCGGCGTCCGTCACTGTGCCCAAGCTCGGCTCGCTGGGCCACAAAGAGGCGGAGATCTGCGCCCAGATGCTGGGGCGGGCGGCCGGGGCACACGAGCCCGACGAGCCGATCCCGTCGCTGGAGCCGGAGGTCATCTGCATGGGCGACATGGGCGGGCGCAAGGGGTTCTACATGCACACGAACGAGTGGTGGGGCGGCGACACGAGCATCCTCAAGATTGGCTATACGCCGCACGCGCTCAAGATGGGATTTAAGACGATCTACTACACCACCGGCGGCAAGGTGCCCACGTGGGGCCTGCCGCTCTCGGAGTTCGTGGGGGACCACGCACTGGTGTGACCCAACGCCCGCCACTTCCTACATCAAATACAGTGTAGGGACGCCTCGCCATGCGCCCCTGCACGATCATCATTTCTCACGGACCAATAAACGTTTCCATGGGACGCGTAGACGGAAAAACTGCGATTGTAACGGGTGGTGCCCTGGGCATCGGCAAAGCCACCGCCGAACGGCTGGCCGGGGAAGGAGCGCAGGTGGCTGTGACGGACCTGAAGGACGACGAAGGCGCGTCGGTCGTGACGGACATCGAGGCCGTGGGGGGCACCGCCCGCTACTGGCACATGGACGTGAGCGACGAGGACGAAGTGAAGCGCGTCTTCGACGAGGTGGCGGACGCATTCGGGGGCATCGACGTGCTCGTGAACAACGCCGGCATCTCCGGCCCCGACAAGCCGACCCACGAGCTCACGGAGGCGGAGTGGGACGAAGTGATGGCGGTAAATGAGAAGGGCGTGTTCTTCTGCACGAAGCACGCCATTCCCTACATGCAGGAGGCCGGCGGGGGGAGCATCATCACCCTCTCCTCCATCTATGGACTCATCAGCGCGCCCGACATTCCGCCCTACCACGCCTCGAAGGGCGCCGTGCGTCTGATGACGAAGACGGACGCGCTGGAGTACGCAGAGGACGACATTCGTGTCAACTCGGTGCACCCCGGCTTCATCTGGACGCCCCTTGTGGAGGAGTACCTGAGCGGGAAGGGCGACGTGGAGAAGGGCCGCGAGCAATTGGACGAACTGCCCCCCTCGGCCACGTCGGCGAACCAAGAGACATCGCCGACGGCATCCTCTACCTGGCGTCCGACGAGTCGAAGTTCGTGACCGGCTCGGAGCTCGTCATCGACGGCGGATACACCGCACGGTAGACGCCCCCGGCGTTCCGAATCGCTCGTCTTTGCTTGCTGCCTCTCCCCTGCTTCAGGGTCTGTCCCCTCGTGACGCGTGAGGAGTGAAACGTAAAGAGTGAGGCGTGTAGAAGAACGCACGAGGGAGTAGAGGGGCAGGGGCGATTCCCCTTCCTGTCGCGTCGCCATGCCTCACGTTTCACGCATCACGCCATCACGCATCACACCTTCCTCCCACCCCCACGATCCTCAACACAAGCCTGCAGTGATGATGAGTGACACAGCCGTTGCCAAAAAGCAAACGTACGTCCGCCGGTTCGACACGCTCAGCAACGAGGACGTGCCCCTCGTGGGCGGCAAGAATGCCTCCCTCGGCGAGATGATCGGCGCGTTGAAGGACGAAGGCATCCGTGTGCCCGATGGGTTTGCCACCACCGCCGACGCCTACTGGCACTACCTGACGGTCAACGACCTGAAGGACGAGATCTGGGCCCATCTGGAGGCGCTGTCGGACGGCGAGCAGTCGCTTGGCGACACCGGCGCCGCCATCCGCGAGCTGATTCGTCACGGCACCATGCCCTCCGACATGGAAACGGCCATTCGGGATGCCTACCACGCGCTCAGTGCAGCGGACGATGCCGACGCCACTGATGTTGCGGCGCGCAGCAGCGCCACTGCCGAGGACCTCCCCGAAGCCAGCTTCGCCGGGCAGCAGGAGAGCTTTTTGAACGTGCGCGGCGACGAGGCGGTGCTGGAGGCCTGCAAGAAGTGCTTTGCGTCCCTCTTCACGAACCGCGCGATCACGTACCGAGAAGAAAAGGGATTTGACCACATGCAGGTGGCCCTGTCGGTCGGCATCCAGAAGATGGTGCGGGCGGACAAAGCGGGCGTGATGTTTACCATCGACACCGAGAGCGGCTTTCCCGACAACGCCATTATCAATGCCGGGTGGGGGCTCGGGGAAACGGTGGTGAAGGGCACCATCAACCCGGACCAGTACACGGTCTACAAGCCGTTCCTGGACGACGACTCGCTCACGCCCATCGTGGGCAAGATGAAGGGCGACAAGGCCCAGAAAATCGTGTACGCCGACGGGGACGGCGAGCCCACGAAGACGGTCGAGACGACTGAAGAAGAACGCAAATCCTTCGTCTTGTCCGACGACGAGATTCTCACGCTGGCGCGATGGGGGGCGCGGATTGAGGAGCACTACGACCGCCCCATGGACATCGAGTGGGCGCGCGACGGGGAAACCGAAGAGCTGTTCATCTTGCAGGCCCGCCCCGAGACGGTGCAGTCGCGGCGGGCGGCGAGCGCGCTGCGCACGTACCGGCTTCAGGAAACGGGTGAGCGGCTGGTGACCGGCCTCAGCATTGGGCAGTCGATTGCGGAAGGCGAGGTGCAGCTCATCCATAGCGCCGATGAGATCGATGAATTTGAGGAGGGCGGCATCCTGGTGACGGAAATGACGGATCCGGACTGGGGGCCCATCCTGAAAAAGGCCGCGGGCATTGTCACCAATCACGGCGGCCGCACCTCCCACGCCGCCATCGTGAGCCGGGAGCTCGGCATCCCGGCGGTCATCGGCACCGGAAACGCGACCGAGACGCTTACCGACGGGCAGGAGGTCACGCTGTCGTGCGTAGAGGGCACCGACGGGTACGTCTACGAGGGGCTGCTGGACTACGAGACGGACGACCTGGACCTCGAGGCCCTACCGGACACGGACACGAACATCATGCTCAACGTAGCGAGCCCCGCCGCGGCCCTCACCTGGTGGCGGCTGCCGGTGGAGGGCATCGGCCTGGCCCGCATGGAGTACCTCGTCAACAACGTGATCCAGGTGCACCCGATGGCCCTGGTTGCCTTTGACCAGGTCGCGGACGAGTCCGCGCGGGACCGCATCGAGGCATTGACGCGAGGCTACGACGAGAAGGGCGAGTACTTTGTGGACCAGCTCTCGCAGGGCATCGGCGCCATTGCCGCGGCCCAACACCCGCACCCCGTGATTGTGCGCCTCAGCGACTTTAAGACGAACGAGTACGCCGACCTCGTGGGCGGGCAGGCCTTCGAGCCGCACGAGGAGAACCCGATGCTGGGCTGGCGGGGCGCCTCGCGCTACTACAGCGACGCCTACCGCAAGGGGTTCGCCCTGGAGTGCCGCGCCCTCAAGCGGGTGCGCGAGACAATGGGCTTCACGAACGTCGTCCTCATGATTCCCTTCTGCCGCACGCCGCAGGAGGCGGATCGGGTGCTGGAGGTGATGGCCGAAAACGGCCTGAAGCGCGGCGAGAACGGGCTTGAGGTGTACGTCATGGCCGAGATCCCGTCGAATGTGCTTCAGGCCGACGAATTCGCCGAGCGGTTCGACGGCTTCTCCATCGGCACCAACGACCTGACGCAGCTCGTCCTGGGCGTGGGACGCGACGCCGAGCGGCTCGCGCATCTGTTCGACGAGCGCACTCCCTCCGTCAAGCGGATGGTGAAGGCGCTTATCGATCAAGCCCACGCTGATGGCCGCCCGGTGGGCATCTGTGGGCAGGCCCCCAGCGACCACCCCGACTTCGCCGAGTTTCTGGTGGAGGCGGGCATCGACTCGATCTCGGTGATTCCGGACAGTGTGGCCGATGTGATTCAGCACGTGGCCGAAGCCGAGACGCGGAAGCGCGAATCGACGAATTGATACGTGAGGCCTGATGCGTAACCCGTGATATGAACGGTTGAAATGACCAGCTTTACGCGTCACGAGTCACTCCTCACACGATCTCTTCCCTCGCCCCCTCGAAATGCCCGACCCAACCGCCCCCACCGGCCGCGTTCTGTCCATTCGTGGGAGCGTGATCGACGCGCGCTTCCCGGAGCGGCTGCCCCGCATGCATCACCAGCTGGTGGCGGGCGCGGACGAGGACGTTGTGGTGGAGGTGGTGACGCACCTCAACGACGAGGCGGTGCGCGGCATCGCGCTGTCTCGCACGCAGGGGCTGGCCCGCGGCGACCGCATTCGCGACACCGGCCATCCGATTCGGGTGCCGGTGGGCCGCGCGACGAAGGGGCGCGTGTTCAACGTGCTGGGCGAGCCGATCGACCAGAAGCCGCCGCCCGACGCCGAGGCGCAGCGCCCCATCCACCGCCCGGCCGTGGGCCTGACCGAGCAGGGCACGACCCGCGAAATCCTGCGCACGGGCATCAAGGCCATCGACCTGCTCGTGCCCATCGAGCAGGGCGGCAAGGCGGGCCTCTTCGGCGGCGCGGGCGTGGGCAAGACCGTGCTGCTGATGGAGATGATTCACAACATGGTGGCCGCGTACGAGGGCGTGAGCCTCTTTTGCGGCATCGGCGAGCGGTGCCGGGAGGCGGAGGAGCTCTACCGCGAGGTGCAGGAGGCGGGCGTGCTCGACGACACGGTGCTCGTCTTCGGCCAGATGAACGAGTCGCCCGGCGCGCGCTTCCGGGTGGGGCAGACCGCCCTCACGATGGCCGAGTACTTCCGCGACGACGCGCGGCAGGACGTACTGCTCCTGATCGACAACATTTTTCGGTTCGTGCAGGCGGGAACGGAGGTGTCAGGGCTTCTGGGGCGGTTTCCGTCGCGCCTCGGCTACCAGCCCACGCTGGGGACCGAGCTGTCGGGGCTCGAAGAACGCATCGCCAATACGAAGACCGGGTCCATTACGTCGGTGCAGGCGGTGTACGTGCCCGCCGACGACTTTACGGACCCGGCGGTGACGCACACCTTCACGCACCTGTCCGCCTCCATCGTCCTCTCGCGCGACCGGGCCAGCCAGGGCCTCTACCCGGCCATCGACCCGTTGCAGTCCAGCTCCAACATGCTCACGCCGCACGTCGTGGGCGAGCGGCACTACCGCGTGGCCCGCACGGTGCGCGAGACGCTGGCCGAGTACGAGGACCTGAAGGACATCATCGCCATGCTGGGCATGGAGGAGCTTTCGCGCGCCGACCAGCGCACGGTGAACCGCGCCCGCCGCCTGGAGCGCTTCCTCACGCAGCCCTTCGCCGTGACCGAGCAGTTTACCGGGCGCGCAGCCGAGGCGGTGCGCCTGGACGACACGCTCCGCGGCTGCGAGCGCATCCTGAACGACGAGTTTCACGACGTCTCCGAGCGGGCGCTCTACATGATTGGTCGCGTCGAGGAAGCGGAGCCCCTGGCCGAGGCCGCCCCCCACGACGAATCCGCCGAGCCCGCCCATGCCTGACGCCACATCCATGACGTTGCGGGTGCTCCTGCCCGAAAAAGTGGTGTTGGAGCGCGAGGTGACGAAGGTCGTCGCGGAGGGACAAAACGGATCGTTCGGGCTGTTGCCCCGCCACGTCGACTACGTGGAGGCGCTGGTGCCGGGCATCCTCTCGTTCGTGCCCGTCGGCGACGAGGACGAGGGCTTCGCGGCGGTCGACGAGGGCGTGCTCGTGAAGTGCGGAGCGGAGGTGCTCGTGTCGGTGCGCAACGCGGTGGTGGGGCCGGAGCTGGGACGCCTGGAAGAAACCGTGCGGAGCCGCTTCGAGCAGGTGGATGAACGCGAGCAGGCCATGCGGACGGCCCTGGCAAAGCTGGAGTCGGAGGTGGTGCACCGGTTCATCGACGTCGAATAGAGCGCATGGGACGCGCGGGGACGCGGAGATGGAGGAAAAAGCGAGGCGGGATGCGTGAGGAATGATGCGTGAGGAGTGAAGCGTGAGGAGTGAGGATCACGGCTGAAGTCACGAATCACGGGTCACGCATCACTCTCCACACGTCAACATGAGAATTAGAGGCAGGCCCCCCTCAAGTGAGGCATTGGACCCATGGAGGAGAGCGACCCCGAACAGCGCGAGCAATTCGCCGAGAAGATTCGGTCGAAGGAGACGCGGAAGCAGCGGGCGCGGGACGAGCCGGAACGGGGCATTTTGTTCGGGATGGGCATGTTCGGGCTGGTAGGCTGGTCGGTGGCCATTCCCACACTGTTGCTGCTGGCGCTGGGCATCTGGATCGACGCTCGGGTCGACAGCCGGTATTCCTGGACGCTGATGCTCCTGGTCCTGGGCATTGGGCTGGGCTGCCTGAATGCGTGGTACTGGGTTCGCGAAGAAAGCCGCCGATAGACCTCATGGAAAGCGCCCACACGATCCACATTTTGGTGCTCGGGGTCATGATCGTGCTGGTGCTCTTGTTGCGCCCCGCCCTCGACCACATCGGCGTGCCGCCGCTGGTGGGATACTTCGTGCTCGGGTTTGCTCTGCGCCTTGCCGATGCCCAGTGGTCGCTCCTGGATGCGACGGGCCACGAGATCTTCGCATTTTTGGGCTCGGTCGGCATCGTGGTGCTGCTGTTTCGCGTGGGGCTGGAGAGCGACCTGCCGGGGCTCGTGGAGCGACTGCCTCCGGCCAGCCTGGTGTGGGGGAGCAATGTGGCGATCTCGGGCGGGGTGGGCTACGGGGCCGCCGCATATGGACTGGGATGGCCCCTCGTGCCCAGTCTCTTCGTCGGCGTGGCGCTCACGGCTACAAGTGTGGGAGTCGCGGTGGCTCTGTGGGACGAGGCCAATCTGCTCAAGACGGACGACGGCGAACTCATGCTGGACGTGGCGGAGCTGGACGATGTCTCGGGCGTCGTGCTGATGGGCGTTTTGTTCACCCTCGCTCCCGTCTTCCATGCGAATCCGGCAGCTTCGCTCATTCCCCTTGCGGCTCAGACATTGGGCGGCTTTGCGCTCAAGTTTGCGGCGTTTACGGCTGGGTGCATCGCGGTTTCGTTGTACGTGGAGGAGCCCCTTACGGCGTTCTTCGAGCAGATCCAGCGTTGGCCCGGCACAATCATGGTGGTCCTCGGCACCGGGATGGTGGTGGCGGCTATTGCCAGCCTGCTCGGCTTCTCTCTCGCCATCGGGGCCTTCTTCGCCGGCCTCATCTTCAGCCGAGACCCAAAAGCGGTGAAGATGGAGACGTCGTTCAACGCGTTCTATCCCCTCTTTGCTGCGTTCTTTTTCATCGACATCGGCCGGCGGATAGACCCAACAGCACTGGAAAGCGCGCTGGGACCGGCTCTGGTCTTGCTGGCCGCGGCTGTGCTCGGCAAAGGACTGGGCGTTCTGTTGCCGGCCCTGGCCCTCACCCGCAGCTCGGGCGCACTGCTGCTGAGCCTCAGCCTTGTGCCCCGCGCCGAGATTATGCTCATCATCATGCAACGGGGCCTCGACCTGGGTCCATGGGCCGTTCCGCCCGAGCTGTTTGCCCAAATGGTGCTTGTCTCTGCCGGGACAATGCTGCTGGTACCGCCCCTCGTCCGTCCTCTTTTCTCGCATCTGCCCTCTCCCCCCAATCCGCTGTGATCTCCTGGCCCGCTGCTCTTTTTGCCTTGTTGGTTGGCGCCATTCTGGGCCTCGGCTACTTTGGCGGCCTCTGGCTTACTGTGCACTGGGTGGCTCACCGGGGCGGCTCTGCCACACTCCTCCTGGGCAGCTTCGTGGCCCGCACAATCCTGGCCCTGGGCGGCTTTTTGCTTCTGCTGCGGTGGACGGCGCGCTGGGAGCTGCTCGCGCTCGCCCTGCTGGGGTTTGTTGCCCTGCGCACCCTGCTGCTGCGACGCTGGGGCCTGAAGCCCTCTTCTGGATCCGTTCCCTCTCGTCATGGAAATTAGCCCCGATCAAATTGTCTACTGGGAGTGGGGTGTCGTCACCATCAACGCCACCCTTGTCTTCTCGTGGGTGGTGATGGCGGTGCTCGCGGGCGGGGCGTGGCTCGTGACGCGAACGCTGACTGCGGGGCCGTCTCTCTCTCGCTGGCAGAACCTGCTGGAGGTGGTGGTGGAGGGGATCCTCGACCAGATCGAGGCGGCCAGCCTGCAAAATCCCCGGCGCTACCTGCCGTTCGTGGGGACGCTCTTCCTCTTCATCGTCACGTGCAACGTGCTCGACATTGTGCCCGGGTTTGAGCCGCCCACGGCGTCCCTCACGACGCCCGCTGCGCTCGCGCTCTGCGTCTTTGTCGCGGTGCCGGTCTACGGCGTCATGAATCGGGGCGCAAAAGGCTACTTCACGCACTACGTGCGGCCCACCGCCTTCATGCTCCCCTTCAACATCATCGGCGAGGTGTCGCGCACTGTCGCCCTGGCGATCCGCCTCTTTGGCAACATCATGAGCGGCAACCTGATCGCGGCCATCCTGCTGAGCCTGGCACCGCTGTTCTTCCCGGCCGTCATGCAGGCGTTCGGCCTGCTGATCGGCGTCATCCAGGCGTACGTGTTTGCCGTGCTGGCGCTGGTCTACATCTCCTCGGGGGCCCGCGTGCAGCAGGAGGGCACCCCCGCCGACGCCCCCACGGACGAGACGAGCGTGCAAGCATCATGATGGGTGTCCTCACACCTGCGGCTCCGCGTGGGGCCCCAAACACGCCGGAAGGCCCACACGCCAATGCAGCAAGTCACACTCCGCTGCCTCACTTTCCATCCCTCCACAGACTGACATGGACGACATAAGCTTGATTGGCATGGTGTCGATCATCGTTGCCGGGTTTACCATTGCCATCGGCTCCATCGGGCCGGCGCTCGGCGAAGGGCGTGCGCTCTCGCAGGCGCTCAACGCGATGGCCCAGCAGCCCGACGAGGCCGACACCATCACCCGCACCCTCTTCGTCGGACTGGCCATGGTGGAGTCAACGGCCATCTACTGCTTCGTCGTGGCCCTCATCGTCATCTTCGCGAACCCGTTCTGGGACTACGTGATCGGTGTCTGATCATCCGATCGTCTCGGAAGGATTCCGCACAAGTGTGCTTAACCCGCACGGTGAAGCCTGGTCCGTATTTCGTGTTGCGTATTGCGTAACGACCGGGATTGCTCACTTCACCTGCTTCACCGTGACATGCCGAAATACGGAATACGAGATACGCAATACGAGATACGCAATACAGAACATGCAGATTGACTGGTTCACATTCGGCGCCCAGATCGTCAATTTCCTGCTCCTGATTGGGCTCCTCAAGCGGTTCCTCTACGGCCCCATCCTGGAGGCGATGGACGCGCGGGAGGCGCGCATCGCATCGCGGCTGGCAGACGCCCGCGAGAAGCAGCAGGAGGCGCAGGCCGAAAAAGAGACGTACCAGTCCCTGCAGGCAGACCTCGAGGAGGCGCGGACGCAGGCCCTGGCCGAGGCCGAACAGGAGGCGCAGGCGCGGCGGCAGGAGTTGCTCCACGAGGCCCGCGAGGAGGTCGCGCACCTGGAGCGAGAGTGGCGCGAGGCCCTGGAGCGGGAGCGCGAGTCGTTTCTGCGCGAGCTCTCGGAGCGGGCGGTCGCGGAAACGATTGCCGTGGCTCGGCGCGCCCTCCGCGACCTGGCCGACGTCGACCTTGAGGAGCAGGCCGTCGAGGTCTTTCTGGAACGGCTCCGGACGCTCACCGAACAGGAGCGCACGGCGCTGACGGAGGCGCTCCGAAGCAACGACCACGGCGCCGGGGTCCACAGTGCCTTCGCCCTGTCGGAGGCCCATCAGGCCCAGATCCGCGAGCACCTGGACGAGCAGCTGGGGGGGAAATCCGACGTGGCCTTCGACACCGACGCCGAGGTGGGCTTTGGGGTGGAACTGCGGGTGGGGGAACGGAAGGTGGCCTGGAGCCTCGACAGCTACCTCGACGCCCTGAAGGCCCGCGTCCGCGAGCGCCTCGACGCGGAGCTGCGGAAGGCCTCCCCCGAGGGCGCGGACGCCCCCGTTGGCCCGCCCGGATCGACGAACGAAGAATCGTGACGACGACGGTCGGCGGACGGCGGAGAAGACCGTATCGCTGCGGCCTGCCGGCTGCCGTCCGCCATCCACGAACACACCGGGGCCGTTCCCAAATGACTCACGAGACGCCGATGAACCGAGACCGTCTCAACACCGATCCAACCCCCAAAATTACAGCGTGGCTCGACACCACGTTCGATGTCCTGGCCACGGCGCGGGAGCACGCGCCCCCCGGCCCGGTCGTGGAAGAGGTGGGCACAGTGACCCATGTGGGGGAGGGCATTGCTCGGGTGCGGGGCCTTCCGTCCGTCCAATCGGAGGAACTGGTGCGGTTTGAGGGCGGCGTGCGGGGGATGGCGTTCAACCTGGACCCGGACACGGTGGGCGTCATCCTGCTGGACGAGAGCGAGCGACTGGAGGCGGGCGACGAGGTGCAACGAACAGGGCGCATCTTGGACGTGCCCGTGGGCCCGGAGCTGCTCGGCCGCGTCGTCGACGCCCTCGGCCGCCCCCTCGACGAGCAGGGCGCCGTTCGGGCCGGGGAGCGGTGGCCGGTGGAGCGCGAGGCGCCTCCCATCATGGCGCGCGCCCCGGTGGAGACGCCCCTGCAGACGGGCCTCAAGGTGGTCGACGCCCTCATCCCCATTGGCCGCGGGCAGCGCGAACTCATCCTGGGGGACCGCCAGACCGGCAAGACGGCCGTGGCGCTCGACACCATCCTCCACCAGCACGACACGGAGGTCCTCTGCGTCTACTGCGCGGTGGGCCAGCGAAATTCCGCCGTCGCCTCCGTCATTGCCGACCTGCGCGAGCACGACGCCCTCGACTACACCACCGTTGTCGTGGCGAGCGGCGAGGGGCCGCCCGGCCTCCAATTCGTCGCCCCCTACGCCGCCACCTCCATCGCCGAGTCGTTCATGGCGCAGGGACGCGATGCCCTCGTGGTGTACGACGACCTCACGCGCCACGCCCGCGCCTACCGCGAGCTGTCGCTTCTCCTGCGCCGCCCGCCGGGCCGCGAGGCCTTTCCCGGCGACATCTTCTACATCCACTCGCGCCTCCTGGAACGCTCCACCCACCTGAAGGACGAGCACGGCGGGGGCTCGCTCACAGCCCTGCCCATCGTGGAGACGGAGGCGCAGAACATCTCGGCCTACATCCCCACGAACCTCATCTCGATTACCGACGGGCAGATTTTTCTGTCGCCGACCCTCTTCCAGAAGGGCGTGCTCCCGGCCGTCGACGTGGGGCGCTCGGTGTCGCGGGTGGGCGGCAAGGCGCAACGTCCGGCCTACCGGGCGCTCACCGGCGAGCTCCGGCTCTCGTACTCGCAATTTCAGGAGCTGGAGGCCTTTGCCCGGTTTGGCACGCGGCTCGACGAAGAGACGCGCGAGACCCTCCGCCGCGGCCGTCGGGTCCGGGAGGTGCTGAAACAGCCGCAATACGCCCCCCTTCCCGTCGCCGAGCAGGTGGCCGTCCTCCTCGCCACCACCGAAGGGCTGTTCGACGCGCTCGAGCCCGAGCAGGTGGGCGAGGCCGAACGGCGCGTCCGCGACGCCATCCGCGAGGCGCACCCGGCCCTGTGCGACAAGATCCACGACGGCACGAACCTGACGGACGAAGACCGGGCGGCCCTGCTGGAGACGGCACGCGAGGCCCTCAACCCAATAACCGAGCCCACCGATGCAGACGCTTGAGACGCTCCGCCGCCAGATCAACAGCACCGAGAGCCTGCACTCGGTCGTGCGCACCATGAAGGTGCTGTCGATGACCAGCATCCGGCAGTGCGAGGCCGCCGTCGAGTCGCTCTCCGACTACTACCGAACGGTGCGGCTGGGCCTGCGGATTGCCCTCCGCCACCGCCCGCGCGAGGGACGCGTACTCCCCACCACCGCCACGGGCCGCCAGGGCGTGATTGTGTTCGGCTCGGCGTGGGGCATGTGCGGGCGCTTCAACGAAACCCTGGCAGCGCACGCGACGGAGCGGCTCGGGGAGGCGCAGCGCCCGCGGACGGTGCTCGTGCTCGGGGAGTACGTGGGGGACGCCCTGGAGGCGGAGGGCCTTGCGCCCAACCTGCAGGCGGCGGGCCCGGAGTCGGTGGAGGGCATCACGGCCCGCGTGCAGGAGCTGCTCATCACCATCGAGCAGTGGCGGCTGGACGAGCAGATCGACCGGGTGCTGCTCTTCTACAACCAGTCCACGCCCGGCGCCGGCTACGCCCCGACGACGCAGCGCCTGCTGCCCCTCGATAACGAGTGGCTTGCTCAGCTGGAGCATGAGGACTGGCCCACCCGCATGGCCCCCACCTTTCGGGGCGATTGGGAGACGCTGTTCGCGTCGCTGGTGCGGCAGTACTTTTTTGTGTCCCTCTACCGCGCATGTGCAGAGTCGCTGGCCAGCGAGCACGCAAGCCGCCTGGCGGCGATGCAAATGGCCGAGGACAACGTGCAGGAGCGGCTCGACGACCTCCAGGGGCGATTCCACCGCACGCGCCAAAACGCCATCACCGAAGAGCTGCTCGACATTACGTCCGGCTTCGAGGCGCTGCGGACCGAAGACACGGCGTAGCCTCCCTGCGCTCCGGAGGCGTTACGGAGACGGAAAAGTCGCGCCCAAGCCGGCCCACACGGGACACTTCCAGGGGATGGAGGACGTTGGGCGTCTTCCGCTGCCGATTGGGCTGCTATCGAGCAGCGGCACGCCCTCACAGTCGCATGTCCTCTTCGTCCCGCCACTCCTCCCCACCATGGTTCTGGGTCTTGTCAGCCTCTTCGGCATCGTCGGTGCCGTCGCGCTTATCTTCGCACTGGGATTCGGTCTTCTGTATCTGCTCTGGACTCTCCTGCAACCGCCCGATCCCCCCGCCGACGGCTCGACGGACAACGCGTGACTCCTCTCTACTGCTTCGATGGAGGAGACCGCCCCTGGTGCGACGCCGCGAGGTAGTACCACGCAAAGCCGCCCGCCACGACAACGACGCCAAGTGCCAGCCCCACTCCTTCCGCCGGCGTCGTGCGCGGCATTGTCGTCACCCGCGGCAGCACAATCAGGCCGCCCACAAACAAGACGAATGAGAAAATCGCCACGCCAAAGAATTCCAGAAAAAGCTTCATTGGGAAGCAGTGGGGCCAGCGGAACGGGCACGTAGGGGCGAAGCGCCTCACTCGGACTCCGCCGCCTCTTCGGGCAGTATCTGAACGCCCTGACGGGCCAGCTCCATGCTGTGCTCGTCCGCAATACGGTCCAGGGCGAGGCCAATGAGTTCCTCCGCCTCGTCCGGATCGACGGTCGCAGGCACGTAGACCGGAAGTACGCTTTCGGTCTCGTGCTCCACATCTCCCACCTCCGCCATGCCCACCCCCGTAATCACCTGTCCATACTCTTCGCCCGTCCGGTGCACGTGCGCTTCAACTGTTTCGTACACCTGATCCAGAAACGCATCGGGGCCTTCCAGCAAAAATGTACGCTCTTGCGCATCCATAAAACCTGAGAGGCTCACGTGAGGAGAACATACCAGCGGAAAAGATAGACAGTGAGCGGCGGTGCGGGCGTAATAGAATAGGCGCCTTGTCCCATGGGCGTTTTCTGGATCGTGCGCCCTCTACTCTCGGAAAGGCACCCCCAGACGCTCTTTCCATCTCAAATGCCCCACCCCAAGGAGAATTCCGCACGTCGGCACCGGGGCCGATTGGCCTCTTCCGATGTTTTTCTCCCGACTCTTCCTTCCCGGTATTCCCGAGGAGACCCCGCGGCTCTTTTGGGGCGAGACTGCCAGACGGAGCGCCCCCGTCCTGCGCCGATGGATGAGGCCCTGTGCCGCCTCCCCTCTCATCTTATGCAGCGTCCCTGAACAGCCAGGGAACGATGGCCTCCACTGTCCGCGGCACGCTCCCTTCTCCTCCTGATGGCCGACCCAAGCCTCGACGCTGGCCTGTCCCCCGACGCGCTGTATCGCCCTGCGGCCTCGGTCCCGTTCCCCGACGCCCCCCCAGACGGCATCGATCCGCTCTTGGGGCAGGGACGGGCGGAAGAGGCTCTGCGTGTGGGCGTGGGCATGAGCGCCCCGGGGTACAACGTGTTTGCCCTCGGCCCGTCTGAGACCGACAAATCCACCCTCGTACGCCGCCTTCTGGAACGAGAGGCCGAGCAAAAAGCCCCGCCGGCCGACTGGTGCTATGTCTTCAACTTCGAGCAGCCGCAGGCCCCTCAGGCCCTTCGCCTGCCCGCCGGGCAGGGCCGCGCCCTCCAGGCCGATATGGAGCAGTTCGTCGACGATTTGCAGACGGGACTCGCGGCGGCGTTTGAGAGCGAAGAGTACCAGACCCGCCGGCAGTTGGTCGTCGAGGCGTTTCAGGAGGAGCACCAGCAGGCCCTGTCGGCCCTCCACGACAAAGCTGAGGAGCATGGACTGGCCTTCCTGCACACGCCCACCGGCTTTTTGTTTGCCCCCCTGCGGGACGGGCAGGTCCTGTCGCCGGACGAGATCAGTGCCCTCCCGCAGGAGGAGCAGGATCGTCTCCAGGCGGCCGTGGAAACGCTCCAGGAGGAGCTGCTTCATATCTTGCGGGGCGTGCCCGCCCATCAGCGCCAGATGAGCGAACAGCTCCGCGACCTCAACCGGGATGTCGCGCGCTATGCCGTCGAGGATCTCATTGGCACTCTTCGCACCCGGTACACTTCTCATGCGGCGATCCAATCCTACCTGGACGCGGTAGAGGCGGACATTGTAAAAAACATCACCGATCTGCTGCCGCAAATCCTGGGGCAACCGACCGGCCCCGAGCCATCACTGCGCGGCGGGCTCCAGCGCTACACCGTCAACCCCCTGGTGACACACGAGCAGGGCAACGGGGCCCCCGTCGTCTATGAAGACCGCCCGTCGCTCCGGCAGCTGGTGGGGCGTACGGAGCACCGAATCGAAGACGGTGTGCTGACCACAGACTTTACGCTGATTCGCAGAGGTGCGCTCCACCGCGCCAACGGGGGCTACCTGATGCTCGATGCACGCCGCGTCTTGCAGCAGCCCTTCGCCTGGGAGGCGCTCAAGCGCATCCTACGTGCCGGTGAGATTCGCATCCAATCCCCCTACGAAGACGTCGGCCTCGTCAGCACGGTCTCCCTCGAGCCGGAGCCCATCCCGCTCGACGTGAAGGTAGTACTGGTGGGCGACCGCTGGCTCTACTACGTACTGCAAGCCCTGGACCCCGAGTTCGACGAGCTGTTCCGCGTGGAGGCCGACTTTGAGGATGAGATCGACCGGACGGCCCACACCGAGCAGCAGTACGCGCAGCTGTTGCGGCACCTGGCCCACCGGGCCGACCTGCGCCCCCTCCAGCCCCACGCCCTCGCCCGCCTCGTGGAGCACAGCGCCCGCCTCGCCGGCCGGGCCAACAAACTTTCGATGGAGATCGACACGATGCGTGAGATCACGCGGGAAGCGGATTTTTGGGCCGGGGAGCACGGCCGCGACACCATCGAGCAGGCGGATGTGGACCGGGCCCTGGAGGCGCGCCGCACCCGCGCCGGGCGGCTTCGCGAACGCACGCACGAGCACATTCTCGAAGAGACCCTTTTCATCGATACCACCGGGACGGTGGTCGGCCAAATCAACGGGCTGTCGGTTCTGGAGGTCGGACGCGATGCGTTCGGGCGGCCCCACCGCATCACGGCCCGCGTGCACATCGGCACCGGCACGGTGGTCGACATTGAGCGGGAGGTGGAGCTGGGCGGCCCCATCCACTCCAAGGGCGTGATGATTCTGTCCGGCTTCTTGGGGGCGCGGTACGCCACAGAGCACCCCCTGTCGCTCACTGCCAGCCTCGTCTTTGAGCAGTCGTACGGCGGTGTGGAGGGGGACAGCGCATCCTCGGCCGAGCTCTACGCCCTGCTCTCGGCCATCGCCGAGGTGCCGCTCGCGCAGTCGATAGCCGTCACCGGTTCGGTCAACCAGCACGGCGAGGTGCAGCCGATCGGCGGTGTCAACGAAAAAATCGAGGGCTTCTTTGACGTCTGTGCCGCCCGCGGCCTCACTGGCGAACACGGCGTGCTCATCCCTCGCGCCAATATGGACGACTTGATGCTCCGCCCTCCGGTTCGGGATGCGGTCCGTGCCGGAGAGTTTCACGTGTACCCGGTGGCAACCATCGATGCGGGCATGGAACGCCTGACGGGCCAGGCGATGGGCACGCGGCGCGACGATGGCACGTACCCGCCGGGGTCGATCAACGAGCGCGTGGCACACCGCCTCGAGCACTTCGCGGAGGAGCGCGCCGAATTTCAAATGCAGGCCAATGGACAGGAAGCGTCTGTGTCTTGAGTCGGCACTGGCACACAGCGTCACTTGCGTACTTGCTCATTCTTCAATGCCTGCGAGGTGGGCAGCGGTCGCAGCATGCCCCCGCGGCTGGTACGGATCTCTTCGACCGTGATGAAGGCAGCAGGCGCCACCGACTCGATGCGCTCCGCGACCGCACTGGCATGTCGCCGTGCCACGACGACATTCAGCACCGTCACCGGCCCCGACCGCCCGCGGCCCTCCATCTCCGTTACGGCGTAGCCCTCCTCCCGCAGCAGCTGCGCTGCCGCCCTGCCAGTGCCCTCTGGCGCCGGCAGGATGGCGCGCACAACGACACGCCCCAGGGCCAGCGCCCGCTCAACCGACACCCCCACGTATGTCCCCATCGCAAACCCACCGGCGTATCCCGCTAAGTGATACGGGGACGACAGGTGCTGCATCGCATTCCCAACGGCCACCACCCAAATGAGCACCTCTACGAACCCGACCGCCGCGGCTCCTCCCCGCCGGCCACGCATCATCAACAGAATACGCACGGCTCCCATCGATACATCCACAATGCGCATCGCAAAAATGAGAAGTGGGCCGTAGGGCAACGCAAACCAGACGTCCATAAGGCGGCGGTGGCTCAATAAGAGAATATGCAGGCCGTCCACTCGTGCACCGACTGGAGGGACAGCCTGCGTGCGCGTGCTCGTCACCGGCCCCTCCCGGCTTTAGAATGATCATTCCTCGGCTCTACTCATCTCGCGTCGGCTTCTCATGCCCCACGCCTTTTCCATCCCCACCGGCGCCCGCAAACGCCTCGGGACCACCGTAAGGGCCCTGCATCAGCCCGCCGCGTATCCGGGCAATGAGGCCCCCGAAGAGGCCATCGAAACCCACATGGCGTGGGTCTTTCTCACCTCTTCCCACGCCTATAAGCTCAAAAAGCCGATCCAAGACCGCCTCATTGATTACCACACGGCTGCCGACCGGCGCCGCGCCTGCCGGACCGAAGTGGCGCTCAACCGCCGCCTGGCAGCTCCGGTGTACCTCGGCACCGTCCCCGTGGCCCACACCACGCGCGGCCTTCGGGTTGGCGGCACCGGCCCGCCTGTAGACTGGCTTGTAAAAATGCGTCGGCTGCCACGTGCGCAAATGCTGGATGTCCGTATTCGGCACGGGCGCGTCCAGCGGGCCCGGGTTCACGCTCTCGCCGCCCTGCTCACCCGCTTCTACCGGGCCGCCCGCCCCGCACACTGGTCCCAGGCCGAGTATCGCGGCCGCCTTCTGGCCAACCTCACCGCCAAACGCACCTCCCTGCAACATCCTCGCTACCGCCTTCCCCCGCGCCTTCTTCGATCAGTCGCCCAGGCTCAGCTCCGCTGGCTCCGCACACACGTCGCTCACCTGGAGGCCCGTGCCCCTCGTGTCGTCGATGCCCACGGCGACCTGCGGCCGGAGCACGTCTGCCTCACCTCCCCGCCCCTGGTGATCGACTGTCTCGAGTTCAACCGCACGCTCCGCCTGCTCGATCCCCTCTCCGAGCTTGCCTTCCTGAGCCTGGAGTGCCGCCGCCTTGGGGCTGCGTGGATCGGCCCGGCGCTGATCGCCTCTTACCGCCAACGGAGCGGCGACGATGCCCCGGGCCGCCTCATTTCCTTCTACGAAAGCTACCACGCCACCGTCCGCGCCGCCATTGCCGTGTGGCACCTGGATGACGACACCCCCCCCGACGCCGCGCGGTGGCGCCGCCAGGCCATCACCTACCTGCGCCTGGCCCGAGACCGGCTGTAGCACCCGGCTCACGGAGGCGCCGGCTCACGGAGGCGCCTGCACACTCGTAAACTCAATGATCGAGCCGTTCGTGTGCAACCGCTGAATCGTCGCTGCAAGGAGCGGCGCACACCCGAGCCGATCGATCCCGCGCACGTCTCCCCCGCCTGCCTTTTTGTGGTGAAGAGCTGGCCGTACCGTATCGGTGATCACCACCCGGTCGACGTCCGCCTCAGACAATGGGTCCCCCGCCGTGTCCGAAAACACCCCGTGCGTAGCGGCCGCGTAGACGGCACCCGCCCCCCGCTCGCGACAGGCCGCCGCCGCTCCCGCCAGCGTGGTGCCCGTGCTAATCAGGTCGTCGAGAACGACCGCCACGCGCCCCTCCATCGCCCCCACCACCGTTCCGCCCCACACAACGCCTCCACTGCGAAATTTTTCGACGAAGGCGAGCGCAACCGATCGGCCCAACCGCCGCTCCAGGTCCTGCCGAAAGCGCTCAGCCCGCTTCACCCCGCCGGCATCTGGCGACACCACCACCGCCTGGCGCGCCCCAATGCGGGGAGCGAGCGCATCCACAAACAGCGGCGCGGCCGTAAGTGCAATTGTAGGGACGCGAAAGGCATTCTCGTAGGCAGACGGGTTGTGCACATCCACGGCCACCACCCGGTCGAGGCCCGCCGTCTCCAGATGCTGCGCAAGGTATCGCAGCGACACAGGATCCCGAGGTTTCGTACGTCGGTCCTTGCGGGCATAGCTGAGGTAGGGGGCAAGCAGCGTTAGGCGGTCGGCCCCTGCATCGCGGAGGGCCGACAGAAAGAAAAACACCCGCATCAGCTTATCATTGACCGACAGGTCCGCTTCGCTGTAGAGCGACTGGACCACAAATACGTCTCGGCCGCGGACGGCTTGCAGCGGCCGGATTTTGTGCTCTCCATCCACAAAATCGCGCTCCTCGTGCGCCCCGGGCTCCACGCCCAGGGCCCTGCACACCTCCTCCAGGAGGGCGCGCCCGCTGTCCAGCGCAAACACCGCCGCGTGGTGATCCTCCGGAAGTTCAGCGTCGAACGCCATATCAAAGGGAGACACTTGGACCTTGAAACTGTCGCAGGGAACCGAGACTGTCGCCGGGAACTCGGGATGTTAGCGTGAGGCCCTCAGTCGCGGAGCGCCTCGATCACCGCCGCATCCGTCACCTCGCCAAACTCTACAAACGCCTGCCCCACAGCCGTGAACGCGCGAGGCGTCTCGAGGCACACCACCGCGTCCGCCTCCGTGCGCAGCGCCTCCACAGTCTTCGGCGGCGCTACGCCCATCGCCGCAACCAGGTGCCGGGGCTGCTCCTGCCGCACCGTGTGCAGGGCGGCCGTCATGGTCGCCCCCGTGGCGCCCCCATCGTCAACGACGATCACCGTACGGCCCTCTGGGCTAATGGCCTCCCGGCCGGGCGTGTAGGTCTTTCGGCGCCGCTGGAGGATCTGGCGTTGCGTCTCGGCCTCGCGCCGGACGTAGTCCTCCTGCGCGCCCACGGCCTGGGCCTGCTCGTGGATGAAGACCGCCCCGTGCTCGCTCACCGCCCCAATGGCAAGCTCCGGATTGTCCGGGGCGCCCAGCTTGTGCACGAGCACCACGTCGAGCTCCCCCCCAAGCGCATCGGCCACGATTTTGCCCATCGGCACGCCGCCCCGCGGAATGGCCAGCACAAGCGGATGCGTCCCTGCGTACGACTGCAGGCGCTCGGCCAACTGATGGGCCGCCTGTTCACGGTTGGCAAACATGGGAAGGCTGCGTCACATCCAAGAGGGCGCGCGAAGGAAGGCCCCGGGGATTGGGGCCTGATCGAATGATCGCAGGGACATCTTGAGGCCTCGTTCGTTGTGGCCGTGTCACTTGAGCACCGCCACCTTGGCCGTGCCCTCGCGGTGCGCAATACGGACCCCTACATCCTGCTCGTAGCGCGTGATGAGCAGAGTGAGGCGGCTGTCGCGCACCCGCAGATCGTCAATGCGGAGCTGTTCCAGGTAAGGCGGCAGGTACGGATCGTGAAAGCGCACCTCATTGTCGACGCCGTTCACCTCCAGCCCCAGGCAGGCCCGCAGGCACAAGAGCGGAGTGGCCGCGGCCCAGGCCTGAGGCACGCAAGCCTGTGGGTACAGCGTAGGGCCTTCGTCGGCACGCCGCGAAAAGCCGCAGAACAGCTCCGGAAGGCGGTGTAGATCCATGTACTGTGACGCCTCGAACAGCCCCGCCATGAGGGTTGCCGCCTGCTTGCGATAGCCGTACCGTCCCAGCCCCGCCGCCGCAAGAGCCGTGTCGTGCGGCCACACCGAGCCGTTGTGATACGACATCGGGTTGTAACGCGCTTCCGTAGAAGCCACTGTGCGCAGGCCCCAGCCCGTGTAGCTGTGCTCGTTCAGGAGCGTCTCAGCTGTGCGGCGGGCGTGGGAGGGCCGTGCAATCCCCGAAAAGAGGCAGTGGGCAGCGTTGGAGGTACGCACGCGGCACGGCTGGTTGTCGCCGTCCAGCGCCAGGGCATAGGTCGAGAGGTTGTCGCACCAAAACGTCTCGGCAAACTGGGTGGCCAGCTGCTGGGCCTCTCCCTTCAAGGCACGCGCCCGGTCGGTATGTCCGAGAAGGTGGGCCATCCGGGCAGCAGCTGTTTTTGCGGCGTAGACGTATCCCTGCACCTCACACAGCGCAATGGGGCCCATCGCCGGGCGTCCATCCGCATGAAAGACCGAATCGTTGGAGTCCTTCCAGCCCTGATGCACCAGGCCCTGTTCGGAACGCCGTTCGTACTCCACAAAGCCGTCTCCATCCAGATCGCCGTACTGGTCGATCCAGGCAAGAGCCCGCTCAACGTGAGGCCATAGCGACTGCACGGCGGCGCGGTCGCCCGTGCGCCGGTAGTAAGCGCCCGCGAGCATGACAAAAAGTGGCGTCACGTCCACCGAGCCGTAGTACCGGTCGAACGGCACCTCACCAAGGGCTGCCATCTCGCCCGCCCGCGTTTCGTGGAGGATTTTGCCAGGCTCGGCATCGCGTGCATCGTTGGTCGCCTCCGCCTGCAGCGCCGCCAGGCACTGCAGCACGCCCCGCGCCACATCCGGGCTAAACCAGAGGCACTGATACGCCGTGAGGATGCCGTCGCGCCCAAACGGAGTGCTAAACCAGGGCACACCGGCGTACGGGTACACGCCGTGGGGCGTCTCGGTCTGGAGCATATGCAGATCGGCGAGGGAGCGGCTCAGCCACCCGTTGAACTGCTCGTTGGAGGTAGACAGCTGCGGCTCGGCCTGGCGCGCCGACTGGAGCGCCTGCGTGGCTGTTGTGGCGGCAGTGTCGTACCGCAGCGAAGCGTCTTCCACCTCGCCCGCGCCTTCCACCTCGCCCGCGCCTTCCATCTCGCCCGCGCCTTCCATCTCGCAGGTGACCGTCCACTCCAACTCGACCGCCGCCTTCGACTCCAGGGCCACCTCGTACGCGGCGGTTCTGTCGCTCAGCGCAACCGGGGCGGACGCAAAGCGAACGTGGGTGCGCCGGAGCCGATCGTCGAGCCCTTCGTACACGAACACGAGCTCCTCGGCCGCCGCGTGCGGTGCATGCCGGTGCCCACGGCGCGTACGCGTCTCGCCACGCACCTCAAAAATGTCCGCGAAGTCCGCCCCAAAAGCCAGGCGCACCGGAAAGCGAACCGAGACATCGCTGTAATTGTGGATGCGGACGCGGGTGTAGCAGGTGGCCTCCCACAACACCTGTGCGCGATGCACGTGCAGAGCGCCTTGTGGAATTGCCACCGCCCCCTCTCGGTCCACGTCCGCATTCGTCAGGTCCACCGCAAGCAGCGCATTGTCCCTGCGAATTGCAGAGCTAAGGAGCTTTAAGGGCTCATCGTCCCCCAGCTGGAGCGTCATGCAGGACAAAAACCGCGTGTCTTTGTGAAACAGCCCAAACTCTGTACGGCCGTCCCCATCAATGTCCCCCCTCCGGTCGAATACGGCAAAGGTATCTTCGTGCTTGAGTACACGCGTGCGCTCATCGACCCGCGCGTCGGTGGTGTGAATGTAGTGCTGAGCAGAGGCTGCAGAAGAGACGTCGGACATAAGAGGAAGGCCGCAGGAGCAGGGATGCGAACTCAGGACGGGGAGCCGGGAGGAGACGAATCATGCACCTCTTCTGCCCCGCCCACAGAAGGCACAGACGCGGAGACGAGGTGCCGATAGGCGCGCAAGTACGCACGCGCCATTCGCTCCACCTGGAAGCGCTCCTCGAAGTAAGCCCGGCATGCGCGGCGCTCGATCTGGTCGATTCGGCGGACCGCGCGCACAGCCTCCGCCCGGGACGAGACAACCGCCCCGATGCGTTCATCGGCGAGGACCTCGGGTACGGAGCCGCGGCGGTAGGCGATGACGGGCGTGCCGCACGCCAGCGCCTCAATCATCACCAGGCCGAACGGCTCCGGCCAGTCGATGGGAAACAACAAGGCGGCTGCGCCCCCGAGGAGGGCTTCTTTTTCGGCCTCTCCAATCTCCCCGAGGTACTCGACAAAAGAGGCCTTCATCAGCGGCTCAATCTCGCTCGCAAAGTAGTCCTGGTCGACCGGGTCCACCTTGGCCGCGATTTTGAGCGGGCGGTCCGTTGCCTGTGCGATGTCGATGGCGCGGTCGACCCGTTTTTCGGGAGAGATGCGGCCCAGGAAGGCAAGGTAGCCGTCGGATGTGGGCCGGAAGCGGTACAGGGAAGGCGGCAATCCGTGGTAGACCGTGGCTTGCCAGTTGGCCCCGCGCAAGGGCCGGCGCTGGGCATCGGAGATCGAGACCACAGGCATGTCGTCATACTCGTGGTACAGGGGGCGGAGCTCGGGGAGGTCAAGGCGGCCGTGCAGGGTGGTGACGTGCGGGGTATTCTGCCGTCGTGAGACAGGGTAGTGCAGATAATCGATGTGAAAGTGCACCACATCGAACTGGTCGGCGCGGCGGTAGACCTCTTCGATCAGGAGGAGGTGCGGCGCCATCGTGTCCACTGCTTCGTCGTGAAGACGGAGCGACCGGTCGCTTCCCTTCACCAAACGGGCAGTCGTGTCAGAATCGCCACTCGCAAAGAGCGTCACGTCGTGGCCCTGCCGCACCAACTCTTCGGTAAGGTAGGAGACCACGCGTTCTGTCCCGCCGTATTGATGCGGCGGAACGCTTTCGTGAAGCGGGGCGACTTGAGCAATGCGCATGGGGGCTGGCACACGGGGAAAAGGTGGCGAACGTCAACTGGACTGGGAGCGTTGGGGCGCTTCATGAAGTGCTAAGGCATGGACGATGCGCGGGGGAGCAGTCCCCTGGCCTCAAGGAACTCGGGATCCGCTTTCGGCCGGGGGAGACATCAACGATCGACCGCCTCCGCCTCGTCCAACGCGTCCATCCAGCCGCGGCGCCAGTCCCGCCACTTCGCAGGCGCCTGCTCCGCCTCGTAGGGATTGTCGCCACGATCCAGATCGCGCTGGTACGCGCTCCACCCCTCTTCGTACGCCGGAGAGGTTTCGAGATCGTTGGCAGACTCGGGACGGGAGGAGGAATGGGAGGGGCGTGGATCGGAGGACATGGGATCTGTAGGGCTGTAGGAAACGAGAGCACGTAAGAAGCATCTGAAATCGCGACGGCGTTTGGGGCGAGAACAAGGCGGTGGGGGCGTCGACGCAGCGGCCCTGTGCTTACCACCCCGGCACGAGCCCCACCCCCACAACCCCGCTCTTGTCCGGTCGCTGGAAGGGACGCGCATAGAACACCTCGATGACCGCCGCGCCGAAGAGGTTCATGCGGGCACTGATGCCGGTGCTGACCACAGGCACACGGTCGGCCGTGTCCGTGGCCCACTCCCACACCGGCGGATCGTCCGCCGTCCAGGCGACTCCTCCATCCACGAATGCGGACAGCTCTGTGGGGAGGAACGGGACGTGGAGGAGGCCGAACCGCTCGGTGCCGAGCAGAGGGACGCGCAGTTCCAGGCCTGCCACCGCCACGCGGGTGCCGATGAGCCGATCCAGCGGCGCGCACGCCTGCAGGTCCTCGCCCCCGGCAACGCACTCCTCCGGGTCAAACGAATAAAAGCTGTACCCCCGCACGTAGCTCGGCTCGAAGGAGTATCCGAGGTATTCTTCCGAAAAGACATCCCCCTCGCTTGCTCCGTAGTTGCCAATGTGGAGCAGCCGCCCCGCCACCGTTAGCGGCCCGGCGCGGAGATAGCGGCGTACATCCGCCAGGACCGTGGCGTAGCGGGCGTCTCCAAGGGTCGCCCCAACCTCGAACCGGGAGCGACCGCCCTGAACGGGCGACGTAAATCCGAACTGCGAGTAGTCGACGACGTACGCCGCGGCGCTCTGTGAGAGGTAGAGGGGATCGGGCGCATCCAGCGACCGTTCGTCACGCCGCACGCCGCCGCTTGGATAGAGATAGTAGTCGCGCACGGTCGCATCGAAGCCGTAACGAACGAGGCTTGTCTGCGCCTCGACGCGACGGGTGCGCTGCAAAGGGTACCGCCCGAGAAGGCTGAATTGGTCGGCAAAAATGCGCTCTTCAATCTCGCGGTACAGCACCGTTTGCTGGCCCGTGGCGGGATCCACCGCTCGCCGCGAGGCTCCCCGGAGGGTGAGGTACGGAATGTGCGCCAGCTGGGCGCCGTAGTTTAATCGTTGCGCCCGATTCACGTACGTGATTTGTCCGCCCAGGTCCTGAAACGTGCCATTGGCGAGGGCTTCGATGGAGAGGGCATGCGCGCCGAGCATATCGCTGAAATAGAACCCAATGCTTCCGCCCAGCCGCGTGCCCATCCCGCCCCCTACCGCGACCCCAATGGTGGGGGGCGCGATGGCGTCGAGTTGGAGGCGGGGACGGTAGGCCCGCACGTCCCCGTACTCGTCCTCCGGCAATCCTGCCGTGGCCGACTGCAGGGCCTGCTCCACGCGACCGCCCCCCGTCCACGGCGGCAGTACGCCAGCCTGGGGCACCGCCTCCGCCCCCAGCCGCATGGTGTCCCTCTTTGCCTCGGCCGCCGG
Organism: uncultured Bacteroidota bacterium; assembly: GCA_913056185.1. GTDB lineage: Bacteria > Bacteroidota > Rhodothermia > Rhodothermales > Salinibacteraceae > Salinibacter. The sequence continues at coordinate 125,635 of CAJXLV010000001.1, forward strand.
ACGCGATCCCGAATCGGCCGGCGCCCCTGTCTCCCCCTGTCGCACACGCTCCGCGAGTTCCTGCGGCGAGAGAGTCATCACCGAGTACGCATTGTCCGAAAAGACCGAAAAGGCCATGCGTCCGCTCCGCGCCGCCACCGAAAGGGCGGGCGACAACGACGTAAAGCCGCTCACGCCGGTTTGGAGGGCCGTAATGCGGGCGGCACGGCCGGAGGCAAGGTCCAGGTGATAAACATCCTTGAAGCCGTCGTGGGTGCTGATGAAGTAGAGCCCCGCCCCATCGGGGGCAAACTGCGGGTTGTACTGCGCCCCGCGGGGAAACGGACGGCGCACCTCCACAGCCCCGCTTTCCACGTCCATGAGGGCCAGGCGCGGCGCCCCGTACTCGAGGGTCGCAAAGTCCGTCCCGCCCGGCCCCCGATCCGTCACAAAGGCAAGACGATCCCCGTCCGGCGACCAGGTGGGCTGCAAGTCGCCGTAGCGGTCGTCGGTCAGTTGCCGGGCCGTACCGGTTGCCACGTCCACCACATACAGATCGCTGATGCCGCCGCGCAGGCCCGAGAGGGCGATCGTTTCCCCGTCCGGCGACCATGCCGGCTGCGACATCGCAGTGACGCCCTGCACCGCAAAGCGGCGCTCAATGCGGCCCGTCTGCACGTTCCAGATGGCGAGCTCGTTGTCCCCCTTCGCAAACGCCACAAACGCAAAGCGACGCCCGTCTGGCGCCCACGTGCCGGCCGACTCCAGAAACCGAATGGCATCGAAGTGGGGGTCGCGGTTCACCGAGCCGAGCCGCTCAACGATGGCGCCGGTTTCGGCGTCGGCCACGTACAGGTCGATCGAGAAGACGCTTCGAGACGACAGAAACGCCACGTACTGCCCGTCGGGGCTCAGGGCCGGGGCCACGTTGATGTCGCCGTTGGACGCGGGCGTAAGAACGGGCGTGCCGGCATCCGCGGCGGGCGTGCGCCCGTCCACCAGAGGCCCGTAGCTGGCCCGCACGGTCTGGATCCAGTCTGCCGAGAGGGAGTCGGGGGAGAGGCCCGTGATGGTTTCGAGGCCCGCCTCCAGCCCCGCCTGCCCGGCCACCTGGTACAGCGTCGCCACCGCCCCGTCGCCGTACGTGCCCCCGAGGTAGGCCATGTACGCCTGCCCGAAGCGGTACGGGAAATACCGCCCCCGGCCCAGGTCCCGAATTGTGGGCAGGTCGTCCCGCACGAGCGCGTCCCGTATCCACATGGCCGTGTGCGGGTGGTACGCCCCGAGCGACAGGTACTCTGCCATGCCCTCAATCACCCAGAGGGGCAACCGCCGCAGTTGAATGCCGCGCCCTGTGGAGAGGGCCAGATCGTACTGGAACGAGTGCACCAGTTCGTGGCCCAGCACGTGGTCGGTCTCTCCGTACAGCCCTGTAAACGGCATGACGACCCGCTGCTTCAGCCCCTCCGTGAGCCCCCCCACGCCCTCCCCAATCGCTCCCCCAACGACCGTCGTCTGCTGAAAGTCGGCGTCGTTGGCGTAGAAAATGAGGGGCCGGCGGGCCGTCAGCTCGTGCGAAAAAATCGTGCTGTGGCGTGCGTACCACCGGTCGGCCATGCGGGCTGCGTCCCGGGCGGCCGTCGTGGTCTCTTCGTAGAAATAGAGGTCGAAGTGATTGGTGGGCAAGACCTCAAACTGAAACTGGTCGTACTGCACTTTATTGCGCCCAAAATACTGGGCCGACGCGCTCTGCCCTCCCCCTAAGCCCCCCGCAAGAAGCAGGACGACAAGGCCCCAGCGACCGTACAGGTTCATGCGCACGCGATCGTAATGAAGGTCCTACGCGCCTCCCCGTGGCGGCGGGCGTTGTGCAGCGTTGGGCTTCGTCACGCCACGCCACGTTTAACGTACGCTTGCAGCGCCAAGAGACACCATCCAGACGATCTTGAATACGCCGTGCGAAATTCTTCCATACACGCCCCGGAGAAATGCGGAGTGGATGCGGAGAGGGGTCCTCTGGAGAGCAGCCTCTTCGAGCACCGCACCCGTTTGTTTCTCTCTCCTGAAGGCCACATTTCGCTGTCAGGGTCGCGCCCAGGCACTGTCCCCGCCAAAAGGGAACCACCCACACGCACTGTCGGAACATTTCCTGTACCTCCTTCGGCAAGCGGCTTGTACATTGCGCCTAATCTTCCGCGAGCCTCCGGTCTCGGTCTTGGCCTCACTGCTCGGCCCCGCTCATGCCCCCGTCTGTCTCCCCCCGCTCCACAGTCGACGCGCCTCCGGCTGATGCCCCGTGGCAATACCCGCCCGAGTCCGTGCTGGATGCGTTGGGAAGCTCTCGGCGCGGCCTTCCGCCTACGGACGCTGCCCAACGCCTCGCAGAAACAGGCCCGAATCGCCTGCGCGAGATTGAGCACCGTAGCCTCCTGGAGATCTTGGGAGAGCAGCTCAAAAGCCTCGTCGTGCTGCTCCTCGCCGCGGCGATGGGCGTTTCGTTTCTCGTTGGCCAGACCATCGAGGGGCTCGCCATCGTGGCGGTCCTCGCGATCAATACCGCCATCGGCTTCTTCACCGAGTGGCGCGCCGTGCGGTCGATGGAGGCGCTGCAGACGCTGGGCGAAGTGACGGCACGAGTGCGACGGGACGGAGAGACGCAGGTGGTTCCGGCCGAGGAGGTCGTGCCGGGCGACGTCGTCCTCATCGAGAGCGGCGCCCTCATCCCCGCCGACCTGCGCCTTCTAAACACCGACGGCCTGCAGATCGACGAGTCGGCCCTCACGGGCGAGTCGGTGCCCGTCGCGAAGAACGCCGCCCCGGTCGCCCCCGACACGCCCCTCGCCGACCGCTCGTGCATGGCCTACAAGGGGACCGCCGTGGCCGAGGGGCGCGGGACGGGCCTCGTGGTGGCGACGGGCATGGAGACGGAGCTCGGGGCCATTTCGGCGATGGTGGAGACGGCCGACACGGGCAATACCCCCCTGGAGCAGAAGCTGGACCGCCTGGGCCGGCGGCTGGTGTGGCTGACGATTGGCATTGCGGCGGGGGTGGCCGGGGCTGGGCTGCTGGCGGGGCGGCCCCTCTTCCTCATGATCGAAACGGGCATCGCTCTGGCGGTGGCCGCCATTCCCGAAGGGCTGCCCATCGTGGCCACCGTGGCCCTGGCGCACGGCATGTGGGTCATGCTCCGGCGCAACGCGTTCGTGCGCCGCCTCTCCGCCGTGGAAACGCTGGGGGCCACGACGCTCATCTGCACCGACAAGACGGGCACCCTCACCGAAAATCGCATGGCCGCCCGGCGCCTCCGCCTCGCCGACCGGACCGTCGATCTCTCGCCGGAGGCCCGCCCCGACCTCCACGCCGACGATGTGGACCCGCGCCTCCAAACGGCCATCGACACGGGGGTGCTGTGCAACGGAGCCGAGTACAACGCGGACACCCCGCGCAAAAGCACCGGCGATCCGTTGGAGCTCGCGCTGCTGGCCCTGGGGCACGAGGCGGGACGCCCCCGACCGGCGCTGCTCGACGACCACCCGCTCGTGAAGGACGTGCCCTTCGACCGCGATACGACCATGATGGCCACCTATCACGAGACCGACGGCGGGCTTTTTGTGGCCGTAAAGGGGGCGCCGGAAGCCGTGCTGGACGCCTGCACCGCAGTGGCAACGCCCGACGGGTCGGCCACCTTGACCGACGAGGACCGGGCGGCCTGGCGCCAAAGCAGTGAGGAGATGGCCGCGGACGGGCTCCGCGTACTCGCCCTCGCCCGAAAGACCGTTCGTTCCAAAGACGCCCCGCCCTACGAAGACCTGTGCCTGCTCGGGCTCGTGGCGCTGCACGACCCGCCCCGCGAAGACGTGCGTCCGGTCCTCGAACGGTGCCAGCAGGCCGGGATTCGGGTCGTCATGGTGACGGGCGACCACCCCAGCACCGCCCGCGCCATCGCCGACGCCGTGGGGCTGGACGTGGACGGGAAGCAGGTGGTGGAAGGCGATCTCGTTGCCGACCTCGAGACCCTCAGCGACGAGCAGCGAGCGCGACTGCGAGCGGCCGCCGTGTTCGCCCGCGTGACGCCGAAGCAGAAGCTCGACCTGATCGACCTGTACCAGGACTCCGGCCAGGTCGTGGCCATGACCGGCGACGGCGTGAACGACGCCCCGGCCCTGCGCAGTGCCGACATCGGCGTGGCCATGGGCAAGCGCGGCACCGACGTCGCCCGCGAGGCCGCGGACATGGTGCTGCGGGACGATGCGTTCGCCTCCATCGTGGCGGCCGTGCACCAGGGACGCGTCATCTTCGACAACATTCGCAAGTTCGTCGTCTACCTGCTGTCCGGCAACGTCGGCGAAATCCTGGGCGTCGGGGCTGCCGCCATGGTCGGACTGCCGCTGCCCCTTCTCCCCCTCCAAATTCTGTACCTGAACGTCCTGAACGACGTCTTCCCCGCCCTGGCCCTCGGTGTGGGCCGCAGCACGGAGCAGGTGATGGACCGCCCGCCCCGCACCCCGGACGAGTCGGTGCTTACGCCGCACCACTGGCGCCTGATCGGCGGATACGGCGCCCTCATCGCCGCCCCCCTCCTCGGGGCCTTCCTCGTCGCCCTCTACCCGCTGGGGATGGGCACCGCGCGGGCCGTCAGCATCTCCTTCCTGACCCTCTCCCTCAGCCGCCTCCTGCACGTGTTCAACATGCGGGTGCCCGAGAGCGGCCTCTTCGACAATGAAATCACACGGACGCCGTACGTGTGGGGCGCGCTGGCGCTCTGCCTCGGCCTGCTGCTTCTGGCCGTCTACTGGCCCCCGCTGGCAGGCCTCCTGTCGGTCGTGCCGCCCGGCCGCACCGGATGGCTCCTGATCGGTACCGCGAGCGTCGTGCCGCTTCTCGTGGGACAGGCGTCTCTGGGCTGGCGAGCCCGGTCTGGGTCTTCGGCGTAGTACCGTCCGAGACACGGTCTGCGCGAAGCATAAGGCCCTGCTACACCGATTGATCTTGTAATGCGTGAAACGTGATACGTGAAAACGTCAATCACACCTCACGCTTCACGCATCACGTGTCACTCCTTAAGCATCACGCTCCAACTTCTTCCGCCTCCCTTCCGGACTCGTCTCTTCTTCCGACATGCCGCCCGACAATCCCCAGGATCTCGACCTCGCCCAGCGCGAAACCCGACGCACGGTTCAGCTCGACGACTACGCCGCGTTTTTGCCACAGCAGCAGATCGACCGCATCCACGAAAAGGCCGAAGGGCTGCAGCACCTGCACGTGGCGCACGTCAACTCCACGTTTTACGGCGGGGGCGTGGCCGAGCTGCTCGACGACCTCACGCTGCTGATGAACAACGTGGGCATCCGCACCGGCTGGCGCGTCATTCAGGGGGCGCCCGACTTCTTCAGCATCACCAAAAAGATGCACAACGCCCTCCAGGGCGGCGACATCAACCTGACGGACCTGAAGAAGCAGCACTACGAGGACATCGTTTACAAAAACGCGGTGCGGACGCACCTCGATCACCACAACCTGGTGGTGGTGCACGACCCCCAGCCGCTGCCCCTTATCCAGCACTTCCACCGGGGCGGGCCCTGGATCTGGCAGTGCCACGTGGACCTATCGCGCCCCAATGCGGAGCTGTGGCACTACCTGCAGTCGTTCATTGAACAGTACGACGCGGTGATCGAGAGCCTCGATGCCTACCGGCAGGACCTCCAGACGCCCCAGCGCACCATTCCGCCGGCCATCGACCCGTTCTCAATTAAAAACAAAGAGCTGAGCGAGGAGGAAATTGACGAGCGCCTGGCCCACTACGACATTCCACGGGACCGGCCGCTCGTGGTGCAGGTGTCGCGGTTCGATCGGTGGAAGGACCCGGAGGGCGTGATTGCGGCCTTCAAGAAGGCGCGGCGCGACATCGACGCGACGCTTGTGCTGCTGGGCAATGTGGCCACCGACGATCCGGAGGGGACGGAGGTCTACGAGTCGCTGCTCGACGAGCAGGAGGAGCGCATTCGCATCCTGAGCGTGGAGGACACCGCCCTGGTCAATGCCCTGCAACGACGGGCCGCAGTGGTGCTGCAGAAGTCGCTCCGGGAGGGGTTCGGGCTAACGGTGACGGAGGCGATGTGGAAGGGGAGCGCCGTTGTTGGGGGCAACGTGGGCGGCATCCGGCACCAGATTGCGAACGGCGAGAACGGGTTTCTGGTCGACTCGGTGGAGGAGGCCGCCGAGCGCATCGTGCAGCTGGTGCGTACGCCAGAGCTGCGCGCCCGCCTCGGAAAAACGGCCCGCGAAACGGTCCGCCATCGATTCTTGATGCCGCACATGCTGGAGCGCTACCTGGACCTTTTTGCTGGGTTCGAGACCCAGTATCGACTGCGGGACTGAGCGCCCGTCAGCACGACTGGGCCCCTTCAAACTGCTGCGCGGATGGTGCGTAGAGAATCTCTGCGTGTCCTCCACCACCTGCTCGTGCTGCCATGCGCCGACTGCTGTTTGTGTTTGTGGACGGGGTGGGGCTGGGGCCGGCCGGGCCCGAAAATCCGCTGGCCCACGGCTCGCGTCCAGCGTTTCGCCAGCTGAGCGGCGGGGCCGCCTGGACCCGCCCCCTGCCGACCCGGCAGTCCGCCCACCGGGTGGTCCGCTCCCTCGACGCCACCCTCGGCGTGGACGGACTGCCGCAGAGCGGCACCGGCCAGGCAACGCTCTTCACCGGCGTCAACTGTGCAGAGCGCGTGGGGCGCCACTTCGGGCCGTTTCCGCACTCCGCCACCCACGCGGCGCTGGACCACCGCAACCTGTTTCAGCGCGTGCAGGCCCTGTCGCCGACATCGGCCCCCGCCGCCTTCGCCAACGCCTTTCCGCCACAGTTCTTTGAGGCCTCCTCGCGGCGCGAGACCGTGACCACCCGCTGCTGCACGAGTGCCGACGTGTCGCTGCGCACCCTCGACGCGCTCCGGGCCCGCCGGGCCGTGGCGGCCGACCTGACGGCCCGCGGCTGGCGCGAGACGCTGCAACTCGACGTGGCGCCCCGCACCCCCGCCGATGCCGCCGAGCACCTGGTGGCCACGCACCGCGCCCACACGCTCACTCTGTTCGAGCACTTCCAGACCGACAAGGTGGGGCACCGGCGCATCGACCTCGCGCCCGATGTGCTACTGGGGCGCCTGGACCGGTTCTTGGGGCGGCTGCTCACCCTTCTCGACCCTGCCCACGACACACTGCTGCTCACCAGCGACCACGGCAACCTGGAAGACACCCGCCACACCCAGCACACCCGCAACCCCGTCCCCCTGTTTGTGTACGGCTGGGCCGCCCCCTACTTCACCCACGCGCGCTCCCTCACCGACGTCACGCCCGCCATTGCAACGGCCCTGGAGGCCACCGCTCGCGCCACCCCCGGCTAAAGCGCGCCCCCGGCCGGCTCACTCGGTGGAGGGAGGATCGGTCGCGGTGAGTTCCTGCACGAGGCGCTCGGCGTCGTACACCGTACGCAGCGCCTCCAGGATGCCGCGTGCATCCACCGCCACGGCCCGCGCCCCCCGCGTGCGGTACAAATACTCGTTGGGCAGCGCCTCCACGTTGCTGTCAAAGACCACCCCGACCACCTCCTGGTCCGCATTCAGGAGCGGCGATCCCGAACTGCCGCCCGAAATGTCGACGGTGGACACCAGATTGAGGGGCGTTCCCAGCTCCAGCGAATCGACGGCCGTTTGCCACCGCGGCGGCAGCGCCCACGCGTCCTGGTTGTGCGCACTGTGGCGGTCGTAGAGGCCGTGGAAGGTGGTGACGGGCGGCGCCATTGTTCCGTTGTAGCGGTACCCTTGCACCCGCCCGCCCGAAAGACGAAGCGAGCCGGTAGCGTTGGGCGGAAAGCGCGTCCCGTACACCGAAAACCGAGCCCGTGCGAGGCGCGCGCCGAACATCTGCTCGGTATTGCGGATGTCCTGCATCTGCCGGTTCGTGTTCAGGAACATGGGCGCCAGCGCCTCAATGACCGGCACGGACGAATCATCGCTCTTGCGGTAGCCCTCGTCGAGCAGGGCCATGAACGCCGTCGAGTCCATCAGCGCACTCGTTTCCACGAGCCGGTCCGCCAGGGCCTCGGGCGTGCGCTTCTTGAAGAGGCGCCGGATGGTGGGATGATCGGGCCCGTAAGCGGCCCGCAACTCCTCAAACTGGGCCACCAGGAAGCGCCGTTCGAGCGCGGGCGGCCAGTCGCGCACCTGCTCGGCGTCGTTGCGGATGGCCTCCACCCGGTCGGGCGGCGCGCCCCGGACGCGGAGAAAGTCGTAGTAGTACGCGTGCAGCGCCCGGACCAGCACGCGCGCCCCCAGCTCCAGATTGGCGAAGGTGACGAAGGCGCCTGCCTTGTCGGCCAGCACCGCCTTTGATTGCTGGAGACGGTCGATCTGCGCCACGAGCTGTCCGTACTGTTGCCGGAGCGAGTCGACGGCCCGGATTGAATCCTGCAGCGCCCGCACCGCGGCGCCACGGCGGGCCCTCAGGTACGGGTCGTGAAGCCCGCGGAGCTGGCCCTCCAGGCTCTTTGCCGTGTTCGCCATCGTAAAGTACGCATTGCGCAGGTCGTAACGCGCGGCCGAGTCGGGGTGCTGGGTGATGTACTCCTGAAGCAACCGGCTGCGGGTCCGTAGGGCCTCCAGGCGGCTGGGCAGAGCGTCCTCGCGTTCATGGTCGAGCTGCGCCACCGTCTGGTGGCGGCTCGTGGACGCCGGGTGCCCCACCGCAAAGACGGGATCGCCGGGTGCGGCCCCCTCCTGCGCCCAGGCAAAATGATGCGCGGGCTGCAGGGGCGTGCCGTCCGGCGCGTAGACCCGAAAAAACGCCACGTCCAGCACGTAGCGCGGATACGTGAAGTTGTCCGCCGTGCCGCCAAAATAGCCAATTCGCAGCTCCGGGGCCATCACGAGCCGGACATCCTCGTACCGGCGGTAGGTATAGGCGGTGTAGCGGGCCCCCTGGTAGAGCCCCTCCACCTCCACGCGCAGCGTGCTGTCTTGTGCAGACGCCTCGGCGGTCATTTTTTCCTGGAGCGCCTCCACCCGTCGGCGGCGCGCCTGGGCCCCGGCCTCCCGTCCCTGGCGCAGCCCCTCAAACACGCGCTGGGTGACGTCCCGGGTCTCCACAAGCTGGTCGACGTGGAGGTCCTCCGCCCGGCGCTCCTCCGACCGACGCCCGGCGTAAAACCCATTGTCCAGCAGCCCCTCGCCCGCTCGGCTCACCGCCGCAATGTGCTCCCGCGCGCAGTGGTGGTTGGTCATGACGAGGCCGCTCGGCGACACGAACGACGCCGAGCATCCGTCGCCAAACTTGAGGGCGCCCCGCTGCGCGTTCGTCAGCCACGCATCGGTAAGCTCCACCCCGTAGGCTTTGCGGAAGCGCTCGGTCGGCGGATTCTGAAAGGTCCACATCCGCCCCCGGTCGAGCCGTCGCGCCTGCACCGTATCGTAGGCCGACGGCACAGGCACGGCCGGGGCGGTCGCCTCCGCGGTGTCCGGGGGCGACGAGGTGGGCGCAGGGCGCTCCACAACAGGAACCGACACCGTTCCGCCGCTGCCGCCACACCCCGCCAGAAGCCCGGTCATGAGCAGCGCAGCACAGAGAGACTGCAGAGAAAAACGCATACGCACAAGATCCATACCCGTAGAGAACGACAGAGAGCGGGGCGGGGCTACCGGCGCGACGTGGAGGGGCGGGCTGAAGGCCGACCGAAGAGCTCGTCTACCAGTCCCTCGGCCTCGTACACGGTCGCGAGGGCCTGCCGCAGGCCGTGCACCACCACCCCCACGGTGCGCATCCGCTCGGGCAGGAAGAGGTACGTGCCCGCCACGCCCTGGATGTTGGGCCCGGTGGCCACGCCCACAAGCTTTAGGGAAGGAGTGAGAAGAGGCGCGCCGTCGTTACTAACCGCGCCGTCGGTGGAGGCCGCGACAGTGAGCGGCCTGGACCGGTCCAGGCGGTTTGCTGCGTCGTGCCATCGCTCCGGCAGGGCCCACGGCGCGTTTCCGCCAAACGCGTGGCTCTGCTCGTAGAGCCCAAAGAACGTGGCAAATGGAGGGGCCACCGTTCCATTGTAGGGATACCCTTTCACACGCCCGTCCGTGAGGCGGAGTGCTGCGCGCCCGCCCGAGTGTACCGGTGCAGTGCGAGCGGCCCGCCGCGCCTGGGCAAGGCGGCGCGTCAGGGCAGAGTCGGCACGGCTCAGGGCGCGCCAGTCGTCCCGAAACGCCGCCGCCTGCTCCCTCACGATCGACACCAGGGGCGCGGCCGGGTCCGCCGGGGGAACGGCGGGAGCCGCGGGGCCTGTGGCCGTCGCGGACGGACGTGCGAGCGCCGACGTGTCGACGAGAGCAGTCGCAAGTTGGGCGGGCGTGCGCCCCTGAAACACGCGACGCACCGCCGCGGTGTCGGGACGCAGATGCTGCCGCAGCGCCCCGAGGCGATGCGCGAGCAGGGCCTTCTCCACCGCCGACGGCCGCCGGGACGCGCCGTCCGCAGGAGCCGACGCAGGCGACCGGTCTGCGTCCGCCGGGCGCACCGCCAGGAGGCGTCGGTACGTTGCGGAGCCGTGCTCCCCCCGCCCGAAGGCCCGGTACGCGGACGCCTGCTGCCGCCTGGCGTCCTGGAGCGCCGCCACGCTGTCCAGCAGTCCTCCGTAGCGCCGTTGAAGCGCCGGGTCGCGGCGCAGCGCTTGCCGGAGGCGGTCGTCGCGGCGTTGTAGGCGAGACTGGACGTAGTCATTTTGGAGCGCCTGCAGGCGGGCCCGCGTGCGCTTGAGGGCGCGGGCCGCGTCGCGCAGTTCTGCCCGGTCCTCGGGAGAGGCCGCGGTGGTATCGAGGTGCGCACGCAGGGCACGGACCCGGACTTGCAGGCGGTCGCGGCGGGCAGCAAGCTCCACGTCGCGCCGAGCGGACAGCTGTTCGGCACTTTTGGCACGGTGGGTGCGCGGGGCACGGCCGGCCGCAAAGACCGGAGCACCGGGACGCACGCCCTGCGCTGCAGGCTCGAAGAAGTGACGGGGCGATGCCGGCGTGCCCTCGTCGGTGTAGATCCGGAGCACCGCCACGTTGAGGACGTGCCGGGGATAGGTCATGGCCGCTCCCACGCCTCCAAACGCACTGACGGCGCGTTCCGGAAGAAACGCAAGGCGCACGTCGGTGTGTCGCCGGTAGGTGTACGCCGTGTACGGCGGGCCGCCCGCGGTGCCGCCCACCGTCACGTGCCGGTTGGCCTCTGCCTCCGCCTGCAGGCGCTGCTCCACGCGCCGCACGGCGTCCGCATTCGTCGTATCGTTCTGGGCGGCCTGCACTGCGGCCGTCACATCGGTCACGCCCAGAAGCCGATCGGCATGCAGGCCCGGGAGGCGGCGTTCGTCCGAGGGCTGCTCAGCAACGACGGGTCCCTCCGGACGCCCGTCCAGGTGCTGCCGCACACAATTCGCCGTTGTAAGGGCGAGACCCTCGGCAGACACCAGCGCGGCCGTGCACCCCGGCAGCCGGAGCAGCCCTCGGCGCAGGCGTGCAGTCCATGCACTGTCGGGCGCCACGTCGTAGCGCGCCGAGAATCGGTCGCGCGGCGGAGCGATGAGGCTCCAGAGGCGCCCTGCCTCCTTCGTGCCCGCCCCAGCCGTGTCGCCCGGCACCGGAGGCCCGAAGCGCGGCGCCCCTCGGTCTTGGGCCTGCGCCGGGGAGTTCGCCAGGAGAGGTCCCGCCAGGAGTCCAAACACAAGAAAACAAGTCCACCCAGGAACCGAACCCGGAAGGCAGTAGCGCATCATGGAGTCGCTGGCCCGTTCGCAACGGGAAACGGAAATGAGAGCAAGAAGCATTACGGCGTCTGTACCGCCACCCGTCCCTGCAGATCCCCCGGAACCTCGCCCCCACGTTACAATTCGATTTTCCCGTTTGCTCAAATCTATACCTGTCTTCTTTGCGAACGTGGCGGAATTGGTAGACGCGCGAGATTTAGGATCTCGTGGGGCGTAGCCCCGTGAGGGTTCGAGTCCCTCCGTTCGCACCCCCAACCCCCCGCCTGAACGCCCACAGACGGCGATTCGGGCGGGGGATTCTGTTTGGGACCGTCCTCCCCAATCTTGCGAGAACTCGAAAGGCATCGTACGGAATGGGGAACGACTCGGAAATATATTGGGAACAGCTTCCCTGGGCCCACGGCCCACCGCCCTTTGCGGAGGGGGGCGGGCCTGCTCACACGCATCTGCCTGGAGGGCGGTGGAACAAAAAGCCGAAAAAAGCCCCCCGCGTTCAGTCGGCCCGCAAACACACCCCCCGCTGTCGGAATACACGTCGCCCGATACACTTTTCGTCTCCACTTTCCTCCGGTGCCCATGAATGCTCAGGACCCGTCGCAGCAGCCTCGCTCGCAACAGAGCTCGTCCCCCCAAACGGCCCTTGCAGAGATCGGCGAGTTCGGGCTGATTGCCATGATGCGCGACACGCTCGGCGACCCGACGGACGACGCCCTTGTGTCTGGCATTGCCGATGATGCGGCCGTATACCGCGTGGACGATGAGCGCGTGCATGTGCTCACGACCGATACGCTCATTGAAGGCGTACACTTCGACCGCGCGTTCATGCCGCTGGAGCACCTCGGCTTCAAGGCCCTCTCTGTCAATGTGAGCGACGTGGTGGCCATGAACGCGACGCCGCGCTACGCCACCGTGTCCATTGGCATTCCGCAGAACGTCTCGGTGGAGATGGTGACGACAATCTACGAGGGCTTGAAGCAGGCCTGCGACGCCTACGACATGACCATCGTGGGGGGCGATACGAACGCAGCCCACGGGCTGTCCCTTTCGGTGTCGGTGGTGGGGGCGGCCGCGGAAGCGGCAGTGGTGTACCGATCGGGCGCGCAGGTGGGCGACAAGATCTGTGTGACGGGCGACATTGGCTCCTCCTACGCGGGCCTGAAGGTGCTTCTGCGCAACCGCAAGCGGCTGCAAGAGCAGGAAGAGGACTTCGAGCCCAACCTCGACCCCTTTTCGTACGTCATCCGTCGGCACCTGGCCCCACCAGCTCAGCTTAAGCGCACCCGGGAATGGGCCGACGCCGGTGCCCGCCCGCACGCCCTCATTGACATCTCTGATGGCTTGTCCGCCGAGGTACACCACATTTGCGAGGCGAGCGGCGTGGGCGCACAGCTGTACGAACCGGCCCTTCCCATCGACCCCGAGACGCGCAATACAGCCACCGAGTTCGGCGAGGACGTGACGGTCTACGCCCTGTTTGGCGGCGAGGACTACGAATTGGTGTTCACGATGCCGGAGGACGCCCTCGACGCCCTGGACCCGCAGACGTACTCGGTGGTGGGCGAGGTGACCGAACGCGACGAAACCGACGAGGAGGTCATGATACAGCGGGCGCACGGCGAAAACGTCCCCCTACAGCCCGGCGGGTTTGACCACTTTGACGACACGTCGTCCCCCGGTATGCCCTGAGGATCTGTTCGGGGGTTTTGTCCTGGGGGCCGCCTTGACTTCTCCCCCGGCTAAAGCCGGAGGGGGGACTGCTCCTTCCCGCACCCTCAACTCCAAGGGCGATGCGCACGAGCGGAGCCTGCGACGAGCGGCGCCGGTCCGTGTCCAGGACGTCCGTGCCCGGCGGCTCTTTTGCCAGACACAGATCCGTCAGGTCTCGACCAGGGCCCCGTCCGATACAGAGCGGAGGAGCCGCGCAACGGTCCGTGGCGTCGCCTCACGGACGCTGCTGTCTGCAGTGCCTGTGGGACGGCGTCTGCCGGTGTAGCCAGGCACGGCGCTCGGCGTGGCGGCGCTGATAGGCCGGAGCCGACTGGCCGATGGGCGATCCCGGCGGGGCGTCGACCGACGCAGGCCGGGACGCGGCGTCGGCGGGCCGATCCAGGAAGCGGGCGACGGCCGCCTGGAGGGTGGCCCGGTGGGCCTCAGCCTCGGGCGTGCTCCCAGGGTGGGCGGCCAGCCACGTGCGGAGCGTGCGCAGGTGCTGCTCGAAGCGGGCCTGCACGGCTGGGCTGGTGCGAGCGTCGTGGGCGCGCTCCAGCAGCACATCGGTCCATACCTGCTGTACCGTCCGCTGCAGCTCGGCGCGGTAGGCATCATCGGGCGCGTCGTGCCTCCACACCGCCTCGGTGATCCGGGCCAGCGTCTGCCGCAGGCCCGGGAGCGTCGCGTCGGTGTCGTGCTGCTCCACGAGCCGCAGGGCCCGCTCAGGCACCGTGAGGGCGTCAAGCACGAGGGTGGCGGCGGCTTCGGCGGGGGCGTAGGGATCGAAGGTGGGGCCGGTTCGTCCGTCAAAAAGCTCTCGGGTGTCGGGGTGGCCGGGCGGGCGCGGCGGAATGCGTTCGCGGGCCGCCTCCGGCATCGCCAGCGCCGCGGGCGAGAGGGTGGCGAGCAGGGCGTTGAGCGCATCGGACTGCCGGTCGGCGGGCACAGGCTCGGAGAGCGTCGGCGCGTCTTCGCCCCGCACCGCGTACTCGTACGTCTCTCCGCCCACCAGCTTGGCCGTTGCCGCCACCTGGTAGCGGTGCCGCAGGTACAGGGGCACGAGGACCGCCTCCAGGCGGGCCAGGGGCGCGCCGCGCTGCACGACGGCCGCCCCAAAGCGATCGAGCGCGACCTCCCGCACCGCCATCTCGCGCTCAAGCGCCGCCACCATGTCGCGGCCGTTGTCCCACAGGTTGGCGCCTGGGTGCGCCGCCCCCGCCGGCCGCGCATCCGCATCGGTGATGTAGCGGAGCCCCGCCTGCTCAGCGCCTTGAAGGATGCCGTCGAGCAGGTCCGTACTCGTCTCGCCGGGAGCGGGCCGGGCGTAGGCGTAGCGCATCGCCACCGTGTCCCATGGCCCCACGCCCGTGTCGTAGGCCTGCGCCAGCGAGATGGAATCGCCCTGCACGCGGGCCAGAGGCGCCGGGTAGTCCATCACCGAGGCGCGGTCGTCGGCCGAGGCAGCAAAATTATGGGCGAGGCCGAGGGTGTGCCCCACCTCGTGCGCCGAGAGCTGCCGGATGCGGGCCAGCGCCATCTCCAGCATCGGGTCCTCATCGGCAGGAATGCCATCGGCGCGGGCGCCCTGATACGGCGCCAGCAGCCCTTCGGCCAGCAGGTAGTCCTGCCGTACGCGCTGGGAGCCGAGGGTCACATGCCCTTTCAGGATCTCGCCGGTGCGGGGGTCGGTCACGGAGGCGCCGTAGCTCCAGCCCCGCGTGCGCCGGTGTACCCACTGGATGACATTGTAGCGGACGTCCATGGGGTCGGCGCTGTCGGGGAGCACCTCTACGCGGTAGGCGTCCTCGTAGCCCGCGGCCCGGAACGCCTCGGCCCACCACCGCGCCCCATCGAGCAGGGCGCTGCGCACGGGCTCGGGCGTGCCGGGATCGAGGTAGTAGACAATCGGCTCGTCCGCCGGGCACAGTCCGTCCGCGCCCGGGGCCTCGGCGCAGTGCAGGCGGTGGCGGTTCACCACGCGCTGCGTCATGGACGCCCCAATGGGGGTAGAGTAATCTTTGTACGACTCGTAGAAAAGCCCGGACCGGGGATCAAAGGGCCGTGGGGTGTAGCCGGCCGTGTCGGGGAGTGCGATGAGCGAGTGGCGGACGCGGAGCGTGAGGGCTTGGGGCGTCGCGGCCGTCTGCCGCACGTACCGGCCGGGGCGCCCGTCGGTGGTAAACGTGAGCCGGGCCGCCAGCTCCGTGTTTTCCGGAAACACCTTCACGGCAGCGGGGAACGGCACGCTGCGCCCCGCATCGAGCGCGTAGGATCCCTGATCCGTTTGCTTCAGGCGGCGCGCCACACCGTGGGCATCGCGCACTACAAACTCGGTGGCGTTTACCAGCACGTGGCCGTCCGGGCCCTCAGCCGCCACCTCAAAATCCCAGAGCACCCCCGGCGCGAAGGCCTCGCGCACTGCCGCCCGCTCGGCCGGGATGCGCGTGGAGGCACGATAGTCGAGATTGGGCGCCACGAGAAGCACCGTCGGTCCCACTCGCTCGAACCGCACGACGCGCCGGGCGCCGAGCTGTCCGCGGTCGAGCCCTACAGGGTTAGAGCCGAGGCCCGTAGGGAGGGACGTCACGTAGAGCACATTGGTAAACCGAGGAATTTCCAGCCAGAGCTGCCCCGTCTGGGCGTCCCAGTACACCGGGAAGTAGCCGTCCCGCCGGTCCATGCCCTCCGTTTTTTCGGCGATGGTGGGCAGGGCCTCCGCCGCGTCCGGCTGGGCAGCGGCCGGGGCAGTCAGCAACAAAAGGCCGCCGAGCCATACAAAAGCGGGGAGGGCACAAACACGGGCAGAGCTCATGAGAGGAGGCGGGCAGAGGGGAGGAAGCGACATGGGAGAACGCCGGAACGTGTAGAGGGCTTAAACTTACGAATTCTGGGATTGAAAACCGAACAGAAAGCCAAAATGAAATTCCCGGATTCTTTGCGCCGCGAGCGCAAAATCCTCATTCCCGACGTGCGCATTTCCCCTCAGTGCTCCTTACGTTTGGGGCTGTGCGGATCTACAGCGACGTCCTGCCTCCCGGTGCGATGCCGAACGGGCCTACGGCGTCCCCTCCTCCCTTTCAGCGAACAACCGACCTTTCTCCATGGAAGTAGGAGCCAACGAAGTTCAGGGCAAGATTGTCGAGATCCTCGGTCCCGTCGTGGACGCCGAGTTCCCCCCCGACGGGGTGCCCGATATTCTCGACGCCCTCCGAATTGACCGCGAGCAAGGGAAGGACCTGATCCTGGAGGTGCAGCAGCACCTCGGGGAGCGTCGCGTGCGGGCCATTGCCATGGACTCGACCGACGGCCTGCAGCGTGGGCAGGAGATCGTGGCGACGAATCAGCCCATCACGGTGCCCATCGGGGAAGAGATTCGGGGGCGCCTTTTCAACGTCGTGGGCCAGCCGATCGACGGCCTTCGGGAGCCGGATGTGGAGGAGCATCGCGCGATTCACCAGGACCCGCCCGAGTTTGACGAGCTGGCCGGCTCGCAGGAGATCCTGGAAACCGGAATCAAGGTCATGGATCTCATTCAACCCGTGCCGAAGGGCGGCAAGGTGGGCCTTTTCGGCGGCGCCGGCGTGGGCAAAACGGTCCTTATCATGGAGCTCATCAACAACATCGCCAAGGCGCACGAGGGCCTCTCGGTCTTCTCTGGAGTGGGCGAGCGCACGCGTGAGGGCAACGACCTGCTCCGCGAGATGATTGAGGCGGGCGTGATGAGTTACGGCGAGGAGTTTGAGGAGTCGATGGAGGCCGGCGGCTGGGACCTCGACAAGGTCGACTTCGACGTGATGCAGAACGAGAGTAATATTTCGCTCGTCTTCGGCCAGATGAACGAGCCGCCCGGCGCCCGGGCTCGCGTGGGGCTTACCGGCCTCACCATCGCCGAGTACTTCCGCGACCTCGGGGGGCGCGACGTGCTCTTCTTCCTCGACAACATCTTCCGCTTCGTTCAGGCGGGCCAGGAGATGTCGGCCCTCATGGGGCGCATGCCGAGTGCGGTGGGCTACCAGCCGACACTCGCCAGCGAGATGGGCGACCTGCAGGAGCGCATTACCTCCACACAGGAGGGCTCCATTACCTCCTTCCAGGCCGTTTACGTCCCGGCCGACGACCTGACGGACCCGGCGCCGGCTACCACATTTGCGCACCTCGACGCCACGACGGTGCTCTCGCGCCAGCTGTCCACCCAGGGCATCTACCCGGCCATCGACCCGCTCGACTCTACGAGCCAGATGCTCAACGAGCGGGCCCTTAGCAAAGAGCACTATGAGACCGCCCAAGACGTGAAGGAAATCCTGCAGCGGTACGAAGAGCTGCAGGACATTATCGCCATTCTGGGAATGGACGAGCTCTCGGACGAGGACAAACGCGCAGTGAACCGCGCCCGGCGCGTCCAGCGGTTCCTCAGCCAGCCCTTCTTCGTGGCCGAGCAGTTTACCGGCCAGCCCGGCAAGTACGTGGATGTGGAAGAGACTGTCCGCGGCTTCCGTATGATTCTGGACGGCGAGCTGGACCACCTCCCGGAGCGCGCCTTCCTGCTGAAGGGCACCATTGATGAGGTGATTGAGGCGGGCGAGCAGATGACGGAAGAAGCATAGCCCGGGTGCGCCCTCTGTCGCGCTGCTGTGCGGTGGCCTCGCTCGACACATGCGTCGCTTTTCTCCTGACTTCCACTTTCCCTGACGATGGCTGAGGCACTTCAAGTCGACATCGTGACCCCGGACGAACACGCCTACCAAGGCCCTGCCAATGGTGTGCGGGTGCCTGGCGTGGAGGGCTCCTTCGAGGTCCGAAAAGACCACGCGCCCCTCATTGCGGCGCTCGGTATTGGGCCTCTCATCGTAAAAACGAAGGACGCCCACGAGTACGCCGACATGCACAACGACCGGATCGTGTTTGCCACCAGTGGTGGCTTCCTGGAGATCGTGGAGAACAAGGTCACGGTCCTGGCCGAGACGGTGGAGCCGGCCTCCGAGATTGACGTTGAGCGCGCCGAGACGGCGGAGGAGCGTGCCCGGCATCGCCTCGAAGATGGAGCGGCTGGCGACGAGCGTGAAAAGCACGAAGCGGCGCGCGAGCGGGCCCGCAACCGCCTCCGGGTGGCGATGGGGAAGGTGGGAAGCCGCAACACGTAGCTTGTCAATGCGCACGAGGAGCGTTGCCGCTCGCCTTCGGCACACGCGACCGGAGGAGCAGGGCTCTTTTTGTGCGTCCGTACCTGCCACGCTGCCCGGCGGCCCGGTGGCCGTCGGGCATTTTTTGTATCCCCGCCTGCCACGCTCCCATGCGCACTTCCGCCTTGCTCTTGGTCGTGCTGCTCTGGGGACCGGCGCTCGCCTCCGCCCAGCCGGCCCCGGCGCGCCCCTCGGACAATGTGCTCACGCGCCCCGCCCTGCAGGCAGTCGTAAAGGCTCAGATCGACCGGGACGGAGATGCGCTCCGGACCACGCTCAACACCGACGCCCCTGGCGTGCGGGCGCGGGCCGCCTTCGCGCTCGCCTCCGTCCAGGACACCGCGGCCATTCCTGGCCTCCTCTCCCTTCTCACCGACAGCGTACCGCTCGTTCGTACGGACGCCGCCTTCGCGCTCGGCCAGATGCCAGCAGGCGTTCCCGGCGATGCCCTGCTCCAGTCCCTTCGGACTGAGCGCGATGCTCGCGTGCAGCGCCGCCTCATCGAGGCACTCGGGAAGACCGGCGATGCGGCCTCGCTGCGCGCCCTCTTGCGCCTGCGCCCCCCTCCTCCCCAATCCCCCACCCTCGCCCTGACGATCGCCCGCTACGGGATGCGGGGCGTGACCGACTCGACGGCCTCGGCATGGCTCGTAGAGCACTTGCGGAGCGACAACCCGTGGACGCGCCGCAACGCCGCCTACGCGCTGGGCCGCGTGGACGCCCTCGCCCAGGGCCGCGCCGACACCCTCCGCGCCGTGCTCGGCGACATCGCTCGCGACGACCCGGCCGCCATGCACCTGATCCGCGCACTGGGAACGGCGGGCGACTCGACCGCCGCCGTCCGCATTGCCGAGTGGCTGCGCACCGCCCCGGACTGGCGCACCCGGGTGGAGGCCGCCCGCGCCTTGTCGGCCCTCCCCATCGCCGATGCGCCTCGGTCCGCCCTGGTCAGCGCCCTCGACGACAACCAGGCCCTCGTGGCCCGCACCGCCGCCGAAACGCTGGGCGCGCTCGACTGGTCCCCCAACCGCATCGCCGCCATCGGAGCGTGGCTCGATGCGCATCCGGACCAGTGGCGCGTGGCAGCGCCGCTGCTGCAGGGCCTCGCCCGGAATGATCGCCCGAAGCGCGTCCTCAATGCCGTCGCCCGCTGGCGAACCGAGCGGTCGCCTGTCGCCTACGCCGCCGCCCTCTCGGCCCTCGCCCCGCTTGACGCCCCCCGCGCCGACTCGCTGCTCCAAGAGGCCCTCCGCAGCGACGACCTGCGCGTAGCTGCCGCGGCGGTTCAGGCGGTCACTGCCCGATGGGAGCGAACCCGCCCCGAAGGTGCCGAAACCACGTTCCGCCGCCTCTCCGGCGCCGTGCGTCGCGGCGATCCGGCCCTCCTCTACCACGGTGCCCCCACCCTCGCCGACTCCGCCCTCGCAGAAATGGGCACGGCGGACACCCTCGCGGACACCTACCGCACGCTCAGCACGCCCGACGACCTGGAGGGCATGACGGCCACGCTGGAGGCCCTCGGCACCCTTGGGAGCCCTACCGCTACATCAGTGCTCCGCGACGCCCTCGATCACCCCCACCCCGCCATCCGCACAGCCGCCGCGCAGGGACTCTCTACCGCGATGGATTCGACCGTGACCGCCGCTGCAAAGCCCCTGCCCGAAACGCCGTCGATTGACTGGAACTACCTCCAGGAGCTGGGTCCACACCCGTGCCTCGTGTTGGAAACGAACCGGGGCACGGTCACGATTGAGCTCGACACCGAGCAGGCACCGCAGACCGTGCAGGCGATCACGCGGTTTGCGCGAGAGGGCCGCTACGACGGCGTGCCCTTCCACCGCGTGGTGCCCAATTTCGTGGTGCAGGGCGGCGACTTCGCGCGGCGGGACGGCTTCGGCGGCCCCGGCGTTTTCCTCCGCACCGAGGCCACACGCATCGGCCACCGCCGGGGCACCCTCGGCATGGCCAGCGCCGGAAAAGATACCGAGGGATCTCAGTTCTTCGTGCCGCACAGCCTCCAGCCGCACCTGGACGGCAATTACACCGCCTTTGGACGAGTGACCGACGGGATGGACGTGGTGGACCGCCTCCGCGTCGACGACCGGATTGAGTCGGTGGTGGTGGAGGGGACGACCCGACAGTAAGGAAGTCGAGCTCAGCTCTCTCTGGGACCGCCGACGGCCGACCGCGGACCGCGGTCCAATACCAGCGAAATCCCTGCTCGCCCCCGAAATGCCTCAGTACCCGCTTTCGGACGGTCACTCCGACGAGCGCTTCCGAAACGCCTTGAAACTCTTGTTCTCATAGGCGCCCGACCCCACGTACCGGATCATCTGCAGAAACATGGGCCGCTTGATGTAGCCCGGCTGGTGGGCGATGGGCGTGCCGTCGGCCTTCATGAACACGGTCGTGGGCACGCCGCGGGCTCCAAGGGCCATGCCCAACTGTTTCGACGAGAGGGTGCGACCGTTGAACTGATGACTGCCCGCCGTCGTGTCGCGGTTGAGGCGGGCGTACGTGAACGTGCGGTCCAGATACGAGCGCACCTCGGCGTCGGCGTACACGGTCTCCTGCATGCGCTGGCAGTAGGGACACCACGGCGCGTAGATCTCCAGCAGGATGGGCGTGCCCTGCGCCTCGGCCTGTTCAACCACGTCTCCGAGCGAGCGGGGCGGCATCTTCATCTGGGCGTGGGCCGTCCCCACACCGACGGCGAGGGCGAGGATCGCCACAAGGACGACTGGACGGAAAACGATGAACGAGCGCATGAGGGGGAACGGCAGTGGACGTGAACGTCTGTCCGATGGAATTAAGGACCGGAAGTTTCTTCAAAAAAATGGATCCTCGCCCGTTACATCGTGGCGTCTTGCAATCTATTGGAAAACTGTTGTAAAAGCGGCCAGGGGCGCCCCTGGCCTCATCGAGGCCCGAAAATTGTTTAACTGGCGTTCTGCCAGGTCGTCAATTTAGGCAGGTACAGCGACCGGTTGAGAGGAGCCCGAAGCATCCTCGTCAGGGGAGTCCTCAATCGATCGATCACGCTCTGCACTGGAAGTATTCGTCCATGTTCAGGTCCCGACGATCATCTCTCGGGCCTCCTCGATGCTCGGAACTTCAATCGTGTCGGCCCCGGCCGCCTCCGACCGTTCCGCAGGCGGCACCGGCCCGGCTGCTCCCGCCGACACGAGGGGGAAAACCGATCCTCCCCAGACGAGGATAGCGATTATGAAGACCTGTTTGCTCCAATTCATCCTTTTGCCACCGGGCGGACTGTTTCCTCAATTGAAGGCGCTCGGTGGACTGAAGTGCACGGACGTAATGGTCGCTCCGGTAAACTGCAAATATAAGAAAGGGGGGTCGGCACTGCGATTGATGTTGGCCACAGGGCTATACTCGACCTCCCCATCAGACTCTGTAGTTTTGAGGTATGCGATAGGCCCTCCTGCGTTATCTGATAGCTTCTGGCCAGTTTCTGGATTTTTTCTAACGAGGGCGTACTGGACGGTTCGATCCAGCTGGTAGTTGCCCCCGTCGCTGCGCCGGTACTTCTTGAGCGTGCCGTCCTCGGTAAAGACCCACTTCATCGGGCCTTTTTTGGGCGCGTCGATGCTCCTGTCCTTAACGGAGCGGTCCTGGATCCAGGTGCCGACGATCCTCTGACGTATCTTCTCGATGCTCGGAATTTCGATCGTGTCGGCCTGGGCTGCCTCCGACTGTTCCGCGGACGAAGCGGGGCGGGCGGCCTCCTCAGGCGCGAACCGAAGAGCGCTTCCCGCAACGGCGAGCGCAGCGATAAGAATCAACGCTCCTCCCAGCGCAAGGCGACTTATATCTGTATCGAGCATGGCGTTTGCCGTCAGTTCGAGCAGTTGACGTTGTTCTTGATTGCTTCAAATTCGGTTTCCCGAGTGTCCAGGCCGTGCTCCCCTCCGTTCACCTTGTGGGTTACTTTTTTCACGGTTAGATCGCCTTCGATCTCACCGTCCACGTTATTCTTCCAAAAGTGGAGCGCGGCCATCGTCGCGGCGCGGACGTTGCCAGCCACGTGCCCGGGATTCTGGAGAACATTGGGATGGGCCCATCCCTGATTCTGGGCGAAGGTCTGGTAGAAGCTGTTGAACGCCTCGTAGTTGTTTGTACCCGTCAGCTGGATGCCCCCGCGCCCCCGGTACGTCCACCCGTCGCGGGTCTCGGGCCCTCCATTGCCCATCCGCCCCCCATACTCGATGCTAAACTGCAGCTCCTCACTGTCCATCACCCGGTCTAGATTATATATACCATCCCCATCTCGCCTCGGTTCATTGGATTTAACATAACGACTTCGCTTCATCTCTTCCCGGGTAACATCAATTGCATCCTCGGTGGTCAAGATCCGACTTCTGCTCTCGTGGGCTACCTGGGCGAGGAAGTGCTTCACCTCCGTCTGATTGTCGATCCCGAACTGGTCCCCAAACTTCGTCACGAGATCTTTGAACGTCTTCACGTCTGTCTCATCGGCCGAGCCGAGCGCCAGCCACGGCTTCCCCTCCGGCATCAGTTCAGCGGCCGACAGCTTGCACCCGATGTCGCACCACGAGGGCGGATTTTCGGATTCACACTCGTCACCCGGGTCGCAGTAACTCGGCGGATCGTCCGACTCACAGGGATCACACGGTTCAGTCCCAAGGCCAGGTTCGGGATTGCGATCACAGTCGTCGGTGTTGCTTCCATCTCCATTCCCATCGTCCCCGTCCGGCCCACTCCCCCCACCGGGATAGCCACCCGTTCCATCTCCGCCTCCGCCAGGCCCTCCCACGCCATCGCCCCCTTCTCCTGGAGCCATCGAGCTGCAGGCAATCTCATGCTCGGTCCCACAAGACTGGTTCCACGACCATCCTGCGCAGGTGGTCACCTCCTGGATGACACACTTGGTTTTTGGGGGCAGGGTCTCCGGAGCTTTTTACTGCATTCAATGCAGCCTTCTTCTCCCCAGTTCGAAGCAACTGCTCGTTGGCCAGGCTCTCGGCTCCCGACGCCGCCGGAAGCACACAGCTCGCGTACCGAACACCTGTTTTTTCGCGCTGCTCCATGGCCTCTGCCGGATTGCTTGCCGCGGCCGCTGAATCGACAACGGACGCCGCCCGGATGGAAAGAACCACTCGCTTCGTTTCGTTCGCGGCTGCTTGTACCATCGATTCCGGAAAATACAGGTACACGCTCCGAAATCGCACTGCGTCGGTGTAAGGTCGAGACGCCAGGTAGCATCCGTAGGGGGACTCCACACCACTGCTATCGGCACCGCTACTATCGGACTTTGCGAAAGTCCCATTCGGAGTGCCCTGACTCTTCTCGTATGCCTGCACGGTTCCGTTTTTCAGCGGAATCTCCTCCGGCGAGGGGAGGGAGGTGCCCGTCGGCATGTGCGCGTGGGCGAGCGTGGCACTGTCCGGCACCGATGGCTTTGATTCGTCTACCCCTAAAGGAGAACCGGTCATCAGGTCGCAGGCCCCAACAAGGAGCCCTGCGAGCACAAGAGCGACTCCGGCAAGAAGAGGGGCGGATCGCGGCAGGTGAGCCGATAAAACCATGGCGCGGACGCCGGGACGACGTGTGCTGAACTGTTATTTTTGTGTGGACTTTGTTGGTAAAAAAAAAACGATAGTGTCAAGTCCTCAGGTCGTTACGGGTCTCCGGAAGGTCGAGTTACCACATCGATGCTCGTCTTTTGACCGCGCCGGAACCCAGCACGCCCTCACCTCTTCCCGCGGCTCCACGTCCCATTCGCACCTCTCCCCCACCTTTCCATGACGCGTGCCGATCTCCCCACCCCCGTCCTCCTCGTCGAGCAGTCGCGCCTGCGGGACAACCTCGCGGCCATGCAGGCCACGGCCGACGCAGACGACGTGACGCTCCGCCCCCACGTCAAGACGCACAAATCCGTGGCGCTGGCCCGACGGCAACGCGAGCGCGGCGCGGAGGGACTCACCGTCGCGACTGTGAAGGAGGCGGAAACCTTTGTGGACGCCGGATTTGAGGATGTGCGCGTCGCCTATCCCGTCACCGGCCGCGACAAGCACGAGCAGCTGCGGGCCCTGCGGGACGACGCCACACTCTCGTTTACGGTCGACACCCCGGCGGGCGCTGTGCAGGCCTCGGCCATCTACGCGGAGAGGGGCACTCCGGTGGACGTGCTCATTGAGGTGGACGTGGGCCACGGGCGCTGCGGGGTGCACTGGTCGGACGACGCGGCGGCGATCACGCTCGCCCAACACGTCGCATCGCTGCCGGGACTGCGGCTCGCTGGGATTCTCACACATGCCGGGCAAGCCTACAACGGGCCGTCCGAGGACGAGACCGAAGCCGAAGCACTCCGCCGCGCATCGCGACACGAACGCGACCGGATGCTGTCCCTCGCCTCGACCCTCCGCGAAGCTGCGAACGTACCCGTAACGCCCGGCGACTTCGACATCAGCGTCGGCTCCACGCCGACGATGGCTGCTTTCGACAACGCAGAGCACGACGGCTTCCGCGTCACGGAGATCCGGCCCGGCAACTACGTGATGCACGACGCGATGCAGGTCGCCCTCGGCGCGGCCTCGCTCGCCGACTGCGCCCTCACAGTGCTCACCACCGTCGTCAGCACGCAGACGAAGCCGGACGGGACGCACCAGGCCTTCGTGGACGCGGGCAAGAAGGTGTTCACGACCGACACCGGCTCCGGCACCAACGGGTACGGCGTCGCCCTGGCCGACGCAGATACAATGCAGCCCCATCCGGGAGTTCAGGTCGACCATTTGTCAGAGGAGCACGGATGGCTGACCGTGTCCGGCGACGCCAACCTTACGGTGGGCGACCGCCTCCGCATCGTGCCGAATCACGCCTGCGTGACCGTGGCCAACCAAGACCGGCTCCACGTCGTGGACGGCGACAGGGTCGTCGACACGTGGACGGTGGA
>CAJXLV010000002.1 GCA_913056185.1 uncultured Bacteroidota bacterium
CCGACGCAAACGAGACCGTCGCCCCCAAAGCCGACGCCCGCGTGGTCGGCACCGGCCCTGCACGCCTTCTCTCCATCAATTCCCTTCTCTACTGATCCGTGCACAGGTAGGTAAACATTTTTCTTCCTTCGCGGAGGACCGTGTGCTACCTCTGCCGGAATCGTCTTTAGACATCCATTCACGTATCAGTAAGTCACCGCCCCATGGGCATTCTCGACCGGTTTACCAGTAGCTACGACGAGGACGAGCAGGAAAAGCTCGACGACGGGCTGGACAAGACCCGCTCCAGCTTCTTCGGCAAAATCGACCGCATGATCCGCGGAAAGGACACCGTGGACGCGGAGGTGCTCGACGAGCTCGAAGAGATCCTCATTACCAGCGACGTGGGCGTGGACACGACGCTCGACGTGATTGACCACGTGGAGGCGCGGGTGGCGGAAGATCAGTACGTCTCGTCCCAGGAGCTGAATCGGCTGATCCGGAACGAGATTGCCACGCTCATGCTGGAAGGGGGCGATGAACGCCCGGCCGACTTCGGCGCGCCGCTTCCCAACACGCCGCACGTCATCATGGTGGTGGGCGTGAACGGGGTGGGCAAGACCACCACGATTGGCAAAATGGCCCACGAGTACAAGAAGGCGGGCAAGAGCGTGCTTCTGGGCGCCGCCGATACCTTTCGCGCCGCCGCGATTGAGCAGCTGGAGGTGTGGGCGGAGCGGGCCGACGTCCCCCTCATTAAGCAGACCCACGGGGCCGATCCCGCCGCGGTGGCGTACGACTCGATCGAGGCCGCCGAGGCGCGCAATGCAGACGTGGTGATTGTCGACACGGCGGGCCGCCTGCACACCAAGGGCGGGCTCATGGACGAGCTTGCCAAGATGAAGCGCGTGATGGGCCGCAAAATTCCGGAGGCCCCCCACGAGGTGCTGCTCGTGCTCGATGCGTCGACCGGCCAGAATGCCCTCCGCCAGGCCGAAGAGTTTATCGACAGTGTAGACGTGACGGGGCTCGTGCTCACGAAGCTCGACGGCACGGCCAAAGGCGGCGTCATCATCGGCGTGTCCCACCAGTTCCAGGTGCCGGTCAAGTACATCGGCGTGGGCGAGGGCATCGACGACCTTCAGGTGTTCGACCGCAAGGGCTTTGTCCAGGGGCTGTTCAAAGGGGTTGAGAGTTAGCGGGTTGAGGGTTCTCCCGCCTTTCTGTTTACACTAACCCGATACGCTCCAACACTCAACTCTCCAACCCGAGCATGCGAGTCATTTTCATGGGCACGCCGGAGTTTGCGGTCCCTTCGCTTGCCGCCCTCATCGACGCCGGATACACGCCCGTAGCCGTGGCCACCGGACCGGACCGGCCGCGCGGACGGGGGCAGACGGTGACGCCCACCCCCGTCAAGGAGACGGCGCAGGCGGCGGGCATCGACTGCATTCTCCAGCCCGAGGACGTGACGGATCCGGACTTCGCCGCGGCCGTGGCGGAGCGGGAGCCCGACGTCATCGCCGTGGTGGCCTACAAGATTCTCCCGCCGGAGGTCTTCACCGCGGCGCGCAAAGGCGCGTTCAACCTGCACGGGTCGCTGCTGCCCAGGTACCGCGGCGCTGCGCCCATCAACCACGCCATCATGGCGGGCGAGAGCAAAACCGGCGTGACGACGTTCTTCCTGGAGCCGTCCGTGGACACCGGCGACATCATCCTGCAGAAGGAGATGTCGATCGGCCCCAACGAGACGGCGGGGTCGGTGCACGATCGCATGGCGGAGCTGGGGGCAGACGCCGTGGTGGAGACGGTGCGGCAGCTGGACGAGGGCACCGTCGAGACGCGGTCGCAGGACGACGACAAGGCCACCCCCGCCCCCAAGATTCACGATGCCGACTGCGAGACGCCCTGGGAGGCGTCGGCCGAGGCGGTGCACAACCACGTGCGTGGCCTCTCGCCCTACCCGGGGGCGTGGACGCAGCACGGCGACACGCGCCTCAAGCTGTACCGCACGCGCCGGGCGGAGGGGACGGGCACGCCGGGCACGGTGCTGGCGGCCGATGAACGGCTGCTCGTCGCCTGCGGCACCGGGGCGGTGGAGGTGCTCGTCCTGCAACAGCCGGGCCGAAAGCGCCTCGACGCACCGGACTTCCTCAACGGCTACGCCCTTTCTGAGGGCGACCGCCTCGGCGAGTAGAGACCGCTCGCCGCTCGTACACTCTCGCCCGACCCGCCTGCCCTCATGCCCGACCCCGACCTCTCTGACCTTGAGGATCGCATCGCGACCGAGAGCGCCTTCGTCGACGATCTGCTGGACGAGATGGGGCGGGTCGTCGTGGGGCAGCAGTCCATGATTGAGCGCCTCCTGATCGGCCTGCTGGCCGATGGGCACGTGCTGCTGGAGGGCGTCCCCGGCCTCGCGAAGACCCTCACCGTGCACACCCTCTCCGACGCCATCGGGACGGACTTTCAGCGCATCCAGTTCACGCCGGACCTGCTCCCGGCCGACCTGCTCGGCACGCTGGTCTACAACCAGAAAGAAGGCTCGTTTTCCATCAAAAAGGGGCCGATTTTTGCCAACATCATCCTGGCCGACGAGATCAACCGCTCGCCGGCCAAGGTGCAGAGTGCGCTCCTGGAAAGCATGCAGGAGCGGCAGGTGACCATTGGCGAAGACACGTTCGCCCTGGACGACCCCTTTCTCGTCCTGGCCACGCAGAACCCCATCGAGCAGGAGGGCACCTACCCGCTCCCCGAGGCGCAGATGGACCGGTTCATGCTCAAGGTGGACGTCACGTACCCCACCAGCGACGAGGAACTCGAGATCATGCGCCGCATGGCCCGCACCGACGAGGCGCCGAGCGTCGAGACGGTGGCCTCTCCGCAGCAGATCTTGGAGGCCCGGGCCCTGATCGACGACCTCTACATGGACGAGCGGGTGGAGCAGTACATCGTGGACCTGGTGCTGGCCTCCCGCACCCCCGGCGCGCACGGCCTCGGCGACCTGGCGTCGCTGCTGGCGTACGGCGCCTCGCCGCGGGCGAGCATCAACCTGAATTTGGCCGCGCGGGCGCACGCCTTCCTGCAGCACCGGGCGTACGTCACCCCCGAGGACGTGCGTGCCCTGGCGATGGAGGTGTTGCAGCATCGACTGGTGATCACGTACGAGGCAGAGGCCCAACAGGTCGAGGCGGCGGACCTCGTCGAGCGCCTGCTCAATGCCGTAAAGGTGCCATAGCCGTAAAGGTGCCGCAGCCGCCGCGACCGCCGGGCCCGCACGTCCGCCCTGCACATGTGCCCCGACCCAGCATATCTGCCCCGAGCCTGCACATTTGCCCCGATTTCGGCATGGAGCGCCCCAGGACCTTTCAGAAAGAGTCAATCACGGTCGCGTTCATGATGCGCCACCTGCGCGAAACGGTGGGGATACAGGTGGCGCTCGTCAACGAAGGGGTAGACGCCTCCGCAAACGAGGTGACCGAAAGCACCCTGCACCGGCCCGGCCTTGCCCTGGCCGGCTACGTCGACCTCTTCACCCACCAGCGCGTGCAGGTGCTGGGCAACACCGAGACGCGCTACCTGACCCACCTGGATCCGCCCGACCGGCGGGCCGCCTTCCAACACCTGACGCAGTTCCCTATTCCCTGTGTGGTGCTTACCGACGGCAATGCCCTCCCCCCCGAGCTGGTGGACCGGGCCACCCAGGCCGGCATCCCCGTCTACCGCACGCCCCGCCCCACCGTGCAGTTTATGGAGGCGCTCCGCAACTTCCTCGCCGACCAGTTTGCGCGGCAGCGGGCCGTGCACGGGTCGCTGGTGGACGTGTACGGCATCGGGCTTCTACTAATCGGCACGCCGGGCATCGGAAAAAGTGAGGTGGCGCTCGATCTTGTGGAGCGCGGGCACCGGCTCGTGGCGGACGATGTGGTGATGGCCACGCGGCGCGACGCGTCGATCCTGATGGGGGCCGGCACCGATCTGGTGCAGCACTTCATGGAGGTGCGCGGCCTGGGACTCGTCGACATCCGCTCCATGTTTGGCATCCGGGCCATCCGGTTCCAGAAGCGGATTGAGATCGTCGTTCGCATGGAGCTCTGGGACGACGAGAAAGAGTACACCCGCATCAACATGGTGAAGGATACACACGAACTGTTGGGCCTTGAGCTGCCCATGGTGCGGGTGCCCATCACGCCGGGCAAGAACATCACAGTCATCTGCGAAGTGATTGCGATGAACTACCTGCTGCGCCACTACGGCCACGACCCCGCCGAAGTCTTTACCGAGCGGCTGCGCACCCGCATTCAGCAGCAAGGAGGCCCCGCCCGGCACCGCGGCATCGAATACTTTGAGCAGGACTATGAGTAGCAGGCGGTGGACTGCGAGGGAGCACAGTGGGTAAAGATTTGGGCAGGCTCGCAGGTGCCTGCCCTGTATATGGTTGACAGATACCTGTCTTCCGCCTATCTTCGGTCTTGACCCTGTATATTTTTGCGGCAATGTTCCTTGGGCGCAGACACGCAGCACCCGGGGGCGGTTTGTCCCTGGAGGTCTGTGTCCGCGTCATCGACTCTCACAACAGCGTCCACCATGAGTCACGAGCAAAAGTACGTCTACGACCCGGAGACCTGCTCCTTTCAGCGGGTGAATACGACCTGGAAAGACTGGGGGGCGTACGTGGGCCAGATTGTGGGGCTTGCCCTCGTGCTGGCCGGTGGGCTCGTATGGGGGCTCGACCAGCAGTGGATTGCGTCTCCGCACGAGCAGACCCTGGCCGTCGAGAATGCGGCGCTGGAGCAACAGCTTGATCGCGTAAACAGCCGCATGACGCTTCTTTCCACGCGGCTTGATTCGCTGGCCGAGCGGGACCGGACGCTCTACCGGCGCCTGTTCGAGATGAAGCCAATCTCCGAAGACGTGCGACAGGTGGGCATTGGGGGCACCGATCCGTACGCGCAGTACGATGGGATGGGGGCGGACACGGAAGCCCTCCTCAGACAGACGGCACAGAAGCTGGACAAGCTGGAGCGCCAGATGAGCCTGCAGAAGTCGAGCTACCGAGAACTCTATACCGTAGCGAAGCAGCGGCAAGACCGGCTTCGGCAGCTGCCCGCCATTCGCCCGGCCAACGGCCGCATTGTCTCCAACTACGGCATGCGCCGGCACCCCATCCTGAAAGTGCGCAAGCTGCATGAGGGCATCGACTTTCTGCTGCGACGCGGCACGCCGGTGATGGCAACGGCGGGGGGCACCGTGCAACGCGCCGAGCGCACCCCGGGCTACGGGAAGGTGATCGAGGTGAAGCATGAAAAGTCAGGCTACATGACCCGGTATGCCCACCTGTCCGAAATCCCCGACGACATTTACCGGGGGGCGCAGGTGGAGCGGGGCGACACAATTGGGCTCAGTGGCAATACGGGACTCTCCACCGGCCCCCATCTTCACTACGAGGTGCATGAGCTGGAGGGCGGGGCCATGAATCCAATGCGCTTCTTGATGCCGGACATGAGCCCGGAGAGCTTTCACGAACTGGAGCAACGCACCCGGCAGTACCAGGCCCGTCTGCAGTCCACGGGGGCTTCGTCGGCACGGGCGGCGCGATAAACGGAGGAAGAGGCGGGGCGTCGGCACTCCCGGGAGGCTATGGCGTTAAGACGTGAACGAAGGCATGCCTGGGAGAGCCGCGTTCCCGGGACTGCCCTTCCAGGGCTCTCTCGCACGCTCGCCACTGCTGGTCACCGATGCAGACGCACGTTCTTCCAACTGTCCGGGGCCTTGTGGTGGGGGTGATGCTGGGGGCGGGACTGATGTTGGGAGGAGCGGGCGAAGCGAGGGGGAGCGCCGCGTCACCGGGTGCCCTTCGCCCGGCGGCCGCCGACACCTCGGCGCCCATCGTACGAGACGTTTCGATTCAGGGACGTCGTCACTTCTCCGCGCAGGTCCTGAGGCAAAACATCCGTACGCGCCCCAACCGGCGCATCCTCGGCATTCCCGGCTTCACGTGGTGGCGGTGGGTGTATCGCCTGGGGCGTGCCGACTGGATGTGGGACCGCCTCGGCGCTGCCCTCCGGGCTGGAGGAGAGCCGCCCGCGTACCTCGACTCCACCACCGTGCGCGGCGATGCGGAGCGACTGAAGCTGTTCTATCGCCAGCGCGGATTTCGGGACGCGGCCGTGCGCTACACTGTGGAGCCGACCCCGGTGCCGGACCGCGTGCGGGTTGTGTTTCGGGTGGAGCCGGGGGCGCCTACCTTCCTGCGCCGGATTCGATACGCGGGCCTCGGCATGCTGCAGCCCTCGCAGCAGCGCCGCCTCCTCCGCGAGTCTGTGTTTCCGCACACCGCCACCACGCTCGGCGATACGCTGGCCCTTTCGGGGATGGACCAGCGCTACCGAGAGCCGATGCTGCTGGAGGAGCGGCGGCGGATCCTTGCGTTTCTGCAAGCCCGCGGCTACGCCGCCGCGAGCCGCGACTCGGTGACGGCTGTGGTGTATCCGGCCGGGCCGGACTCCCTCGACGTTACCCTACGGGTGCGCCCTGGCCCTCGCTACCGCTTTGGGGCTGTTCGCTTCGTGGGAACGGGGCCCGAGCGCACCCCGCCCCGGTACGACACACTGGCGGTGCCGACGGACACGACCGGCGGCCGCCGGCCGCAAGTGACCACGCGGATCGAAGACGACGGATCGCTGGACCCCGCCATCCTGCGCCGAAGCCTTCAGTTTGCCCCCGGGGCCATCTACGACGCCTCTGCCGTGCAGGCCACCAAGCGTCGGCTCGAAAACACAGGCGTCTTCGCCTTCACCAGCCTGTCGCCCCAGTTTGACGCGGCGTCTCCCGCCGACTCGGCAGGCGTGCGTTTTCTGCCGCTTCGGATCGAGGGACGCACCCGCGAGCGCCACGAGCTGCAGGCCGAAACCTTTGCGCTCCAGCGAGAATCGATTGGGGCGACGGAGGCGGGCCTGGGGCTGAACGAGTTTGGCGTGGGCCTCAGTGGGGTCTACGAAAACATCAACGCCCTCGGAGGCGGCGAGACCTTTCAGCTGCGGGCATCCGCCTCGGTGGCGACAGGGCTCGATTCCACCCTCATTAGTTCGAATCAGTTTGAGGGCAGCGCGTCGCTGGTCCTGCCGTATCTCATTCGTCCCTTTCAGGGGCTCGATCGGACCTTTGGCCTCTCCGATGCGCGCACCCGGCTATCCCTCACGGCCCTCACGGCCCTCCGCAGCGACCTGGGGCTGCGCATTCGCAGCCGTGTCAATGCCCGCCTGCGCCTGGAGATGGACCACACCCCCACACAGTCGTCGCTGGTGGACGTGCTGGACCTGAGCGTGAGCAATCCGGATACGCTCGACCAGTTTAGCCGCAAGTTCTTGGACCGCGTGTTCGGCCCGAGCGGGGGGGACCTGCAAGATCCGGTGCAGCGCCAGCAAATCTTGGAGGACTACACGCAGCCGCAGGTGAACACGGCCGTGCGCTACACCTTCCGCGACGCTACGGCCAATCCGCTCCGACGGCGCAACGGCCACATCTATGAGGCTTCTGCGGAGGTGGGCAATACGATTCCCCTTCTGCTCGACCGCCTGGTGTACGCGCCTGACTCGATGAACTACGCGCTCCCGAGCCTCTTTGGCGGCGGGCTCACGGGGCGTCTCCTCTACCGGCCGTACGTGCGAGCCTCGGTGGACCTCCGGCGGTACGTGCCGCTGGGCGAAGGCACCACACTGGGACTGAAGTTGTTTGGCGGCCTGGCGCACCCGACGGGGCGGCCGACGGTGGTGCCGCTCGACCGGCGCTTCTTCAGCGGGGGCGCCAACAGCGTGCGCGGGTGGCGGCTCCGAGAACTGGGGCCGGGCGGGGCCGTGCCCCCGGTGGACACGACGGCGGACGTGCAGGGTGCCCCGGCCAACATCTTGGGGGGCGACCTGAAACTGGAAACAAGCATGGAGCTGCGCACCACTCTCCTCCCCCGACTGCTGGCCGCCCGCTGGGGGGGAGCGGTGTTCTTGGATGCGGGCAACATGTGGTTCGGCCCCCGCAACAACGGCTTTGGGACGACGAGTGATGACCCGGACACGTCGTCCCGCTCGGCGGCGACAGGGGGCGATGGAAAATTTGACGGGCTGGATGCGTTGCTGGACGTGGGCGTGGGAGGCGGCCTGGGGCTTCGCCTGGAGTGGGAGTACCTCATCGTTCGGCTCGACCTGGCGTACCGACTGCACGACCCCTCGCCCCGCAACGATGACATCTTTGGCGATCAGTTCCGCGGGCCCCTTCTGCACTTTGGCATTGGGCAGGCCTTCTGATGCTGCTCCGCCGCCGTGGC
The DNA here is from genome assembly GCA_913056185.1 of uncultured Bacteroidota bacterium. Taxonomy (GTDB): domain Bacteria; phylum Bacteroidota; class Rhodothermia; order Rhodothermales; family Salinibacteraceae; genus Salinibacter. The sequence goes on from CAJXLV010000002.1 coordinate 8,300, forward strand.
CCCGCGCTCCGGTGATCCCTGTATCATTGATCCTCGCACAGTGTAATGCGCGTATTTCGACCGCTGCTCCGTGCCGGGGCCCGGCTCTATCGCCGGCTCTTTCGTCGCCGGCTCGATGCCCGCACCCGCGACGTGGCCGCCCGGCTCCGTAGGGTCCCGGCCCTGAGTCATCTCTCCTCTGGGGCGCTCTACGCCATGGCGGAGGTGACCCACCGCCGCACATACCGTCGGGGGGAAGCACTGTACTACGAGGGCGACCCCGGCCTGGGTCTCTACATCGTCGAGTCTGGGCGCCTGCGCCTGCTCACCAATCGCGACCCGGACTGTACATGTGAACTCCGGACGCTGGAGGAAAATGAGATGATTGGTGCCGTGTCGCTGCTCGGGCACTTCCGGCGCCTGGAGACGGCGGAAACGATGACGGAGGCGCAGGTGCTCGGGTTCTTCCGGCCCGACCTGAAGAATGTGATGCGCCACACGCCGACGGCGGGGGCTGAGATCTTGCAGGCGCTCGCACGCGCCGTGGCCGCTCAGTACGTAGAGCTTGTGGGCCGGCACGAACAACAGGGCGATGCGGTGGAGGCCCTCAAAACGTACGCCGCGGCGGCTGCGGCGGCGGACCTGAGCGAGGAGGAGCCACTGTAGCGATGCGTTGTGCCGCCGGGCCTCGGCCCATCACACGGGGCGAGACGGCCGGCCTGTTCCCTCAGGCTGGTCTTTCTCTACGACTGTGGAGCTCTCTGTAGGGCCTCCTGCGCTCTCTCCAATGCTGTAACGTCTCCGGACTGCGAGGGCCGCGGCCAGGGGGGTGGGATCAGCCGCCTCCGCCTCTCGTTCGCCTATGCGGTCTGCTGTCTTCTGCCACGCCCGTTCGTCTCTCTCATGGGCCCGCTTTCCCGCCTCAACCATTTCTTCTGGGAGTACAAATACCTGTTTGTGCCCGGCCTGCTTTTTACCATGGTTTCGGCGGGCTTCCAAATCACGGTGCCCATGGTGGTACGGCAGGCGGTGGACAGCATTCCGCGGTTCGTGCGTCTGTATACACTGTACGCGGATACCCCCGCGCAGGCGGAGCTCTACACGTATTTTGTAGTGGCCCTGCTGCTGTTTGCGGGAGGCATCATCCTGCTCTCCGCCACGAGCGGCCTGTTCATGTTTTTGATGCGGCAGACCGTGGTGGTGGCGTCCCGCCACATCGAATACGACCTGCGCAACGATCTGTACGCGCATCTCCAGCGGCTGTCGTCGACGTTCTACCAGGAGTATGCCACGGGCGACGTGATCACGCGGGCGACGGACGACATCGAGAAGGTGCGGCGCTACATCGGGCCGGCCATCATGTACGTGACCCGCTCGCTGGTGATGGTGCTGGTGGCGGCATCGGCCATGTTTGTGATCTCGCCCACGCTCACGCTGTACGCCCTGCTGCCGCTGCCGCTGCTGGCTGGGGCGGTGTTTTTTATGGCGCGCATGGTGCACCGCCGCAGCGACCGGCTCCAGCAGCAGTACTCCGCGCTTACGAGCCGGGTGCAGGAGGCGCTCTCCGGCATCCGCGTGCTAAAGGCGTACACCCGCGAGGCCGCAGAAGCAGAGGCGTTTGATGACGAAAGCCGTGCGTATCGGGCGCGCAACCTGGACCTGGCCTGGGTGGAGTCGGCGTGGCGTCCGTCGTTCCTGCTGCTTGTGGGGGTCTCCACGGTGATTGTGGTGTGGGTGGGCGGACGCCTGGTGACAGAAGGGGCCATCACGATCGGGAATATCGCCGAGTACATCATCTACATCAACATGATGACGTGGCCGGTGGCGTCGCTCGGCTTTGTGATTACGATGATTCAGCGCGCATCGGCCTCGGTGCAACGGCTGCAGCGCATCCAGGATCGCACGCCGGAGATTGCCGATGGGCCGCAGACGGACGCATCGATCAAAACCCTGGAAGGCCGCATTGCCTTCCGCGACGTGTGGTACCAGTACGCCGACGAGGAGGCGCCGGCGCTCCGGGGCGTCAGCTTCGAGCTCCCGGCCGATGGCACCCTCGCGGTGGTGGGGCGCACCGGCGCGGGCAAGAGCACGCTCGTGCGCATGATTCCGCGCCTGCTGGACCCGGACGCGGGCACGGTGACGATTGACGGACACGATCTCCGAACCCTTCCCCTGGAGACGGTGCGTCGGCACATGGGCTATGTGCCGCAGGATGTGTTCCTGTTTAGCGACACGGTGGCAAACAACATTGCTTTCGGCGACCTCGATGCACACCGCGACGAAATCCGGCGGGCCGCGGCGGAGGCGGATCTTCTGGACAATGTGCGCGATTTTCCCGAGGGGTTCGATACGTACGTGGGCGAGCGCGGCATTACCCTCTCGGGCGGGCAGAAGCAGCGCACGTCCATCGCTCGCGCCCTCATCCGCAATCCGCGCATCCTGATCTTTGACGATTCCCTCTCGGCCGTCGATACGGCCACGGAGCGCAACATTCTGCGCTCGCTGCGGCAGCGCCAGGGCAGCCACACGCTCGTCATCGTGAGCCACCGCCTGAGCGCGGTGCAAGAGGCGGACCTGATCCTGGTAATGGAGCAGGGGGCGGTGGTGCAGCGCGGCACGCACGAAGAGCTGGTGGCCCAGGACGGCCTCTACGCCGACCTCCACGAGAAGCAACTTCTCGAGGAAGAAATCCAGGCTCTCTAACGAGGGAGTCTACCTCAGAGGGGCACGGTGGGACGATTTGGGTAGTTTGATGCGTGATACGTGATTCGTGATGGAGGCAGAATCACTGCTGATTGGAAATCCTCACGCATCACTCCTCACGCATCAGAGGGGAAACCGCAAGAGAAGGATCCCCAATCCGGCTTCCGATTGTTTCCAATGGTCACGAACGTCATTCCCCTCGGAACCGCCTCGGCGCTCCCGACGGAAGACCGGCACCTGTCGTCCGTGGCGATTGAACGGAAGGGGCGGGTGCTGCTCTTTGACTGTGGGGAGGGCACGCAGTACCGCCTTTTGCACGCCGACCTCTCCCGGGTGCGTGTGGATGCTATCTTCATCACGCACTTGCACGGCGACCACTGTTACGGCCTGCCGGGGCTGCTCTCCACGCTGGGGCTGCAGCAGCGGCGCGCCCCGGTGACGCTGGTGCTGCCGCCGGGCGGCCGCGCGATGCTGACGGCCACGCCAGGCGCCGATCCGGAGGGCTTCCCGTTTCCGCTGCGGGTACGAGAGGTGGGCGTGGACCTATCGCATACGGTCGTGTACGAGACGGAGGAGGCGGTTGTGACGGCGCGTCCGCTGGCCCACCGCGGCTTTGCCATGGGCTTTCGGTTTGAGGAGCACGAGCGGCCCGGGCGCTTCGATCCCGAACGGGCGCGGGCGCTGGGGGTGCCGGAGGGGCCTGCATTCGGGCGGCTACAGGAAGGGACGCCGGTTGCCACGCCGGATGGCACGACGGTGGAGCCTGCGCAGGTGCTGGGGCCCCCTCGCCCCGGCACCGCGGTGGCGTACGTTACCGACACGCGTCCCTGCGACGGCGGCCGTGCCCTGGCCGCCGACGCGGACCTGCTCTACCACGATGCCACCTTTGCGGACGATCACCAGGAACGGGCCCGGAAAACCGGGCACTCCACGGCCCGGCAGGCGGCCACCGTAGCCCACGACGCCGGTGCTGCGGGTCTCCTCCTGGGGCACCTGAGCGCGCGCTACTCAGATCCGGCGCCGCTGGTACGGGAGGCGCGAGAGGTCTTTCCGGGGGCGGAGGTGGCCAAAGAGCTCCACCGCTACAAGCTCGACCCGCGGGACAAGGAGCCGGAGTCGTCTGCCGGGTGATGCACGGCCTTCAGGGGAAGCTCCAGAACGGCCCGTCTCGGGGAGAATACGGGGACGCCGCCCCGCCCACGTCCTCCGCTCGGTGGCCCGCGGTGCAGGGCCGCTGCGGAACCCGAAACGTTCGGCCTCACCGCGGGCTGCTATTGTAGGGCGCGCAACACTGCGCCTCGGCTCTGAGTTGCTATCAACCGTTTGCTTTTTCTTTCCGACGGACCTGCGTTCTCCCTTGGCTGACAACACGTCCGACGATCATTTTGAGCCCGACGATAGCGTCGACGAAGTGCACACGTTCGACGGGAAGCTGATTCGTCGAATCGCGCGCTACCTGGCGCCCTACACGGGGTATGTCGTCCTGGCACTGGTCCTCACGCTGGGGGCCTCGGTGCTCGGGCCGTTGCGCCCGTGGCTTGTCCAGAAGGCCATCGACAACTACATCGTGGTGGGCGACCTGGAGGGCCTCCGGTGGGTCATCCTCTTCCTCATGCTGGCGCTGGTGGGGGAGGGGCTGCTTTCCTTCGTGGAAAACTATCTCACGCAGTGGATTGGGCAGCAGGCGATCTACGACCTGCGGACCACCCTCTTCCGCCACGTCGAGAACCAGTCGCTCTCTTACTTCGACCACACGCCCGTAGGGCGCATCATTACGCGCACCACGAGCGACGTGGAGGCGCTCAGCGACGCCTTTTCCTCGGGCCTCGTGACCGCGCTGGGCGACCTGTTCAAGCTGTTCTTTATCGCCTACTTCATGTTCACCCTCAACTGGATGCTGGCGGTGGTGACACTGCTGGTGATGCCGCTGATGGTGGGGGTGACGGTGTGGTTTCGGCGCAACGTGCGGAAGCAGTACCGCGAGACGCGCAAGCAGATGGCCCGCCTCAACTCCTTCATCCAGGAGCACGTGACGGGCATGCACATCGTACAGTTGTTTGGGCGGGAGGCGGAGGAGAAGCGGCGATTTGAGGACATTAACGATGATCACCGGGCGGCGCACCTGCGCACAATTTTTTACTACGCCATTTTTTGGCCGTCCATTGAGTTTATTTCGAGCGTGGCGCTGGCGGCGGTGCTGTGGTTTGGGGGCTTCCGGGCGCTCGGCGGCTCGGCGCTGACGCTGGGCGTGCTCGTGGCCTTCATCCAGTACGCGCGCCAGTTCTTTCGCCCCATCCGCGACCTTTCCAACAAGTACGACACCCTGCAGCGGGCCATGGCGGGCGCCGAGCGCGTCTTCGGCGTGTTGGATACCAGGGCGAGCCTCGATGCACCGGACGCCCCGGTGGAGCTGAAAGGGATCCAGGGGACAATCGAGTTCGAGAACGTATGGTTCGCGTACGAAGAGGACACGGAGGGCACTCCGGATTGGGTCCTCAAGGATGTTTCCTTTAAGGTGGAGCCTGGGGAGACGGCGGCGCTGGTGGGCGCGACGGGGGCCGGCAAGTCGACGGTGATGAACGTGCTGCTCCGGTTCTACGAAATCCAGAAGGGCCGCATCCTGGTGGACGGGCACGACATTCGCGACCTACGCCTGCAGGACCTGCGCGAGCACATTGGCCTCATCCCGCAGGATGTGTTCCTCTTCAGCGGCTCGGTGCGGCGCAATCTGACGCTCGACAACCCGGACGTAGACGAGGCGCTGATGCGACGCGCCGCGAAGATGGTGCAGGCCGATGGGCTGATTCAGCGCCTGCCGGACGGGTACGACCAGGACGTGAAGGAGCGCGGCTCGTCGCTCTCGCGCGGCCAGCGGCAGCTCCTGGCGTTTGTGCGGGCGCTGCTGTACGACCCGGACGTGATGGTGCTCGATGAGGCCACCTCCAGCGTCGATACCGAGACGGAGGCCCTCATCCAGCAGGCCCTCGAGCGCGTGACGGAGGGGCGCACCACGCTTGCCATCGCGCACCGCCTCTCCACCATCCAGGACGCGGACAAGATTCTGGTGATGCACAAGGGGGAGATCCGGGAGCGGGGGACGCACCAGGAGCTGCTGGCCGCGGACGGCCTCTACCGCAAGCTCTACGACCTGCAGTACGCTGAACAGTCGCCTGGGGGAGCATGGGAAAAGAACGAGCCGACTGACGAGCGCGTGCAGGCATAAAATCTGTTTTGGCGCATGCCGCCGCCACTGCGGCCCGGCGGGAAAAGTCCCCCGGGCCGTGTAACACATCCGCACCGGAATGCACACCACCTTGTAGAGGCACCACCTGGCCAGTACGGAGTCCGCTTCGGTGTGCTGGCGCGCATGTTCGCTCTGTTGCTCAGTGACGGACCCCCGTCCGATGCCCGAGGGCCGCACCGCCATTTTGTTCTTTAGCCACCGCCCCGCACGGGAGTGGCACAATAAGCGGTTCGTGGAGGCGGGCTACGTCAAAAACCGGCGGGTGGCTGCGGCCTTCTACGAACACACACGGAAGGCCGTGGCGAAAAGCGCCCTCCCGGTGCTTGAGGCGCACGGTCCGCAGCAGCGGGGCGACACGTTTGGGGCTCGCCTGGCCAATGCCTTCGCCGACGCGTTTGCCGCGGGGTACGACCGCGTCATCGCTGTGGGCAGTGACTGCCCCACCCTGCACGAGGTGGACTGGGCGGCGGTGGAGGCGCGGCTGGCGGACGGAACGCCGGTCCTGGGTCCGACGGCCAACGGGGCGGGGACGTACCTGATTGGGCTGACCCGGGCGCAGTTCGACTGGGCGACATTTGCTACGCTTCCGTGGCAGTCGCCCACCCTGCTTGCGGCGCTGCACCACCACCTCGCGTCCGACATCGGGACGACGCCGGCCCTGCGCCCGCCCCGCGCGGACGTAAACGGACACGCGGACCTCGTGCACCTGGTGCGCCGGGCGCCCGCGCCGCCCAGGGGCCTCGTAGATCGCCTCCGCGCAGTTCTGGGCGGCATCTCTACTGCTGGCGCCCCCACCACGGCGCCGGCCCCTCCACGCACGGCTCTGCGCCGCCGGCCCCGCGCCCCTCCGGCCCTTCCACGGAGCCCATGCGCGTAGGGGAAGAGGCCGGGCCCTCTCGGTCGTCGTCTCTCGGTTGCAGGACCTGCCGCGCCCCGGCTCCGCACATCGCTGGAGGCCCCCGCCGTACCTGTCTCTCGGTGCGGCGGAGGGTCCGCACTGCGCTCCTCCAGGCGCCACACGGCCCTGCGCCCGAAGTCCCCGCAACGTATCGCCCCCGCACGCGGCCTGGAGCAGCGGTTTCTCGCCCGGTCGTCCCCCCGCCCCTCCCGTCTTTCGCCATGACTCCGCCCCTGTTTGCATCGCTCCTCGCCGCCCTTCCGCGTCGCCTCCGTGCCACCGGGGTGTGCCTCGCGCTCGGCCTTCTGGCTCCTGCGTGGGCCCACGCACAAACGGGCCTGGAGGTGACGGCGCTCAACGTCCACCAAAACACCGGCGTTGAGGACGTAACCGTCCACCTTGTCAACGAGGCCATCGGCGTTTCCGACGCCCGCTCCACCGGGGCCGACGGGCGCGTGGCGTGGCGCGGCCTCTCCACCTCCGGCCGCTACACGGTCTACATTGAAGAAACCGACCGCTTCTACGCCGCCCGGGCCGCCGACCTGGAGCTGCGCGCCGACTTTACGCGGAGCGTGACGCTCTTTCTGCAGCCGCTGGCCGCGTTCGAGATGGAAGAGGTGGTGGTCGAGGGGGGGCGCAGCGTGGCCGAGGTAAACCGCGTCAACGCCGAGGTGTCGTCGAGCCTCGACGGCGCCGCCCTGGACGATCTGCCCGTGGAGGGGCGCAACGTTACGCAGAGCCTCTACCGCCTGCCCAACGTCACGCCCGCCACCGGCTTTTTCCCCGAGGCCCCCAACGTCACCATCAACGGGACGAACGGCCTCTACACGCAGTACCTAATCGACGGCATGGACAACAACGAGCAGTTCCTGGGCGGGCCGCAGTTCGATGCGCCCACCGGCGTGGTGAAAGACGTGACTGTGCTCACCAGTACCTACTCCGCCGAGTACGGCCGCACCGGCAACGGCATCTTTAACGTCACCACCAAGTCCGGCAGCAACGCGTACGAGGGCGAAGCCTTCTACCTCACGCGCCCGGGCCCGCCGCTCGACGGGGAGTTCGGCGGCGATACGCCGACGCAGCGCGATCTGTCGGGCAACGCCGTGAAAAGCGGGTTTCAGCGCCAGCAGGCCGGTGTTGCGCTCGGCGGGCCGATCGTGAAAGATCAGACCTTCTTCTACGTGAATCTGGAGCACACGACCGATTTTAAGGACAACCTGCTGGATGCGCCGGGCGTGCGGGCCACCCTCGACGGCCGCAACCATCTCACGTACGCTTCGGCCCGCGTGGACCACCGCTGGTCCGAGCGGTGGCGCTCCACGGTGCGGCTCAACGCCAATCGCGTTCATCTCGACAACCAGGGCGGGGGGCTCACGGGCGGGGTCAGGTTTGCCAGTGCAGCCAGCACAGAGCAGCGCGACGGCGTCCACGCGGCGCTCCAGAACACCTACGTGGGCGACAAGCTCGTGTACGAGAGCAATGTCCAGTACAGCTGGTTCCACTGGGTCGCGGGAAATCCGGCAAATCCAAACAGCCCGCGGGTGAATGTGCAGGGCCCGGATGGCACCCTCCGAGCGGTGCTCGGCCACCCCGGGTTTGCGTTCGACAGCGTGGAAAACACGTTCCAGCTCCAACAGAAGGTGTCGTACGCGCTCGGCGACCACAACCTGAAGGCTGGGGCCGACGTCCTGCTGTCCGACCACGGGCTTACGGGCGGCGGCAATCCGAATGGCACCTACACGGTACAGCTGACGCAGTCGCAGTTCGACCGCTTTCGGGCCGCCCCCATTGACCCCTCGCTGGGGCCTGCCGGATTGCCGGGCGCGCTGGGGACAGACGCGCAGAACATCGACGTGACCAACTACCGCGTGGAGCTGCGCCCGTCCTCGTTCGGCGTGCGGCAGGACCTGATTGGGCTTTACGTGGAGGACGAGTTCTCCCCGGGGGCGGCCCTGATGGTGACGGCGGGCCTGCGCTGGGACTACGACAGCCTGTCGGAGGCCACCCTCGGCCGCGAGCACGGGGACTGGGACAACATTGCCCCGCGCCTCAGCGTCAACTACGCGCTCGACGCCCGCACTACGCTGCGCGGTGGGTACGGCCTCTTCTACGACAAAATCGTCTACTCGGTCGTTAGCGACGCACTGCAGGTGAATACGAACACGGACGGATTTCGGGCGCAGATCGCCGAGCTCGTCGACCAGGGCCGCCTCCCGTCCGGCACCGACCCGGAGGAGGTCACCTTCAACGGAAACCGCACGCTCGGCCCAACGCCGCCGCCCGACTACCTGGAGGGCCCCACGGCCGCAACGGTGAAGGGCACGCCCACGGACGTGCTGAGCCAGGCGCAAATCCTGAACCCAAACGGGTACGAGAACCCAGCGACCCACCAGTTCTCGTTGGGCGTGCAGCGACAGTTTGGCAACGATCTGCTGGCGTACGTGGACCTCATCCACACCCGCACCTCCAACCTCTACCGCATTCGCGACCTGAACGCGCCGGCCCCGCACGAGATAACCCGTGAGGACTTGGACGCGGTGCAGAACGATCCCACCCGAGATCCCTCGGACCTCGTGCGGAGTCCGGCGGCGGCCAACGAGACGCGGCCGGTCGATCCGCGGCCGGGCGGCGCACGGCGCATCACCATGACGGAGATGAACGGCGAGGCGCGCTACTGGGCCGCCAACGTCAACCTCGTGAAGGACCGGGCCAACGACCGCTACTCGTACCGCCTTAGCTACACGCTGTCGAGCCGGCGCAACAACACGGACGACATCAACTTCCGGGCCGAAGACGCCAACGACTTCGGGGACGAGTGGGGCCCCTCTGTCAACGACCGGCGCCACGTACTCAGCGCCATCGGATCGGCATACCCGAGCGACCGACTGCGCGTGACGCTCGCCGGCCTGCTCCAGAGCGGGCAGCCCATCAACCGGGTGCCGAATGCGTGCGCGCCCGGAGAAGGGAGCGAAGGGGAGATTTGCTTCGGCACCCGCGACCTGAACGGGGACGGGACGTACCGGGGCGGGCAGTACGTGGGCGATTCCGACCGCTTCCCCGGCGCGTCCCGCAACACCGATCGCCTGCCGTGGTCGTACCGGTTGGACCTCAGCGCGCAGTACGGCTGGCCCATCGCGGGCGGACGCCTCGTGGCCCGGGCCGACGTGTTCAATGTCCTCAATACCAAAAACCTGAGTGGCTACGCCAACAACGCCACCCAGAGCAACCAGATTCAGGTGGGCCCGCCGGGCTCCGACATCGAAGAGAAAACCGCCGGGCCGCCGCGGCAATTCCAGTTCGGCCTGCGGTACGAGTTTTAGCGTTGGAGGTTACGCGGTGGGCGTTGAGGGTTTTGCGTTATAATTTTGGGCTGAGGTGGGAAATTCGGACGCAAGCTCGACGCTCATGATGTCCCTTGACAGCACCGATCCAGAACGCTCAACCCAAAACGCTCAACCCAAAACCCTCAACCCAGAACGCTCAACCCAGAACCCTCAACCCTCAACCCAGAACGCTCAATCCGAAATGACCGCCGTCGCCGCCATTCTCGGAAGTGCCTTTTCGGACGCACTTCCGGGCGAACTGGACCTGGAAGCGGAAAAGATCGAGACCGAATGGGGCGAACAGACGCTCCACCGCGTCGCCGACACAGACCGACCCGCGTACGTCCTCTTTCGCCACGAGGTGCCGCATCGCCTGCTGCCCAACCAGATCCACTACCGGGCGCAGGCCGCGGCGCTGCGGGCCGTCGACTGCGGGGCGCTCCTGGTGACCAGCTCGGTGGGGGTGCTCGACAGTAACGTGCCCCTCTACCGCCCCCTCGTGGTCGACGATCTTCTCATGCTCGCCAACCGCCTGCCGGACGGCACGGCCTGCACCATGTTCACCGATCCCGAGGGCGTTCGGCCCCGTCAGGGACACCTTGTGTTCGACGACGGACCGTTTGCTTCGGCCCTTACCGAGCAGGTACGCACCCTGGCGGCACAGGAGGACGCGCCCGTGGCCGACAGCGTCACGTTTGCCTACGTGCAAGGCCCCCGCTCGAAGACCGCCGCCGAAAACCGGGCCTTGCCGCGGCTGGGAGCGCAGGTCAACTCGATGACGCTGGGGCCGGAGGTGGTGCTGGCCAACGAGCTGGAGATTCCGTGCGCGGGGCTCGTGGTGGGGCACAAATACTCGATCCCCGACCGCGACCCGCCGGAGCGGAACGCCCTCTCCACCACCCTCGACCGCGCCCGCGAGGAGCAGGAGCGCATCGTCACGGCGTTCCTGCGCGAGGGCACACCGGTCGACTTTCCGAATACGATCTACCGGTTTGGGGAAGAAGCGTGATGCGTGATGCGTGATGCGGCTTCTTTCGTTCGGTGTTGCCTTCCACTGTTCAGCACTTGCCTGTGACTGACAAGGACGTAGTGCCGTATCTTCGGGAGCGGTTGCCGGACTTCACGCCGGTGGGGGCGCCGAGGCGGTTGCCGGAGGGCAATCTGAATGTCGTCTGGCGCGTGCCGGGCGAGGAGCGGTCAGTCATCGTGAAGTACGCGCCGCCCCACATCGCCGTCGACCCGGACACGCCCCTCGACCCGAGTCGGCTGCTGATTGAGGCTCGCTGTTTGGAGGCGCTGGGGCCGGAGGGCATGCTGGAAAACGTACGCCGGGCGTCAGTGCGGGCGCCTCGGCCCCTGGATGTCAACGACGACGGACACGTGCTGGTGATGGAAGACCTGGGCGACTGGCCAACGCTGGGCCGGTGGCTGCACGAGCACGACCCAGAGGCGGTCCGGGAACGGACGCCCGCAATTGGCCAGCAGCTCGGGGCGTTTATCGGGACCTTGCACGCGACAACGGTCGGCAACAAGGCCTGCGCCGATGTCTTCGACAACCGTTCCATGCAGGAGACCCGGTACGCCGTGCAGTACCAGGGCGTGACGGACATGCTCCGGGCGGCAGGCGTCCCGGACGCGGAGAAGCTGGGCGCGCGGGCCGAGGCGCTCGGCAAGGACCTCTTGGAGACGGGCCGTTGCCTCACGATGGGGGATCTGTGGCCCCCGTCGGTCCTCGTAGCCGACGACGCGCTGCACCTCATCGACTGGGAACTGGCCCACTACGGCCGTCCGCTGCAGGACGTGGCCCACGTCCTTGCCCACCTTTGGATGCAGGCCCACCGCGCCCCATCGCCTGCGGTGGCCGACGCCGTCGGGTCCCTCCGAGCGTCCTTTCTCGCCGCCTACGAGCACGCATTGGGGGACACAGCCGAGGCCCTGTGGACGAAGCAAGAGCAACGCAATGCGGCCGTCCACTTCGGCGCCGAGATTCTCGTCCGAGCTGTAGGGCCGTTCCAGGCGGGGTATGTCTACGAAGGTCTGGACCCGGATCATGCGGCCGTGCAGGAGGCGGTGGCGACAGCGGCGCGGCGCGTGCGCATCCCGGCCTCCGTGGGCCCGGGCCTCCTCGGGGAGTCGCGCTGAGCTGCCTCGTCTACCGCCGAGGCGGAGGGACAACCCTGACGGGCATCGGCCCAGGTGCAGGAAAGCACCGTCGATTAGTCGAGCCCCAGGTCCGGCAGTGGCACCGGGGTGCCTGTCTCCACATCCACCCACACCAGCACCGCCGTGCCCGTGGCGACTGGAGAGGGCCCCTCCACGAGCCGGGCGCGGTAGTGGGTCGTCAGGCTCGTTCGTCCGGGCGGTTCGGCGTACACATCAATGTGGAGCGTCGCGGGGTGGTGCACCGGTCGCTTAAAGTCACAGGAGGCGGCGGCCAGCACCGGCCCGTGCTCGCCGTCCCTTGGCGCGTCGAGGGTGTCTTTCAGCCATTCCACGCGCGCCTCCTCAAAGTAGGTAAAGAATCGACTGTTGTTGACGTGACCAACAGCGTCCATGTCGCCCCAACGGACCGCAATCTGGGCCGTGTGTAGATGCTGCGCATCGTGAGGGCGGGACGCGGAAGAGGGCTCCATGGGACAAAGAGAGATAAGGAAACAGAAGACTCCCCCGGAGCTACCGCCTCCGCGGTACGGCCAGTCGGGGCGGAGAGCCGGGGCACACCCCAAAGCAAAGCACCAAAACAAAAAAAGGCCACCTCCCAAACGGGAGGCGGCCCAGATCGTGCCGAAGCACGTAAGGGGTTAGATGTCGAAGCGCAGGCTCAGCGTACCGGTGAAGGCGCTGGTCGAGACGTCCTCGAAGTTGCCGACGTCGCCAAGCTGCGTAAAGCCGATGTTGTAGCGCCCGTCGATCGCAATCTCGCTGAGCGGGCCCTTGTCCAGGGCGTAGGCAATCTCGCCGCCCACAACGCCGCTGAAGTCGGCGTCCGCGAAGCTGTCGTCAGCGTCCGCGCCATTGACTTCACTGTTCGTGACAAACGCGAGGGCGGGCCCAGCGTAGAGGCGCGGCGTGACGGGCGAGAGCGGGGCACTCAGCTTAAAGAGCACCGGGATCTCGATTACGTCCTGGCGGACGCGTACGTCCTCAAGATCCGGGTTGGTCGTGGCGCTGAAGTGGTTCTTGGCGCCGCGCACCGAGTAGAGCACCTCCGGCTGGATGGCGAAAGCGTCATTCACCTGGTAGTTCAGGAAGACACCGCCCGTGAAGCCCGGCCGGAAGTCATTCGACGCCACGTCATCGCCGTAGAAGGTAGCCTGGGTGAGGCCGCCCCGCACGCCAATGTCAACCGGCGACTGCGCCTGACTGATGCTCGGCAGGGCAAGCCCGGCCAGCAAGAAAAGGGTTGCGATCGAGGTCGCGAGTTTCGATGTTACAAGCTGCATAGTCTGCAAGTGTGTTTGTGCTGTAGGATATGCGGCGCAGGGGAGTTGCGACGGATAGGTTGGTGCCGTCAGTCGCAGCTTCGCCTGCGTTTTTTTGTTTGGAGAAGTCGGAGTGTGCGCCGGGCCGCGTTCGCCCAGATTCGCACACCACTTTTCTCAGGAGAACGTGGAAAACGTCTCCTCTTGGAATGAGTGAACGATCATTCCGCTAAATGGAAATAGAACGGGCGCATCGGGTTCCCCGTGCAGGAGGGAACACTGGACTTTCACACCGTCCTGTTGCATTCCCGTTAAGGGGTCAGAAAAACCCGGAGAGGGGGCCTTCAGTCCCGTCGCCGAAGGAGGAGGAAGAGCCCTGCAGCCAGACTGCCCTGATCATTCGGCTGCGTGCCCCCACGAACCGAGGACTCAGTACAGAGCCATATCGAAGGTGCGGCGGTACTCCTTTGTGGCGGGGTGGTCGCTGCCGAGGAGTGTGAAGAGAGCGACGCACGCCTTGCGGGCCCCGTCGTCGTCATAGTCGCGGTCGGTGCGGACGACATCGATGAAGTGTTCGAGGGCCGTGTCGAAGTCATGATCGGTGAGCGCATTGGCGGCGGCCACGTACGTGTCGCGCATGTCGTGGTCGGGGAGAGCGTCCGGCTCCTCGGCAAGCGTGTAAAGCCGCGCAACCGTTTGCACGCTCTCGCGGATCTGGCGCAGCTCGGGGTCGGCACTCTCTGCCGCGTCGGCCAGTATTTGGGCCCGCTCGGGGTCCTTAAAAACCAGCGCCCGGGCCATCAGAATCTGGGCTTCGGTGTGCTCCGGGTTGTCTTCCAGAACTGGCCAGAGCAGATGTTCGGCGTCCTGGCGGTCTCCGGCCTCCAGAGCGTGCCGGGCATCCTCAATGCGGCTCTTTTGCTCGCTCGGCAGGTGCGCGTCGAGCCAGCTTTGCACCTGGGGCTTCGGCTTTACGCCCGTAAACTCCGCCTCCACCGTACCGTCTACAAACAGCTTGACGGCAGGAATGCCGCGCACGCCGTACTCCTGGGCCGGCGCCGGATGGTCGTCTACGTTGACCTTCACCAGCGTCCAGTCGTCGGCTGCCTCGGCCAGCGATTCGAGGGTGGGACTGAGCTGCCGGCAGGGGCCACACCAGGGCGCCCAAAAGTCCACAAGCACGGGCGCCTCCGCGCTCGCCTCAATCACGTCTGCGTGGAAGTCATTCACCTCGTAGGACATAGCGGATGGGGAACGGGGAGAAAGAAGGTGATAAGAAGGAGTATTTGGACGAAATGACCCTCAGATGATTCCCGGCTCCACAAGAGTTTCGAACACTGCCGTGCATGGTGCATTTGCGCAGGCACCGCCCCACGGAGTCCTTTCACGTACACCTCTCGTCCTCAGATGCCGGCGGAGCCTGCCTTGCCCCCCGACGATGCGGAACGCATTCGGGCACACATGAATGACGCGCATGCCGACGATCTTGTGCGCTACGCAGATGCCTTCACGTCGCTCACAGACGTGCGAGCCGCCCGTATGACGGGCCTGGACGCCCGGGGAATGGACCTGGCGGTGGAGACGACCGAGACGACCCAGACGGTTCGGCTTTCGTTTGAGGCTCCCCGTGCCGACGCGGCGGCGGCTCGGTCGGCGCTTGTGGACTTGGCGATGCGGGCACGGGAGCAGACCGAACGATGATGTGACCTCTGTGCGGGGGGCTCTCCCTGTGGGGATCTCCGCCGTGAACTCATGGTAAATGGTAGCGCTGTTCTTCGAACTCGACTTTCTGTAGCTCCATGTCGTCATTTCTCGATGCTCTCTGGGGCTGGTGGCGAGCACACCGGACGGACCGCATTACGGAAGCGCAGGTGCAGGCGCGGGTACAACGTGGGGCGGAGTACCTTGACGAGGTAGACCCGGGCTGGCATGCCCGGGTGAATGCGCAGACCCTGGAGTTGGAGGACGGGCAGCACTGCGTGCTGGGGCAGCTCCACGGCGGGTTTCGGCTCGGACTCGGGCGGTCCCAGGTGCTGAGCCTCTCGAGTGCCCC
The DNA here is from genome assembly GCA_913056185.1 of uncultured Bacteroidota bacterium. Lineage (GTDB taxonomy): Bacteria > Bacteroidota > Rhodothermia > Rhodothermales > Salinibacteraceae > Salinibacter. The sequence continues at coordinate 23,922 of CAJXLV010000002.1, forward strand.
GCGGGCCAGTTTGTCGCCGGTGGCCTACGGTTTCAAGTGCGTCGAAGGGGTGTCCGAGGCGTGGCAGGCGCGCGACTACGAGTTGCTGACGGCGGCCTGGCGGGAGGCCGTGCGCCGCCGACAACGGCAGGACCTACTGGAGGAGGTGCAGATGCCGACGGGAGTGCCCGCACGCGGCGAAGCAGAAGAGGTCCCGGCGTAGCTGCCCCTCAAGCCGTCACCGCAGGGTCGTTGCCGTGTGCCGCCGCTCCATCCGTATGAAAGAAAAAGTACCGCAGACCATCGGCCAGGGCCTGCCAGCTGGCGTCGAGGATGTTTTCGGAGACACCGACCGTGTTCCAGGTGCTCGTGCCGTCGCTGTGCTCGATGAGGACGCGGACGGTGGCGGCGGTGCCGTCCTGCGGCGTGAGGACGCGCACCTTGTAGTCGGTTAGGCGAACAGAAGTGAGGGGCGGATAAAAGGTTTTTAGGCCGTCGCGCATTGCGTTGGAGAGGGCATCGACGGGACCGTCCCCCTCCGCCACGGCCAGTCGGCGCTGATCCTGCACACAGAGCGCCAGAGACGCCTCCACAGTCTGGCTGCCGGCCTCGTCCTGCCCGCTCCACACGCGCATGCGCTCCAACTCAAAGAAGCGGGGCATCCCGTCCTGCAAGGTGCGCAGCAGCAGCTCGAACGACGCCTCGGCCCCCTGAAACTCGTACCCGAGGTGCTCCAGCTCCTTGATCCGGTCGACGGCCTGCGCCGCATCGTCCGACGCCAGATCGATGCCCAGCTCCTCGGCCTTGTAGCGGATGTTGCTCCGGCCCGAGAGGTCGGACACGAGCGCCCGCCGCCGGTTGCCCACGGCGTCGGGCGCCACGTGCTCGTAGGTGCTCGGCTCCTTCATGACGGCCGAGACGTGCACGCCGCCCTTGTGCGTGAAGGCGCTCCGCCCCACGTACGGGGCGCCGTCGTCGGGGTCGAGGTTGGCCACCTCGTTCGTAAAGCGGGAGAGGTCGACGAGATCGCTGAGGGGATCCGCGTCGACGCATTCGAAGCCCATCTTCAGCTGCAGGTCGGGGATGACGGCGCAGAGGTCGGCGTTGCCGCAGCGCTCGCCGAGGCCGTTGATGGTGCCCTGCACGTGCCGCGCCCCGGCCCGCACCGCGGCGAGGGTGTTGGCCACCGCGCACCCGCCGTCGTTGTGGGCGTGGATGCCGAGGGTCGTATCAACGTCACTGTGGACGGCGCTGGCGACTTCGTGAATGTCGTGTGGCAGGGAGCCCCCGTTCGTGTCGCAGAGCACCAGCGTGTCGGCCCCGGCCTCGGCGGCGGCCCGGAGCGTGCGGAGGGCGTACTCCGGATGGTCGGCGTAGCCGTCGAAGAAGTGCTCCGCGTCGTAGATCACCCGCTTCCCGTGCTCGCGCAGAAACGCCACGGAGGAGCGGATGAGGTCCAGATTTGTCTCCAGCGACACCCCGAGCGCCTGCTCCACGTGCAGGGTCCACGACTTGCCGAAGATGGACACCACGTCCGTCTCCGCCGCGATGAGGGCCTGCAGGTTTGGGTCGTTCGCCGGGGCGTTGGAGGCGTGCCGGGTGGAGCCGAAGGCGCAGAGGGCAGCGTGGGGCCACTCCTCGGTGCGGGCATCGTCGAAGAACGCCTGGTCCTTGGGGTTGGAGCCGGGCCACCCGCCCTCGATCACGTCGATCCCAAACGCATCCAGGCGGCGGGCGATGCGTCCCTTGTCGCGGGCTGAGAGGGTCACGTGCTCGCCCTGCGTGCCGTCGCGAAGGGTGGTGTCGAAGAGTTCGATTGTAGGCATGGACGGGTGGAAGTATGGAGGAGTGGACGCATTGATCAGTCCGGCTCTCGTGTGCTACGCTGCTGCTCCTTGTGGCCTCGGGCTTCGGTGGGGAGAGACCCATGCATCACGTTTCCCGCATCACTCTTCGCTCGTCACGTGGGTGACGGCCCCATCTGCAGCAGAACCGAAGAGGGCGGCGTATTTGGCAAGAACGCCAGTGGTGTACTGGGGCTCGGGGGGCGACCACGCGTCGAGGCGTTGTTCCAGCTCGGCGTCGGCGAGGTCGACCTCCAGCGTGCGCTCCGCCACGTCGATCCGGATCGTATCGCCGTCCTGCACCGCAGCGAGTGGGCCGCCGACCGAGGCTTCAGGGGCGACGTGGCCGATGGAGAGGCCGCGGGTGGCGCCGGAGAAGCGCCCGTCGGTAATGAGCGCCACGTCCTGGGCGTGGCCCTGCCCGTCTCGTGCGGCGGTTACCCCGAGCATCTCGGGCATGCCGGGCGCGCCCTTGGGCCCGAGGGTGCGAATGATGATGGCGTCGCCGGATGCAATCCGGCCGGCCTGCACGTAGCTCATCGCGTCCGCCTCGCTCTCAAAAACCCGAGCAGTCCCTTCGAAGCGGAGGTTGTCGGCAGCCGTGATCTTGAGCACCGCGCCGTCGGGCGCCAGGTTGCCGGTGAGGATGCGAATCGCGCCTTCCTCGTTCTTGGGGGTGTCGACCGGGTAGAGGTAGTCCACGTTGAGGTCCGCAATGGCGGGCGGATCGACGCGGTCGAGCGCCTCGGCCATCGTCTCGCCGGTGACGGTAAGCGCGTCGCCGTGCAGCAGGCCTGCGTCCTGGAGTTCCTTGAGGACGACCGGCACGCCACCGACCTCATGGAGGTCGTTCATCACACGCGAGCCGCCAGGCTGAAAGTCGCCAATCTTCGGCGTCCGGCGACTGATCGCGTCAAACGCCTCAATCGAGAGGTCGATGCCCGCCTCCGCCGCCATCGCGAGCAGGTGGAGCACCCCGTTCGTGGAACCGCCCACGGCCACCTGCAGGGCAATCGCGTTCTCGAACGATTTTTTGCTGAGGAAGTCTGACGGTCGCCGCCGCTTTTTGACGGCCTCCACGGTGAGCCGACCCGTCTCGCGGGCCACCCTGTCACGAGATTCGTCCACCGCGGGCGGGCCTGCGCTCCCCAGCGGGGCAAAGCCGATCGCCTCGCTGATGGAGGCCATCGTATTGGCGGTAAACATGCCGCCGCAGGAGCCGGCGCCCGGGCAGGCATGGCGCTCGATCTCGTCGAGCTCCTCTTCCGTCATCTGTCCCGTAGCCACCGCCCCGCACGCCTCGAACACGTTTTGAATCGTGATGTCCTGCCCGCGGTGCCGCCCCGGCATAATCGAGCCGCCGTAAAGGAAGACGCTCGGCAGGTCGGCGCGGATGGCGGCCATCATCATGCCCGGCATGTTCTTGTCGCACCCGCCCATGACGACGAGTCCATCGAGCCGCTCGGCGAAGGCCACCAGCTCCACGGAGTCGGCGATGACCTCACGTGAGATGAGCGACCCCTTCATGCCCTCCGTCCCCATCGAGATGCCGTCGCTCACGGTGATGGTGCCGAATTCGATCGGCGTCCCGCCCGCTGCGTTCAGGCCGTCCCGCGCCGCGTCGGCGATGCGGTCGAGGTGCATGTTGCAGGGCGTCACGTCCGCCGCCGGGTTGGCAATGCCGATGAGCGGCTGCGCGAGGTCCTCGTCGTCGTAGCCCATGGCCCGAAACATGGCACGGGCCGGGGCGCGGCCGAGGCCCTCGGTGACGTCCTGGCTCTGGATTTTGTCGGAGTGGCCGTTTTCGGAAGGGGAGGGCATTTGTAGGCGGGGTAGATGGGGAAAGGTTGGTATTGATGCGTGATACGTGATGCGTGGTACGTGATGCGTGAAGCGTGATGCGTGGTACGTGATGCGTGAGGCGTGAGGCTGCCCTCCTCTCACGTGTCACGTTTTCACGTGTCACTTAACAGTCAGCAAAGTCGTTCAGATACGGCACCTCATTCGCGGTTTGCCGCACCTCATCCATGTAGCTCTTCATCAGAGCCGTCGTGTCCCAGATGCCCTGCAGGAGCGCCTCGCGCTGCGAGTCGTTGATGGTGACGCCGATCGTCTCGTCACCGACGGTGGCCGTCTCGGCTTCGACGTCGATTGTCAGTTCGATGGTCGGATCGGCTTCCACCTGTCCCATGATCCACTCGACGGTTTCGGGGGCGGCGGTGACGGTGGGGAGGCCGAGGGCCTGGCAGTTGCCGGCGAAGATCTCAGCGAAGGACTCGCCGATGAGGCCGTCGATGCCCCAGCGCATGAGCGCCTGCGGGGCGTGCTCGCGCGAGGAGCCGCAGCCGAAGTTCTGGTTCACGACCAGGATGGACGCGTTCGGGTAGCGGTTGAACGGGTGGTCGTTCAAGGTGCCGTCGTCGTCCCGCCGCACGTCGTAGAAGGCGTACTCGCCCATGTTGTCGAACGTCACCTCCTTGAGGAAGCGGGCGGGGACGATCTGGTCGGTGTCGATGTCGTTGCCGCGCACGGGGACAGCGGGGCCGGTGACGGTGGTTACGGTTTTGTCCGTTGCGGTGGGCATATTGAGGGGCGTGATGCGTGAGGCGTGATTCGTGAGGCGTGATTCGTGAGGCTGCTTTGGTCTGACCGATGAATTTCTCCGACTGGCAGGATCAGGTTCCGGCGTCGATTCGAGAGGATACGTTGTGGGACATTGAGGCGTATCGGCTGAGCCTGTTTGCGTCCGACGTGTGCTGGCAGGACATCCGGAAGATCCACGAGGAGTCGAATGCCTACTCGCTCGCGGATCAGCTGTATCGGGCCGTCGGGTCGATCAGTTCAAACATTGCGGAAGGCTACTCGCGGGGCACGGGGAAGGACCGCGCCCGGTTTTACGAGTACGCTCTCGGTTCTGCCCGGGAGAGCCGAGACTGGTACTACAAAAGTCGATTCATCCTCGGGGACAACGTTGTGGATCATCGTCTCGATTTCATGACACAGATCATCCGGCTTTTGCTCGTGATGGTGCCCGATCAGCGCGGAGGTGAGATCCGTGACCCGGATTCGCAGTATCGTGCTTCTGAGTACAGTGAGACAGAGCGTCTCGAAGAAATTCCTTTCGCTTCGGAATAGTCACGCCTCACGATTCACGCAACACGTCTCACGCAACACGTCTCACGCAACACGTCTCACGCATCACGTTTCACGCATCACGTTTCACGCATCAATCGCCGTACGTCGGTGACTGCCCCTTCTATTGCCGCCGCCACCACCATCGCCGGGCTCATCAGCACCGTGCGCCCGTCCTTGCTGCCCTGGCGGCCGATGAAGTTGCGGTTGGAGGAGGAGGCGCAGAGCTCGCGGCCCTGCAGTTGGTCCTCGTTCATGCCCAGGCACATGGAGCAGCCGGCGCCGCGCCAGTCGAAGCCCGCCGCGCGGAACGTATCGGCGAGGCCTTCGTCCTCGGCCTGCTGCTTCACGCCCTGCGAGCCGGGGACGACCATCGCCCGCACGTCGTCGGCCACTGGGCGATCCAGCCGCTCCAGGAGCGACGCCGCCTCGCGGAGGTCGGTGATGCGCGCGTTGGTGCAGGAGCCGAGGAACGCCACGTCTACGTTGACGCCCTCCATCGTGCGGCCGGGCCGCAGGTTCATGTGATCGAGCGCCTTCTCGGCCGTCGCCCGGTCGCCGGAGTCCATGGTGGCCGGATCGGGGATCGGCTCCGAGATGCCGATCGCCTGCCCCGGCGTGATGCCCCACGTCACCATCGGCTCGATGGCCGAGCCGTCGAACGTCACGGTGTCGTCGTATGTCGCATCCGGGGCGGACTGAATGTTCTGCCAGCAGTCGATGGCCCGCTCCCAGGCCTTGCCGCTCGGGGCGTGGGGGCGGCCCTTCACGTACTCGAACGTGGTGAGGTCGGGATTCACGTAGCCGGCGCGGGCCCCGCCCTCGATGCTCATGTTGCAGATCGACATCCGGCCCTCCATGCTGAGCCCCTCGATGGCCGGGCCGCCGTACTCGTAGACGTACCCGATGCCGCCCTCCACGCCCAGCTCGCCGATGATCTTGAGGATGATGTCCTTGGCGTACACGCCCTCCCCGAGCGAGCCGGTCACCTCGATGCGGCGCACGTCCTGCTTCTCCATCGCGATGCACTGGGTCGCCAGCACGTCGCGGATCTGGCTCGTGCCGATGCCGAAGCCGAGGGTGCCGAAGGCCCCGTGCGTGCTCGTGTGCGAGTCGCCGCAGACGATGGTCATGCCGGGCTGCGTGAGGCCCTGCTCCGGCCCCACCACGTGCACGATCCCTTGCGCGCCCGACGTGGGGTCGAAGAAGGTGATGTCGTATTCTTCGGTGTTTTGCTCCAACTCCTGGAGCATCGTTTCGGCCTGGTCGTCGCCGAAGGGGCGGGAGAGATCCGCCGTGGGGACGATGTGGTCGGTGGTGGCGTAGGTGCGATCCGGAAATGCCACCGACAGGTCGCGCTCCTCGAGCATGCCGAACGCTTGCGGGCTCGTGACCTCATGAATGAGGTGCAGGCCCACGAACAGCTGCGTTTCGCCGGTGGGCAGCTCCCGGACGGTGTGCTGGTTCCAGACGTTGTCGTAGAGGGTGCCGGTGGACATCAGTGAGGTGGGCGGATCCGAAAGGGTACGCTAGTATTCAGAAAGGGCGTGATGCGTGAGGAGTGATACGTAAGGATGCCCTTCCCTCACGCATCACGTTTCACGTATCATTCCCCGTACGCGTGCATAATGCCGTTCTGGACGAACTCGACGGACTCAGCGTTCGCACGAGCGGCGGCGAGGCGGTTTAGGGCGTCGACGTAGGCGTCGGCCGAGGCGCGGACGACATCGGTGTCGCGGGCGTGGCCCACAAACTCGTTTTCGCCGTACCGCACGTGGACCTCGACCTCGCCCTGTGCATCGGCGCCTTCGCTAATGGCCTGGAGGGCGAAGTCGACCAGGGTGTGGGGCTGGTCCACCGCATGATCGATCGCCCGGTAGACCGCCTCCACCGGCCCCTCGCCCGTGGCGTTCTCCTCGCGCACGGAGCCATCGTCGCGCTGGATGCGCACCGAAACCTGCGGGTCCTCGTCCGTGGTGATCTGCACGGACAGATGATCGAGACGGTAGGCGGGCGCGTCGCCATTGGGGCCGGCGCCGTCGTCGGGCAGGCCCGTCGATGCTTTGACGGCTTCTGCGCCGAAGTCCTCCATCATCTGCTCGAGGTCCTCTTCAAAGACCTCCTTCTTGCGGTCGGCGAGATCCAGGAAGCGCTGGTAGATCTCGCCGTGATGGGAGGCGGGCACCTCGTAGCCCAGTGCCTCCAGGCGGTTGAAAAGGCCGTGGCGACCCGAGTGGCGGCCCAGCCGAATCTGCTCGGCCTCCTGCCCCACGTCCTCGGCGGACATGATCTCGTAGGTGGTTCGCTCCTTGAGGACGCCGTGCTGGTGGATGCCGGCTTCGTGGCTGAAGGCATTGTCGCCGACGATGGCCTTGTTCGGCTGCACCGGGAAGCCGGTCGCGGCCGAGACCAGCTGGCTCGTGGGCGTTAGGTACTCAGTGTGGATCGCCGGCTTTACGTCGAACTGATCCGCGCGGACCGTCAGGGCCATCACGATTTCCTCCAGGGCGGCATTGCCGGCTCGTTCCCCGATGCCGTTGATCGTGCACTCCACCTGCCGGGCACCGGCTCGCACGCCCGCGAGGGTGTTTGCCGTGGCGAGGCCGAGGTCGTCGTGGCAATGGGTGGAGAGGGTGACCGCGTCCGGGGCGGGCAAGCCGTCGATCACCGACGCCAACAGATCAGCGTATCCGGACGGGGCGCAGTAGCCGGTCGTGTCGGGGATGTTGATCGTCGTCGCCCCGGCCTCGGCCGCCGCCTGCACGATCTCGCGGAGAAAGCCGCGGTCGGTGCGCCCCGCATCTTCGGCGCTGAACTCAACATCATTGGTGTAGGTGAGGGCCTGCTCGATGGCGCGGACGGCACGCTCGATGATGGCCTGTCGCTTCTCGGCCATCGTGTCCCCGAGGGTGTCAAATTTTGCCTCGATGTGGATGTCGCTCGTGGCGATGAAGGTGTGCAGGCGCGTATCGGTCCCGCCTTCGAGGGCCTCGCCGGCGGCGTCGATGTCGTCCTCCTTGGTGCGGGCGAGGGCACAGGTGACGGGGCCGTCGACCTCGCTTGCGATGCGGGCTACGGCCGCAGTCTGCGTGGGCGACGAGATGGGGAATCCGGCCTCGATCACGTCTACGTTCAGGTCCGCCAGCTTCTTTGCGATGCGGACCTTCTCGGGAACGGTCATGGAGGCGCCCGGCGCCTGTTCGCCGTCGCGAAGGGTGGTGTCGAAAATCGTAATGGAATTGCTCATCGGTTGGGGCGTACGCTGAATTCAGGTCGTCGGGGAGCAAGGTGGGGGGCAGAGAAGCGCCCGGACGCCGCGCTGGTCGTCGCGTCCGGACGCTCGATAAGGCGCAGGCCCCTTCGACCGCGCGCCCCGAGGTCCTTCGGAGCGAGGGGCGGTTCGTCAGGTGGAGGACGGTACCTCATGGCGCAGAGGCTTAGTCTGGTGTTCGGAACTGGAGCCGAATTTCTGTTCTTCTGCTCTGGGGCAGGTTCGAAGGTCTTGTTCTCCTGAGTGTCATGTCCATTTTGGATCTGATTCAGAAGAGGGAGGTCGTTTTGAGCCTTCGAGCACCTGTCATGAGAGGGAAGGCGAAGCATTCTGGGGGGAGTGATCGGCGGCGCGGGTGGCAACTTCACGGCCAAAGGTAGAGGTGGATACAGCCTCCTCGTCATTCGCTGCGAGGTCCCGCGTCCGGAAGCCGGCATCCAGGGTTGCGTCGACGCCGTGCCGGACCGCCTCCGCGGCCTCGTGCTCGCCGAGTTCGTCGAGCAGGAGGGCGGCGCTGAGGATCGTGCCGATCGGATTGGCCGCGTCCTCCCCGGCGAGATCCGGGGCGCTGCCGTGAACCGGCTCGAAGACCCCCACTGCGCCCCCAATGCTGGCGGAGGGAAGAAGGCCGAGCGAGCCCGGCAGGGCTGCCGCAAGGTCGGAGAGGATGTCGCCGAACAGGTTGCCCGTGAGCACCACGTCGAACTGCTGCGGATCGCGAACGACCTGCATCGCAGCGTTGTCGACGTACAGGGAACGGAGCGCCACGTCAGGATAGTGCTCCTCGCGGAGTCGGGTCACGACCTCCCGCCACAGCCCCGACACCTCCAGCACGTTCGCCTTGTCGACGGAGGTCACGTGCCCGTTGCGCCGCTGCGCCCGCTGGAAGGCGATGTGGGCGATGCGTTCGACTTCTGCCTCCGAGTACACCATCGTGCTGCGGGCCCCGTCGTCGGTGCGCCCCTCCGGCGTGCCGAAGTAGATGCCGCCGGTCAGCTCGCGGACGAACAAGAGGTCGGCGCCGCTTACGCGGTCGGGGCGGAGGGGAGAGGCCGACGCCAGCGCGTTGGAAACGCGGACGGGGCGCAGGTTGGCGTAGACGCCGAGGGCCTTGCGGAGGGCGAGGAGTCCGCTTTCCGGCCGCTGGTCACCTGTGTTGTCGTTCCATTTCGGCCCACCGACCGCGCCGAGCAGGACCGCGTCGCTCTCCTGGCACGCCGTGCGGGTGTCGTCGGGAAACGGAACGCCGGCCTCATCGAGCGCCGCGCCGCCCATGAGGTGCTCCTCGGCGGTGAAGGCGAATCCATGGGCCGAAGCCACTGCGTCCAGCGCGCGGAGTGCCTCCCGCGTCACTTCGGGGCCGATGCCGTCCCCGGGGAGCCAGGCGATTTCGTACGTTGAGGCGTCTCGGCGAGACGGCTTTACGGCTTCGTTGGGCATAAGGGACGTCGTGGATCGAGGGGATTGAGGCGTCCCAGGGCCGAAAGGCAGGCCGTGGGGGCCGGAGGGGCGACGTGGCTATGCGGACTCCGTCGCGGCGGCCGCGTCTGGGTCCGAGGCTTCGCCATTCTCCGGGGCCTCGTCGTCCTCCAGCCAGGGCATCATGCCGCGTAGTTTTTTGCCGACCTGCTCGATCGGGTGGTCCTTCAGGGCCTCGCGTTCCTTCTGGAGGCGGCTGGCGCCCTGCTCGTACTCCTCAATCCACTCGTCGGCAAACTCGCCGGACTGGATCTCATCGAGGATGTCCTTCATTTCGTCGCGCACATCGTCATTGATCACGCGCGGCCCACGGGTGTGATTGCCATACTCGGCCGTGTCGCTCACCGAGTAGTTCATGTACTCGAGTCCGCCCTCGTAGTAGAGGTCGACGATCAGCTTCAGCTCGTGGAGGCACTCGAAGTAGGCCAGCTCCTCGGGGTAGCCGGCGTCCACCAGCGTCTCGAAGCCCGCCTGGATGAGCGCCTGCGAGCCGCCGCAGAGCACGGCCTGCTCCCCGAACAGGTCGGTTTCGGTCTCGTCTTTGAACGTGGTCTCGATCACGCCGGCGTGCGTGCCGCCGATGGCGTCGGCGTAGCTAATGGCGAGGTTCATCGCGCCGCCGGAGGCATCCTGGGCGACGGCGGCGAGGCACGGCACGCCGCTGCCCTGTGCGTAGGTGCGGCGGACGAGGTGGCCGGGGGACTTCGGGGCCACCATAAAGACGTCCACGCCTTCGGGCGGCTCGATGCGGCCGTAATGCACATTGAAGCCGTGCCCAAAGCCGAGCGCTGTGCCGGGCGTCACGTGGGCCTCGATCTTCGCCTCGTAGACGTCCTTCTGGTGCTGGTCGGGAATGAGGAGCATGACTACATCGCCCCATGCAGCGGCCTCATCGATTGTCATGACGGACAGGCCCTGTTGCTCGGCCTTCGCGCGGGAGGAGGAGCCGGGGCGCAGGCCCACGGCCACGTCCACGCCGCTATCGTGCAGGTTGAGCGCGTGGGCGTGGCCCTGGCTGCCGTAGCCAATGACGGCCACCTGCTTGTCACGGATGAGGGAGGGGTCGGCGTCGTAGTGTACGTCCATTATTGAGTTGAGGGTTGGGAGTTGAGCGTTGGGTGTTCTGGAAGGCAGGCGGTAAGAGACTACTTGTTGTCCGGGGTCGAGCCGTTTTCGGGTTGGGCAGCGTCGGTAGAGGCGAGGGGATTGGGGGCCTCGTATTCCAGGTCTCGGTGCATGGCCACTTGCCCGCTGCGCGCCACCTCCTCGATGCCGTGCGCCTCCATCATGCCGATAAAGGCATTGATCTTCTTGTTCGGGCCGGTCACCTCGAGTACCATCGTTTCGGGCGTCACGTTGACGACGCGTCCGCGGAAGATGTCTTTAATGTCGAGGATTTCCGGGCGGGTGTCGGATGTGTACCGCACCTTCAAGAGGCACAACTCGCGCTCCACATGCTCCGCGTCGGTCAGGTCGGTCACTTCGTAGGTATTGACGAGGTTGTCGAGCTGGCGCGTGATCTGGGCCACGATGCGCTCATTGCCTACCGTGACAAGCGTGAGCCGTGCGACGGACGGCTCGTCTGTTTCCCCCACGGCCACACTTTCGAGGTTGAAGCCTCGCGCCGAAAATAGATTCGTGACGCGGTTGAGCGCGCCGATCGTGTTTTCGAGCGTGACGGCGATCATGTGCCGCCGTTCTTGGTCGGTGCCGTTTTCTTCTTCCGGCAAAATCGGCTCGCCAAACTTTCGCTTCCGGCGGATCTGTTGGCGGGTCAGCGTGTCTTCGGACATGGGAATGTGCTGGTTGATTCAAATCGGGGAGGCTCACGGGAGACGGAGTGAAACGTGAAGCGTGAATCGTGATTGTGCTACTGCTTCACTTCTCACGCATCACGAATCACTCGTCACCCATCACTTATCCGCCATCTTTTCCTTGTCAAACATCTCCGTGAGCATGTCGTCGCTGGCGGCGCCGGCGGGGACCATCGGGAAGACCATCTCCTCCTTGGGCACCTGAAATTCCATCACCACAGGGCGGTCGTCGATCTCCCAGGCCTGGTCGATCACGTCACCCACCTCGTCGGGGGACGTGGCCCGCAGGCCGACGCAGTGGTGCGCCTCGGCGAGCTTTACGAAGTCGGGATTCGTGGGCTTGAGGTCCGTGTGGCTGAAGCGGTCCTCGTGGAACAGGGACTGCCACTGCCGCACCATGCCGAGGTAGCTGTTATTGAGGATGGCAACCTTGAGCGGCAGGCCGTGCGCTGCGGCGACGCTGAGCTCCTGCCCGTTCATCACAAAGCCCCCGTCGCCGCTCACGCAGACGACGTCGAGGTCGCGTCCCTCCCGCATGCCGAACGCCGCGCCCATCGCTGCCGGCAGGCCAAAGCCCATTGTCCCGAGGCCGCCGGAGCTGATATGGGAGCGAGTTTGGCCGAACTTGTAGTACTGGCAGACCCACATCTGGTGCTGACCCACGTCGGAGACCATCACGGCGTCGCCCTGCGTCTTGTCGTAGAGCGCCTCCACGACCGCTTCGGGGGCAATCTGGTCGTCGGCCTCCGGCGGGTCGTAGTCGTACGGCGGACAGTCGGCGCGCCACGCGTCGATCTGGGCGAGCCAGTCGGTCGTGTCTTTCGGCTCCACCTTGGGAAGCAACTGCTCCAGGACGGCCTGCGCGTCGCCGACGAGGGCACAGTCGGCGTACACGTTTTTGGAGATACAGGACGGATCGATGTCGACGTGGATAATCTTCGCGTTGGGCGCCCACTCTTCCACGTCCCCCGTCACGCGATCGTCGAACCGGGCGCCAACGGCCATGATAAGGTCGGCGTTCTGCACGGCCATGTTCGTGTGGTAGAAGCCGTGCATGCCCAGCCAGCCGAGGGCCAGGTCGTCCGTTTCGGGGAAGGCGCCGAGCCCGTGCAGAGTAGTGGTGACGGGGATGTTGGTCTTTCGGGCGAGCTCCGTGAGGGCCTCCGGGGCGTCGGCGTTGATGGTACCGCCCCCGACGTAGAGGAGCGGCTTCTCGGCGTCCGCAATCATCTTTGCGGCGCGGTCCACCTGCTTCGAGACCGCCGCTCCCGGGACGGAGTAGCCGTCCAGCGTCGGCTCTTTGGGGTAGACGAACGGGGCCTCGTCCATCTGCACGTCCTTCGGAATGTCGACGACGACGGGGCCGGGCCGGCCGGTGCGGGCGATGTGATAGGCCTGCTTCACCGTCGCAGCCAGCTCGCTCACGTCCTGCACCAGGAAGTTGTGCTTCGTGATGCTGCGGGTGACGCCTGTCGTGTCCGTCTCCTGAAAGCTGTCGTTGCCGATGAGGTGCGTGGGCACCTGACCGGTGAAGACGACGATGGGCACCGAGTCCATGTAGGCGTCCGCGATGCCGGTGACTGTATTGGTGGCGCCGGGGCCGCTGGTGACGAGCACCGTGCCGACGCGCCCGGTGGCCTTCGCGTAGCCCTCGGCCGCGTGCGCGCCGCCCTGCTCGTGGCGAACGAGCACGTGGTCGTACGACGGCTGGATGCGCTCCATGGCGTCGTAGATTTTGATCACGGCGCCGCCGGGGTGGCCAAAGACACGGTCGACTCCTTCTTCTTCGAGGGCGCGGACGAAGATCTCGGAGCCTTTCAGGATGGGCGCGTCGGGAGCGCCGTTGAGGGGGGAGGACGCGGAGTCTGGCGATCGTACAGAAGGGGTAGGCATCAGACGAAGGGGGGCGGATGAGGAAAAGAGCATCGCAAGGAGGCACCGGGCGGGAGGGACCCCGGATAGCTCTGAGATGCACGCGGTCTCCGCATCGGCCGGGGGTGGGCATGAGGGCCCGGCGATGAGGATCGCCTACACGACGGCATCGGAGGGCGACGCACGATGACGGAGGACAAGAGCGTGGGCATCGGGGGCAAGGGGCCAATCCCCTCGGCTCGCCACGATACCTGATGTCATCGTTGGGAAGGGATTGGCCGTCGGTTGTTAGTCCGCAAGAATCGCAATAAGAAGAACGAGGCGCGCCACGCCTCCGAGACGGAGGCACGCCCGTTCGGATACGGCAATCCCGTGAGTACCAGTCAAACGGCAGACCTCAGCGGGACTCTGCGCCCGGCATGCACTCGAGACTGGAATGGAGCACGAGGAAGCGAGCATGGGGGAGGGCCGGTGAGGGCCGAGGCGAGCCGTTCGTGAAAGGGTGCCCCTAATTAGGTGGACGGAAGCTCCCCTGTCAAATGTCGCAAGGCAAGAAATGGCAGACGAAAGAAAAGAGAGATCCTCTTAAGAGAAGCGCTTCCAGGACAAAAAAGATGAAGAAAAGTCGAGAGAAAAGAAAAAATTCTCTGGAAAAGAGGGGGATCGTTGAAATTATTTGCCGGAGAGAAATTCAGCGAGAGATCAAATTCATCATATCATAATATTTACTGTCGCATGATCCTGCTCTGGGGATGCCGCCTGTTTGCAGAGCCGGGGGAACAGTGCTGTGCCGACTGGCCGAGATGGGTTCCTGAAGGTGGTTCCTCCCGTGGGCGTTCACGAGCAGAGCTGGTCCCAAAGATTTTGGAGCAGTGCCCGGACCTCGCGCGTGTTGTAGCGGCGGACGAACGGGCGGGTGAGGGGGTGGAGGAGGCGGGGACCGGGGAGCTGGTACGTCGCTGCGTAGGTAAGGCGGCATCCCGCATCGGTCGGCTCAAAGTACCATCGAAGGGTGCCCTGTAAGTCGCCCGTCATGTTCCACACAATGCGCTCGCCCGGGGCATAGTCGGTGGCGCGCACCTCTCCGGAAAATGAGAGCCCAAAGATCTGGTACGTATACCGGGCGCGCGACCCACCACTGGGGAGGCGCTCAACGAGGGTGGAATCCCGAAGACTGGGCGTGATGTGGGCCTGGTGGGCAGGCGTATCCATGTATGCGAAGACCTCCTCTGTAGGTGCCGGAATGTGGATGTGCTCGCGGACGGTCAGCATGGTCGGGGAGGGTTCGTGATTCCCGTAAGGGAAGGGCAGAAAGCGGGCACCGATGGAGGGGCCCAAGGCGTGAAAGGGCTCAGGGCGGGGCCTCCGGTCGCGTCCTCCGGACTTCGCCGGCGGCTGCGCAGTGCGAATGGTGCAGCTCCCAGCCTCCGGAAACGATTGGGGTACATGCAGGAGGCCCGAGGAGGGCAGAGGGCGGCTATCGCCGAAACCGGATGTCTTGCACGCGGCGGGCAGTGGACACAACGAAGCCCACAGAGAGCACGATGATGCCGACCCAGAGGACGCTGATGAGGGGCTTCGTATACGCTTGCACGACGACCCAATTTTCCGGCATCACGTCCACGCCCTCCACCGCAAACGTCGCCTTGCTATTGTTCACATCCATCTCGGTAAACGCCATGCGCAGGTCCCAGTCCGCAACCCGGTTTTCGATGTACTGCTGCGAATTGTCGTCCATGATGACGTAAATGGGCATGAGCGACCGGGTCTCGTCGGTGTCCAGGTTCGTGACCCGCAGGCGCGCGCCCACCGCCATCTGGGCATTGTCGGGCACGCGGTCGCTGGAGGCCGTAGCGTCCATCGGCCCCCCGTCCGGCCCGCGCAGCATCTCAAAGCCCTGGAACGCCACCGCGTACTCCTTCCCCCCAAGCAGCGTCGAGTCGCCCGCGGCAAGCTGAAACTCTCCGCCGGGCGGCCCCTTCTTCTGGCCGATGCCAGTGGCCTCCTTCGGCGTGACCGCCACGAAGAGGTCTTTTTCGAGAAACGCCTTTACGTCCGGGTGCTTGAACCACTGGTCGTTGCTGCCCTGATACGCCACCGGGCGGGCCGTGAACGAGCGCCCGCGGGGGTCGCGCACATCCAGAATGTACTGCCCGCGGCCGCGGTCGGTCGTGGTTTTGCGCTGGTACGTGACCTGGTACCCATTCACGATGCGCGTTTGGCCCTTGGCCACCACGAAGTTCTCGCGCGGCATCTGCTCGGTGTCCGCCGTGTACGGCGTATTCAGGCGGGGCAGGGCCCGGTCGAAGCCATTGGAGGCAATCACGCCCAGGATGATGAGCGCAAAGCCCACGTGGGCGAGCGCCCCGCCGGCCATCCGAGGATTGCCGCGGAGGGTGCGCCAGAGCACCGTCCCGTTCCCAAACAACGCGAAGAAGGCCACGAACAGGAGCAAGAGCATCTGGATGGCCTGGCCGTACATGGTCCAAAACTCCTGTAGGCTGCCCAGGAGGTTGGCGGAGGCGGTTTGCGGGACGCCCCCGCTGGCGGCGGGCACGACGAGGGCCTGCTCCGCGAACGGGGTGAGCAGAAGCACCGCAATCGTGCTGGCCGTGGCCAGAGCGATGGGCTTGAAGAGGACCTGATTCACCGTCGCGACGTCCATCTTCTTCCACCAGAAGAGCTGGCCGAGTCCCGCAAGAAAAACGAAGCCGAGGGCCAGCGGGAGCGTCCATTGGTTGTAGAACGACTGCGGGACGGCCGAGGGGTTGTCCCGAAAAATCTGGCCGAAAATGGGCGCGCTCGTGCCCAGGATGATCACCGCCGCCGTGGCCGTGAGAAGCACCGCGCCGCTCAGCACCATAAACTCGCGCGAGAGCATCTTCGGCTCTTTGTCCGGCGTAGGCAGCTCCGTGAAGCGGTACGCAAACAGGCCGAGGCCGACTGCCCCCATGACCGCAATCCAGAGCAGGAGCTGGTTGTACAGGCCCAGGCTCACAAACGAGTGGACGGACACGTCCCCCAGAATGCCGCTGCGCGTGAGGAACGTGGAGTAGACGACGAACAGGTACGCGGCAATGGAGAGAATGAGGGACGCCTTTTGGCTAGATCCGCTCTTCTTTTGCACCAGCATCGTGTGGAAGGCGGCCACGCCCAACAGCCAGGGCACGAGCGATGAGTTTTCGACGGGGTCCCACGCCCAGTACCCCCCGAACGAGAGGGTGATGTAGGCCCAGTAGCCGCCCATTGCAATCGCCACGCCCAGCGACAACACGGCGAAGAGCGTCCACGGCAGGGCCGGCCGCACCCATTGCGTGTACCGCTTCTTCCACAGCGCCGCCACGGCGAAGGCAAAGGGCACCACCATTGCCGAGAAGCCGACAAAGAGCACCGGCGGGTGAATTGTCATCCAGGGGTTCTGGAGCAGGTCGTTTAGCCCCTGCCCGTCCGCCGGCACGAAGCCCGGGTTCTGCTGGAAAATGGGCGCGTCGGCAAACTTCTCCGGGAGCGTCATGAACGGAGACGACCCAATCTCAACCGGCCCAAACTGCAGCCCCACGATCATCGAGAGCAGGAAGGCCTGGCAGAGGGCCACGACGGCCATCACCGGCGTTTCGTACTTGCGGTGGACGTAGGCGATGAGCAGGCCGCCCACGCCGCACATCATGAGCCCCCAGAAGAGAAACGAGCCCTCCTGCCCGGCCCAAAAGGTGGAGAAGAGAAAGTGCAGCGGGAGGTCGTTGGACGATTGCTGGTAGACGTAGGCGTACTGGTACTGATGCGTAAGCAGCATGTACCAGAGCACGCCGGAGGCCGCCCCCACGGCTGCGCTCATGCCCCCCCACGCGAGGCGCCCTACGCGCTTCCATGTGCGCGCAAGGGCAGACCCGGGCGTGGCCTGTGCGGACCAAAAGAACGAAAACGCCGACAGGCCGCACACCACGAAGGCGGCAAGAAGAAGAAGATCCCCAGCGGTGCCAAGCATACGAGACAGGGCAGAAAGCTACGTCATTCGGCGGAAACATTGAAATTGCGGGGCGGGGGGCAGTTCCTCGTTCGGCCCTTGAAAACGGGCCTTATGAAGGGGCGCGTAGGCGTTTCAACGAACCTGCGTATTTCTGGGGGCAGCAGGGTGTTCGCGGCCTCGGAGAAGAGCCTCGCAGGATGCCTCAACTCCGGAGAGTAGATCGGAAGTGTCGGTCTTGAGACGACCACTGCACGCGAGCCAATGCCGCGAAGGGAGGCGATCCCGAAGCGACCACAAGAGGGGCAGGGCGGCGTCGGAACCCCCTTGTGACGACCGCGGTCCGATTAAGGCAGCCCAGGTGTTTTTCCACCAACACCCCCCTTATGCATCGCCCTTCGGCGCTGAGCAGCACTTTTCGGGGGCCGTGCAGCGTTGTGCTCCTCGGCTTCCTCCTGTTGGGGTGTGCGACGGTGCAGCATGCCGGGACGCGAGGGCTTCCTCAGAAGCGAGGCACAGCCAGTTACTATGCCGACAAATACGTCGGGCGGACGACTGCCAACGGAGAAGTGTTTGATCAGTCGGTCCTCACCGCAGCCCATCGCACCCTTCCGTTTGGCACCCGGGTGCGGGCCACACGCATCGACGTGCCCAGCCGCCCGTCCGTGGTGGTGCGCATCAACGACCGAGGGCCGTTCAAAGACAATCGGATCATTGATCTTTCAAAGTCTGCCGCTCGCCGCCTGGGCATGCTTCCAGAGGGGCTTGCGGAGGTGCAGTTGGAGGTGGTCGCCTACCCGGAAGGAGCCGCTGCGCCTCTGGACACGGGAAGGACCGAGCGGCCGCCGCATGTAGCGTGGTAGCGGCTGGCACTCCCCCGGGCGCCGGGGAGCCCACAGGCCCTTCTCGCGCTCTGCCCAATACTCTAACTATAGAGCAGGGCGTGGAGGAGCGACCACCAGAGTTGCTACGGCTTCTCCGTGGCCACAAAGTCCGCGCGCTCCCCCGAAGGCGTGCTGACCACCCCCGTTACTTCCACCGAGAAGCTCTTCTCCCGCTCTCGGCTGCGATCGTACAGGATGCCCTCAAAGGTAGCCTCGGCTTCCTCGTCGGCCAGGAGCTCAATCTCCTCCTCGTTCTCGCCGAAAAAGACCCCTTTGTACGCCTTGCCGTATACCGTTTTCTCGGAATAAGCGAACCCCTCGCCCTCCATATCGTTAAGCGTCGCGTCGTGCAGATTATACAAACTCATGGGTATGCCAGAAAATTGAGTGGGGACAGTGCGTTGAGCGCACGCGCTTCGGATCGGCCCAGGGCGCGACCCGCATTCGTCCGCGGTAGGAGCGCGGCAACGTTGGTGGAACGACCGGACGGTGCGGCCTGCTGATCCCGACGCGTAGCGGGGTCGTTGTGACGGCGTCCGTGAGGGAGTGCGCCTCCGGATATCTCGCCAAAACCGCTTTTTATACGGGGCGAACGTCCATCAGTTCGCGCCGGGTCCTGAGGGGGGGCAGAGGCCGCACCGCTGTTTGCTTTGCTTTTTGCTCGTTCATGTCTGAGGCTCCATTTCACCCCGATCGTGTACGAGAAGCGCAGGGCGGCAACGAGCAGGCGCGAAATGGGCTGCTGCGCCGCCTGGAGCCCATTCTGCGCGGGTATTTTATTAAGCGCATTGGGGCAGAGACGGAGGTGGACGACCTGGTTCAGAATACGCTGGTTCGCATCCACAAGAGTCTCGACGACCTGGAAAAGCCGGGCAGCCTCAAGTCGTTTGCCATGAAGGCGGCGCTGTACGAGTTGCAGGACTACTACCGCGGGCGGTACGACATGAAGGAGCACCTACGGGACCCGGATCTTCCGCTGGGGCAGTCGACCGCCCCGGAGGACCGGAGTGCGCATGTGGATGTGGAAACGGCCCTGGAGGCCCTTACGCCGAAGGCGCGGCGCATTATGGAGCTGCGAGAGTACGGCTATCTCTACCGCGAAATTGCGCAGATGCTTGACACGACGGAGGCCGCCGTGAAGATGCAGGTGAAGCGCGCGTTCGAGACGATGAAAGACGCCCTCAGTGTTGTGCTCCTTCTGGTCTTGATAACGGGACTCTGAGCGACGAGCCTCGGTGCTGAGCCTCGGTGCGGTACGACACTGAGGAGGGGGCGGTGGAGGGGGAGCAACGGAGGCCGTCGGCGTCCCGTGGTGCTGTGTTACTTTTCCTGAAAAAGAAGCGGCTCTGTCCGTGCGATGCCCCAACCGGGGGCGTCATGCAGTCGGTGATTGTTTGCGAATAGGACCCTCGGGACCGATGGACGACAGGTTGGATCCGTTTCTTTACGACGAGCGGCCCTCGGAGGCGGACGCGGCGACGCTGCAGGAGGTGCTCGATGCAGACCCGGAGCTGGCGCGGCAGTGGCAGTACTGGGTGCGAGTGCGGAGGCGATTGCGCGAGCGGGTGCGCGAATGCGTGCCCGACCGCCGCCTCCTTGTGCTGTATGCCCTGGAGCAGGCGGACGCTGGCGAGGTGCTCTCGGCTACAGAGCACGATGCCCTGGCGTCGACCCGCGACGACATTGAGGCGGCGCTGCGTGCCATGCCGGCGCTCCGCGATGTGGTCGAACGCATCCAGGACGAGCACGCTGCTTTTGAGGCGGTGTGGGCTCAGCACCGCGGCGAGGGCACAGAGCCCGTGGCAGAAGAGAAGCCCGTGGCAGAAGGAGAGGCTTCCCGGTCCCGCCCCGAGCGCTCCCCGCGTGCTTCCCGCTCTCACACGGCTTCCGAGCGCCGATGGGGATGGCGGCTTACGGCCGCAGCCCTGCTGCTGGGCGCCGCCGTCCTGGCGCTGGTGTACGGGCCGCAGCGGACGGAGCGCACCACGGTCACAGCTGCGGCTGGTGAGCACAAGACGGTCACGCTTCCGGACGGCTCTACGGTCCGGCTTGCTGGGCAGGCGACGGTGTCGTACACGCCGGGGATAGACGGGGCACAGCCGCAGCGGGTGCGTCTCGCACGGGGAAAGGCCTTCTTCACGGTCCCGGCCGGGCGCGAGGCGCCGTTCGTGGTGCGCACGCCCGCTGCTCGCGCCGAAGTGCAAGGGACGCAATTTGGGGTGGTGACGGGAAACGATTCGACGGAGGTGGTGCTGGTGGACGGAGCAGTGCGGGTGAGCACCGGAGACGAGGCAGACGAGGCATCGTCAGTCGTTCTCCGCCCGGGTCAGCGAAGCCTGGTGCGCCAGGGACAGGCTCCTGCCGCTCCCGCGTCGGCCGACCTAACGGCGGCACTGGCCTGGAGCGGCCTGTTTGTGTTCCGGTCCACTCCCATGGCCACCATCGCCCAGCGGCTGCAGCAGCAGTACGGGGGGATCATCCGGGTGGCCCCGGCACTGGCGGACGAGCCGGTGACGGGAACCTTCGCCCGCGAGCAGTCGGTGCAGCAGGTGCTTGTGCCTCTCGCCCAGACGCTGGGAGCGGAGGTGCGCCGTGAGGGCGAGGACGCCTACCGGCTCGTTCCTATCAATTGAGGATGTCTACCGGCGCGCTCCTGTCAATTGATGTCCGCCCACCGGTGCCGAGAGGAGCTGTGGGATCCGGGGGAGCGTTTCATGATGGGCGGCAACAGGGCAGGGGGCTGAACGAAGAGCGCTGAACGAAGGGCGCCGCGGAAAGTAGAAGGGACGTTGCTCGTCCTCTTCGGTGTCGCTCCCAGCCAGGCCCCGTGGTTCGTTTCTTTTTTGCATGTCTACTGGTCCTGGGGAGCGCATGCGCCGTGGCGCCGTCTACGGTTGGGGCACAGCCTACGATCCGGATTCGCGCCACCGACGTGCCCCTTGCAACGGCCCTGGCGCAGGTGCGGGCCGAGGCTTCGCTGCAACTGGTGTACGCCGATCGATTGGTCGACGGACGCCGGGCCACGTGCACCTACACAGGCACAGTGCCCCGGGAAGCCCTCGCGTGTGTGGTGGCGGGAACGGGAATCGAAGCGAAGCAGGTGCGACGCCGCCAGTACGTGCTGGTTGCAGCGGCGTCGCAGGAGGCGTCGGCCGAGCCGCGTGCTTCGCTCAACGGGTACGTCTACGACGCCGATACGGACGAGCGTCTGCCGGGGGCTCACGTCTACCTCACGGAGTTGAGGGCCGGGGGCACCACGAACCGGGACGGCTATTTTGTGCTGTCGGACCTTCCGTCCGGTCCCTACAAGGTGCGCATCTCGTACCTTGGGTACCAATCGGTGGACACTACGCTACACGCCGGTGGAGATCCGGCCCAGATCGCACTGGCGCCGGCCCCCATCGCCTCCGAAGGTGTGGTGGTAGAGGCGGGCTCCACCCGCGGGCGCAGCAGGCAGCAGCTGCCGGGCATGATCTCGGTCGCGCTCGGGCAGGCAGGGCGCCTCCCGTCGCTCGGCGAACCGGACCTGTTTCGTGCCCTGCGATGGACGCCCGGCATTCGCAAGCCGGGCGTGCTGGCGACAGGGCTCACGGTGCGGGGCGGGAAGCCCGACCAGAACCTCTACCTGCTCGATGGAGCGCCGGTCTACCACCCCTGGCACGCCTTTAGCCTCATCTCCACGTTCCAGACCGGGACGCTGCAGTCCACAGACCTGTACCGTGGGAGCCTTCCCGTAGAGCACGGGGGACGCCTCTCCGCCGTGCTCGACGCGCAGATGAAAGATGGCAGCCGACGCTCTCCCACCGCCGTGGCTGCCCTCAGTCTGCTCAGCGGGCGCTTTCGGGTCGAAACGCCGCTTACCTCCTCCACCTCATTTATGCTGTCGGGGCGCCGCTCCTACATCGATAAGCTGGTGGGGCGCCGCCATCCTGTGACGGGCCCTGATGGACGACGCGATACACTACGCACCGGCTACTATTTCTTCGATACCAGCGCCAAGCTCACGCACCGCCTTGGGCCCGCCCACCGGCTTTCGCTCAGCTACTACCACGGGCGCGATGATCTGGACTTGCGCCTTCCGTTCGATCTTTCCCTCGACTTTTCCTCCTGGCTCCGCCCGCCCGACCTGCTGTTTGAGGTGGTGCAAAACTGGGACAACCGCGTGTTCAGCGGCCAGCATCGGGTCCTGCTGGGAGACAATCTGTTTCTCACCAGCACGGCCTACTACTCCGGCTACCGGGCGCAAGAGGCCTCGTTTGTGCAGCCGACGACGACGGCCTCCCTGGCGTCGGACTATCGCGTGCGGCTGTCCGACACTGGGGCCAAGATTCACGTTGACTACCATCCCTCAATGCGCCACGAATGGACGGCCGGCCTGGAGGTGTCTGTCCTCCAGTTCGAGAGCCGGCTCGATGGCGAGCTGCGCCGCTCGCGCAGCACGGTGACCCAGCGGGCTCAGGCAACGGATGTGCGCGCGGTACAGATGGCGGCCTACCTTCAAGATTCCTGGACGCCGACGCCGCGCTGGACGGTGGAGCCGGGCCTGCGGGCCAGCTACTTCGGGGGAGGGGACCATGTGCACGTAGCGCCCCGCCTCAACGCGCAGTATGTGGTCGACCCGCGGTGGCTGGTGCTGGAGGGAAGTGCGGGCGTACAGGTTCAGTATCTGCACCGTCTTCGCGATCGGTACTCCCTCGCGTACGACCTGGTCTCCAGTCGCTGGATTCCGTCGAGTGAGCGGGTGGCTCCGGCCCTCGGCGGACAGCTGGGGCTGGGCACGTATACGCAGCTCCGGCCCGGCTGGAGCCTGGAGGTGGATGCGTATCTGCGCAGTACACGCCAAACGCTTGTGCCGACGGATGTCTTTCAGGAGAAAGAGGGCATTGACGGGCCGGGCATTGAGGTGGGGGCGCTGCTGGGGCAGTACACGGCGGGGGCTACACGTGCGATGGGAGTAGAGGTGCGCACGCGCTACGAACGCGGCCCCTGGCGCGCCCGCCTGGCGGTGAGCGGCGGACGGACGTACGTGCGTGCGCCGGGCCGCACCGCCACCGGATCGCGCTGGCGCCCGTCCAGCTTGGACGTCCCGGTGTCGGTCCGGAGCATTCTGGGGTGGACCCACGGGCGCTGGAGCGCTACGATTGCCGCTGAAGTGCGCAGCGGCTCCCCCATCACGGTGCCGGAGGCCCGCTACCGCCTGGGCGACCCCACGGCCACAGAGCCAACGACGTATCTCTACCGGCCCGAATTCAACAACGGTCGGCTTCCCCCGTACGTCCGGCTGGACTTCACGCTGCAATACGCGTTTCCGTTCTTGTCGACGGACTGGACCGCCTCGGTCGATGTGTTTAACCTGACCAATCGGGACAATATCGTCGACCGAACGTATCGCCCCACGGACACAGGCGTGGCTGTGGATCGTCGGCGTGGACTTCCGTTTCTTCCCCTTCTGGAACTGAAGATGGAACTGTAGCTCTGTCTTGTCGCTGGATTGCTTCTTGAACGCAACGCTGTATGGACATGGGTAGCGCGCTCTCCACGGCTTGGAGGCGAGGCCGATGGGTCGTCGGCCTTCTTCTGGCGGGAGGAAGCGTCCTCCTGCTTGGGCGGTGCGACTTTGCCGACTCGGCGGAGCGGCAGCCGCTGGTGGTGGAGGCATTTCTGCAAACCGGGGCCTCGCTGCCTACCATCACGCTTCGGCAAACCCGATCGCTAAGCGCCACGGATTCCCTGCCCGCGGGCGCGGCGCGAGGGGCGGAGCTGGAACTGCGGGTGCACGACCGAAGGGTGGCCTACCGCGAGGCGGCACACCAGCCCGGCCGGTACGTCCCGCAGACGGTGGCGTCGGTGCCTGCCCAGGCGTCCTGGCGGCTGCAGGCCCGCTGGCGTGCCGAAACGGCCACGGCGCAGGGCACCACCCCGCCCCCCATCCATCTTGGAGAGGTGTGTGTGGATGTGCCTCCCGCCCCCGTCGAGGCCATCCGTGTCGATTCACTGCGGCGGGATTCCCTCGACATTCCTGCGGAGCAAACGTACATTTATCCCGTGGATGTGTCGCTCCGTTGGCCCGCTCCTCCTGCCTCGTCGGGGGGCGACACGGCCCACTGGGTGCGCCCCCGCTTAAATCCGGACACGACGGAATCGGACTCGCGCGTGGTCGGGTTCTTTTTGGAGCCGGTGGATGTGCGGCGCGAGGATCGGTTTCGCCGCGTGGACGAGGGGCACACCTGGGCGGGGGTCTACGCGATGCCCGTGGAGGACAGCACGGCCGCCGTGCCGCGCCACCGCCTCACGGTTACCCTAACACGGGGCGATACGGCCTTCGCCGCTTTTGCCCGGAGCCGAGACGATCCCGAGCGCCGCGAGCCGGTCTCCAATGTGCGTGGCGGCCTGGGCATTGCCACCGCCGTGGCCCTCGATCGCCTCCAGGTGGACGTGACGGCGGCGGGAGAGCGGTGCCGTGCGCCGGAGCAAGGTGCCGAGGAGCAAGGTGCCGAGGAGTAAGGCGCCGTCGCCGTGTTCGACCGCTTCCTTCCTGTTTCTGTCTCCTTGCACCTGCTTTGTCCCCATGTCCGACTCTCCCTCCCCGGGCGTCATCACACGCCTCGAGCCCCAGGTCCACAACGAGGATCGCGTCTCTGTCTTTCTCGATGACGAGTTTGCCCTCGGCATCCACAAAGACCTGGTCGTGAAGCACCATCTCTCGGTAGGCATGGAGCTGTCTCCCGACGACCTCCGGGCGCTCGAACGGGATGAACAGTACATCGATGCCAAACAGCGAGCGCTCGACTACCTCGCGTATAAGCCCCGCACCAAAGAAGAGGTGCGACGGAAGCTGCGCGACACGGACGCCTCCCCCGAGGTGATCGACGATGTGGTGGCGCGCCTCCTGGAGCTTGGGTATCTCGATGATGAGGCCTACGCGCACGACTACGCCCACAATCGGTTTTCCAGTAAGCAATACGGCCCGGTGCGCATCCGGCGCGAGTTGAAGGAGCGCGGGGTGGACCGGCACGTGGCGGATGCGGCGGTGGATCAGCTCTTTGCGGAGGTGGATGCCCGGGCCGCGGCCTGGAGCCACGCCGAGAAGCGCTGGCCGCGCCTGGACGACGAGGACGACCCGCGCCGCCGACGACAAAAGATGTACCGCTACCTTCGTCGACGCGGCTTTGCGTCCGACACCATCCGCCCCATTCTCGACGAACTGGAGCAGAGTGGTGTGCGTACACGCCGCTAACGGTGGAGGCCGCGCGGCGGCGTCCACGTCGCTTCTGCTCCCTTGGTTTTTGCCTGTACCGCCACGCATTGTATGCCCGACGGATCATCGCCGTCCCCACCATCCCCGGAAGATGCCGCCTCCGCAGAAGGGGGGGCTCCGCGGGATCGGGCTGCGCGCCGCCGCGATGGATCCCCTGAGGCGATTGAGGGCGACGACCCCGAGGCGCCTCCGGAACGGTTTCGTCCCCGAGGGAGCGCGCGTGGAGGCCCCGCCATCACGCTCGATCGGGTTGTTCGCTTTCTGCTGGCGGTGGCCGCCAGTGCGGCGCTTGGGTGGGGGCTGTGGTACTTCGCCGGCATTGTGCTGTACCTGGCGGTGGGGGGCATCCTGGCGTACCTGCTGCGTCCCCTCGTGGAGCGCCTACAGACCCTGGGGCTGGGCCGCGTCGCTGCCATCCTGCTCTCGTTCGTGGTGCTGCTGGGCGGGGTGGCCGTTATCGTCACCTCCGTGGTGCCCTTCGTCACGCGCCAAGTGCAGGACCTGTCCCAACTGATTACGGTGGACACGGCTGCCTACGTCGCCAACCTGGTGCAGTCGCACGTGCAGCCCCTGGTGCCGCTGGAACCGGGCCTTCTTGAGGAAAATGTGCGCCAGCTTGCCCGGTCCCTTCTGCAGGGCGATTTGGTGGAGGGGCGGCAGGTGGCGCAGACGGTCAGCTCGGTGGTGGCCGTGTTTACGAACATCGTCTACGCGGTCGTTATTGTGCCCTTTGTCTCGTTCTTCTTGCTTAAGGATGAACTGAAAATCCGGCGCAGTGTGCTCTCGCTGGTGCCCAACCGCTACCTCGAGGTCACGCTTTCCATCCTGGCCACCGTAGAGGCGAATGTGGGGCGCTACTTCCGGGCGCTGTTGGTACAGGGCACGGCCGTGGCCGCCATCGCGTCCGGACTGCTGTGGGTTGTGGGGGTGCGCGGGGCCATCGCGATTGGGATCTTTACCGGGCTTGCGAACACCATCCCGTATTTTGGCCCGTTTCTGGGGTTTTTGGCCGGGACGCTCGTGGGCATTGCGCAGACGGGCGATGTCTCGCTCGTGCCCGGCGTTGCCCTCGCGATGGCCCTCACGCAGCTGGCGGACAATGTGATGCTGCAGCCCCTCATCTTTTCCCGTGCCGCGCAGACCCATCCGCTCGTCATTTTGTTTGTGGTGCTGGTGGGAGCACAGCTTGGGGGGCTCGTGGGCATGCTGGTGGCCATCCCGGTGACGACCACCATTCGTGTCGTCGTGGAGCAGTTGCTGTGGAGCTTCCAGAACTACCAAATTCTCCGGAGCGGATGAGCGTCGATGCTGAGTCGCTGCTGCGTGTGCTGGGCGCTGGGCTGCTTCGGGGGGAACGCATTCCGGCAGGCAATCCCCCTCCGGGCTCCCCACAGTGCTTGCCCACACCTTGATTGTTTCTCCTACCCCCCGTTTCACTCATCACCCCGACCTGTTCATGCGATCCGACCCGACCGTGCACGAGGCCGAAGACCTCCGTGCTGCCACCGCGGCAGTGCGGCGCCACATCGATGCGGCGCCCGAAGTGGCGCTCATTCTGGGCTCCGGCCTGGGGCGCCTGGCAGAGGCCGCTCACGACACGACCACAGTGCCGGCCACAGCCATCCCGGGCTATCCGGAGTCGACCGTGGAGGGCCACGACGGGCAGCTCGTCTTCGGGGCCTTGGAAGGGACACGTGTGGTGTTCGTGCAAGGCCGCGTGCACCTCTACGAGGGCTACCCGGTACAGCAGATCACCATGCCTGTGCGCCTGTTGCATGCACTGGGAGCCCGGCAGATGCTTGTGACCAATTCGGCCGGGGGCATCAATCGGGCGTTCCGGCCGGGGGCGCTCATGTTTATCACCAGCCATCTCAACATGGCGTTTGCGAGTCCTGGGGTGGGGGCAGAACGTCCGGCAGCCCCGGCAGGAGCGGAGGAGGCCTCGTTCTACGACCTGGACTGGACGCGGCGGGCGGAGCAGGCGGCGCAGGCACGCGGGCTGGAGGCGCACCGCGGCACCTATGCGTGGACGCTGGGGCCGAGCTACGAGACCAAGGCTGAGGTGCGGGCGCTGGATCGCCTCGGCGCCGATGCGGTGGGCATGAGCACGGTGCCGGAGGTGGTGCAGGCGCAGCGGCTGGGCATGGCGGTGCTCGGCCTCTCAACCATCACAAACCCCGCGGCGGGACTGGCGGCGGGTGGGTTGGATCACGACGAGGTGCTGGAGGTCGGCGCGCGCGTGCGGGACGATCTGATGGCGCTGGTGCGCGATATCGTGCAAGCGGCGGATGCGTAGGGGCCGGTGAGGGCGGTGCGGAGGGGGAAAGAACGCTCGTAGGGATACATTTTCCATAGGGCACTTCCACGAGGGCACTTCCACGGGGGCAGTCCGGGCACTTCTGGCATTGCGCGAACGACCGCAACTTCACAGAACTACTCTTTGTGCCCCAAAATTGCCTCAAAACGGTCGAGCTCCGTCTGGAGGCGGGCGCGCATGGGAGGCAGACGCGGGTCGTCGTGGTGGTAAGAGGCCTCCAAAACGGACTGGTAGAACCAATGCTGCGCCTCGGCGTCGCCGCTGAGCACCGATAGGATGTCTTCGCCGTTTTCCAGGCTCTGGGTGATGGACCACAGGTTGTGGATTTTGTCGGCCAGGCTAATGGCCATTGCCTCGGGGGATCCCGTGCGGATGCTGTTGAGGTAGTCTTCTTTGCGCACGCGCCAGGGAAGCATCGTCCCTTCGTCTCCCAGCTTCTGTTCCGAGACCTGGTTGACGAGCCGGGCCACCTCCGCCCCCACTGCGTCGCGCAACTGCTTGCGGCGCAGGCGCTGGCCGTGCTCGTTCATGTCCTCAATGGTGTCGTGCAGATACGCGGCGGCCACTGTGGCTTCGTCCCACCCTGCCCGGTGTACGATGGACGCTACCGCGGCGAGGTGGGCCATGACGGGAACCTGAATGTCTTCGTCCTGCGGCACCTCAAACGCTGGGTCGCGCCACCCGCTTTTCCGGTAGGTGCCGTCGTGCCACTGGGCCGACAGTTCGATGGCGTGCTCAATAAGCGGACTGAACAGCGTATCGGGGTCGGGCACATCCATCAGTAGCGCGCAAGGGTCTTGTCCTGAAAAACGGCGAACATCTGCTCTCCCCCCATCTTCCCCACATCCCCCTACAGCTCTACGACCTGATGCGCGGAGGTATCGGTTCGGAGCGAGTGCCGGAGCTCCGACAGCAGGCCGAGGCTGTACTTGTTCAAGAAATACGTCACATTGATCATCCGCTCCTGCAGGGTGCCGCCGGGGCGCAGGTTGACGTGGGCCTTTTCGAGTTGGGCTCGCACCTCATCCTGCTGTCGCTTCTCAGCCCGCACCACTTTCTGCTTCAGCGCCTCCATCTCGTCCACAATCGCCGCGCGCGCCGATTCGGTCGCGGAGCCGAGCGTTCGGTCCACAGCCTCCACCTCCGGCTTCAGGGCATTGATCGCCTTGTGGAGGTCGGGCATCGCGTCGGAGAAGAGCGCGTCCACGTCCACCTCCATCGTCTCCATCACCACCTCCTGAAAGAGCGCGTCGGGATCAGCCCCGAAGGCGCCCACCGAGCGGCCGTACTTGTCGAGCACCTTTTGCACCTTTCCCTCCACGAGGCTCACGCTGGCGCGGGGATGGATGAGCGGCGGCGCGAGGTCGGCCCAGTCGTAGACGCCGCCGTACTGGGCAAAGTAAGAGACCTCGCCGGGCCCCGCCACGTAGGCCGCTGTAGGCAGGAGGTGATCCTGCATGAGCGGGCGCAGGACCACATTGGGGCTGAAGCGCTCGGGCTCCGCGTCGAGCCGACGGAGCAGGTCGGGGCGAGAGAATGTGCGGTCGGTGTGGCGGAGATGGAACGTGCCCTCGTCGCCAAGGTCAAGGGGGTGGCGGCCGTCGTTGCCGAGCCAAAAAAGGTTGGTGGGGCGGGCGGACACCTGCGCGTGGTAGCCCTGTTCGCGGAGCGCCCGGCTGGTAGCCTCGATGCGGGCAGAGGGCGTGCGCGGATCCTCGATGTCGCGACGGAAGAGGGGGCGAGCCAGGGCCTTCAGGCGCGCATCGTCCGGGTTGATGAAAACAAGCCCGTCGTCCGGGAAGAGCGAGCGCAACAGGCGGGTGAAGGCATCTTCGAGGGGCGTGCCGGGGCGGTAGGCAGCGCGCACCCGTTCCATCACGGCCGGCTTGAAGTCGGAGGCGGGCAGGGCCTCGTCGAGGCGATCGAGAACGTCGTTGATGGCATCAGTGAGGACGAGTCGCCCGACGGCTCCGGGATTGCTGGCCCGGTCGGGCGCATACGTAAGGGGGACGACCTCGTTGCGACGGAAGACGTGCGCGGTGGCGATTTCCTCGAAGTCGTGGTCTTCGCCCTCCACCCAAAACACCGGCACCACCGTGCGCCCCGTCTGCTCGGCCCACTCCTCGGCCAGCTGGAGCGTGGTGATTGTCTTGTAGAGGGTGTAGAGCGGTCCCGTAAAGAGCCCCACTTGCTGTCCGGTCACGATGGCGATGCTTTCCGGATCGCGAAGGGCCTCGATGTGGGTGCGCGTTGCAGCGTCCAGGCCCCAGCGCTGGTTTTGGTCGAGGAGGGCGTCAGCCAGGGCATCGCGGTTGGCGGGGCGGCGGGCCGCAGCGTCGGCAGCGTCGCGGCGGGCCTCCAGGTCGCGCCAGTCGCCCGGATAGAAGCGCGCCACGGCACTGAAGCGGGTGCAGTAGTCGACGAAGAGATCCGGAAAAGCGCCGAGGGCTGCGGGCGAGGTGTGTCGGAGGGTCGCGTTGGCGAGGGGGGGCATACGGGGGCGAGAGGGGAAGAGAGGCAACAAGACGGCAACAAAAAAGGCGAAGCCTCGGGGGAGATCCGCAAGGCTTCGCCAGAATTGTCGCGGGGAATGTGCGGGCCGCGTCAGTTTTGGTTCTGCTGCTGCTCCTGTTCGAGGCGCTGGATTTCGTCGCGCAGTTCGGCGGCACGCTCGTAGTCTTCCTCCTCCACCGCCTGCTCCAGCTTTTTCTCCATCTTCTCGAGCTCCGTGCCGCCCATCTCTTCGGGGTCCGTGGCGGGAGACTCCTCCGCCTGTTCGGCGAGCGACGAGATATCGGCCTCGTCCTCCGCCACAATGCCGGCCTCCTCCAACACCGTGGGGGCCACAAAGATGGGCGCGTCCACCCGCACCGCGAGCGCCACCGCGTCGCTGGGGCGAGAGTCGAGCTGTCGCTCTTCGCCGTTGTGGCGGTAGCGGATTTTCGCGAAGAAGGTCCCCTCGCGGAGCTCATCGATGACGACCTGCGTCACCTCCATGTCCACCGCCTCGAAGCTGTCTCGCAGTAGGTCGTGCGTCATGGGGCGGGGGGGCTGGATTTTCTCGAGCTCCAGCGCGATGGCCTGCGCCTCAAACGCACCGATAATGATTGGTAGGCGGCGGTTGCCCTCGACTTCTCCCAGCACCAGGGCGTACGCACCGCCGCTGGACGGGCTGGTGGAGAGACCAATAATGTCTACCCGAGTTAAATCCATCGCAATCTCAGGATCTCAATGAGTTCGAAGAACGCGTCCGGCACCCGAGCGAGAAGGACCATGCAGCGTTGCCCCGAGGCGCGTGCGCCGGTTCCCGGGCTATGTGCTGGTGCCCGCAGGAATTTCCGAAAGCGACATTTCCAACGCAGCCAGAAACGCGTTGTTCTCTGCCTCGGTCCCCGCGCTGACCCGCAAATAGCCCTCCAGCTCCGGGTATCCGCCCATGTTGCGCACCAGCACGCCGCGGTCGGCCAGGCGGTCCTGCAACGCATCGGCCGGGGCGGGAGTGGTGAAGAGGACAAAATTGGCCTGGGACGGCACCACCTCCACTGCATCCAGGGCCTGCAGGGCCTCGGTGAGGGCGGTGATGGATGCCTGGATGCGCGATACGCGGTCTTCAATCAGGGAGGGACGACGGAGCACAGCCAGGGCGGTTTGCTCGGCGAACCGGTCCACCATAAACGGCAGGCGCGCCTTCATAAGCTCCGTCACCACAGCAGGGTGGGCGAGGAGGTACCCGAGCCGTGCGCCCGCCAGTCCAAATCCTTTCGAGAGGGTGCGAAGAATCAGCACATTGGGGTGCTGCTCAAGCAGCTCAATGGCGGTGCCCTCTGGGTTGAACTCGACGTATGCCTCGTCAATCACTACGAACCCGGAGCTTGCCGTGACGACTTGCTCGAGCTCGTCGAGCGTCATGGCCAGCCCCGTCGGGTTGTTGGGGGTGGTGAGGATGGTCAGAACGGCGTCGGTCGCCCGTGCCGCTTCCGCGAGGGCGTCCGCATCGAACTGAAGGTCATCGCGGGGCGGCACGGAGGTGAGGGCGGCCTCTTGCAGGCGCATCACCTTTTCGTAGAGGGAAAACATCGGGCGGGGCAGGACCACCGGATCGCCGGGGTCTAAGAAGGCAAGGCCGAAGGTGTACGTGATTTCGTTCGAGCCGTTGCCAACGAGGATCTGATCGGGGTCGACGCCGTCGTAGTCGGCGAGTGCCTGACGCAAGGCCTCCGGCTGTTCGGAGGGATACCGGTTCATCTCCACCTGCGTATGCGCGTCGAGAAGCTCCTGCTTGAGGCCCTCCGGCAGGTCAAAAGGGCTTTCGTTCTGGTTGAGCTTTACGTCAATCCCCTCCGGCATGTCCACGATGTACTCGCTCCGCTCCCGCACGGCGGGGCGGATGTGCTGGAGCAGATCATCGATAGAAGGGGGCGCAGCGTCAACGGCCATGAAACCGGCGGGCTCTCTGGAAAGGGGTTGAAAAGAGTGTGTTGCCCCAAGTCGTAACCTCCCCGGACGACGGTCCTTCTGAACTTGATTCGGACTCTCTATGAGCCAATCTGCCTGTTCAGGGGAGGCTCACTCCTGGAGCACTCGGTCGCTTCACTCCCAGCGAAGCACGGGGTGCGGAATGACACACAACCTGGACTGTAGAAAAATACTGTCTACGCTCCACAATGTCTCCGGGGTCACGGCTTTTTCGAACCCGATCCGTCGTCGCGGTCAAGTCGCGTTCGGATCGCCTCGGCGTGGGCCTGCAGGTCTTCGGCCTCGGCAATTGTCGTGATCTGCTCGCCGGTGTCCTGCAGCCGCTCTTCGGTGTAGGAGAGCACCGACTGCGTCCGCACGAAGGCATCCACCCCGAGGGCGGAGGCGTGGCGGGCGGTGCCGCCCGTGGGCAGGACGTGATTGGGGCCGGCAAAGTAGTCGCCCACCGGCTCCGACGAGTACTCGCCCAAGAAGATGGCCCCGGCGTGGCGGATGCGCGTCATCGTCTGCCAGGGATCAGCCGTGTGAATCTCCAGATGCTCCACGGCGAGGTCGTTCATCAGCGCCACGGCCTCCTCCATCGTGTCGGGGACGATGCATGCGCCGTACTCGGTCAGGGACTGCTCAATGACGTCGGCCCGCGGAAGGTCGGGCACCCTGTGGTCGATCTGCACCTGCACGGCCTCGGCCAGCGGGCGGTGAGGGGTGATGAGAATGGCGGAGGCCCGCTCGTCGTGTTCGGCCTGCGAGAGGAGGTCCGCCGCGACGAATTCCGGATCGGCCGTGTTGTCGGCCAGCACCCCAATCTCGCTGGGGCCGGCCACGGAGTCGATGCCTACGCGTCCGAACACCTTTTTTTTCGCCGCGGCCACGTATGCATTGCCCGGCCCCACGATGGTGTCCACCGCCGGAACCGTCTCGGTACCGTAGGCGAGCGCCCCCACGGCCTGCGCGCCCCCCACGGCGTAGACGTGCTCCAGACCGAGCAGCGCGGCGGTGGCCAGGACCAGGGGGTGCGGCCGGCCGTCCTCCTGCGGCGGCGAGACAAGGTGAATTTCCTCTACCCCCGCCACCTGCGCGGGAATGGCGTTCATGAGAAGGCTGGACGGGTAGAAGGCCGTGCCGCCCGGCACGTACAGGCCTGCCCGCGCCATCGGCACCACGCGCTGCCCCAGCACCACCCCGTCGCCATCCTCCGTAAACCACGACTCGCGCACCTGCTTCTCGTGGAAGCGACGGATGTTGGCCGCTGCCGCCTCCAGGGCGTCCCGGAGGTCGCCGTCGAGCGCCTCGGCCGCGCCCTGCAGAGTCGCCGCAGGAACCTTGACGGGATCGGGGCGCACGCCGTCGTATTTTTCTGTGAGGGCACGCAGCGCCGCGTCGCCCTCGGCACGCACCTGCGCCAGAATGCCGTCGACCGTGGCGTCGACCTCGTCGCTAAAGGTGCCGCCTCGGCGCATGATGGCGTCGAGACGGGCGGTGTCGTCGGGCGAGAGAAGCGGAATCATGGCAGAAAGGGGCGAAGAAAGGAGCAAGCACGACGGAACCGTCTATTTTTGAGTGGGGGGAATGTTTTCGGAGGGACGTTGGAAGGTTGGAACGTTGGGGGGACGGTGGGACGGTTGAACGTTGAGCAGGGGGCGTCCGCTGGGGAGGTGTCGTCGGGCGCTTCTGAAACGTCCGGCTTCTTCACAGCGTTACCCCTAATGTTATGCCAAATGCCAATACTGCATCCCATACCGTCGGCACCGCCGAAGCCCGCGTGGACCTGAAAACCATGGACCGTGCGGCCCTGCGCAGATTTGTGACCGAGCGTGGAGCGCCGCCGTATCGCGGCGATCAGCTCTTCAATTGGATCTACGGAAAGGGCGTATCCGATTTCGGGCGCATGTCGAACCTGCCGAAGCGGATGCGCCGCGACCTGCAGCGAGACGCGACGGTGGAAGACATCGAGATTGTAGAGCAGCAGCAGGCCGCCGATCAGACGGTGAAGGCGCTCTTTGCGTTGTCGTCGGGGCGCGAGGCAGAGACGGTGCTCATTCCCGACATCGACGAGCGGGGGAGTGCCCGCCGCCTTACGGTGTGCGTGTCGAGCGAGGTCGGCTGCGCCATGGGGTGCGAGTTCTGCGCCACCGGCCAGATGGGCTTCCGCGAAAACCTCACGCCCGGGGCCATCTTCGATCAGGTGTGGCACATGAACGAGGTCGCCCAGGAGCACTTCGGGCGGCCTGTGAGCAACATCGTGTTTATGGGAATGGGGGAGCCGCTTCTCAACTACGACGCGGTGCTCGACAGCATTTCCATTCTGACCGACGAGGACAGCCTCAACCTCTCGGCTCAGAAGATCACCGTCTCCACCGTCGGCCTTGCGCGCCGCATCAAGGACCTGGCCGACGATGAGCTGCGTACCAATCTGGCGGTGTCCCTCCACGCGCCGGACAACGAGACGCGCAGTCGCATCATGCCCGTGAACGAGGCGGAGAAGACGAGCCTCCCGGCGCTGAAGGAGGCGCTCCAGTACTACTCGCGAAAGACGGGCCGCCAGATTACCTACGAGTACTGCCTCTTCAAGGGCGTCAACGACAGCGAGGCCGACGCCCGCCGCCTCGCCGAGGTCACGCGCTGGGCGCCGAGCAAGGTGAATCTGCTGATGTACAACCCGGTGGACGGACTCAATTTCGAGCGCACGTCCGAGGCCCAGCTCGACCGGTTCGTGCAGGTGCTCGTGCAGGAGGGCGCGACGGTGACCGTGCGCCGGAGCCGGGGGCAAGACATTGACGCCGCCTGTGGGCAGCTGGCGAATGAGTGATGCCTGGGTGCAGGGGCGCGTGGAGGGGACGGAAGGACCCGGACAAGGACTCCGGACAGAAGAACGTCCTGAAGGAACGTCCTGAGACGCACGTGCGCTCGGACCCATGGCGGTCAAGACCTCTCTTCCCAACCCTCAGTCTTTCATGTCTCCCCGCAACGTCCCAAGCTGGCTGACGCGTCTCCTTCAGGGCCTACTCGGCATCCTCGGCTTCTACGCCGCCGTACGGCTTCTGCCCAGGGTGCTCAAAAGCATGACGCGCCGCTTCCTCTTCGGCCTCGTCGGCGAGATTCTGCTCGTGGCCCTGGGCCTCTTCCTGACGCGACGGGCCACCGATCGGCCGCGTTCCCGGCCCGGCCCCGCCGCGCAAAATGGAACGCGTCCGGAGCCGACTGCCCCCCGCAACGACTAACTCGCGCCCCCCCGCATTCGTGAGGGAGGCGCAAATGCCCCGAGCCCAAATCCGCGTCCGTGCCGCTTGCCCCTGTGCTGCCATGTTTGAAGACACGAGCTTCCGAGCCGAGCACCTTGGCGTCATCACCCACGGCTCGCTGAACGACGGCATCGAGATGAAGCTCGACCCCGGCGAGTCGGTCGAGAACGTGGTGGCCGGCACATTCGTCGTCATTCAGGGGGAGCAGCACGATTTCTTCTGCATGATTACGGACGTGGAGATCGAGGCGGCCAACGAGCAGATTCTGCTGAATCCCCCCGGGCCGTCCGACGACCTGCTCCGCGAGGTGATGCAGGGCAGCGGCACCTACGTGACGGTGCAGCTGAAGCCCATGCTCATGATGCCGAACGCCGATCACCCGGAGCTGACCGACGAGGAGCCGAACTCGGTGAAGACCATTCCCGCGCACTTTTCGCCGGTGGCGCAGGCCGAGGCCGACGACGTGGCGCGCGTCTTTGGCGACGAGACGTGGGACGGCGGGGACACGTACTTTCACGTGGGGCACCCGATCGGGATGGAAGAGAGTCCCGTCTGCGTCGACCTCTCGAAGTTTGCCGAGCGCTCGAACGCGATTTTCGGCAAGACGGGGACGGGGAAGACGTTTCTCACGAGGCTTCTGCTGGCGGGGACGATCGTGACGGGGCGCGCCGTGAACCTCGTGTTCGACATGCACTCGGAGTACGGCTACGGGAGTCAGGCGGAGGGGGAAGACGGGCAGGCGCAGTTCGTGAAGGGATTGCGCGACCTCTTCCCGAGCAAGGTGAGTCTCTTTTCGCTCGACCCCGCCACCACCCGCAGCCGCGGCCACACGCCGGACCGCGACGTGCACCTCCACGCCGACCAGATTGAGCCGACCGACATTCTGCCGCTGCGCGACACCCTCAACCTCAACGCCACCGCGGCCGAGAGCAGCTACCTCCTCAAGAACCAGTACGGCGACCAGTGGCTCACCACGCTTTTGGAGGCGCAGAGCGCAGACGACTTTGAGCGGCTGGCCGACGAGACCGGCGCCCACAAGAACTCGATCGAGGCCCTGCGTCGCAAGCTGGCCCCGTTTCAGGAGTACGACTTCTTCACCACGCAGCCCTCGCCCGACGACTACGACGTCCTCGACGCTCTTCTCGAAAACCTGGGGGCGGGCAAATCGGTGGTGCTGGAGTTTGGGCAGTACGATGACCTGCGCGTCTACTTGCTCGTGGCCAACGCGCTCACGCGCCGCATCCGCCGCGCCTACGAGCAAAAAACCAACCGCTACCGGCAGACGCAGAACGAGGCCGACAAGCCGCAGCCCCTGATGATTACGATTGAGGAGGCCCACAAATTCCTCTCGCCGGACATCGCGCACGAGACGCCCTTCGGCAAGATTGCGCGCGAGATGCGGAAATTCTTCGTGAGCCTGCTGGTGGTGGACCAGCGCCCCAGCGCGATTGACGAAGAGGTGCTGAGCCAGATCGGCACCAAGATGGTCGCCAAGCTGAGCGACGACAAGGACATCGGCGCCGCCCTCGTAGGCACGAGCGACGCCTCCTCGCTCCGCGAAATCCTGGCCTCCCTCGATGCGAAGCAGCAGGCCCTCCTGCTGGGCCACGCCGTGCCGATGCCCATCGTCGTGAAGACGCGGACGTACGACCAGGACTTCTACGAGGCCCTCCGCACCCACCCGGCAACGATGGGCAATGCCGACGGCGAGGCCGACCCGGACGAGGAGATGAACGATCTGTTTTACTGAAGAGCGGCGCGCCGGTGCAACAGACGCGTCGCATGCGCACCGTGCAGGGGAGCACGGCTATGCCTGCCTGGCGGGCGTCGAGGCATTTGCGCGGCGGGAGCGATGGGCGAGAGAGGGAGACGCCGCGCGGTCGTCCGGATCCGGACGCATGGCGTCGTCGAGAGCGTCGCGGAAGCTCTGGAATAGAATCGAGGCGTACAGGCTGCGATACGGTGCGCGCTGTCGAGCGTCCTTGGAGGGAGAAAGGTCGTCCATAAAACGGAAAGCGTGGGAAGAGAGAATGTCGTGAGGAGGGTCCCTGCATGGAGCCACCCCGCAGGGCATTGGCGACCCTCCGCTGGGCCAAACACAGCGTACAAGACCCATGCCACCAGAGGGGCGCTGCGGGAGCGTCGTGTCCGTCCGTAGCAGGATCTTCGCAAGGCGGCGGCCAGGGACCCGTCGTCTGCCATTTTGTCTCGTTCGTGGAGGGGCTTCGGAGGCGCAGCCGATGCGGAGTTTCGGCAAAATCGGAATGGGAGGGCTTCCGCAGAGAAACGAGCATGTGCGTTGCCTTCTTTCGAGTACTCCCGCGCCCCTCGCGGCATCGTCCAGCGCCTGTACGAGCCCAGCCCCCGGTTGCCATGCCCAGCCCCTCTGAGACCCCCCCCACCAGCGACCCGTCGTACGACCTGATTGCATCGCGGCGGCAACCGCTGGACGCCGTCTTTGCCCCAGAGAACATTGCCGTCATCGGCGCGAGCGAGACGCCGGGAAGCGTAGGACGGACGCTGCTTTGGAACCTCGTGAGCAATCCGTTTGGCGGCACTATCTTTCCCGTCAATCCCCGGCGGGACAGTGTGCTCGGCATCGAGGCGTACGAGAGCGTATCTGGCATTGAAGCAGACGTGGACCTGGCCGTGATCGCCACGCCCGCCCCTACGGTGCCGGGCATTGTGGAGGAGTGCGGGGAGGCTGGGGTGGAGGGCCTCATCATTGTCTCGGCCGGCTTTCGGGAGGTGGGGGAGGAAGGGGCCGAACTGGAGCACGACATTCGCCGGATTGCGCGTGCGTACGACATTCGCATCGTCGGGCCCAATTGCCTCGGCGTCATGCGCCCGCCGAACGGCCTCAACGCCACCTTCGCCGGCTCGATGGCCAACACCGGCGACGTGGCCTTCGTGAGCCAGAGCGGCGCGCTTTTGACCTCCATCCTCGACTGGAGCTTCCGCGAAAACGTGGGCTTCAGTGCGTTCGTCTCCATCGGCTCCATGCTCGATGTGGACTGGGGCGACATGATCACCTACCTGGGCGACGACCCGCAGACGGAGAGCATTGTGCTCTACATGGAGTCGATTGGGAACGCGCGCTCGTTTTTGTCCGCGGCGCGCGATGTGGCGCAGAGCAAGCCCATCATCGTGATCAAGGCCGGGCGCACGGAGGCCGCGGCGGAGGCGGCGGCCTCCCACACTGGCACCCTCACCGGCAGCGACGCGGTGCTCAATGCCGCGTTTCGCCGCAGCGGGGTGCTGCGCGTGGACGACATCAACGACCTGTTCTACATGGCCGAGGTACTCGGCAAGCAGCCGCGCCCCAAGGGCCGCAACCTCACCATTCTTACCAACGCGGGCGGCCCCGGCGTGCTGGCCACCGACGCCCTCATCGGGGGCGGCGGGGAGCTGACGCCCCTCTCCGAGGACGCCCTGGACGACTTCAACGAGATTCTGCCGGCTGCCTGGAGCCATAGCAACCCCGTCGACATTCTGGGCGACGCCGACCCGGAGCGCTACGCGAAGTCGCTGGAGGTGGCGGCCAATGACGACAACAGCGACGGCCTGCTGGTCGTCCTCACGCCACAGGCGATGACCGCGCCCACCAAGACGGCCGAGCACCTGCGGCCTTACGCCCGCGACAACGACAAGCCCATCCTCGCCAGCTGGATGGGGGGCGACGCGGTGTCCCCCGGAGAGAAGACCCTGAACGAGGCCGGCCTGCCGACCTTTGCCTATCCGGACACGGCGGCGCGTGTGTTCAACCACATGTGGCGCTACAGCTACAACCTGCGGGCCCTCTACGAGACGCCCAGCCTGCCGGCCGATGAAGAAGGCATCCCGGACCGCGACACGGCCGCCAACATCGTCGAGGAGACCCACGAGAGCGGGCGCGTGCTCATGACCGAGTACGCCTCCAAGCGATTGCTCTCGGCCTACGGCATCCCGACGGTGGAGACGCGCATCGCTGAAACGGCCGACGAGGCGATCGCCGCTGCCCAGGAGATTGGCTATCCGGTCGCCGTCAAGATCCACTCCACGTCCATTACCCACAAGTCGGACGTCGGTGGCGTCAAGCTGGGCCTTGGCACCGACGAGGCCGTTGCGGAGGCCTTCCGTACGATTGAGGGCAACGTGACCCCCGACGGCTTCGACGGGGTGACGGTGCAGCCGATGATCGACCGCACGGACGGCTACGAGCTCATCATTGGGAGCAGCATGGACGAACAGTTCGGCCCCGTGTTGCTCTTCGGCTCCGGCGGCCAACTGGTGGAGGTCTACAAGGACCGGGCGCTCGGCCTCCCCCCGCTCAACACCACGCTCGCGCGGCGCATGATGGAGCAGACCGACATCTACGAGGCGCTGGAGGGCGTGCGGGGGCGGGCGCCGGTGGATCTCGATGCCCTGGAGTCGCTGCTCGTCCGCTTCAGCCAGCTGGTGGTGGAGCAGCCGCGGGTAAAAGAAATCGACGTAAACCCGTTGCTGGCCCGCCCCGGAGAGGGAGGGCTGCTGGCCCTCGATGCGCGCGTGGTGCTGCATCCCCCCTCTACCGGCGAGACGGAGCTTCCCACCTCTGCCATCCGCCCCTATCCGCGCCAGTACATAGGCACCCACGCGGTGGAGGGCGAGGACATCACGATCCGCCCCATTCGGCCCGAGGATGAGCCCAAGCTGGTGACCTTCCACGAGCGCCTCTCGGAGCGCAGTGTCTACCTGCGCTACGCCAATCTCATGAAGTTGGAACAGCGCGTGGCCCACGACCGCCTCGCCCGCATCTGCTTCATCGACTACGACCGCGAGATGGCCCTCGTGGCCGAGCGGGCCACGACGGACGACGAGACCCAGATCATCGGTGTGGGGCGCCTGACCAAGCAGCCCGGCCGCAGTGAAGCGGAGTTTGGCATGCTCGTGATCGATGAGTACCAGGGCGAGGGAGTTGGCACCGAGCTGCTGCGCCGTCTCATCGATGTGGGCGAGACGGAAGGGCTCGACCGCATTACGGCCGACATCCTTCAGCAAAATCACGCCATGCAGCGCGTCTGCGAAAAGCTTGGGTTCGATCTGGTGCGCGGCAACGGGCGCGATATGGTGAAGGCAGTGAAGCCGCTCGGGACGTAGCGCTTTTCTGCCGGGCGGCGGCCGTCCGTGAGCACGCGTCGGCGGATCTCAGCGGGGCGTTCCAGAGCAACGTTACTCCGGCGGCGCCCCCTCGCTGGTATACGCCGCCCAGAGCATCTCGAACGTGCGGTCGATCATCTCATCATCGAGGGCAAGGCCATCGTTGAGGTGCTCCTGCACGAGGTGGCTCAGCGCGCCTGTAAAGAAGGAGGCGTACACCGATTCGGGGAGTGGCGCAAAGAGGCCTTGTGCCACCCCGTCCTCGTAGATCTGCCGAAACGGGGCCCGCAGGTCCTCCGTTTGGGCGCGGCGTTTGGCCCGCAGGTAGGCCGACGACTCGTACTTCAGGATAAAGCGGTAGAGCCGCGGGCAGTCGATGTAGTTTAGAATTACCGCCCGCCAGGTGGTGTACAGGCGGTCGCGGACGGGGGCGCCCTCATCGAAGCCCATGTTAAGGACCGACCGATGGGCCTCCTCTCGGGCCGCCTCGTACAGCTCCTCTACGAGGTCCTCCTTGTTTTCGAAGTGGCGATAGATGGTGCCGGCGCCAACGCCCGCCTCGTCTGCGAGAGCAGACATCGAGGTGTCCCGAAATCCGTGCTCGTCAAACAGACGCAGCGCGGCCTCCAGTATGGTTCCTCGCGTACCTTCAATGTGCCGAATCGGTCTGCGTACCATCTTCGGAGCAAGAAAACGAACATTCCGCAAAGGAATACCCCCCGAAATGGGTTCCATTTCTTTCTGTCTTCATGTATTGGCCCCTCGGTGGGAGGAAGAAGTGTGAACGGCAAGGTTCAGTTGTGCGCGATGCCTGGAGGCTCCCACGTGGTGAATGATCCAGTGGTGCGTCATTCAGTGGTGCGTCATTCAGTGGCACGTCATTCATGGGCGAGATCGCATCGGGCATGACCCGGCAGGGGCGCGGACGGCAGTCCCCAACAAAAAACTGCCCCTTCCGGAGGGCCGGAAGGGGCAGCGTGCGTTGTGCAGTCGTCACGGTGCGGAGCGTCTGGGAAGCCCCAGACGGAGTGGTCCGCACGAGCGGATGGGTTACATCATGCCACCCATGCCGCCCATGCCACCCATGCCGCCAGCACCGCCGGCCGGCATGCCGCCGCCGGCCCCCCCGCCGCCGTCTTCGTCGTCCTCATCCTCGAGGTCGGCGACCACAGCCTCGGTGGTCAGCAGCATGCCGCCCACCGACGCAGCGTTCTCCAGGGCCGAGCGCGTGACCTTGGTCGGGTCGAGCACTCCCTCGTCCAAGAGGTTGCCGTACTCTTCGTTGCGGGCGTTGAAGCCGAAGTCGTCCTCGCCGTCCTTCACCTTCTGGACGATGATGGAGCCTTCGTGCCCGGCATTTTCGGAAATCTGGCGGAGGGGAGCCTCCAGCGCAGTCCGAACGATGCCCACACCGATCTCTTGGTCCTCATTCTCCACGTCGACCTCGTCGATGGCCTCGAGGGCGCGGAGATAGGCAACGCCGCCGCCCGGCAGCACGCCTTCGTCGACGGCCGCGCGGGTAGCGCTCAGGGCATCTTCCACGAGCGCCTTCTGCGCCTTCATCTCGGGCTCGGTAGCAGCGCCTACATTGAGCACCGCCACACCGCCCGCGAGCTTCGCGAGGCGCTCCTGCAGCTTCTCCTGGTCGTAGTCGGAGGTGGAGTTGGCGATCTGCTGCCGGATCTGGTTGACCCGGGCCTCGATCTGCTCCTGCGAGCCATCGCCGCCCACGATCGTCGTGTTGTCCTGGTCGATCGTGATGCGGTCGGCCTTGCCGAGGTAGTCGAGCGTGGCATTCTCGAGGCGGTAGCCCTTCTCCTCACTAATCACCGTGCCGTCGGTCAGCACCGCAATGTCCTCGAGCATGGCCTGGCGGCGGTCGCCAAAGCCCGGCGCCTTCACGGCGGCCACCTTCAGGGTGCCGCGCATCTTGTTGACGACGAGCGTGGCAAGGGCTTCGCCCTCCACGTCCTCAGCGATGATCAGCAGCGGATCGTTCGTCTGGCTGACCTTCTCCAGGACCGGCAGGAGGTCCTGCATGTTGCCGATCGTGTCGTCGTAGATGAGGATGTACGCATCCTCAAGCACCGCCTCCATCTCCTCGGAGTCGGTCACGAAGTACGGGCTCTGGTAGCCGCGGTCGAACTGCATGCCCTCGACCACGTCGAGGTGCGTCTCGATGCCGCGTGCCTCTTCGACGGTAATGACGCCGTCCTGGCCCACCTTCTCAAACGCGTCGGCGATGAGCTCGCCCACGGCGTCGTCGTTGTTGGCCGAAATGGTGGCAACCTGCTGGATGCGCTGCTTGCCCGCCACCGGGTCGCTCTGTGCACGCAGGTGGTCCACCACCTGCTCGGCGGCTGCATCGATGCCGCGCTTCACGTCCATCGG
The DNA here is from genome assembly GCA_913056185.1 of uncultured Bacteroidota bacterium. Classification (GTDB taxonomy): domain Bacteria; phylum Bacteroidota; class Rhodothermia; order Rhodothermales; family Salinibacteraceae; genus Salinibacter. The sequence continues at coordinate 66,963 of CAJXLV010000002.1, forward strand.
GTTGGCACCGGCGGTCACGCTCTTGAGCCCGGCGTTGATGACGGACTGTGCGAGCACCGTAGCGGTGGTGGTGCCGTCGCCGGCGTCGTCGTTCGTCTTCGACGCGGCCTCCTTCAGCACCTGCGCCCCGATGTTGGGAAGGCGCTTCTCGAGTTCAATCTCTTTTGCGACGGTGACGCCGTCCTTCGTGATTGTGGGGGAGCCGAAGGACTTCTCAAGGACCACGTTGCGGCCCTTGGGACCGAGCGTCACCTTGACGGCTTTCGCCATCTGGTCAACGCCCTCCTGAAGGGCGTTGCGTGCGTCGGTATCAAACTTAATTTGCTTCGCCATGGTTGCTGTCTGAAAGGGTTCGTTCGTAGGTCAGTCGGAAATGTGGGGACAATCGGGCAACCGCGGCGCAACGCGCCATGCGGGCAACCGAGTAGCCGCTATCCTTCGACGATGCCGAAGATGTCGCTCTCGCGCATGATGAGGTACTCGTCACCGTCGAGCGTCACCTCGGTGCCGGCGTACTTGCCGTAGAGAACATCGTCGTGCTCCTCGACCGTCATCTCAATCCGGGTGCCGTCTTCTACGCGGCCCGGACCGATCGCGACGACCGTGCCTTCCTGCGGCTTCTCCTTCGCCGAGTCTGGGATGTATAGCCCACTTTCGGTCGTCTCGTCCGCCGGCTTCGGCTTGACGACGACGCGGTCGCCGAGGGGTTTGATGCTCGTCATGATTGGTTCAGAATGCCTTGTGAATGGGGGATTGGGCGAGACTTTTTGTCTTGTTATCACTCACCAGTGGCGAGTGATAACAAATCGCTTGCTGCAACAGCGCTTGTTTTGCTGTGTTCCAGTCTCCCGGTGGGCAAAGAGGTGAAGATCTTTTAGCGTCCCGAGGGATCTGTGTTTGGGCGCCGGCACAAGGGCGCCCTGGCGGCTGAGGAGCGAACCTTCGCGGGCGGTGCCATGTTGAGGGCAGCAGGGGGGAGCTTTTTCGAATGCAGCTTCTTTGAATGCAACGGTGCTGCTGTGGTCGTGGGCATGTTTGGTCTCTCGCCGCCCCGTCTTCTCTGGTACGGATTGCTGGCGGGCACGAGTGGGATTCTTGCGCTTGCCCTGCTCCCGCCCTTCCTGCCGCCGGAGGTGGGAGGGATGCTGTCCCGGGCTTTTGCACCGGCCTGTCATCAAATGCCGGCGCGCTCGCCTCACATCGGCGGGGTGCCCATTGCGATCTGTGACCGGTGTACGGGAATTTACGCGGGCCTGGTACTGGGCGTATTGGGGACGGGATGGGGCCGCAGCCTGTGGCACCGCTTTGGGCCGTGGCGCCGCTACGTGCTGCTGGGGGCCCTCGTGCCACTGGGGCTGGATTGGGCCGCGCCGCTTGTGGGGCTGTGGCCGAGTGTGCCGCTGAGCCGAGCCCTTACAGGACTGCTGTTTGGGGGCGTGGCGGCAAGCTACATGACGCACCGACTCCGTCGTCGGGCGGTTCGGGCGATGAGATCGGGAGATGCAGCGGCGTCGCTTGGGTGAGGAGGGGAGTCAGTGTAGGCGGTCCTGGACCGCGGGCGCCCGCGGCCTCCCAGAAGGCGGCCGTGCCGATGCACTGTTGCTGTGCTCTGTGTTGCTGTGCTCTGTTTTCGCGCTGCTTTTCGTTTCTTTGTCTTCGATGCTTATGACTTCTCGCCAGCAGTCGGTTCTGGTCGGGGCCGTCGCGACCGGCATTTTGAGCACTTCATACCTGGGATTCATCAACACGCTCTGCTGTCTCGGGGTGATCATCGGCGGGGTGGTGACTGCGCAGCAGTACGCGAGCCGGACGGGCGGGCCTGTCGAGTCGGGCGATGGGGCGGTGTTGGGGGCGTTGGCGGGGGCCGGGGGCGCGGTGCTGGCGGCGTTGTTCGACGTTGTGCTCCGCCCCTTCAACCTCGATTCGCAGTCCATTCAGCAGGGCTTGCAGGAGCAGCTCATGCAGGGCATGAATGGAGGACAGGGCGTGTCGCCGGAGATGATGCAGCAAATGCAGGGCGAAGGACCCGGGCTCTTGTCTGTAATGGGGCTTGCGTTTCTTCTGCTAAACGTGATTGTGTTCGCCATCTTCGGGGCGATTGGGGGCGCGATTGGGGCGGCCATTTTTGGGGACGAGACGAACGGCGGCGCGGACGGGGGGTAGCCCGTGAAGGCGGAGGGTGTGCAGGAGTAGCCCGGCAGCCATCGTGGGGGCGGCGCCGTACGGCGCATCGCTTGGTGGAGGCGCTCAGTCGAAGAGCGAGGGCGCAGACTGACGCCGCTCCAGTTCTTCGATGAGGCGGCGGTTGGCGCGGGGGAAGGCGAAGTCGTCGAGCGCGTCGACGGGGACCCACTGCCACGGTTGATCCTCCCGCGCCTCCGGCGGGCCGTCGGTGAGGCGGCCTCGGAAGGCGTGCAGCGTAATTTTGAAGTGGGAATAGGCGTGGGAGAGTGTGTAGAACGGCTCCACGTCGTCCATCCCCACGCCGAGCTCTTCTCGCACCTCCCGTCGGCACGCTTCCTCCATCGACTCGCCCTCCTCCTGCTTCCCGCCGGGAAACTCCCAGAGGCCCCCGAGCAGTCCGTCGTCCGGGCGCCGCTGGATGAGGAGGCGGCCTGCCTCGTCGAACACGAGCCCCACGGCGATGTTGTGGTGCGGCACGGGCTCCGACTCGGGCGTGATGGGGTAGTCCTCCTCGGTCCCCGCATCGTGGGCCCGGCAGGCCTCGTTCAGGGGACAGCGATCGCAGTGGGGCGTGCTGGGGGTGCAGACCAGCGCGCCGAGCTCCATCATCGCCTGGTTGAAGTCGCCGGGCTGGTCGTTGGCGAGCAGGTCGTTGGCAAGCGCGCGGAGCTGTCGCTGAGCGGTGCTCGTGGTGGCGTCTTCCTCCAAGGCAAAGACGCGGCTCAGCACGCGGGTCACGTTGCCGTCGAGCACCGCGTGTGGGTTCTCGTAGGCAATGGAGAGCACCGCAGCGGCCGTGTAGGGGCCGACGCCCTTCAGGTCTTTGATGGCGTCCATTGTGTCGGGGACGGAGCCGTCGTGCTCGTCGACGACGTGCTGGGCGGCCTCGTGGAGGTGGCGGGCGCGGGCGTAGAAACCGAGGCCCTCCCAGTGGTTCAGCACCTCGTCCCGCTCGGCCTCGGCGAGGGCCTCTACCGTCGGAAACGCCTCCAGGAAGCGGTGATAGTAGTCGCGCACCGTGTCGACGCGCGTCTGCTGCAGCATGATTTCCGAGACCCAGATGCGGTACGGGTCGTCCGTCTCGCGCCAGGGCATCGACCGCTTGTGCGCGTGGTACCAGTCGAGCAGATCCTGACGAAACGCGGTGCGCTGAGGGTCGGTGGGGGCGAGGGAACGGTCGGGAATGGCGGTAGGCGTGAGGGGTGAGGGGAGGCGGTGAGGCAGCGTTTGGCGTCGAAAAACGTCCAGCAGGAATGTCCAGCAGGGGAGCGCTGGGCCTGTTCAGGATGAGAGGTCAATCCGAATCACGAGCGTGTCTCCGGGCGCATCGGGGCGGTGTGCCCGGAGGAGCACTTCGTGCATGCCCGGCGCGGCGTCTGTGGGGATCCAGGTGAACGATCGGCCGGCAGCGCCGCTCAGGGCGGGGCCGCGGAGGAGGGTGTAGCGGGCGACCGTGCGGCCCGCCAGCGTGGGAGGCAGCGGGAGGAGGAGTGGTGTCCCAGGCTCCGCAGCGGCGCGCAGAGTATCGGTGGGCGGCGCCTCCGGTGCAACCCGCGGTGCGGTTGCAGGTTCGAAAGGCTCGACGGCCGTCCGCCCCTGTGGACCGACCGGGCCGAGCATCCCCAGAGCCAGAAGAGCAAGGGCAGTGCGAGGCAGCAGCGTCATCAACCCACCTGGTGTGATGAGCACTCATCGACAGCGTGTCCTATACCCAGCGGGGAGAGCGGTGTTGCTTCTCGCGATGGGCCTCGTCGGAGTCGGGGGGCTTCCCGGGGCGGCGGCGCAGACGTCTGTCTCCGCGTCCGTTCCGGCGGCGGCGCAGTGGCAGCTGGTGCTGGATGGAGCGCGTGCCGCCTGGCCCGACACTGTCCAGACCGCCTCCGCCGATCGTGTACGCCCGGTGGCCCGCCGCGTCCTGCGTCATTTTCGGCGCCGGGGCCGCTACTACGCCCGGGTCGATTCGGCGGTCGTGGACACGAGCGCGGCGCCCCCCTCCGTGCGCCTTCACGTCCACCGCGGCCCGCGGGTCCGCCTCGGCGCGCTCCGCATCGTGGGCGACAGCGCCCTCTCGGCCGACGAGCTGCGCCCGCTGATGCAGACCGAGATCGGCGAGCCGCTGCGCCGACGCCGCCTGGAGGCCGACATCCAGGCGCTGCTGGACCGGTACGAGCGGGCGGGCCATCCGCTTGCCCAGGTGCGCGTGGCCGAGACGCGACTCGTGGCAGACGCGCCGCCGCACCTGCGCATCACGCTTCGCATCGACGAGGGGCCACGGCTCTGGCTCCGCCGCATTGAGGTGCCCGACGATGCCCGCACGTCGCCGGAACTGCTGGCCCACCTGGCGGGCCTCGATGCGGGCGATCCGCTCCGCAACTACGACCCGGACGGCCTTCGGGAGCGGCTTCAGGGGCACGACATTTTCGAGCGCGTGGGGCCGCCGGAGCTGCGCGTGGCGGAAGACGGCGGCGCGGTGCTCCGCATTCCGGTCGACGAAGCCCCGCCGGGCGCGTTCGACGCGGTGCTGGGGTACCTGCCGCCATCGCAGACCCGAGGGTCGGGCCGGCTGGTGGGCAGCGGCCACCTGCTCCTGAAGCACTTGTTTGGGGGCGGCCGTCGGGCCGCGTTTGCGCTGGACCGCCGCCCAGGCCGCACGAGCATCTTCGACGTGTCCGTGACCGACCCCTATCTGCTGGGCCTCCCGCTCCGCATTGCTGGGCACTTCCGGGGCGAGCAGCGCGACTCCACGTACGGAGAGCGCGTGTACGAACTGGAGGGCGGGTACCGGCTGGGCACCGGCCTGGAGCTGACGGCCACCCTGAGCCGCGAGGTGGTGCGGCCCGGGCCGGCGGGCACGGCCTTCGTGGGCGGGCGGCAGCAGATTCCTCGTGCCACGACCCTCTTCTACGGCGGGGGCGTGCGCTTCGAACAGATCGATCGGCCCGAAAACCCGCGCCGGGGCCTTGCCGTGCGCCTGCAGGTGTCGCAGGGGCGCAAGGAGCGTCGGCGTGGACGCCTGACGCCCCAGGGAGACACCACACGAGCGACCGAGGACCTTCGGCAGGAGCGGGTGCAGGGCCGCATTCGCGCGTACCTCCCGTTGTTCGACCGGCAGGTGCTTGCGCTGGGGGGGGAGGCGTCCGTGCTTCTCAGCCGCGACTACGACCGGAGCGACTTGTTTCGGCTCGGGGGCGCCACGTCGCTCCGCGGGTACGACGAAGATCGGTTTCTGGGGAACGCGGTGGCGCGGGGGCTTCTGGAGTACCGCCTGCAACTCGACCGCGCCTCGTACGCCCACGCCTTCGTTGATCTCGGCTACGTGGCGCGTCCCGCCCTGGAGGGCACCCGTGCCACGCGGGGGTGGCACCCCGGCTACGGCCTCGGTGCCCACCTCCAAACCGCCATCGGGCGCCTTTCGGCCACCTACGCGCTCAATCCCGACGTGCAAAGCCCCGCCAACGGACGCGTGCACCTGGGCCTGTCCGTGGGGCTCTGAGAGGCTTCTGAGAACTGGGGGATAGGGAACCGGAGCGCGAGCGCCGACGCACGAGTCAAAACCGCACGACTCAAAACAAGGCGTAGGGACGCCTCTGGTCACTCGTCCGCGCCGCAGGGCCACTCTGCCACCGCGGCCGGCGAGAGGGCGTGCCGGGTGGCGTCCAGGACCTGCGGCACGCGCTCGCCCCGGGCGGCACGAACCCACTCCCACACCGGCGCTCCGTCCGCCGTCACCTCCACCACACGCCCCGCCTGCGCCTCCCCCAAAAGCAGGTTGCCGTTTGGGAGAGACTGCCATGTGCCGCCCGCTTCCGTGTAGAATGGCCCCGAGCGTGCCGTCGGAAAGCGCACGCTCGTGGAGTCGGAGGGCAGGTGAAGGACGACGATCCGACTGCCCCCGAGCCGGGTGCCTCGCGCCGTGCCGTCGGGCCGGTTGTCGAACACGCCGATGCGGCCGTCGCCCAGAAAGTCGGGATCGTGCTGGCGCAGAAACGGAGCCTCGGCGTGCCACCGCACAGCCTCCGTGTCCGGATCTACGACGAGCACGAGGTGGAGGTCGCGCAGGGAGACCAGGAGGTCGCCCGCGTCGAAGCGCGGATACGCGTCGGCCATGGAAGCGGGGAGGGGCTCCACGTCATTGACGTGCAAGAGCTCGCCCCGGGGCTGTGGGCCGTGGGCCCGGAAGAGGGGCGCCGCCAGGCCGTTCTCGAAGAGCAGGGGAAGTAGATCGATTGTGCGCAGCACCTCTCCGGTTGCGGACACACGGAGGAGCTGCTCCGGCATGGCCGCGTCGCCCAGCGGCCCTGTGGGCCGTCCGGGAATCTGGGCGGGGATCCAGAACGAGCCGTCATCGGCCCGAGTGACGGCGTGATGGGTGCGTTTGGGCAGGCGCCAGCGCACAGTGCCGCAGGGGCCCAGGCGGACAGTGCCCACGTATTCCAGATTCACAACGAGATCGCCGTCCGGGAGCAGATGCGTTCCGTGCACGTAGCTCCGCGCCGCGAAAAGATCCGCGTCCAGCGTCCACGTGTGCAGAACGGCCCCGTCCTGGTCGAGAAGGCGCACCTGCGGCTGCCAGCCGTCGGCGGGTTTCCAGAGCGAACTCACCAGCGTGACCCCCGGCTGCACGGCGTCGGGGCGCAGGGTGCGCGCGCCCTGCCGGTCGTACACCCGAGGGACGCGGTACGAGAACGGATTGTCAGTGAAGAGCGCCTCCGCCTGGCTCCACGCCCGCTGCGCGACCGAACTCGGCACCCAGCCCCACTGGTTTGCCGCCAGGCCGTATCCCATCGCCAGAACGGCCACGGACACTACGAATCCGGCCCTCGCGAGCGTGTGCACGGGCATTGGAAGAAGCGATGAGGCAGAGGTCGGGGATATAGCAGGGCGAGCAAAACATCGTTCCCACTGGGACGCATCGTGGAGAGGGCGTCGTTAAGGAAGGCGGTGGGCTACGCTGCGTCGGCCGGTTCCGCTTCCGCCGGGGGCGCAGGGTCGAATGCCGCCTTGATCCAGTCGGCCAGCTCATCGCGCACTCGCCGGAAGGCAGCCCGCTTTTCCGCGTCGGAGCCCGTTACGGCCGAGGGGTCGTCGAAGCCGCGGTGCAGGTTCTTCTTGCGGGCAGAGACGAAGGGGCAGGCCTCCGCCGCGTCGTCGCACACGGTGGCCACAATGTCGAGGCGCGCGCCGGTGTGCGCCAGCAGGGCGTCCGCCGTATGGTCCGAGATGTCGATGCCAATCTCGTCCATCACCGCCACGGCAAGCGGGTGCACACTGCCGGGGCGGGTGCCGGCACTGCGCACCTCATAGCGGTCGCCGTAGCGGTCGCGCAGGAGCCCCTCGGCCATCTGCGACCGGGAGGAATTGTGGGTACAGACGAAGAGAACGGTGTCCATAAGGCGTTGGGATGTTGGCAGGGTGAACGTTGAACAGTCTCTTGTGTGCACACGCTCCGGAACACCCCACCGGGCTACGGAGCATCGAGCCCGTCCACGGCGGTGTCGCGGAGGGCCGGGCGGTCGCTGCGATCGGTCTGCCGGTCCTGCTGTCCATCCCGGGAGTGCCCATTCTGAACGCTCGGGCGACGCACAGTCGTGGGGCACACGTCGCCCACGTTGTCGAAGGAAGCCGGGCCCACCGCCGCGCCGAAGTAGCGGCGCTGTGCCCAGAGGGCCACGTGCACCAGCCCCACGAGGACAGGCACCTCCACGAGCGGGCCGATGACGGCGGCAAACGCCTGCCCGGAGCCAATGCCGAAGACGGCCACGGCCACCGCAATGGCGAGCTCAAAGTTGTTGGAGGCAGCCGTGAAGGAGAGGGTCGTTGTTTTCGCATAGTCGGCGCCGACCGCTTTGCCCATCCAGAACGTGACGGCAAACATGGCGAGGAAGTACAGCGCGAGCGGCACCGCGATGCGCAGCACGTCGAGCGGCAGGGCCACAATGCGGTCCCCCTGCAGGCTAAACATGGCCACGATCGTCGCGAGGAGGGCGATCAGCGTGAGGGGGCTCACCGCCGGGATGAACGTGTCTTCGTACCAGTCGCGCCCTTTCCACCGCGTGCCAGCGAAGCGGGAGGCCATGCCCGCGACGAACGGAATGCCGAGATAAACCGCCACGCTCTCCGCTACGGTCCCGAACGCAATGTCCACCACGCTTCCCTCCAGCCCCAGCAGCGGCGGCAAGACCGTGATGAAGACCCAGGCGTAGACCGGGTAGGTGAGGATTTGAAAGACGCTGTTGAAGGCGACGAGGCCGGCGGCGTACTCGTTGTCCCCCTCCGCCAGCTCGTTCCACACGATCACCATCGCGATGCAGCGGGCCAATCCAATCAGGATCAGGCCCGTCATGTACTCGGGATGGCCCCGCAGGAACAGCACCGCCAGCCCGAACATGAGCACGGGCCCGATCACCCAGTTTTGCAGGAGGGAGAGGCCGAGGATTTTTCCGTTGCGGAAGACCTCCCCGAGCTCCTCGTAGCGCACCTTCGCCAGCGGCGGGTACATCATGAGGATGAGGCCAATGGCGATGGGCACGTTGGTGGTGCCCACCGACACCCGGTCCCAGAACGCATCGATACCGGGGACGAGCGCCCCCAGCCCCACGCCCGCGATCATCGCGAGCAGAATCCAGAGCGTGAGGTAGCGGTCGAGCGTCGACATCTGGTCGGTCGGCGCACGGTCAGTGGTTGGAGCCATCGGGCGAGAAGAGCGAGAGTTTTGTGGCGATGCCAGTGAAACGAGCGGGCGGTGGGCTCAGCAGCAGTCCGCGGCGGTCGGGGAGAGGTCGTCGAAGAACGCCCCGAGATCGTCCTCAAGCGCCGCCACCGCTGCGGGATCGAGGCAGTAGCAGGTTCGGGGGCCGTCGACGCTCCCTTGAACCAGCCCCGCCTCTTTTAGCGCCTTCAGGTGCTGGGAGACCGTGGACTGGGCCAACGGCAAATCGGCCACGATCTCCCCACAGATGCACTCGTCGCGCTCCGCCAGAATCTCGATGATCGACAGGCGGGCCGGGTGGGCCAGGGCCTTTAGGCGGCGGGCCAGCTGTGTGGAATCGGTCTCGAACGCGGAGTCGGCGGCAGCAGGCATGGCGGGCAGGCATTTATCGTACATCGCAATTGAACGATAAGACTATCGAGCGAGAGATGCAAGGGGGGCTTCACAGTGGTTCCGCCTCCAGCCCTCCAGGGGCGGCCCGTATGCCTCCCGAGGTTCGCGGAGAGCGCCCCGGGGGCCTCTCCTTGCAAAAGAGCCCCGTCCCCGAACCCTCGGCCGGGGACGTTCATTGATTGTGCAGCGTGCAAGCTTCCGTGCCCAGCGTCGTTTCCGCATGACCACCAACTTCTACGCCCCGCCGTCCGCCCTCCGAGGGCAGCGCGTGGTGTTGCCCGCCGAGGAAGCGCGGCACGTGCGCACCGTGCTTCGGGGAGAGGAGGGCGACGAAATTACGGTGGTGGACGGGAGGGGCGGTTGGTACCGCGTGGAGATCACCCATCTGACGCCCGAGCAGGGGGTGGGGACGATCGTCGAGCAGCGAAAAGACGTGGGGGAGCCTGCTGTGGACGTGACTGTTGGGCTCGGCGTGCTGACGAAGCGGTCCCGCTTCGAGACGTTCGTGGAGAAGGCCGTGGAGTTGGGCGTGCGGCGCATCGTCCCGCTGCGAACGGAGCGAACCGAGCGCGACTCGATCCGGGAGGAGCGGCTGCGCAAGGTAATGGTGGCGGCGATGAAGCAGTGCCGCCGCAGCCGGCTGCCGGGCCTCGCGCCGCCGCAGTCGCCCGCAGCGCTGGTGGAGGCGGCGGAGACAGAAAGGACACTCGTCTGCCACGCCGACGGGGAGGCAGTCCCGATCTGGCAGGCCGTAACGGAGACGCGGTGGGCGGCGTCGGCGCTGGTGCTTGTGGGCCCGGAGGGGGGCTTTGCGCCCGCGGAAGTTTCGTCGATTGTGGGGGCGGGGGGCACGCCCGTGTCGCTGGGGGCGCGTCGGCTGCGGGCAGAGACGGCAGGGCTCGCGGCGCTGCACGCGGTGGTGGGGGCGCACGGAGCCGCCGAGCCTGGGGGGCAGAACAGGCAGTCCGGGTGAAAAACAGTCCGGCGGGGAGCACCGCCCTCCGTGCCTCGTAGCCTGCAGGTGTCATCTGCGACTGGGAAAGCGCGAGGCAAGAGTGTGTGGCAGTCGTTGTTGCAAGTCACGGCTCCGAATTCCGCTTCCCGAGAGCCCGCACTGCAGAAACGAATGCTTGAACCCGCACCGCATCACCGCTGGACCGTCACGCCCCCGATTGCCCATGGCCGACCTCACCGAAACGTCCCTTTCGTCCGAGCAGCTCGTCGACGGGGTGCTGTTGAAAGCCTTTCGGGACGAGGTGCGCCTGCCCGACGACGCGACATCCGTCCGTGAGTGGATCGATCACCCGGGGGCATCGGCCATTGTGCCGCTGTTCGAGGATGGACGGACACTGCTCGTGCGGCAGTTCCGCTACCCGCCGCGGCGCACCTTTTTGGAGGTGCCGGCCGGCAAGATCGACGTGGCCGGTGAGGATCCGGAAGAGGTCGCGGCGCGGGAGCTGGAGGAGGAGACGGGCTGGCGGGCGGGGCGGTTTGCACATGTGGGCGCCGCGTATCCCTGCATCGGCTACAGCAACGAGCAGATTCACGTATTCACGGCCCATGATCTGGAGCGCGGCACGCAGGCACTGGCCGACGGCGAATTTGTGGAGGTGGTGGAGCTGCCATTCACGGAGGCCTTGGCCCGGGCCCGGCAGGGCGACCTAAAAGACATGAAGACGGTGACGGCCCTGGTGTATGCCGCAGCCCACCTGAACGAAACCTCTTCCCCGGTGTAGTCTTTTAGGCTACGGTGTAGTCACGCCGCAGGCCGGCCTGCGGTGGCCCCTGACCCATTCCTCCAGAAAATATTCGACGGTAGTTATGTTTTCGTTCATGGTCGTCGTCATTGCACTGCTCGCGGCTGTTATGATCCTGGTGATCCTCATGCAAAGCGGGCAGGGACAGGGGCTGTCCGGCATCGCCTCCGGCGGGGCCACGCGGCAGGTTCTCGGCACCCGTCAGGCGCCCGACACGCTGGAAAAAGCGACCTGGACCCTCGCGGCCATCTTCATCTCTGCCTGCGTCGTAACCAACTTCTTTATTGACCGAGGGGAGCAAGAGAGCGTGATTCAGCAGCGGGCCCAAAACAACCCCACTCAGCAGCAGACGCCGCCGAGCGGCGGCCCTGGGAATGAGGCCGCGCCGCTGCCCGGGCAGGGAGGACAAGGCGGTGGAAACGGCGGGGCCGTGCCCCAGGATGGCGGCAGCAACTGAGCGGAGAGCCCCGAGGCGACTGCATACTGGGGCAGACTTGATTGGGAAGGGCGTGTGGGCCGTGGCCGCCACTCAGCGGGCCGGAATGCGACCAGGACATGTTCATGAAATCCACCAGGGCACGCAAAAAGCGGCAGCCTCCCGTCCAGAGACTGCCGCTCACATAGGGGCGACGTGTGAAGCTATAAGCCGAATCTGGTCTGCTCGCGCCCGGTGCCGCACCGGAGAAGCGAGGAGGTCATCATCTATCTGGGACACTCGTTGCCGAGCGCCTCAAGCGGCCTACCTGCACCGAAAATTGGCGGGCCGCCTCTCCCCGACGCAGCGTCGGGACCGGTGCTACTTGGCCTTGCACCCCGTGGGGTTTGCCTGGCCGCCCCGGTCGCCCGGAGCGCCGGTGCGCTCTTGCCGCACCCTTTCACCCCTGGCCCCGGATCCCTCCGGGGTGGGACTGCTCTCTGTTGCACGTGCCGTCGTTCCAGCTATTGCCGGAGCGCCTTCCGGTTAGGAAGCACGGTGCCCTGTGGTGTTCGGACTTTCCTCACCGCTGCCCGGCCCTGAAGGCCCGGTCGCAACGGAGCGATGACCCGCCCCACACGTCTCTTTTCCATACCGCACAGGTGCGGGAAAGATCCGGTCGTTGCACGGCCCACAACGACCTCTAATCGAAAAAGCGCAGCGGCCTCGGGGGCGACTGCGCTTCTATAGGTCGATCCTCTCTTTCATCTCGTCGACCGTTTCGTTGTACAGCTCCTGGTCGACGATGATGCGACCGGTGTGCTCACAGGGGACAACTCGTTTTCGCTTTCGGATTTCGACCTGTCGCTGGGGCGGCACGGCAAATCCGGCGGCGGCACCTCGCTTCAAGGGCACCACGGCGCGGCCGTCGCGGAGGCGGTCACGGAGCTTGGAATAGGCCTTGAGGTACCGGCTGTCGACCTTTTCGGCGGCTTCGTCCCGGAGCTCTTCCAGGGTCGTCTCCTCCTGCTCCGTGTCCTCCACCACCTCTTCAAGGTCGTCTCGTTTCTCGTCGAGCACGTCCTCCAGGTCCGCCAGGCGCTCCTCTGTCTCCTCGATGGCCGCCTTGTCCGACGCAATGGTGTCCTCGGCCTCCTCAATGGTATCCTCGGCCTCGGAAATGCGCTCCTCCTGGCTCTCAATTTCCTTCGTAAGCGCGTCGAACTCTCGGTTGTTGCGGACTTCGAGCTGCTGCTCTTCGTACTTCTCGATGAGGCCTTCCGCTTCTTTGATGTCAAGCTCGGCCTGCCGCTTGGCCACCTTTTGCTCCTGTACCTCCTCCTCGTAATTGTCGAGGCGGGTCTCCAGGCCAGCCTTCTCATCCTCCAGGTCGCGAATTTCGGCGGGGAGGTCGCCGCGAAGCTTTTGAATCTGGTCGATCCGGTTGTCAATGTGTTGCAACCGAACCAGGGCGCGGAGTTGATCCACCACGTCCGTCTTTTTCTTCTGGGCAGTCGGCATGGACTATTTGATTTTGGTCATACGAGCGCGGGCAAGCAACATCCAAAAGATACCTCTGCGTCCGCTGGAGGTTCGTGTTTGCGTGAGAGACTTCTTCCATTTCGTGCAAAAACACCAAGCCAGGATGCCAAGCTGTTCCGAAGGGGGCCGTAGAGGGGCCGCCTCAGTTGCGACAAAGCAAGTTGGGGCAAAGTCATCACGCCTCCACGCAACACGCATCATGCACTACGGCCACGAGGTTGGGCAGAGCGCGGGCAGGGCTTGTAGAGCCCCGTACTGTAGTCGGGGGGGGCAAGTCCGGGACGATGCGCAAGTCCGAAACAGGATGTACACCTCAGGAAGAATCGCGCCCCGCATCCTCCGCGGGCACGAACGTGCGCATGGGGCTGGTCGTGGTGGCGGTGCGGTGCCACTCCACCCCTTCGAAGCGGGCCTGCAGCCAATCCTGGAGTAGCTTTTCGGTAAGGGCTTCGGTTTCGTAATGGCCGGGGTCGATGAGGGCCATCTGGGGCGTACCGTCCGGGGCCAGCACATCGAAGAACTGGTGATAGGTGAGGTCCGCCGTTACGTACGCATCGGCCCCAGCGCGGCGGGCCGTGCCGATGAAGTCGCTGCCCGCCCCGCCGCAGACAGCCACCCGTTCGACCAGCGCGTCGGGATCGCCGGCGTAGCGCAGGCTGTCGGCGTTGAGGCGGGAGGCCACGCGCTCGAGGAACGCCGAGAGCGGCATCGGTTCGTGGAGGCGCCCCAAAGCCCCCAATCCCGCCCGCGAGTTTTTTTGCTTGACGGGGTAAAGGTCATAGGCCACCTCTTCGTACGGATGCGCGTTTTGCAGGGCCGCCAGGATCTCGCCGCGGGCCCAGCGGGCGACCTCCACCTCCAGCTTGCGTTCCTGCGCCGATTCCACCTCGCCCCCAGCCGTGCCGATGTGCGGGTCGGTGCCGGTGCCCGGTTGGAAGAAGCCCGTGCCCTGGGTAGCAAACGCGCAGGCCTCGTAGTCGCCAATCTGTCCTGCGCCTGCCTCGGCAAGGGCCTGCCGCACGTCCTCGAACGCATCGTCCGGCACAAACACAGCGAGCTTGTAGAGGGTGTCTTCAAAGCCGTCGAGAAAGCCGACGTCGGTCAGCCCCAGCCGGTCGGCGAGGGCAAAAGAGACGCCGTCCGGGGCCGCGTCGAGGTTGGTGTGGATGCTATAGAGGCCGATGCCGGCTTCCGCAAAGCGCAGGGCCAAGTTCGAGACATACCCGTCGGCGGTGACGCTGTTGAGGGGCCGGAAGAGGAGGGGGTGGTGCGTGATCACAAGTGCCGCCTCACGGCGCTGCGCTTCGTGCAGCACCTCGGGGGTGGCGTCGAGGGCGATGAGGGCGCGGGAGACCGAGCGGTCGGCGTCGCCGACCTGCAGGCCGACGTTGTCGTAATCTTGGGCGGAGCCGGGAGGCGCCCAGGCGTTCAGGGCGTCCGCGATATCGGCGATGGAGGGAGCGGGGGGCATGAGGGGCGTGGAGCGGTGCGACAGCAATGCGCGACAGCAATGAGCAATGCTTACGACGGGACGGGCGGGACCGGTTCGGCGTTGGTCTTCACATCAGGGTTGGGGACGCCGAGCGAGATGCCGAGGTCGAGGGCAGAGGCGAGAAGGGGAGCGTCCATGGGGACCGTGCGGGTATGGCCCGCCACGTCTGCCAGGGGCACCGTGGTGAACGATCCCTCCTGTACCCCCACCATGATCCCGGCGCGGCCGGTGGCGGCGAGGGCAGCGGCCCGGGTGCCAAAGGCCGTCGCCAGGTTGCGGTCGTACGCGGTGGGAGTGCCGCCGCGCTGCATGTGCCCGAGCACCGTGGTGCGAACGCTACTGTCCACAAACTCGCGCAATTCATCGGCCAACACATTGCCGATGCCCCCCAGGCGGAGGGAGTCTGTACGGCGGTCGTCTCGTTCCTGCACCACATGTTCGCCATCTTTCTGCTTCGCCCCTTCGGCGACGGCTACGATTGTAAAGCGCTGCCCGACCCGCTCGCGCTCGCGGCACACCCGGGCCACCTCCTCCACCGTGTAGTCCAGCTCGGGAAGAAGGATGACATCGGCCCCGCTGGCGAGACCGGCGTGGAGGGCAATCCACCCGGCATGGCATCCCATCGTCTCCACAATCATGACCCGGTGGTGGCTCTGGGCCGTCGTGTGAATGCGGTCGATGGCCGCCGAGGCGATGTGGACGGCGGTATCGAAGCCGAACGTGCGGTCTGTACCCACCAGGTCGTTGTCGATGGTTTTGGGCAGGCCCACCACTTCAATCCCCAGCTCAGACAGGCGATGGGCGATGGACATGGTGCCGTCGCCCCCGATGGCAACCAGGGCGTCGAGTCCCAGGTTTTGGACGGTCTTCAGCACCTGCGCAGACACGTTCGCGCCGCCGCGGGGGTGGTAGTTGAACGGGTCGGCCCGGTTGCTGGCGCCAAGAATGGTGCCGCCCTGCGTGAGGATGCCGCTGACGTCGCGATAGTGAAGCGGCTCCACATTTCGCTCCACCAGCCCCTCAAACCCATCGAGGAAGCCCAGCACCTCGGCATCGTGCTTGAGGATCAGGGACTTTGTGACGGCCCGGAGCGCTGCGTTGATGCCGGGGCAGTCGCCCCCGCCGGTAAGAACACCGATGCGGAGAGTTTGGGTGGGCATGGGCGGATTGGAACGATGAACAGAGGCAGACGGGTTGTATGCGTTCCCTACTCGGTGGGGGAGAGTACAGGGAAGGTAGATTGTAGCCTGCACTCGGGCAAGTGCTGTCCGCGCTTTTTTGACCTCTCTTCTATGCCTGCCATGGCCTCCGATTCTGCGACGAACGTTCTGGGCACGTCGCTTCAGCCGTGCTCTACCGATCCCACAACAGGTTTCTACCGCGACGGGCACTGCCGCACTGGGCCGCGCGATCGGGGCCGACACGTGGTGTGCGCAGAAATGACGGAGGCGTTTCTGCAGTATACAAAAAAGCAGGGCAATGATCTGATGACGCCCCGCCCTGCGATGAACTTTCCGGGGGTGGAGCCGGGGGATCGGTGGTGCCTCTGTGCGGCCCGCTGGCAGGAGGCGGCGGCGGACGGGGTGGCGCCGCCCGTGGTCTTGGCGGCGACGGAGGAGACGGCGCTCAACGTGGTGTCGCTGAAGGTGCTGAAGAGGCACGCCGTGGACGCTCCGTCGACCGGCGCGTAAGGCCCGCCGGGAAGAAGGGGCGCGGTGCTACGTGCGAGGGGAGGGAAGTGGCTTCCCGGCAGGGACGAAAGTGAGCGCCAGGCCGTTGTTGCAGTAGCGCAGCCCTGTGGGCTCGGGCCCATCCTCGAACACGTGCCCCTGGTGTCCCCCGCACCGCCGGCAGTGATATTCGGTCCGCGGGTACCCCAGCTTCATGTCGCGCTTTGTGTCCACCTGTCCCTCTAGCGGTGCCCAAAAGCTGGGCCAGCCTGTACCGCTTTTGTACTTGGTTTTGGACGAGAACAGAGGCAGGCGGCACGCTGCACACAGGTAGGTGCCTGTGCGGGTCTCTTCGAGCAGGGGGCTGGAGCCCGGCGGCTCGGTGTCGGCCTCGAACAAGATCCGATACTCGTCGGCCGAGAGGAGCGTACGCCACTGCTCTTTGGACGTTTGCAGGGCGGGCGCCGCCTCAGGGGGCGCATGGACCCACAGTGAGTCGGGGGCCGACACTGGGGGCGTCGAGTGGCTTGGGCTACAGGCCGAAACGGAAAGGGCTGCGGGTGCCAGAGATGCCCAGGTCAGATGTCGGAGAAACGCACGTCGATCCATGAGGGGCAGGTGTTGGTTGAGGAGTCGAAAGTGTCTCTGGGATGCCGGGCACCCGGGGGCAGAGAGCGACTGCAACGGGGAGGGCGCGGGACTCGCCGGGCGGCGCGAGCGATGAATACCGCTATGCATTGTCGAACACACGCACGCCTCCCGCGTGTTTTCCGCACAACTGGTAACAATTCGCCACAGATTTTGTACGTTGGCGTACGCTAAAGGGAGGAGAGAGCTCCGGTCCCCCCGCTCGCGTTCCCGCATCCTGCGCATCCAGCCCCCAACTCCATGGGAGCGCCTCTCCCTTCATACGGTCTGCCCCTGTGGGCGCGAGGGCTGGCGCTCCTGCTCGTGGGAGGGATGTTGTGCCAGAGCGGACCGGTCCAGCTGCTCCAGCGCCACGCGGCATCACACGCCCACACGTGCCACCACTGCACCGATGGCATGTGCCCACGGACCCCGAGCGAAGCGTGCACCTGTACGGCCTCCACGCCCTCAGGGGGGGCTGGGGCACTGTTCGTAGAAAGCTGCGACCACTCCGGGCCGACCGCCCCCGCCCCCCTTCTCACGACCAAATGGGCCCGAGTCGTTCCCGCCCGCGCCCCCCATCCCCGGAAGCACACGAAGCCGCGCGTCCATCGCCCCTGTCGCCTCGTTCCCCAACGCCTCGGCGACGAGATCTTTCGTCCTCCTCGCATGGGAGTCCTCCGCGCCTGAGTCGACCGTCCAGGCGCCGCTCCCATTCCCCTTTCTGCACGGATCGGTCATCCGTGTCTCTGATCATGCTTTGGAGGACTCTCTATGGACCGTATTTCTATTGCATCCGTCGTCGTGTCTTTTCTCATTCTGTTGTCCGGCCCCGCGGCGTCTGCACAGTCGCAGGGCACCATCACGGGCCGCGTTATCGATGCCGAAACGGGCCGTCCCCTTCCCGGCGTCAACATTGTGGCCCGGTCCGCGGGCGACACGTCGCTGCGCGGGGCCAGTACCGGGCCAGAAGGGCAGTTTGTGCTCTCTGCGCTTCCGCCCGGCTCCTACACGCTGCAGGCCCGCTTCGTGGGCTACACCTCCCAAGAACAAAAGCAGTCCCTGCGTGCCGGACAGTCCGCCCGCGTGCAGTTTTCCCTGTCGCGGCGCACCGTTGGCCTGGAGGCCGTCGAAATCACCGCCCGGCGCACCGCCCGCGAGGCCGCCGAGCAGATTCAAAAAGCCGACATCCAAGAAGCCAATCCGCGCGATGCGGGTGAACTAATGCGCAGCATTCCGGGCACCAATGCCGTACGGCGCGGCCCGCTGGGGCTCGACCCGGTGGTGCGCGGCCTGCGCGAGACGCAGGTCGGGGTGTACGTCGATGGAATGCGCACCTTTCCCGCCGGCCCGGCGCGCATGGACTCGCCGCTGAGCCACACCGGCCCGTCCACCATGCAGGGCGTAGAGGTGGCCAAGGGGCCGTACGCGCTGACGTGGGGCGGCGGGCAGCTCAGCGCCATCCGCGTCGAGACAGGCGATCTGTTCCGGGCAACACGCCCTGCGGGGCTGAGCGGACAGCTGCGGAGCGGGTACGACACCAACGTCGAGGCTTACGATGTGACTGGCACAGCCACGGGGCGCCGCGGGCCTGTTGCGTACCGTCTCAGTGGGGCCTACCGGGCGGGCCAGGCCTACCAGGCCGGGAATGGCACGAGCGTGCCCGCCCAGTTTCTGAACCGCGAGCTGCGCGCCAAAATCGGCTACAAGCTCGGCGACAACCAGCGCCTGACGGCCGGCGGCGGGTACCAGCGGCAAGATGATGTGCGCTACCCTGGACGGCTGCTCAACGCGGAGTTCTTCAAGAGCGGACGCGCCCGCCTCGGCTACGAATACACCGCGGGGCAGGGCCTCGTGCGCTCGGTGACGGCGACTGCGTACGGCTACCAGACCCTCCACACAATGAACAACGAGGACAAGGTCACCTACGCGTCCGAGAACTTTCCCGGGCCGCCCCTACGCGTCTCTGTTGCGTCGGACATCACGACGTTGGGCGGACGTGTGGCCACCGAACTTGCGCCCGCGCCGGACCTGCGCCTCAAGGTGGGCGCTGACGGCTATCGTGCCTACCGCGACGCCGAACGGCCCTTCAAGGTCGTGATGAACGGAGAGCCGAGGGTGCCGCCCTTCTACGAAAGCGACCAGATTTGGCCGGGCGTCTCCATCGCCAACGCCGGCGTCTTCGCGCAGGTCACCCGGCTGCTGGGAACGATGGAGGCGACCGCCACCGCCCGCGCCGATGCTGTGTGGGCCGGGGCCGACGAATCGCAGGTGAGCGACGTGTACCTCGACATCGCCGCGCCGGACGACGAGACGCTCGACCCGGATGCCCTCGACCAGCGAGAGTTGAACGTGAGCGGCGCGCTGATGCTGACGGCCCCGCTGTCCGATGCGTGGTCGCTCTCCCTCGGGGGAGGCACGGCTGTGCGCACCGCCGGCGCGCTGGAGCGCTTCGCCGACCGCTTCCCCGCGAACAAGGCGCAGACGAGCGCCGAATTTATCGGCACCCCCCGCCTGGAGCCGGAGCGCTCCTGGCAGGCCGACCTGGAGCTGCAGGCCCGGTACGACCGCGTCTCGGTAAAGGTGAGCGGGTTTGCGCGGCACCTCTCCAACTACATCACGCTCGAAGACGCCCCGGACGTAGAGCCAATGCTCCCGCTCCCCATCTTCGCGGAGGGGCCGTACCGCTACACCAACGGGGCGGCCACGTTCTACGGCGGCGAAATGTCAGCCTCTGTCGCCTTGCTCGCGTCGTTCACCGCCCGTGTGTCCGGGAGCTATCTCTGGGGCAAGAACCTGGAGACCAACCAGCCGGCGCTGGGCGTGGCGCCGCTGCGGGGCGACCTGGGGCTGCGCTGGGAGCCACGAGGGGGGCGCGTGTACGTGGAGGGCACCCTGACCGCCACCGCGAGGCAGGACCGCGTGGCTGAGGCGCTGGGCGAAACGCCGACCGACGGCTCTCTCACGCTCGACCTCCAAGGGGGGGTCGACATTGGGCGCGGCATCTCGCTGGAAGGCGGCGTGACCAACCTCACCGACACCGACTACGTGAACCACCTAAACGCGAAGAATCCGTACACCCGCACGCCCATTCCGGAGCCGGGGCGCGTCCTATTCCTGGGGGCCACCTACGCGTTTTGAGCACCGCCCGCCTCCGGAGAGATTTGCGATTTCTCACGTTCTCCGTGAGCTTGAATCTCCCAGGCCTTCGCCCACGCCCAACACGAGAAAGGTGCAGGCGTTAAGGTTTAGCATAAATCGCCCGGGAGTTGCCGGAAAGCAGTCCGCGGTCTTGGGTTGCTGGGTGTTCTGCTGTACATTCATCTTGTGCCGCACCCGATTCCCAAAAGGGACCCTGACGGGCATCCGCCCTCTGGCGGCGGAAGGCAAACCGCCCACATGTTTCTGTTGAACGGTGTCTTGGTATGCCGCAGCTTTTTCCGAAGAAGGCCAACACCCTTCCGCTCCTTTCGCTGGGGGCCTCGCTCCTTGGAGGCGTGCTGCTGGTGTTCTTGGTCTGGTACTACTTCTCGCCGGAATTTAAGGTCGTGGGCTACCAGCCCGACCAACCCGTTCCGTACAGCCACCAGATTCACGTGGACAAACTGGGGATGGACTGCCAGTATTGCCACACCAACGTGGCCAACTCGAAGCATGCCAACGTGCCGGCTACCGAAACCTGCATGACGTGCCACAGCCAGGTGAAGGAAAATTCCCCCAAGCTGCAAGCAGTCCGCGAGAGCTGGGCCAACAAGGAGCCGATCGAGTGGACGAAGGTGAATCACTTGCCCGACTACGCCCACTTCAGCCACGCCGCCCACGTGAACAAGGGCGTCGGGTGCGAGACCTGCCACGGCCGCATCGACCAGATGGGCGCGGAGGGCGTGTACCAGGCGGAGCCACTGTCCATGGGCTGGTGTCTTGATTGTCACCGGCAGCCCGAAAAGTACCTGCGGCCCAACGACGAGATCACGACGATGGGCTACACACAGCCGGCCAATTTTGTAGAGCGCAATCTGGATCGGATTCGGAACCGGGGCATTCAGCCCCCTACGAATTGCTCGGCGTGCCACTACTGAATGCCTCCGGTAAATGCCTCCGGGTTGAGCGTTCTGCGTTCGGTGTGTTGCGGCGTGGCCCGTCTCCCGTTTAACGCACAGCACTCAACCGCCTACGCTCAACGCCCCCTCTCACCCCGTAACGCCACCGCGCAGTATGATCGAGTTAGACGTCGTAGATCCGGACTCGGCCGACCGCAACGACGAATCGGGGCCTACGTTCTGGCGCCACTGGTCCGAGTCGGACACGGAGACGGACGGCAACGACCTTCTTGAGTTTGAACCCGGCGACAGCGAGCCGCCCAGCGGAGCGTCGCGCCGCCAGTTTCTCCAGCTGATGGGCGCGGCGATGGCCATGGCGGGCCTGGCGGGCTGCCGCCGCCCGGAAGAAAAAATCCTGCCGTACGCCGAGAATCCGGAAACGGTGATGCCCGGCGTGGCGGACTACTACGCCACGGCCATGCCCTTCCGCGGCGTGGTGCGGCCGGTTGTGGCCAAGAGCAACGAGGGGCGCCCGACCAAGATCGAGGGAAACGGCGACCACCCGGTGGGGCAGAAGGGGACCAGCCCCTTCGAGCAGGCCTCGGTCCTGAACCTCTACGATCCGGACCGCTCCCGCGTCGTGCGCCAGGGTGGTGTCCCGGCGTCGTGGGACGACTTTGTGGCGTTCTGCCGCCGGCTCGGCACCGAGGCGGAACAGCGGCAGGTGGCGGTGCTCGTGGAAGACACCGACTCGCCCACCGTGCAGGCCATGCGCCGGCGCATGGAAGACCGCTTCCCGGGCCTACGGTGGGTGCCCTACGCGCCGGGGGGCGGGCAAGACGCACGCCGCCTCGGCATGCAGCAGGCGTTCGGGCGCCCCCTGCGGCCGCGCTACGCCCTCGACGAGGCGGAGACGATCGTCAGCCTCGACGCCAACTTCCTCGACGGCCGCTCGCACGACTTCGTGCGCAATTCCAGCGGCTTTGCTGAGGGGCGGCGCCTGGAGGACGCGGACGGCACCATGAGCCGCCTCTACACCATCGAGAGCCGCTACTCCACTACGGGCGGAGCCTCCGACCATCGCCTCTCGATGCGCGCCGGCCGCATCCCGGCGTTCGCCGCGGCGCTGGGGGCGGAGCTTGGCGTGGGCGACGCGCCGGAGGCCGCCTGGAGCGAGAAGGAGCGCCTGCACGTCCGTGAGGTTGCGCGGGACCTGCGCGAGGCCGGCGCGAATGGGGTCGTGATGGCGGGCGAATCGCAGCCGCCGGCGGTGCACGCCCTTGCGATGGCCATCAACCAGCGGCTCGGCGGCCTCGGCACCACCGTGATGCTCCTCGACACTGGGCAGGACGAGGCCCAGCCGCAGGACGAGGCCCTGGCCGACCTGACCGCATCGATGCGCGCCGGGGAGATCGACACGCTCTTCATGCTCGGCACAAACCCGGTGTACGACGCGCCGGCGGAGACGGGCTTCGCGGACGCTCTTGCGAACGTGCAGGAGACCGTGCACCTGGGCCGCCTCCGCAACGAGACCGCCCAGGTGGCCGACTGGCACGTGCCCCGCACGCACTACCTGGAGCAGTGGGGCGACGGCCGCGCCTACGACGGCACGCTCTCGGTCATCCAGCCCCTCATCCGCCCGCTCTACGACGACGCCCACTCGCTCATCGAGGTGCTCAACCTTGCGGCCACAGGCGTGGAGGCCAGCGGGTACGACCTCGTGCGCGAACAGTGGCGCGCCCGCCTCGGGGAGCCCTTCCGCGAGCAGTGGCGCCAGGTGCTGCACGACGGGTACGTGGACAATACCGGCTACGAAACCGCCTCCGTCGGCCAAGCCGCCGTGCCCTCGGTGGAGGCGCCCGGGGGAGACGACGACCTGGAGGTGGTCTTTCGGGCCGACCCGAAGCTGCTGGCCGGGCGCTTCTCCAACAACCCGTGGATGCAGGAACTGCCGGACCCCATCACCAAAATCGTGTGGGACAACGTGGCCGTCATGAGCCGCGCCACCGCCGAGGAGCTGGGCGTCACCGTGGACCGCCGAGAAGGCAGCTTCTACGCCGACCGCGTGGAGCTTTCCCTCAACGGGCAGGCGGTGGAGCTTCCCGTGTGGGTGCAGCCGGGCTACCCGGACGGCTCCATCGGGGTGACGATGGGCTACGGCCGCACCCTCGACTCCACCCGCGAGTCCGAGAGCACGCCGTTCTGGGACACGAGCGACGAGACCAACATTTACAACGGGGCGCCGGTCGCTGGGGGCGTCGAGGGAGCCGGAGACGGCGTAGATGTGGTGGGAGCCAACGTGGCCCCGATGCGCCCGGTGGGCGGACGCGTGGCCGCTGGGGCGGAGGTGGCGAAGGTGGGCAGCGACTACCTGATTGCCACGACGCAGGAGGAGGGCACCATGCAGGGGCGTCCCATCGTGCGGTGGGCCACGCTCGAAGAGTTCAAGGACGATCCCTACTTCGTCAACGAGTCGCAGCCGCCCGTGCCCAGCGTTGGGCACGGCGACGAGGGCGGGCATGGCGGGGAGCACGGGGGCGGAGAGCACGGGGGCGATGGCGCCGCGCACGACGTGTCCGGGCACGGCCTGGACGCTGGGCCAGGCGCCGACGCCCATGCGGCCGAGAGCATGCCCGAGCAGGCGGCACAGGGCGAAAGCGGTGGGCACGGGGGCGACGGGGCGGCCCACGGCGGCGAGCAGGAAGCGCCCGCCGGCCAGCGCCAGCGCGACTATCCGATGCCCTGGCAGGAAAACCACCCGACCGAGCAGCCCGAGTTCAAGGACAACCCGTACTACGGCAACCAGTGGGGCATGACGGTGGACCTGAACACCTGCACCGGCTGCAACGCCTGCATCGTCGCGTGCACCAGCGAGAACAACGTACAGGTGGTGGGCAAGGACGAGGTCAGCAGGGGCCGGCACATGTACTGGATTCGCAACGACCGCTACTACGTGAGCGAGGAGGAGGGGGACGACGACCCAGAGATGCTCATGCAGACGGTTATGTGCCAGCACTGCGAAAACGCTCCCTGCGAGGCCGTATGCCCGGTGGCCGCTACGGTGCACTCGCCGGACGGCACCAATCAGATGGTGTACAACCGCTGCATTGGCACCCGTTACTGCCAAAACAACTGCCCCTATAAGGTCCGGCGCTTCAACTTCTACGACTGGACCAAGACGCTCCCCACAGAGGTGCAGATGGCCCAGAACCCGGACGTCACGGTGCGCAACCGGGGCGTCATGGAGAAGTGCACGTGGTGCGTGCAGCGGATTCGTAAGGGGCAGCAGCAGGCCGACAACGAGAACCGCGACCTGGGCCCGAACGAGATCGAGACGGCCTGTCAGGAAGCCTGTCCCACCGACGCCATTACCTTTGGCGACCTCAACAACCCAGAGAGCGACGTGGTAAGCGAGAAGCAGAACCCACGCCGGTACGAGCTGCTCTCGTACCTCAACACAAAGCCGCGCCTCTCCTACCTGGGACGCGTACGAAACACAAACCCCCGCCTGGAAGAGGCGCTGTCGTCGGAGCCCACGGCGGACGCGGCCGCCGCGAGCGCGTAGCCGCAGAGACGCCGTCCCTACACGAGCCGTAGAATCGACTCTCAGAGATTCGTGGAGACCTCCAAAAAACTTCCCGCCGACCCGTCCGCGCCGGCGCCCTCTCCGTCCGGCGACGGTGCGCCCTCCCGCCTGGTGAAGGGCAACCTGTCGTTCCACGACATCACCGAAATGGTGTCGCGGCACGCGGAAAAGAAGGCCCCCCTGGCGTGGTACGTGGCCTTCTCCGTGGCGCTGTCCGGCACCATGTTGCTGCTGGGCCTCCTGGCGTACGTGGTGTGGAACGGCATCGGCGTGTGGGGCAACAACCAGCCCGTCGGGTGGGGCTGGCCCATCGTCAACTTCGTGTTCTGGGTCGGCATCGGCCACGCCGGAACGCTGATTTCGGCCATCCTCTTCCTCTTCCGCCAGCACTGGCGGACGGCCATCAACCGGGCCGCGGAGGCGATGACGCTCTTCGCGGTGATGTGTGCCCTCATCTGGCCCACCTTCCACGTCGGGCGCGTCTGGGCCATCTACTGGACGCTCCCGATTCCGAACCAGATGGCCATGTGGCCGCAGTTCAAGAGCCCGCTGCTCTGGGACGTGTTTGCGGTCTCCAGCTACTTCCTCGTCTCGCTCGTCTTCTGGTACGTGGGCCTCGTCCCCGACCTGGCCACCCTGCGCGACCGCGCCAAAAACTTCTGGCGCCAGCGCATCCTTGCCTTCTTTTCGCTCGGCTGGACGGGCTCGAACCGCCACTGGCGCAACTACGAAAAGGCCTACTTGCTGCTCGCCGGCCTCGCCACACCGCTGGTCCTCTCGGTCCACTCCGTCGTGTCGTTCGACTTTGCGGTGTCGGTCATCCCGGGGTGGCACACCACCATCTTCCCGCCCTACTTCGTGGCCGGGGCCATTTTTTCCGGCTTCGCGATGGTGGTGACGCTTATGGTCATCACCCGCGAGATCTACGACCTCAAAAACGTCATCACGCTCGATCACCTGGAGAAGATGAACATCATCATCCTGGTGACCGGAACCATCGTGGGCTTCGCCTACATCACGGAGTTCTTTATGGCGTGGTACTCCGGCGTGCAGTACGAGCAATACGCCTTCATCAATCGGGCCTTTGGGCCCTACGCCTGGGCGTACTGGATCATGATGACCTGCAACTTGGTCACGCCGCAGCTCTTCTGGTTCAAAACGCTGCGCCGCTCCATCCCGGTCATGTTCGTGCTCTCGATTTTTGTGAACATCGGGATGTGGTTCGAGCGGTTCGTGATTACAATCACGTCGCTGCACCGCGACTTTCTGCCGAGCTCGTGGGGCTACTTCACGGCCACGTGGGTCGACATCGGGACGTTCGTCGGCTCGTTCGGCCTCTTCTTTACGCTCTTCCTGCTGTTCCTGCGCTTCGTGCCCATGGTGGCGATGGCGGAGGTAAAGGGCGTGATGCCGCAGGCCGACCCGCACTACCACGAGCACGGCGGCAACGGGCACGCGGAAGGCGACGGGGAGCCCTACATCAAGCCGGCGGAACCGGCCCTGGCGGAGGCCCACCGCGGCAACGGGGCCGAAGACACGGAGGCGCCTTCGACCTGACTCCGGGGCGCCCCTCACACCACTGTATTCGATTGTGCATCGCGCGACGCCATGCCTACCCTCGTTCAAGACCTAAAGGCCCGACTGGGGATCTTTGAGAGCGACGCCGACCGGGTCTACGGCCTGTTGGCAGAATTCTCGGACCCCGGCGCCCTGCTCCACGCCGCCGAGGCGGTGCGGGAGGACGGCTACCAGCACTTTGACACCCACAGCCCCTTCCCCATTCACGGAATGGATGAAGCCATGGGGCTGGGCAACGCCACTGGGGTTGGCGTCCTGGCCTTTTTCGGGGGCGTCACCGGCTGCGTAGGGGCGTACCTCCTGCAGTGGTGGACCGCCGCGGTGGACTACCCGCTCAACATTAGCGGCAAGCCGTTCTTTGCGGTCGAGCCCTCGGTGCCCATCATGTTCGAGTTGACGATCCTGTTCGCGGCGTTTGGGGCTGTGGCGGGCATGCTGGCGCTCAACGGACTGCCCCGCCCCTACAACCCGCTGTTTTACTCCGAGCGCTTCAAGGGCGCGACCGACGACCGCTTCTTCCTGCACATCGCCGCCAGCGACGACCAGTTCGACGTGGAGGAAAGCGCCGCCCTGCTGCAGCGCATTGGGGCGCAGCACATTGAACTCGTAAAGGACGATGGCACCATGGACGCGTGAGGAGCCGCGCCCTGTGCTTGTCTGCCTGCTCCCAGATTTTCTGTACGACCAATGCGACGCTTGCTTTTTGCCGGAGTGGTCCTCGCGTCCCTGCTTTTGGTAGGGTGCCGCGGGACCCAGTCGGACAATCCTCCCATCCATCTGAATCTGGACATGGACTTCCAGCCGAAGTTTGGGCCGCAGGAGGCCAATCCCCTCTTCGAGGACAACGCGGCGATGCGCACCCCGGTCCCGGGCACAGTTCCGCGCGGGGCGGTGCGCACCGATGCAGCCCTGTACGAGGGGCGCACAGAGGAGGGCAACTACGTGGCCGAGATGCCCATTGCGATCAATCGGGCGGTGCTGGAGCGCGGGCAAGACCGCTACGACGTGTACTGCGCGGTGTGCCACGGCAAGACGGGGGCCGGAGACGGGGTGATTATGCGCCAGGACTACGGCTACACCCCTGCCTCCAGCTACCACATCGATCGCCTCCGCACTGCGCCGGACGGCTACCTGTACGACGTGATCAACAATGGCGTGCGCAACATGCCGGCCTACGGGCAGAAAATCCCTGTCATGGACCGCTGGGCCATCGTGGCCTATATCCGGGCCCTGCAGCGCAGCCAAAACGCCTCGCCCGGCGACCTGCCCCCCGAGCAGCAGGCCCGGCTGGGCGTAGAGGACGCCCCCACGGCCCCCCCAACGGCCAATCCAACGGCCAGCCGCGAGGCCCCGTAGCACTACGTGCTGCTTGCCCCGCCGCCCGTCCACATCGCTCACTTCCGGACCCCACGGGTCTGAACGATCTCCCCCCAACACCATGGCCGACGCATTCAACCGAAGCTCCTTCTTTACCTGGCTGGTGGATCCCGCCCAGTCGACTCGTGACGCAGCGGAGCGCGCCTACCGGTTCGCGGGGGATCGGCGCGCGTGGGTCGTTCCGCTGGCGCTTGGCATTGCACTGCTTGCCATCAGTGCGCTGGGGCTGTGGCAGAGCCCGGATGACTTCTTTTTTGCCTACCTGACGGGCTGGTCCTTTTTGCTGACAACGTCCCTCGGCGGGCTCTTTTTCCTGGTGTTTAATCACCTCACGCGAGCGCACTGGAGCGTGGTGGTCCATCGCATCAATGAAGGGTTGGTGTGGGCGTTTCCGCTGCTCTTTCTGCTCGGGCTTCCCCTTTTGTTTGGGATGCACGACCTGTACCACTGGACCCACGCGGAGCTCTACGACCCCAATAGCCCGCAGTACGACGAGGTGCTGGCGGGCAAACGCGCCTACCTGAACGTTGAGTTCTGGAGCGTGCGCATGGTGGGGTACTTTGCGGTGTGGACCCTGATCTCGTACCGCCTCTACAGCTTCTCCCTGCGACAAGACGTAGACCCCGACCCGTCGCTCCAGCAGAAGATGCGCAACACCAGCGCCTGGGGACTGCCCCTCCTGGCGGTGACCACCGCGTTTGCGAGCTACGACGTTCTGATGTCCACGGACCCGCACTGGTTCTCGACCATCTTCGGCATCTACTTCTTTGCGGGGGGCATTCTCAGCGCCGTTGCGACCATCACGCTGCTCACCCTCATCCTCCAGCACAATGGAGGGCTGCTCCGCGGAATCGTGACGCCGGAGCACTACCACGACCTCGGCAAGTACCTGTTCGGGTTTGTGGTCTTTTGGGCCTACATCGCGTTTAGCCAGTATGTGTTGTACTGGTACGGCGGCATTCCCGAAGAGACGGTCTGGTTCCAGCATCGGCTCCGTGGGGGATGGGGCTGGCACAGCGCATCGCTCGTCCTCTTCCACTTCCTCGTGCCGTTCCTCCTTTTGCTGCCGCAGGCCACCAAGCGCGCCGCTCCGGTGCTCGGAGTGCTGGCCGTCTGGCTCATCGGCATGCACTGGTTCGACCTCCACTGGGTGGTCTTGCCGGTGCTGCGGGACAGTGCGGGGTTTCACTGGTTGGACTTTACATGCTGGTTGGGGTTGACGGGAATCTTCGCCGGGGCCCTCGTGTACCGGTTGAGTCGTCACCCACTGGTCCCCCAAAATCATCCTTCGCTCTCTGAGTCGCTGCACTTCGAGAACCTGTAGGTGCGCGGCGTCGGGCATCTTTTTGGTGATTTTCACCGGGGGGGATGACCCTTCTCCGGAGTCCGTCGTTTTTCATGTGATCGGTCGATTCATTCCCTCTTTGCGCCATGGCCGCTTCTGAGTCCCCGTCCTCCGTTCCCTCGCTTGTGGCCCCGAGCGACGCAGCGTTGGCAAATGGAGACGAGGTGACGTTCGTCTGGAAACCTGCTGATGACGCTCTGCAGTATCGCCTGCAGGTCGCGCCTACGGCCGGGTTTCAGGACGTTCTCCTGGATGCCTCTGTGGGGGAGGAAACGGCGGTGACTGTCGGAAATCAACTGCCCACCGACGGGCAGACGCTGTTCTGGCGGGTGGTGGTGGAGCGGGAGACAGGGCCGCGCACCACCAGCGCCGTGGAGAGTTTTGTCGCAACCACGGCGGAGGAGGCAGAAGCCGACGGGCTGGATTCCGCATCGCCATCCGTTACCGAAGTGGGACAGGCTGCCCGTCCGCCGGAGCCGTCCCCGGAAGTCTTCAGCTTTGAGGCGCAGCTTGAGGAAGAGAAAGACCGCGGGGTCGCCTACGAGGGCGTCGCGGCCACCCAGATCATCGGGATCTCCGGATCGATCCTCCTCGTGATCCTTGTTGCCGTCGCCATCCTCTTTGGGTGGTTTGGGCAAGTAACCCAGGACGAACGGGCGGCCGTGGCGGAGCGGCAGACCTACGATCAGATTCAGCAAGCCGAGCAGGAGGCGGCCCGCACCCTGCAGGAGTACGGGGTGCTCGACGAAGAAGAGGGGGTGTATCGCATCCCCATTCAGCGCGCTATGGATCTCGTTGCGAAGGAGCAGCAGGACGCTTCGTCGCCGCCGCAGTAGAGGTGCGCAGCCGACGGTCTTGGGCCGCTCCGGCTGGAACACGATGTGGGGCCAGACCCTCTGGCTCGCCGACCGGCACAATTTTGCCACTAATGACCAATCCCAATGGGTGACTTTTGGCTTCCCGAAGCAGCGTCGACCATGGCGCCGGAGGTCGACAGCCTCTTCAATTTCGTAAACGCCGTCAGCGCCATTCTCCTTGTTGGCGTGGTGGCGGCCATGCTGTGGTTTGTCTACAGGTATCGCCGCCAAGACCCGGCAGAGCGTCCGGCGCCGGTCAAGGAAAGCAAGCTCCTCGAGATTTCCTGGATCGTGATTCCGACGATCCTGGTCCTGCTCGTGTTCAACTGGGGATTCAAGTCGTTCATCAAGCAGAAGACCGTGCCCCCGGACGCGTACGACATCCGCGTGCAGGCCCGGCAGTGGAGCTGGGTCTTCGAGTATCCGAACGGCGTCACGTCCGACACGATGTACGTCCCTGAGGGGGAGCCGGTGAAAACCACCATGAGCAGCAGCAACGTCATCCACAGCTTCTTCGTGCCTGCCTTTCGGGTAAAGCAGGACGTGCTGCCCAACCGCTATACCTCCGTCTGGTTTGAGGCCACAAAGAAGGGAACGTACGATCTCTTCTGTACCGAATATTGCGGGCGCGACCACTCGGAGATGGACGCTGCCGTCAAGGTCGTTTCGCGCGAACGGTTCGACCGGTGGCTCAAAGAGTCCGCCACGCCGAAGGACATCCCGCTTCCGGAACTGGGAGAAAAGCTGTACGGCCAGCAGGGATGTCAGGGCTGCCACAGCCTTGATGGCTCGGACATGGTGGGCCCCACGTGGAAGAATCTCTACGGAAAGACCGGGCACGAGATGTCTGATGGCAGTACGGTTACCGCAGATGAAAACTATCTGCGGACGTCCATCCTGAACGCCGGCGACAAGGTGGTGCAGGGATACCAGAACGTTATGCCTTCGTACGCCAACCTGTCGGAAAAAGAAGTCGCAGGGCTTGTTGCATTCATCAAGCAGCAGAGTGACAATGAGCTGCCTCAGGAGTAGCCTGTCGCAGTTGCTATATTTCCGGGACCTCCCGGGCCGAAGCATTGCTCAGCCGCGTACGCTCGTCACACACCACGACTGACACATCATGAGTACGACTACGCACGACGCACCGGTCGCCGACGAGGTTGGCCCCGAGGCAGAAGAGACCAATTACCTCAATCACGAGACCAGTGTCTGGTCGTGGTTGACGACGAAAGATCACAAGCGCATTGGGGTGCTCTACTGCGTGTCCCTTGCCCTGGTCTTTCTGGCCGCGGGGGTCCTGGCGCTGCTCATGCGGGCGGAGCTTTCCGGCTCTGGCGAGACCCTCATGGGGAATGACACCTACAACCAGGTGTTCACCATGCATGGGATCCTGATGGTCTTTCTCTTTCTGGTCCCCTCCATCCCCGCCATCCTCGGCAACTTTGTGCTTCCCCTCCAGATTGGGGCGAAGGACGTCGCCTTCCCGAAGCTAAACCTGGCGTCGTGGTACGTCTACATGGCGGGGGCCATCCTCACCATTGCGGCGCTTCTGACGGGCGGCGTCGATACGGGGTGGACCTTCTACACGCCGTATTCCTCGACCACTGGGGGCGGCGTGCTCTGGATGACGGCCGCGATCTTCGTGGCCGGGTTCGCGTCCATCTTTACCGGGATCAACTTCATCGTGACGGTCCACAAAATGCGTGCCCCCGGGATGACGTGGAACCGGCTTCCGCTCTTCATCTGGGGGCTCTACGCCACCAGCATCGTGCAGGTGCTGGCCACGCCGGTCATTGGCATTACGATGATGCTCCTCATTCTGGAGCAGACCATGCAGATTGGCATTTTTGACCCTGCGCTTGGAGGCGATCCGGTGCTGTTTCAGCACTTCTTCTGGTTCTACAGTCACCCGGCGGTGTACATCATGATTCTGCCCGCCTTTGGGATCTTGTCGGAGCTGATTGCGACGTTCTCGCGCTCCCGGATCTTCGGCTACCGGGCCATTGCCCTCTCGTCGGTCGCCATCGCCATGCTTGGCTTTCTGGTGTGGGGCCACCACATGTTCGTGAGCGGACAGTCGGCCATTTCCTCGATCGTATTTTCGCTAATTACGTACCTCATTGGCATCCCCTCCGGCATCAAGGTCTTCAACTGGGTGGCCACGCTGTATAAGGGGTCGATCTGGCTGCAGACGCCGATGCTTTATGCCCTCAGCTTCCTGTTTCTCTTTACAATCGGAGGCTTTACGGGCATCATGGTAGGGGTGCTGGCGGTGGATGTGCAGCTGCACGATACCTACTACGTGGTGGGGCACTTTCATTACGTAATGATGGGCGGCTCGGTGGTGGCTCTGCTGGGCGGCATGCACTACTGGTGGCCAAAGATTACGGGCCGGATGTACAACGAGACCCTCGGCAAGATTGCTGCCGGGCTTGTCTTCCTGGGCTTTAACCTGACGTTTTTCCCGCAGCTGGTGCTTGGCTCGCGCGGCATGCCGCGCCGCTACGCCAACTACGCGGAGCGCTTTACGGACCTCCACCAGCTCTCTACCTACGGCTCCTGGGTGCTGGGAGCAGGGCTCTTCCTCATTCTCGGGTATGCGCTCTGGTCGCTCGCCTACGGGGAGGAGGCCCCCGCCAACCCCTGGGGCGCCACCACCCTCGAATGGACCAACGTGGCTGCCGTCCCGGATCACCACAACTTCGAGCGAACCCCGCTCGTGACGCGCGGCCCCTACGACTTTCACCTGGCGGACGAGGTCTTTGGAGGGGGGGACGGCACGGCCCTCGGCGAAGATGTGCCCCGGATGCCGGAGCCAGCCCCCGATGCGCCCAGCGAGGACCCCGCCGAGACGACCCGCACATAGCCGGCGGTGCTCGGGTTCCCTGCCCCTGTCTCACGAGATTCCCTGATGGCTTATGGCCACGCACACTGCCCCCGCTCCCACCGACACGGACGACGACCACGCGCACCCGGCTCACCTCGAGCACCACTTCGTCTCGTCGACGCAACAGTTCGACTCGGCGAAGCTGGGAATGTGGGTCTTCCTCATCACAGAAATCCTGCTGTTCAGCGGGATGTTTGTGGCCTATGCCGTCTTTCGACAGTGGAACCCCGAGGTATTTGTGGCGGCCAGCAGCACGTTGGATCAGCTGTGGGGGACCATCAACACGGTGGTCCTCCTCACCTCGTCGCTGACTGTTGCCCTGGCCATCCACTCCATTAAGCAGGACCAGGTGAAAACCTGCGTCTACTACTTGCTGTCCACGCTGGGGCTGGCGGGGATCTTTATGGTCATCAAGTATATCGAGTACACGGCCAAGTTTGAACATGGGATCTACCCTGGCGCTGCCTTCGACCCCCACGGGGTGCACTACGAGCACCTGGCTGGGATGGCTGCTGCCCCACAGTTTTTTAGCATCTACTTCGTGATGACCGGAATTCACGGCCTGCACGTCATCATCGGCATGCTCGTAATTGCCGCCATCGCGGTGATGGCCTGGCGGGGGTCCTTCAGTAGCGAGTGGTATACGCCTGTGGAGCTGACGGGCCTGTACTGGCACCTGGTCGACATCGTCTGGATTTTCCTCTTCCCACTGATGTATCTCATTTGACGCGTTCTGAACGGGGGCTGTGCCTGCGGTCTGTACGACGGCCATGCGCGCAGTTCCGTGTACATCGCTGCTTTCGGTTCAGCATCCGACGCTTCCAATCCCCCTTCACGATCCTATGGCGCACGACGGCCCACACATCGTCCCCAAGTCGATTCTGTTCGCGGTCTTTGGGGGGCTGCTGTTCCTGACAGCCCTTACTGTCGGGGCCGCGTACATTCCTCTCGGTCCGCTGGACGTGCCGGTGGCCATCGCCCTCGCGGCCACCA
This sequence comes from uncultured Bacteroidota bacterium, assembly GCA_913056185.1. GTDB lineage: Bacteria > Bacteroidota > Rhodothermia > Rhodothermales > Salinibacteraceae > Salinibacter. Next base: position 100,415 of record CAJXLV010000002.1, read on the forward strand.
AGGCCACCCTTGTGGTGCTCTTCTTCATGCACCTCAAGTACGACAATCCGGTTAATGCCCTAACGTTTGCCATCGGGAGCATCTTTGTGGTCGTGTTTGTTGCCGTCACGCTTCTCGATACGGCGTTCCGCGGCGACTTGGGGAACGTGAACTCCAAGACGGTGCAGGAACTGCGGGCGGAACAAGAGCGGCAGGAGGCACAGGCCATCCCGGCCGATTCTCTCCGCATTGCACCGGCGGACTATCCCAATCAGGGGCGGGGGGCGAGCATGGGGGCTGATGGGGGATCGTAGAGATGCCCAGTCCCCACCTCATCCTGATGTCGTGCCTCGCGTCGAACCTTTAGGAAGCGTTTCGGTATTAACTTCCCGAACCGCTGATACAACTGGTGAGCTCGGCTGGTACTCTTTTCTTCGCCGAATCGTGGCCGCCTTCGCTGCACGCCATGCTTTTGCTCTTCTCTGGGCTCGTCGGCCTCACTTTCTTCGCGCTCCTTGTATGGGCAGGGACGATGGTATACCGGCTGTACAACCCTGAGCACCCTCGTCCTTTTCAAGAACACCCTGCCGTGCGGCGCCAAGAAGCAACGGCCCGGGGCGAGCGTGTGTCCGTTGGCGTGCGAGAGATCCGGGCCGACCGTCGGCAGAAAAAGCGTGCCGGGAGCGAGGAGCACAACTATGCCTGGGGGCACTCGGAGGGGATCCCGGAGGCGTGGCACGAAGACCTATGGGCTCGCCGCAACTGATACTCACTGACGGATGCCTTCCCGGGGCTGGGTCGGGCCGTGCGTTGTCGCTGCCTCCACGCTGAGCCCGACTATCGGCCGCACTACACGTCTTTCGCCCCGGATGTCAATGTCTCCCGGAGTTGCGTGGCAAGCTTTTCGTTGACGTCGTCCTTCCGGGCAGTGTCCGGCGTCTCACTGGCCCGATGTGTGATGCCCTTGACAATGCGGCACGGCACGCCGTGCTGCGCCGCCACATACGCAACCGCGTATCCAGTATCGTCCCGCATGTCCGCAATGCGTTCCCAGTAGCTTTTCTCCTCGGCCGGGGCGTCATCGGTATGATCCTGAGAGACAAGCGTGCCCTCATGTGACAGCCCGGGGAGCCGTTCCAGGGGCATCCGAGGATATGTAGGATCGTGAAGGGCGACACGATCTCCCTCCAGCACAAACGAAGCGCCCACGAGTGTGCCCGGCTCCACCTCTTCCCCAAGCGCCACGGCCCGGCCGGCATGGATTACGAGATCAAGGTCATGTTGCTGCAGGAACCGTTCGGTCCGAAGCGTTGCATGAATCTTTCCCGGTCCCGTCACAACAACAAGGCCCCCATCCACTTTCACGTACTCACCCACTTCCGGCGCGTCAAAGCGCCCGTTGGCACCCTGGTCCACAAATGACTGTGCGGAAGCGCGGGTCGAAAAGACAAGTCCAAGCATCGAACACCCTTGATTGTGGAAAGTATGACGGGCAGGCAAATTTGCCCGTTGGTTTCGCCAAGCTGCCTTCCCCGCTCACACGAACGCCTCTCTCGCATGAAGGTTACTGAGCACATCGAACAGGCATCCGCGCCCCTCATGTCCTACGAAATCATCCCGCCGAAGCGTGGGGGATCAGCCGACCAGATGCTGCAGGTGGTCGAGGAATTGATGCCGTACGACCCGCCGTTCATTGACGTGACCAGCCACTCGGCGGAGGCGGAGTACAAGCAACGAGACGACGGAACGTGGACGCGATGCGTGAAGCGAAAACGCCCCGGCACCATTGGCCTCTGCGCAGCCATTGAGGCCCGCTTTGGGATCGACACCGTGCCGCATCTGCTCTGCAAGGGGTTTACCCGTGAGGAGACTGAAGATGCGCTCATTGAACTCAATTATCTCGGCGTGGAGAATGTGCTTGCCATTCGGGGAGACGACAAGGGATACCAAAAGTCGATTCCGGACGGACGTTCGCGCAACGAGTACGCCTCGGATCTGGTCCAGCAGGTGCAGGACATGAACGCTGGAGACTACCTGGAGGATCTAATGAGTGCCGAGCCGACGGATTTTTGTGTGGGGGTTGGGGGATATCCAGAAAGCCACTTCGAAGCGCCCAATCTGGCCTGGGACATCATGCGGCTTAAGGAGAAGGTGGAAGCCGGCGCCGACTACATCGTCACGCAAATGTTCTTCGACAATGCGTATTTCTTCGACTTTGTGGAGCGGTGTCGTGACGTAGGGATTGAGGTGCCCATCATTCCGGGCATCAAGATTCTGAAGCGGAAGCGCCACCTCCGTCTCCTTCCGAAGCACTTCCACACGGAAATTCCGGAAGCACTGGCGGCACAGGTAGACGCGGCCGATCCGGACGATGTGGAGAACATCGGGGTGGAGTGGGCCATCCGGCAGACCCGGGAGCTAATGGAGGCGGGTGTGCCCTGTGTTCACTTCTACATCATGTCGAGTGCCGATACCGTCAAGAAGGTGGTGGAGCCGCTCCACACGTACGAGCCGGCGTAGCGATGCGGCCGGGCGGCGGGAGGGCAACGCCCCGGAGGAGGCGTCGTGCACCGGCCTCTGCGGTCTCGATGCGACAAAAAACCAGGTGTGGTGCTCATTCCGTCCAGGTCTCCGGCAGTGCTGGGCGCGGAGAGTGAGCGCAAGGGCAAGAAGGTTGTTCGCCGACGAGAGAGTCCCGCCGACCCCGAGTCTCGGGGTCGGCGCTTGTGTCGTGGGCTTCAGCGGTGCGAGTCCTTGTCTGTGCTGCGTAGTTTTGCCTTGTACTTCTCAAGCTGGCGGCGGAGGTGGTCCACGCAGAGATTGATGGCCTCTTCGTGGTTGGTCGCTGCATCGTCGGCAGACAGCCGTTGCTGGTACACATCGATATTGATGGAGGCCGTCTTGTTTTCGGCCGGAGAGTTGTCCTCCCCGAGGACAACATGGGCACTCACGATGCCGTCGTAAAACTGCTCCAGCTTTGCCGTCCGCTCCCGTGCGTACTCCAGCACGCGATCACTAACGTCAACGTGGCGGGTGGTGACTTGAGTCTGAAAAGCCATGGTGCGGGCCTGTGGATTGTGTGCAAAAGAGGGAGAATCCCCGCCGACCCCGTGGTCTCTCTCACATTCCGCATCCTTGGAAGATGTTTCCAGTCCGTCGTCCATTGGCGGCCACGCACAGTGGCGGCCCGGCACGGCGTGCCTCTCTCAGTTCCGTGTGCCCGAGAGGCAAGACCGGGGCTACGACGCCGCGCGTAGGTCGAGCGCGCGGAGGTACTTGTCCTCCCGAGCGCGCATGGTAGCCTGTGCTGCCTCTGTTGCATCGTCGTACCCCACCAGGTGTAGCACGCCGTGGACGACGTAGCGGTATGCCTCCGCCTTGAACGACGTCTCAAACTCCGTGTGTCGCTCCGCCGCCGTATCGAGGTCTACGTACACCTCGCCCTCTACCGCGCTGTCATCCGGCGGCGTACCCGGCTCTGGGGGAAAGGCGGAGGCGGGGGACCGAAGAGAAAACGACAGCACGTCCGTGTTGTAGTCGTGGTCCAGGTACGAGACATTGAGGGCGCGGACTGTGTCGTGCCCGCTCAAGACCACAGTCAGGTGCACGAGCGACGCGTTTTCTTCCGCCAGGACGTGCCGGACGAGGGCACGCAGCGTGTCCTCATCCAGCCGACGCTCGGGATGGTCGTGTTCAATGGAGAGACGCTCAGAACGTTGGGAGGACACGGGGGAGTGGGGCGATGAGGGAGACAGTCAGCTACGTCGTTCCGTCGGAAGAGGACCCCCGGTTCGAAAACGGGTCCACCTCCGCAGTGGGGTCGATCTTGGAAAGGTCGAAGCCGTCCTCCGCAGCCTCGTGGGACGAGCTGTCGGCAGCATCCTCGCCCACGACTTCCACGTCCAGCGCGTGGAGCCCTTTGGGCCCGTCGTTCAGTTCAAACCGGACTCGCTGATCACTCTGCAGCGTCTTAAAGTCATCGTCCGTCTGGATATTCGAGTAGTGGACGAACACATCGTCTCCCTCGTCGGGATGATGGATGAAGCCGTAGCCCTTCTTGGCATCAAACCACTTAACCGTACTCGTCGTCATAGTATTGGGAAGAGTCTTTGGGGAAAGAGCCACGGGAGCATCGCGGCGCCGACCCAATGGAAGGGGCACCCCGAAGCCCCGTCAGTGCGACGAAATGGTATGCGTGACCGGAATGCGAGTTTGTAGTATTGAGGGAACGCGAAGGTGCTACAAAACTCTCGGAGTCACGGAGCGGTCGCTCCTTACGCGATATGAGCCTATCGGTGCGGGGACTCTTTCGTCAACCGCAACAAAAGAGCAAATTTGCTTCACGATGGGATGTACGATTCAATGTGATGTCACGCCGATCCGTCTTTGCGTTCGGAGGGCGCGAGTGACCGACGCAGCCCCCATGAAACAGAAAGTCGGTCTCACAGGAGAGAATCTCCCCCATTTTTGCCGGGAGAAACGGCAATTGGACGCTTAGCGCACATCTCAGAGAGAAGTCCTTCACGAGAATACGGACATCACGTGAAGCATAGAAAGTGTATTTTGAAATATAGGTGCGTTCATCCCTTCTGTCAAGTCTCCCGAGCGATGGTATTGTTGACGCCTGGCCGTGCAGACGAGGCCGGGGGCGAGGAGGCAGAAGCTGGGCCTGCAGCCAACCGACGATGGCGCCCGCGTGCACACACAGCGTCCGGTGCGGGGGCGCAGCGCGCAGCAACGTGCATCGTCCCAAAAGACCAGGGGCGTCCGTCCCCCCGTCACGTCCGTTCCGCCCACAGATGTCAGTTGGGGGGAGAGGAGGGGGCGGCCGGTTGCGAAGGCATACCGCCACGGGACGGAGGCGACATGGGGCCAGGAGGGGCAGATGCACCGCCGGAGGTATCACTGCTCAGTCCGTACGCCCGCCGTACATTTGCAGGGACTCGGTAGGGAGCCCCGGAGAGCACCTCGTCGATTTGTTGATCGAAGGCATTCACGGCGCCTTGCTGATTAATGCTGAGGTACGAGGACCGAATGCGCCCGGCGTACTGCAAGGCTCGGCTAAACTGCTGCCGGGAGCCCGCCGAGCGGAGCTGTTCCAGAACGAGGGGCTGCGCGTCCGTGAGGAGTGTGGCCACGCGGTTCTGATTTCCAAGGCGGCGGTAGGCCTCGGCGGTGAAAAAGAGCGTTTGCAGGTCCGCAGGGATTGTAGAAAACGGGACCGATGAGGTAAAGCGGTTTAAAAGCTGATTTGCGGCCTGCGTGCGCCCCATCTGTCCCAGCCGGTCGGCCGTGTGAGAGAAGTGCAGTCGGTACCCGTCCACCATGCGCCGGGCATTCTGGTTGTAGTAGAGGGTAGAGTCGGCGAGGTTGGTAAAGCGAAAGCCGGACAGCCGCTGGTCCGTGAGCCCAGGGACAACGCGCCCGAGCGGCTGGCTGTGCTTGATGGGGAGCACGCGGTAGGCCTGCCCTTCCAGCTGGAAATAGTTGCTGAGGTTGAGCTGCCCAGAGCGGGCGACCGTAACAGCAAAGTAGTAGGGGCGCTGCCAGCCGCTTTCCGCAATATTTTTGAGGATGTTGTACGACACAATATCCGCCGTCTGCAAGATGCGCGTGTCTTGGCGGAAGGGGCGCCCGCGCAGGGTCCACCGCATCGGGCTTTGGAGGGGCGGGGCGCTGGCGGAGTCGGGGCGATAGGCGTCGAGCCGTGGGCGCAGCTCCTTCGCATTGACGGGGAGCGACACCTGGCGGGGCTTCCAGCGCTGGTACCCGAGCCGGTCGATCTGGTCCTCCGATAGCGAGATGGGAAGCGGGGCCGACTCGTACGCGGCCTCGTTTTTCAACTGACGCACGTACCACTTTGTATTGAGCAGTGAGAGATTGACCACGCGCACGTCCTTGCGGACACCCTCCACGGTCTGCAAGTACCACAGCGGATAGGTGTCGTTGTCCCCGTTGGTAAAGAGGATGCCATTCTCCTCCACGCTGGTGAGCATGTTGTGCGCGTAGTCGCGCGGGACGTAATCGTGGGAGCGATCGTGGTCGCCGTAGTTTTCGAGTGCCATCCAGCCCGGCACAGCCAGGAACGCGAGCAGCCCGGTGCCCAGCATGGCCGCCATTTGGCCCGAGTGCGAAAGCGTCTCCTGCACCGACTCGTAGGCGAGCTGCACCAGTCCCCCAGCCCCAATGCCTACCCAGAGGCTGAAGGCGAAGAAGCTCCCCACGTAGGAGTAGTGCCGCTCCCGCGGCTGCATCGGCGTCTGGTTGAGGTAAATGACAATGCCGATGCCAGTGATAAAGAACAGGACGAACACGCTGAGCGCGCGTCGCCAGTCGCGGCCAAAGTGGTAGAAGGCCCCGAAGAGGCCCAGCAGGAGGGGGAGGGCGAAGTAGGCATTGCGCGACTCCTTTTCGCTGGGGGTCTGGAGTGTACTTGCGGGCTTCACGTGTTGGTCAAACCCCGGGATGCCCGTCATCCAGGGGGCGCCCTGCACGTCGCTGGCGCGCCCGGAGAAGTTCCAGAGGAAGTAGCGCACGTACATGTACCCGATCTGGTAGTCGAGAAAGAACGCCAGGTCGGAGTCGTAGCGCTTGTAGACCTCCCAGTGCTGAGGATCGATGGAGTGGCGGCGGGGGAGGAGAGTAGTCTCGCCGTCACGGCTGTTCACGCGGCCGGTCTGGTCGTTGAAGGTGGTGCCCTGCAGCAGGGGCGTGTTGCCGTACTGCTCACGCTCGAGGTACGAGATGAACTTCTCGATCGTGTCCGGGTCGTTCATGTCGATCGGGGGGTCGGTGGCGCTCCGGACGAAGACGAGCGCGTAGGAGGCGTAGCCGATGAAAATGACCGTAACGCACATGAACGCGAGATTGGCCACGGACCAGCCGCGCTTGTGCGTAGCGTACACGCCGTACCCGAGCCCGAGGGCCAGCACAAGCGCCGTGAGGAAGGGCGCACCAACGGCCTTAAACACCTTGGGCAGGCCCACGATGATGCCGGGATAGATGGCAAAGAAGAGGACAGAGGCAACGGCCCCTGCGCCCACGATGCGGAGCCAGCGCTGGCGCTGGGTCCAGTGCTCGCGGTCGAACTCGGTAAAGAAGACGATGAATGCGACGAAGAAGAAGGCCAGCAGGCTCAGCAGGTGCACCCCGGTGGCCATTCCAAAGAGGAACGCAATGAGAACCAGGTACCGGTTGGCATTGAGCTGGAAGAGGTGCCGCCCGCCCCCCAACCGGGCCTCCTCGGCACGGGCCGCGTCGCTCCAGCGGAGCACGAGCCACACCACCGCCGCAGTGAAGAACGTAGAGAGCGCGTATACCTCCGCGATGCCGGCGTTGAACCAGAACGAATCGCTCACCGAAAAAGCGACGGCGCCCACCACGCCGCTTGCGAGGGCCACCACGTGCTGGGCGGAAGTGCGCTCCTCGGGGGCGCCCTGCCAGCGCCGCACGAGCCGGACGATGATAAGGTGCGTGAGCAACACCGTGCCGGCGCTGGCCAGCACCGACAGCAGGTTGACGGCCAGGGCGACCGTTTCTTGCGAGGGGGCCAGCATGGAAAAGAGGCGCGCCAGCAGGAGGTAGAAGGGCGCCCCCGGGGGGTGCATCACCTGCAGGGTGTAGGCACTCGCGATGCGCTCCCCGGGGTCCCAGAAGGAGACGGTGGGGGCGACGGTCGCCAGGTACAGGCCCAGGGCCCAGAGAAAAACAAGCCCCGCCGTGAGACGGTCAATCCGCGTCCGGTTCATCCTACGTCAAAAAAGTAATGTCCAAGAGCGTGCGTGGAGACAGGGGCCCGCGTCCCCTTCAAAGAGGTTTGTGCAGCGTTGTGGGGAGTTGGTGCAGCGTCGTTGCTACCAGGATGCTCCCAGCTCGTCCGCGTCGCGTCGATCAGCGGCTGAAGGCTGCCCATTTTCGTTTCGTCCAGGGCGCTTAGAAGCGGACCCCGTGGAGGCCGTCTGTGCGGAGGGGGGCTGCGACGGCCTCTGCGTTCGTGGTGGGAGCGACGGAGACCGCGAGGCGCCACTCCGTGACGGCGGGGGGCGCGGGAAGCGGAGCGCCGCCTTCCACCGTGGCCCCGGCAGAGTCAGTCGCAGCGGTTACGCTGGGGAGCTGTAGCGGATCGGCGGGGCAGGCTGTCTCGCGCTGGGCGTAGGCGGGCGCCTTCACCGCGAAGGGGAGGCGCAAGAAAAAGGGCCAAGGCGACTTCACGAGGACGAGGGGGCATCCGATGAGCAGGAGCCGCGAAGGTCGTGGGCGAGCAGTGGCAGGGGGGCGGGGGAGAAGCGTCAGGACGCTCCGTGGACCACAATAACGCATTCGCCCCGTACTTTCGTATACCCTCCGAAATACGACCGCACCTCGCTGAGCGTTCCCCGTTCGATCTCCTCGTACGTCTTCGTCAGCTCGCGCGCCACCGCGGCCTGTCGGTCGTCCCCCAGGTGCTCCCTCAGGTCATCGAGCGTGCGGAGCAGCCGGTGGGGCGACTCGTACAGGACGAGGGTGCGAGGCTCGGTGGCCAGGTCGCGCAGTCGCGTTTGTCGCCCCTTCTTTTTGGGCAGGAAGCCCTCGAAGACGAAACGGTCGCTGGGGAGGGCGCTGGCGGTAAGGGCGGGAATCAGGGCTGTGGGGCCTGGCAGGGCCTGCACTTCGATGTCCTCCTCCCAGCAGGCCCGCGCCAGGTAGAATCCCGGATCGGAGATGCCAGGCGAGCCGGCGTCGGTGATGAGGGCCATGTCGTGCCCGGCGCGCATCCGGGCGAGCAGTTCGGGCGTCTTTTCGCGCTCGTTGTGCTCATGGTAGGGGGTCGTCGGCGTGTCCACGTTGTGGTGGGACAGCAGGTGGCCGGAGGTGCGGGTGTCCTCACAGGCAATGAGCACCACCTCCCGAAGCACGCGCAGGGCGCGCAGGGTGATGTCTTCCAGGTTGCCGATGGGGGTGGGAACGAGATAGAGCACGAGCGAGGGGACGGGTGGGGAAGGGGGAACACGGAGGGGCGGCTTGTCACGAGCGCAACGACCGGAGCCAGTCCCACAGGCGTCGGCGAAGCGGCGGGGTGGCGCCGAGATCGAGCACGACGTACACCAACAGCCAAAGGCCGGCGCCGGACATGATGAGGTTCGCAATCCACATTCCAATCCAGGGCGGGAAGAACCCTCGCTCCGACAGCTTCTCCCCCTGCACCAGCGTAATCCAATAGAACATGAAGATGCCGAGCGCGACGGCGCCGATGGTACCGAGGCCGCCACGTTGCAGGGCCAGGCCCAAGGGAGCCCCAACGAACATGAAGACGAGGCACGCCAGGGCGATGGAGAACTTCTTGTAGAGCTCGACCTGGTAGCTCCGGATGCGCTGGGTGGTCCAGTGGGCATCGCGCTGAGTGCGCTGGACGGTGGAGCGCAGTTCGCGGGCCGTTTGGGCGGCGCGGCGTAGCACTCCCCGCTGGCGGCGCGGGGAGAGGCCCGAGAGGGCAGCGTAGGGGGCAGCGTAGGGGGCGGCAGGCCTTGCGGCAGCGGTGTCCGGAGGCTCCAAAGGCGTTGCGGGCGCGGGATCGGGGCGGAGTTGGGCGGTCACTTGTTCGTACAGCGTCCGGTACATGGTGTCCCGCTGCGCCTGGAGCGAATCGAGGGTGTGCAGGAGCTGCGGGGTGCGCATGGTCCGCGTGGACCGGGCTTGGCCGCTGGACTCGGAGCGCCGAAAGACGGCGTTTGAAAGAGAGAACTGGATCCGATGGCGGTCGAAGGTGAGCTGCTCGTACCGCTGCGTCTGAGTGCCAGAGGTGGGCGGAAGGGGGCGGTGCATCGTGCCGTTCCGGAGGAGAAGCGTCAGGCGCGCGCCCTGGTCGTGAGATTCAATGACGCCGCGCTCCGCCTTTATGACGGCCTGTTGGCTGCGGCCCTGGGTATAATCGTAGATGGTGACGTTGACCAACTGGTTGGTGCCGGGGGGGCGGTCTTCTACGAGAATGCTGTAGTCCTCCACCCCGTCGTAAAAAATGCCGGGCCGGAGCTCAAAGCCTGGACGCTTGCCCCGGATGTCGCTCCAGAGCTGGCGGGCGCGGTGATTGGCCTCCGGCAGCATCACGTTATTGAAGTAGAGCATGCCGCCCATCACCCCTGTGGCCAGGAGCAGCGAGGGCCACACGATTTGCCCAAACGAGATGCCGGTGCTCTTGATGACGGTGTAGTACTTCGACTCCGCCAGCCCGCCGAAGGCCATGAGGGCGGCCAGCAGCACCGACATGGGCACCGCCAGCACCACCATGTACGCCAGGTTGTAGGCGATCAGTTCAATAATGACGGGGATCGGGATGCCCTTGCCCGCGATCTCGGGCAGCCACCGAATCAGAAACTGCATCAGTAGCAGAAACATGAGCGTGCCGAGCCACCCCAAGAAGGGGCCCGGCAGTCGCCGCAGGATGATCCAGTGCAGCCGACGCAGCATGGAAGAGGTGATGCCTGAAAAGGACCCCGCCCGAAGGACCGTCGTAAACGCCGCAAAGAAATGGCATGTTCGGGGGAATGGAGGAAGATGGGCGTGAGAGGAGAGACGCAGAAGGGGAGGCTCTGGTACGTTCTGCCCGTTGAGAGCGCCGAGGGCACGCCTCCGGACCTTCGGGGGGGAGAGACGAATTGGGGAAACTCAGTCGTTTTTTTTCGTTATCCGCCCAGTCCTGATGCAGGTCGAATCGTTTACCTTTAACCCCTTCATGACGAACTGCTACCTCTGCTACGATCAGGGCGAGGCGGTTCTGGTTGACGCAAGCTGCGACACCGAAGCGGAGTGCGCACAAGTGAAGGGGGTCATCGACGAGTACGGTCTGGATGTGCAACATCTCCTGCTCACGCACGCCCACGTGGACCACATCTTCGGGTGCCGGTTCTTCGAGGCACAGTTCGGGCAGCGGTTTCAGGCCCACGAGGCGGCGACGCCGTTCATCGAGCGGGCCGAGGAGCAGGCCACGGCTTTTGGGGTGGAGGTTGATCCGCCGTCCGTGCCGACGACGTTCCTGGCCGAGGGCGATACGGTGTCGTTCGGCGGCGTGACCCTTGAGGTGCTCCACACGCCCGGCCACTCCCCCGACTCCATCAGCTTCGTCGACCGGGCCAGCCGCCAGGCCCTCACGGGCGATGTGCTCTTCCAGAACTCGATCGGCCGCACGCAGGGCCTGCCGGAGACGTCCCGCACACAGCTCATGGACGCAATCACCGAAACGCTGCTTCCACTGGGCGACGACTTCACCGTCTACCCCGGCCACGGCCCCCCCACCACCATCGGCCAGGAGCGCACACAGAACCCCTTTGTGCAGGAGGCACGCCAGGGATAGGTCGGAAGGATATACACGCCAGGGATGGGCAGGCCCGGCGACCGCCCGTCCCACGCTACGCCTCCACCGGAGCCTTGGCCCGCACCTGCTCGTAATGCTCCTCGTAGTGGGGCACCACGCGGTCGATGTCGAACGTATCGACGGCTCGGTGCCGCGCCGCCGCCGCCATGTCCGCGTGCAGATCGTCGTTGGTAAGGAGCCGGCGCGTGCACTCCGTGAACGCCTCCAGGTCGTCCAGGGGGCAGAGGTAGCCCGTCTCGCCGTCCACGATGAGCTCCGGCAGGCCGCCCACGTCGCTGGCCACCACGGGCACCTCGCAGGCCATTGCTTCCAGGGCCGCGAGCCCGAACGTTTCCGACCCGCTCGGCATGAGGAAAACATCCGCAATCGAAAGGATCTCCTCGACCGGGTCCTGCTTGCCGAGAAAGCGCACATCGTCGTAGACGCCAAGCTCACGGGCCTTGCGCTCCGTGGGCACGCGGTCCGGCCCGTCTCCTACGAACAATAATTTCACGTTGGAGGCGCCGTTCTGCAACCGGTGAAACACCTCGACCACCTGCTGGGCGTTTTTGACTGGGCGGAAGTTGGAGACGTGCACAATCACCTTCTCGCCGTTCGGGCACAGCGCCTGCTTGAAATGCTCCTTGTCCTGCCGCACGAAGCGATCCGTATCGATGAAGTTGGGAATCACCTCGATGTCCTGCGAGACGTCGAAGTGGTCGTAGGTTTCCTGGCGCAGGTAGCTGGAGACGGCCGTCACGCCGTCCGACTCGTTGATGGACCACGCCACGACGGGCGCAAAGGAGGGGTCCTGGCCGATCAGGGTAATGTCGGTGCCGTGGAGCGTGGTAACGACGGGCAGCGCGAGGTGCTCGGAGTTGAGAATCTGTTGCGCCATGACGGCGCTCGAGGCATGGGGCAGTGCGTAGTGCACGTGCAGGAGGTCGAGCCCCACATGCTTGGCGATGTCCACCATTTTGCTCGTCAACGAGAGCGTGTACGGCGGGTAGTCGAAGAGGGGATAGCTCTGGACGTTCACCTCGTGGAAGAAAATGTTGCCGGCCACGTGGGAGAGCCGAAACGGGAGGTCCGACGCGACGAAGTGGATCTCGTGGCCGCGTTTGGCGAGCGCTTTGCCAAGTTCGGTGGCCACCACGCCACTGCCGCCGTAGGTGGGATAGCAGGTAATGCCGATTTTCATGAAGAACGACCGGACACGTGAAGACAGAAGGTGGGAGGAAATTCCTGGCACTCGTTGCGCTGCGAACGGCTGGGCCGTCTTTGCCAATGCTCCGAAGACGTTTGAGGGCAGCGATGGAGGCCTCTCCAGGGGCGTTGGGGAGGAACGTCGTGCGTAAGACTCTACTTTTTCTGGCGAAAGAGGTTGCAGGCAAGAGAGGCTTGAGGGGAGGCCCGGACTGTCAAGAATGCAATCCTTCTGCAAGCAATTCACTGCAGGCGATGCACTGCAGGCGATGCACTGCAGGCGATTTACCGTGCGAAGCGGTGGGGGCACCGGGGCGGGGGAGTGCGACGATGGTCCTGCCGACACGTGCACGTCCGCGGAGCGGCTGTTGAGCGGAGGCAACGCTGTGCGCCTATACGAGTAGCACTGTGTCCATGGGGGAGGGGCAACCGATCACTGTGTTTGCAATCGTCCTACATCGCTCCTCATGTACTCCTTCCTGCGTCGTGTCGGCTCCGCATTGCTCGTCGCGCTGCTTCTTGGCACCTTCGGCCGCCCCGCACTGGCTCAGTTTGGGGTCGCGGCCGGAGCCAACTTCCAGGCCCTCGATGACATTGCGGCCGGAAGCCGGACGGAAACGGTCGACAACGCCACCGGCTATCACCTGGGGGTGGTGTACGATGTCTCCGTCGGCCCCGTTGCGCTTCGTCCGGGCGTGTTTTACCGAGACATTGGCAGCTACGACTTCTCGGACGTGCAGGGCTCCGACCTGACGCAGGTGGACGTAACGGCCTTTGAGGCGCTGCTGGACCTGCGCGTGTCGCTCCTCCCAACGCCGCTGGTGCGCCCGTACCTTGTGGGCGGGCCCTCGGTGTTTGTCCCGCAAAGCGAAGACGATGCGCTGGAGGACGGGCTGGAGTCGGCGTCCTACGCGTTCAACCTGGGCGTGGGGGTGGGCATCTCGGTGCCGGGGGTGGACCTTACGCTGCAGCCTGAGTTGCGGTACGAGATTGGGGCGACCGACTACCTCAGTGATTTTCAGGTCGGAGACACGCCTTTTTCCCCCAGCGAACAGAAACTCAGCGCGTTTGCGCTGCGCCTGCACGTGCTGTTCTGACCCCAAAAGTCTGACCCCAAAAGTCTGACCCCAAAAGCATGCGGAGCCGACGGGGGGCGCGGAGGCGTCAAGACACCTGCTCGAAGAAGCGAAAGCGGCGCTCGTCCACCCGGTAGCGTTGCTCGGTGGCGGGCACGAAGCGAGAGCCTTCCGCCCAGTACGGCACCGGGCGTCCCTTCATCGACCGCTCGCTGTAAAAGTGCCGGGTCTCAATCGAGAACGGGCGGTAGGTGGGGGCGGCGTGGCGGACGTACTGTGCTATCCACAGGGCTTGCCGCCACCGCGGAAGGGGAGCATCCGGGGAGAGCTGCCGAAGAAAAGACCGTTTGTCGGCGCCGGGGTTGAAGGCGCTAAACTGGTAGGGGTCGAGCACCACCTCCCGGTACGTCTGCTTGCCCCGATAGCCGGTGTCCACGCGGTTGCGCACTACCCATGCCACCAACTCTTGCTCGTGGGGCCGCTTGGTCTCGGAGTAGATTGCGCGGGCCAACCAGAGGGTGGGCTCCTCGAGGTCTACCGGAGGAGGCAGCAGCTCGTCCGCGCGTGCGTCGGGGGAGGGGGCATGGGCGGGCGCAGGGCTGTACGCGGCCCCGAGCCGCTCCAGATTCGTCTCGGACGGAGGAGCACCGGGGCTGCGCGGGGCCGCCGGGGGCTCCGCGTGGGACGATGTGGCCGGGGACACGGCCTCGCCGAGGGGGCCGAGGGAGGGCGATACCTGCCCGGCCGAAAGCACGAGGGTACCGAAGGACGCACAAAGGACGAAGCTACGTTTGCTCATGGACGAGAGATCCTATTCGTAGACCTGCGAACCGGTGTGGAGGCGAGAAGCGGGGAGCCTCTGCAGAAATGTGTGCCGGATTTACCCACCACAGAAAAACACCGTAGGATGCGAATCAACCTTTTTCGCTGGACTAAGGTTTCAGGAAATGGACCGACGTTGCATCCGAATTCAAGGGTGTAGACGTGTAATCTTTTTCTTCACGCATGGTTGGCTCAAGCTTGATCTGTAGGGGAAGATGCAGGGGCAGGTGCTGGAGCTTACGATCAGCTCAATCTCCGCGGAAGGGCTTTTCCAGGTATGCTCTCAAAGGTGTTCCGAAAATAGACGTTTTCGTTAACTTGATGATGGGTCTTCGAATTCTTGCGGACGAGAATATTCCCTGCGTCCACGACGCCTTCGCGCGGTTCGGGACGGTGCGGACGCGGCCGGGGCGACGGATTTCGGCGAAGGACGTGGCGGCGGCGGATGTGCTTCTGGTGCGGAGCGTGACGGAGGTGGGGCGAGAACTGATCGGAAATGCGTCGCTTCGGTTTGTGGGGTCGGCCACCATTGGGACGGATCATGTGGACCGGGCCTTTCTGCGTGGCCGCGGCATCCCCTTTGCGCACGCCCCCGGCTCCAATGCCGACTCTGTGGCGGACTACGTGGTGGCGGCCCTGCTTCTGTTGGCGCGGCGGCGCGGCGCGTCGCTGGAGGGGCGTACGGTGGGCATCATTGGGTGCGGCAACATTGGGGGACGCCTCGCCCGCCGCCTGTCGGCCCTGGGGCTGACTGTGCTCAAAAACGATCCCCCCCGCGCCCGTGCGGCGGAGGCGGACGGACGCTCCCACGACTACCGTCCGCTGACGCCTGTGCTGCAGGCGTCCGACCTCGTGACGCTCCACGTCCCCCTAACGACCGACGGGCTGGACCCGACGCATCATCTGGTGGACGCCGCGTTTCTGGATCGGATGCGCGACGGCGCCTGGCTCCTGAACACGTCGCGGGGACGTGTGGTGAACGGCGATGCGCTGCTGGCGGCCCGGAGACGAGGCGCTGTGGCGGCGATGGGGCTGGACGTGTGGGAGCAGGAGCCGTCGCCCGCCCCGTCCCTTGTGCAGGCCGCCGACGTGGCGACGCCGCACATTGCCGGGTACGCCTACGACGGGAAGGTGCGCGGAACGGACCTGCTGTACCGGGCCCTGTGCGAACAGCTCGGGGTAGAGCCCACGTGGCCTGGAACTGCGACCATCCGCCCCGCGGCGAAAGATGCCTTGCAGTGCACACCGCCTGATCCGCGATTGCCGCCAACGGAGTGGCGCCACCACCTGGTCCGCCAGGCCTACGATCTGCGGGCCGACGACACGGCGCTGCGGTCCATCCCTGCAGGCCCTCGCGAAGCCCGCGCCGAGGCCTTTCAGCAGCTCCGACGCACCTACCGGCGCCGACGCGAGCTGCAACAACACACGGTGCCCTCTGCCGCCGTCCCCGATGTCCACCGGCAGGCAGTGGAGACGGGGCTCACCATCCAGCCTCGGTGACGAGCCGTGGGGGGCGGGGCACGCCGCAGTGTGCCCGGCGCGTTCTCCAGGCCCCACCTGTCGCACCCCCCTGCCGGGCAGCCTGCAAGCCGGGCCGGCTACGACCGGTAGCCGTACGAGCGCAGAATGCTTTTGCGATCGCGCCAGTTCTCCTGCACCTTCACGTGCAGGTTGAGGTAGACGGAGCGCTCCACGAAGGCCTCAATGTCTTCTCGGGCCGTCATCCCTACCTTCTTGAGGGCCTTCCCGCCTTCGCCAATCAGGATGCCCTTGTGCGACGCCTTCATGACCACAATCTCCGCGTCGATGTAGTCCTTCTGCTGGCCGGACCGCTCCTCGTAGGCGACGATGTTCACCTGCACGGAGTAGGGGATTTCCTGGTGGTAGTGCTTGTACACCTTCTCCCGAATCATCTCCGCCACGAAGAAGCGCTCCGGGTGCTCGCTGATCATTTCCTTCGGGTAGTAAGGCGGCCCCTCCGGCAGGGTATCGAGGACCAAGTGGAGGAGCGTCTGGAGATTAAAGCCCCGCTTGGCCGAGGTGGGCACCACCTCGTCGAACGCGCGCAGGTCCTCGTACGACTCGACGAGCGGAAGGGCCTCCTCCTGCGGCAGCAGGTCCATCTTCGTAAGCACGAGGAAGGCCGGCGTGTCCCCAATTTTCTCGAGGCTCTGCGTGTCGGGCTCGTCCTGCGTCGCCTCATGGAGGAAAAGCAGAAGATCGGCGTCCTGGATTGCCCCTTGCACCTGTCCCATCATGCTCTCGTGCAGCTCGTACCGCGGCTCAATGATGCCCGGCGTGTCGAGGAAAATGGCCTGGTGCTCCGGCCCGGAGTGGATTCCAATGACGCGGTGGCGGGTGGTCTGCGGCTTCCTTGTGACGATGGAAAGCTTTTCGCCAAGCAGCGCGTTCATGAGCGTGCTCTTGCCCACATTGGGCTTGCCCACGATGGCCACGTAGCCGCTCGTGTGGTCGTCAGAAATGTCATCAAACAAGGGGGCGGAGTCTTCCATGAAGTGGGGGGCGGGGCAACAACGACAGCGAAATGAAGCGCAGTACTACGCCCGGCGGCCCTTTACAGTTGCGCACATGTCGCGAACGGCCGGGGACATGCCCACCAGCATGGCCCGCGCCATGACGGCGAAGCCGATGGAGACTTCGGCAACGTGGGGGACGGTGTCCTGGAAAAGCGGAAAATTGTTGTAGTCCAACCCGTGGCCGGCGTGCACGCGGAGCCCGGCCTCGTGGGCGGCCTCGGCGCCCGCGGCCAAGCGATGGGCCTCTTCACGGCGCGCAGCGTCGGTGTCGGCTTCTGCAAAATCGCCGGTGTGCAGCTCCACGCAGTTGGCACCGCTTTCGGCCGCGGCCTCGATCTGGGCCGGCACCGGGTCTACGAACAGGCTGACCTGCTCTACGTCTGCGTCGTAAAGGCGCGGGACGACCTCCGCCAGCCGGGCACGGTTGGCGACCACGTCGAGGCCCCCCTCGGTAGTGACCTCCTCGCGCCGCTCGGGCACCAGTGTGGCCAGGTCCGGCGATACGTCGCAGCAGATGGATACGACCTCCGCCTCCGTCGACAGCTCAAAGTCAAGCTTGCCCCGCACCGTCTCCGCCAGCAAGCGCACGTCGCGCTCAGTAATGTGACGGCGATCTTCGCGCAGGTGAAACACAATTCCGTCTGCTCCGGCCTGCTCGCACCGGGCGGCGGCCGCAACCGGGTCCGGCACGGCCTCCTGCCGAGCGTTGCGGAGGGTCGCCACATGGTCGATATTGATGAGAAGGTTGGTCACAGGCACCGCGGAACGGAATGGCAGGAGGGCATTGATTGGCCTTTTCAACACGGGGAGGCGGATTTTGTTTTTGTCCTCTCCATCGCACACTTCCGGGGACGTACGCCGCAAGAGGCGCAAAAGGCGCAAGAGGCGTAAAAGGCGCAAGAGGCGCGTGAAAGCGGGGGGACGCTTCTGGCCCGCACACCAACGCGTCATCACACCAACACGTCGTTCAGTACGGCCTGAATCGGAAAGCGGAAGCCCCAGGCGACGTTCAGCCAGAACTCGTTTGTTTTGTGGGGAGGGCCCGCCCTGCACGAACAATTGCATTTCGCAGAGAAGCCCCCTATTTTCGAGCGAACGAGTACACAGATGCCCATGACCCTCAGCTTGTAACCTGCGGTTGTAACCTGTGGCGTCCACTGGGCATTCTTCCCGCTCACTTCCTCGTCATCACGAATGAACGGCTCACATGGCTTCGAGCAGCGGAACGATCCAAACTGTCATTCAGGTCGTCTTGGCCCTGATTATTGCCGGGCTGGCGTACGTGTTGTACCAGTCCATTACCGAACCGTACGAGCGCATTGAGCGGCAGGAGGCCATTACTGAAGCCACCCGTGCGCGCATGGCCAACATCCGCACAGCGCTCGTGGACTACGAGCGGGACAGTGCTGCGTACCCGGATTCGCTGGGCCTGCTGCTGCAGCACATTCGCAACGACTCGACCCTGTCGGCGCGGCAAGACAGTGTGTTTGGCACACAGCTGGAGCTCGACTCGCTGTTTTACTCCCCCCGCACCGGCACGGCGTTTTCGTACACGGTGAGCGATACCGGCCGGGTGGAGACCTACCTCCTCGAGGATCCGGACACGGACGACAAAATCGGGACATTGACGGGCGACCCGACCCAGGCCAACGCCGCCAGCTGGGAGTAGCGGTAGGGGCCGGTGCGTGTCCCGCTCTTTCTTCTCCCTGATGACCTTCCGCGACGGCCATGACGGAGGCGACTGCGGTCGCAGTTCATATTCAAGGCGCTACGGTGCGATACGCCGAGGTGGTGCGCAGTGAGTCGGGGATGATCGTTCTGCATCTGGACCAGCGCTCGGCGGAGGTTGACCTCGGACGCGCTTTGTGGGACGAGCAGGGGGGCTCTGCGGCACTGGCCCGGTTGGAGACCCTTGTGGAGAGCATGGGGGCGGGCGCGGGGGCGACGGAAATGGCCTGGGTGATCGGCCCCATGGAGGCATACAGCTTCTTTGTGCCCTTGCCGGCGGGACTCCCCCAGGCCGAGCGCCGTCGTCGTCTCTCGTACCAGGCGGCTCTCGTTACGGACACGCGGTCCTCCGATGCCCTGCACACGGTCTCCCGCACCATTCGCACCGCGGAGGTCGAGGGAGATGCAATTGAATGGGTGCACGTGCTGGCCGCGCCGTCCTCGGTGGCGGGGCGGATTGGGGCGATGGAGAGTGCACTCTCACTGCCCCGGTGCACCTACGTCAGTAGCCCGGAGGCGGCGGCACACGTTTTGTCCATGCCGGAGTTGTCCATGCCGGAGGAGGTTGGGGCCGACGCTTCGCCCCCGTTCCAGCTTGCCATCGGCCACTACCCCACCCACACCGAGTATACCCTGACCCACCAGGGGCAGTGGCACCACGCCCATGCTGTGGAAGAGGGCCGGGCCCCCGAAAACCGCGCCTACTTCGCTGTGGGCTTCCTGAATCGAGTGGACGTACCGCTGAGAGAGGTCGGAGCCGTTTATGTGTACGGCCCCAAAGCCGATACGGCCCTGGACGGTCCCCTGGCCGAGGTTCTGCGGCGTACGCCGGTACTGCTGGACCCCTGCACGCGTCTGCAGTGTGCGCTGGACATCTCTACCGAAGACCTCGCTCGTTTGTACGTGCCCTGCATTGGAGGGGCGGTGGCGGCCTGCAGCCGTGGGGACGCGTCGTAGGTGTATCTCCAGCATCGGGCCCGGATGCCGTCCCGCACGCCATCCGATGCGGGCGCCCATCTGGGGCGAAAGGATCTCTTTGAGGCCTGCGGCCTACAATGTACGATACACAATGGGGCCCTCCCCCCAGCGTGTGCCGACATCCTTCACGTGCGAGTTTGCCTTCCCCCGTCCCATGAAACTCATCGCCGGCCGGTTTGGCGGCCATCGCCTCAAGACGCCCTCGGGCCACCAGACGCGCCCCTCCACGGCCCGCACCCGCGAAGCCCTCTTCGGGCTGATCGATGCCCGCATCTATCTCCAAGACGCCGAGGTGCTTGACCTCTTTGCCGGCACTGGGGCCCTCGGGCTCGAGGCGGTCAGTCGCGGGGCCATCCTTGCTACCTTCGTGGAGCAGGATCGCGCCGTACTCGATCATGCGCGCGAAAACGCGGAGCGGCTCGGGGTGGACGACAAGTGCATCTTCATCCGTGGAGATGCGGTGGAGTACCTCCGGGCCTACAGCGGCCCCGCGCTCGACCTCATCCTGGCCGATCCGCCCTACAAGCTGGAGGCCATGCAGGAAATGCCCGACCTGGCCGTCCCCCACCTCCACACCGACGGGGTCTTCACGCTGGAGCATAGCTCCCACGACTGGTTCGACGAACACCCACGCCTCATGACAAGCCGTCCCTACGGGCGCACCATTGTGAGCTTGTTCCGGCCGCCGCTGCCGCCCGATGAACAGCCGGGAGAGGACGCGTCGCTCTCCACCACGGAGGACGCGTGATGCGCCCTGCCTCCCTCGGTCTCAGCCGCCCCGCCCCATGAACGATTTTGCCCTGTACCCCGGCACGTTTGACCCCTTCACCTTCGGCCACCGGGATGTGCTGGAGCGAGCCCTCCGTATCTTTAGGCGCGTGGAGGTGACGGTGGGCGTCAATGTGGAAAAAGAAACCCTCTTCTCGACACAGGAGCGGACCAGCCTGGTACGCCGGTGTACCCAAGACCTGGAACGGGTGCAAGTTGCGGCACACGAAGGGCTCATTGTGGATCGTGCACAGCACGTGGGGGCGGGAGCGCTGGTGCGCGGCCTGCGACAAGTGAGTGACTTCGATGCTGAGTTCCGAATGGCCTTCGCAAACCGCAAACTCGCCCCAGAACTGGAAACGGTCTTCTTCATGACGTCCGAGGAGTACGCCCTCATCAGTTCGTCGATGGTGCGGGACGCGCACCGGTGGGACGGCGACGTATCAAAATTCGTGCCGCCCCCCGTCGTGACCGCCCTCCGAGAAAAGGAGGAGGCGGCACGGTTGTAGTGCCCTGCACGCCCGCCCTTTTGATTCGCCGGGCCGTCTCGTACCTTCACGCATGCACACTTTTCCAACCACCCCATCCCCCAACGAATGGATACGCCCGACGATCTGTATTACACCGAAGACCACGAGTGGCTCCGTGTTGAGAACGGCACCGCTACCGTGGGCATCACCGATTTTGCGCAGAGCGAGCTTGGCGACATCGTGTTCGTGGAGCTGGAGCCCGAAGGCACTGAGCTCGGCAAGGACGACATTTTTGGCACCGTGGAGGCCGTAAAAACGGTGTCGGAGCTGTACATGCCCGTCAGCGGCACCATCACCGCCTTCAACGACGAGCTCGAGCTGTCTCCAGAGGTCGTCAACGATGATCCGTACGGCGACGGATGGATGATTGAAATCGAAATTGAGACCCCCGACGAGATCGAGGACCTGATGAAGGCCGACGCCTACGCGGAGGTGACGTAACGGCGGGCCGGAACCGCGGCTGAGAGCTCCAAGTGCAGCGTATTGCCTGGCGCCTATCGCGTAGCGCCCATCGCGTAGCGCCTATCGCGTAGCGCCCATCGCGTAGCGCCCATCGCATGGTGCGTATTGCGTACGGGCTCGCCGGAACCAGTTCACATGCAGTGCGAAACGCGCAATACAACACAGGCCAAGATGCACGAAAAGATCGTTATTCTGGACTTTGGGTCCCAGTACACCCAACTCATTGCGCGGCGGGTGCGCGAGACCGGGGTGTACTCCGAAATCCATCCGTGCACGGTGGACACGGCGGAAGTCGCGGCCCTCGATCCCCACGGCGTCATCCTCTCGGGCGGGCCCTGCTCGGTCTACGACGACGAAGGGCCGGCGCTCGACCCGGCGCTCTTTGAGCTCCACCGCCCCGACGGCACGCCGGTGCCGGTGCTGGGCATCTGCTACGGGCTGCAGGCCATGGCGCACCAGTTTGGGGGCGAGGTGGAACGGGCGCAGCGGCGCGAGTTTGGGCGGGCGCAGATTGATGTGCAGCCCAACGGCGGCAAGAGGTCGCAGCTCTTCGCGGACGTGCCCAGCGGCTCGACGGTCTGGATGAGCCACAGCGACCACCTCACGGCCCTTCCCGACGGGTACGAGGTTATCGCGCACACGGACAACGCCCCGGTGGCCGCCGTGCGCGACACCGACGGGCCCTACTACGGCGTGCAGTTTCACCCGGAGGTGGTGCACACGGATTTTGGGCATCAAATCCTGGAAAATTTCGCGTACGAGATCTGCGGGTGCAGCGGCGACTGGACCCCCGCCTCGTTCGTGGAGGAGCAGGTGCACACCATTCGGGAGCGTGTGGGCGACCGCCACGTCATCCTCGGCCTCTCCGGCGGCGTGGACTCTTCGGTGGCCGCGGCCCTGCTGCAGCGCGCCCTCGGCGACCAACTGCACTGCATCTTCGTAAACAACGGCCTGCTCCGGAAGGGCGAGTGGGCCCAGGTGCCGGACACGTTCCGCGGGCACTTCGACATGGACCTGCGCACCACCGACGCCACGGACCGCTTCCTGGCGCGCCTCGACGGGGTGACGGACCCGGAAAAGAAGCGCACGATTGTGGGCAATACGTTCATCGAGGTGTTCGAGGAGCAGACCCAGGAGATCGCTGCCGACTTGGGGCACCGCCCCACGTTCCTCGCACAGGGCACCCTCTACCCCGACCTCATTGAGAGCGTCTCGTTCAAGGGCCCCTCGGCCACCATCAAGACGCATCACAACGTGGGTGGGCTGCCCGAGGAGCTGGACTTCGAGCTCATCGAGCCGTTCCGGGAGCTGTTTAAGGACGAGGTGCGCGAGATTGGCCGCCTGCTCGACGTGCCGGCCCCCATCGTGGACCGCCACCCGTTTCCCGGCCCGGGCCTCTCCATCCGCATCCTCGATGCGGTTACGCCCGAGCGATTGGCCCTGCTCCGCGAGGCCGACGCCATCTTTATCGACGAGCTGCACGCAAACGATCTCTACGACGAGGTGTGGCAGGCCTTTGCCGTGTTGCTGCCCGTACAGACCGTGGGCGTGATGGGCGACGAGCGCACCTACGAAAACGTGTGTGCCCTCCGCGCCGTGACGAGCGTCGACGGCATGACGGCCGATTGGGCCCACCTCCCGCACGCATTCTTGGGCCGCGTCTCCAACCGCATCGTCAACGAGGTGCCGGGCATTAACCGCACGGTGTACGACGTGAGCTCCAAGCCGCCCGCCACCATCGAGTGGGAGTAGCAGTCGCTCGCTTCCACGCTCTTCCGCACTGCATCCACCGCTGTCTCCATGGTGCCCCAACGTCCCCTGGCCTGGAGTCTCGTTGTCGCCGCGGCCCTGCTGGTGGGGGCGGGGGCACTTCCCGGGCATGCCCAGCAGCCGACGGCCATCCCCGAGCGCCCCAATGCAGAGTTGCTGTTCGACGAGGGCGTAGCGGCGTTTGAGGACGGGCGCTACGAGGCCGCTGCGGAGCGCTTTCGCCTTGCCGCCGAATACCCACTCCACCGCAAGACCACGGCTGCGCTGATGATGAGCGGAAAGGCGCTGCTCCAGCTGCAGCGGCCCGCAGAGGCCATCGATCGTCTCTCTGTGCTCCTGGCAGAGTACCCCGAGACCAGCTACCGCGCACAGGCAGAGGCCCTATTGGAGCAGGCGCGGCTACAGCAGGACGCTGCCGCACAGGCCCAGGACACCCTCCGGGTTGGCGTCACGCTTCCCATGGGCGGCGCCCAGGCACCGCTGTCACAGGCGCTGTTCAACGGGCTCCGTCTTGCGGTAGACGGCCACAACGGCCTGCGTCGGCGCTACATCCCGCCCCGCGGCCTTGCGCCCGCGGACACCTTCCGCGTCTACGATACGGCCGCGGTACACAGCGACAGCCTCGCGGACACCGACGGCTCCACCACCGTCGCCACCCCCACCGATACGGTCCGCGTCGATTCGCTCCGGATCGTGACCGAAAAGACGCGCCGTCCGTCCTGGGTTGCCAAGATGTATTTCCGGGCGACCGGCGCCACGCCCCAAAGCGCCGCGGCGGCCGTGGACTCCCTCGTGCGCCTCGACGGGGTGGACGTGGTTGTGGGGCCGATCCGGAGCGCTGCGGCCGAGCCGGCGGGGCGCCGGGCCGAGGCGGCGGGCGTGCCCCTCCTTGCGCCCATCGCCACGGACCCCAGTGTCTCAAAGGGGCGCACCCACGTCTTCCAGGCCAATCCCACGATTCCCGACCGAGGGCGCATCATGGCACGCGTGGCGGCGCAGGGCCTGTTGCTGGACCGCGTGGGGGTGGTCTTCGAGCGCGGCAGCCGTCTCAGTACCCAGATGGCACGGGGCTTCCGAGAGGCGGCGCGGCAATACGGCCTGGAGGTGCCCCTTTCGCTCCCCCTTCGCGGGGCACGCGACTGGTCGCGGCTGCCCACCCTCATCGAGGAGGATTCCACACTGACCGATTCTTTGCTTTCGCGGGCTGAAGCGTTGTACCTGCCAGTGTCGGGCCGCGGGGCGGCGGGCAAAATTCAGGGCGCCCTCACGGGGCTTCGGCAGGTGGTGCCGAGCGCGCGCGTGCTCGGCAACGCGGAATGGCACGACCTGCCGTTCATGGAGGCCGCAAGTGCGGTGACGGCAACATACACCAATGGCTTCCACGTGCCCATGCGGCGCCCTGCCTCCCGCCGGTTCGTGCGCCGGTACCGGCTGTTGACCGGCAGCCCGCCCGATGAGCTTTCTCCGGACGGGCGGCGCCTGGCCTACACCGGGTACGATGTCGCCCGCTTTCTACTCCGTACCGCCGGCGGCTCTGCTCAGGTGACGTCCCGCGCCCTCCGCACGGCGCCTCCCTACGAGGGGGTGGGCATGCGCATCGGGTTCAAAGGACAAAACGCGAACCAGTTGTTGTTCGTGCATCGCTACCGCGACCAACAGGTCGAACGCCTGCGGTGAGAGAGCGGAGGGAACGCGCCAGGGGGCACACTCCATCGTTGCTTAAAGCCACTCGGAGGAACAGACTCGTTTCTCCTGCCGTTTCGGCTCCGCGCTGGTTCCCATCCGCCTCTGCTCCTACGTCGTACGCGCTGGGCAGCACCCTGGGCGTCTTTCCCCACTGGCTGTGTCTCGGTTTCGGTCCCTTTCTATGCGTCCCTTCGCCTTCGTACTTGCTCTCGTCCTCGCCCTGTCCGGCGTCCTCGCAGGGTGCTCGGGGAGCGGTCGCCTGAGCTACAGCGGCCCGCAGGATGCCTACCAGAAGGGTGTCGCTGAGATGGAGGATGAGGACTACCAGCAGGCCATCCAGCTTTTCCGTGCGGTCTTTGAGTACGGGCGGGGCAACGAGTGGGCGCCCCAGGCTCGGTTCAAGCTCGCCATGGCGCAGCGTCGCCTCAACAAGCACCTGGTGGCCGCCAACGAGTTCAAGCGGTTCACGCAGCTGTACCGTCGCCACGAACTGTTGCCCCGGGCCGAGTTTGAGCGGGCCAACTCGTACTACCTGCGCTCTCCCATGTACCGGCTCGGCCAGTCGGACTCCCGCGAAGCCATCTCTCTCTTCCGCCTCTTCATCGACCGGTACCCCAACCACGAGCGGGTGCCGGAGGCGAAGGAGAAGGTGGACGAACTTCGCGCCAAGCTCGCCCACAAGAAATACGCCGCCGGTGAGCTCTACGAACAGCGCGACATGTGGAAGGCCGCCACGACGGTGTACGAAGACGCGTTTAATCAATATCCCGATACCCCCTGGGCGGACGATGCCTTGTTTGGCGCGGTGCGGGCCTACGTTCGGTACGCAGACCGAAGCATCCAGAAAAAGCAGGCTGAGCGGTACCAAAAGGCAATCGAGAATTACAATCGGCTCACGCAGCTCTTCCCGGAAAGCGACCTGCTGCCCCGGGCCGAAGAGCTCTACAGCGAAGCGCAGCAAAAACTCGATGCTGTACAGGACCGCGACCGGCAGCAATCGCTGGCCCAGGAAAATCCGTCCCGCGGTTCCAATTAAGCGGAGGGGGCCACGCCGGCCCGAGCTATCATGGACATTGGACTCTTCGGGGGCTCCTTCAATCCGCCCCACATTGCCCACCTCATTGTCGCGGAGGTGGTGCGCGACCAGTTCGACCTCTCAGAGGTCTGGTGGATTCCGAACGCAACGCCGCCTCACAAACCCAACGGCGAACTGGCCTCCGTGGAGCATCGCGTCGCGATGACGCGCCGGGCTGTGGCGTCCAATCCCGCCTTTCGTGTGTGCGACCTGGAGGTGCAGCGAGAGGGCGTTTCGTATACGGTGGAGACCTTGCGCATCTTGCAGGAGCAGCATCCGGAGACGGAGTTCGGCCTCATCATTGGTAGCGATAGCCTCAACCATTTTGGGGCGTGGCACCGGCCCGATGAAATTGCTGCGCGAGTGACGCTCATTGTGTACAAGCGCCCGGGAAGCCTGGAGGCCGTGGCCGCGCCGCGCTTTGCAAACCAGGTCCGCTACGTGGCGGCGCCCGTCATGGAGGTCTCGGCCACCGAAGTGCGCGCACGCCGCCGGGCAGGGCGTTCCATTCGCTACCTGGTGCCGGCGGACGTGCATGCGTACATCACGGACCATGACCTTTACAGTATTGAGTGAAGGCGGCACGGCACCGACTGTCCCGCACCGCGACGGTGCGCCCTCTCCGGTGGGGCTTTTCCGATGTGCCTGTCGGCATTGTTGCGTTGCGGACGAACCTCTCCACGTACGTCGTCGTTTGCAGTCTCCGGTACTTGCCCCCCTTGGTACCGCCCCTTTTGGTACCGCCCCTTGAAGTTGTCTCCATCGCAAGCCCCTGGCATCTCATGGCCGTTACCGAGTCGACAATGCTGGAGTTGGGGCACACCGCCCCCGACTTTTCCCTGCCCGCCGCCAACCCTGAGGCGGATGAGCGCGGCGAAGAACACCGCGCGCTCGCCGATTACGATGACGCGGAGGCGCTCGTGATCGTCTTCATGTGCAATCACTGCCCGTACGTGAAGCACATTGAAGCGGCGCTTCTTGACGTGGCGCGTACATATCAGTCACGGGGCGTGCAGTTCATCGGCATTAATGCAAACGATACGGAGCGCTACCCGGACGACTCGTTTGAGCGCATGGCCGAGCGGGCGCACGAAAAGGACTACCCGTTCCCGTACCTCTACGACGCGTCGCAAGAGGTGGCTACGGCCTACCGGGCCGCCTGCACGCCCGACATTTACCTCTTCGATGCAGACCGCGCACTGGTCTACCGGGGCCGCTTTGATGAGACCCGTCCGAAGGGGAACGAGGCGCACGGCGGTGACCTGACACACGCGCTCGATGAGCTATTGGAGACGGGCACGGTCACCATGGAGCAACATCCGTCCATGGGCTGCAACATCAAGTGGGACCCCGAAAATGTGCCCCCGCACGCCTCGTAGCGGCACGCCTCGAAGTGGCATGGCGGCGCTCTACAGCGCCCAGCGGCACCGCCCGAATCACGGCCGCCCCCTCCTTGCCTTTTGCCCGCATCATGTTCGACGGCCGCGCCTTCCAAAGCTGGACGCTTGTCGTTGCTGGGGCCTGCGGCCTCGCCGTGGTCTTCCTGGGCATCATGGTAATGGCCGAGGCCGTGATCGGGGAGGGAGCCCGCGTCACCCATGCGGGCCTCACCCTCAGCGTGGCGGCGTTCCTGGGATACGTGGCGGTTGCCTGGGCCATCCGCACCCACCGCGGGCCGTTCCTGTAGCGAATCGTTCCTGTAGCGGGCGGCCCCCACGTAGGAGCCGCGGCTCGGCCCCCAACATGCGTTCACGCCCGTTCTGTAAGCGCTTCCAAAAGAAAGATTCATTCCTCCCATCCGTTTCATCTTCTCCGGAGGCATCCCCATGACTCCCAACGACTCTGACTCTCCTCGTCCTGAAGCCGAGCGGTCCGCCTTTGAAAAAGCACGGGACGAACACGAGGACGTAGATCCTCGCACCATCCCGCAAGAGCTGGACGCGGATCCGCCGACTGGAGACGACATCGACTATCCGGACTACCCGGCGTCCGACCACGAAACCTGGCGCCTCCTTGTGGAGCGACAGATGGAGCAGCTTCCGGGCCGCGCCTGCAACGCGTACATGGCAGGACAAGAGACGCTCCAGATTGAGCCCGGGCGGATTCCTGATCTCTCCAACCTCAGCCGGCGGCTCGACGAGCAGACCGGCTGGACGGTGGCCAACGTGCCGGGCCTCATCCACGAAAAGGACTTCTTTACGCTGCTGTCGGAGCGGAAATTCCCGTCGACCAACTACGTTCGCGGTCGCGACGAGTTGGATTACACGCCCGCCCCGGATTGTTTCCACGACATGTTCGGGCACATGCCGATGCTCACGCAGCCGGACTTTGCGGACTTTTACCAGCTGTTTGGGCAGGCTGCGCTCACTGCCGAGGGCGCCGACCGGCCGCGGCTGGAGCGGTTCCACTGGTTTACGGTGGAGTTTGGGCTGATCCGCGAACAGGGAGAGAAGCGCATCTTCGGCGCCGGCATTGTGTCCTCGAACGAGGAGGTGACGCACGCCCTCTCCGACGACGTGACCCTGCACGCCTTTGATCCCGATCACATCGTGGAGAAGGACGACTACGAGGTGTACAATCTCCAGGACGAGCTTTTTGTGCTCGATTCTTTTGAGCAGCTTGTGGATGGCTTTCGGGCGTGGACGACGCGTCGGGGGCTTCTGTAGCGCCGCGGAAACCATCCCGGGCGCTGCCGTTCGTGTACCACCGCTCGTGTACCACCGCTCGTGCACCGCCGTTTGTGCACCGCCGTTTG
This sequence comes from uncultured Bacteroidota bacterium, assembly GCA_913056185.1. Classification (GTDB taxonomy): domain Bacteria; phylum Bacteroidota; class Rhodothermia; order Rhodothermales; family Salinibacteraceae; genus Salinibacter. Next base: position 129,113 of record CAJXLV010000002.1, read on the forward strand.
TGCACCGCCGCTCGCATCCGCACGCACAGCTCCCAGAAACGCACATGGAAACGGAACCGCAGGGTCGCCTGTCTGCCCGCATTACGGGCCGCGTGCAGGGCGTTGGCTTCCGCAACTTCACGCAGACGCAGGCCCGGCGCCTCGACGTGACGGGCTGGGTGCGCAACGAGCGTGACGGGTCGGTGCGGATGGAGGCGGAGGGCACGCGCAAGGCCCTCGAATCGCTCGCAGACGCCGTGCAGGACGGGCCGCGCCTGGCACAGGTGCAGGCGGTGGAGGCCAAGTGGGCCGATGCGACCGGCGAGTTTGATGCCTTTCGGGTGCGTTGGTAGCGATGTGGTGCCCATCGGGCTGTTCTGTATCGTGCTGTTTTGTGTTCCTGCGTCCAGTCGATTGCCGCCCTATGCCCCCCCAGTCCTCGTCCGAAGAAGAGGCCCCCGCTGCGAGCGTCCCCCCGGTTCTCGCCATGCTCGAGAACGCGGCTGAGCGCCTGGAAGCTGCCGACTGTGCCCCTGCCCGGCGTACGGCGGAATGGATTCTGGCCGAGGTGCTGGAGGCCTCCCGCGCCGCGCTGTACGCCCGTCCCAATCGGCCCGTACCCCCCGCGGCAGTGCAGCAGTACGAGGCTCTGGTCGAGCGGCACGCACAGGGCGAACCGTTGCAGCACGTCCTGGGGCACACCTCGTTCTACGGGCTCCGCATTCAGGTGTCGCCGGCTGCGCTCGTGCCTCGTCCCGAAACGGAGACGGTGGTGGCGCAGGCGCTGGATGCACTCAGTGACGTCGACGCGCCCCGCATTCTCGACGTGGGGACGGGCAGCGGATGCATCGCTCTCGCGCTCAAGCACGAGCGCCCCGATGCTCGCGTCTACGCCTGTGACGTAAGCCCCGACGCCCTCGCCCTCGCCCGCACAAACCGCGAATCCCTCGGGCTCGAGGTCCAACTTTTGGAGGCCGACCTTCAGGCCGAGGGCATTCCGGCGGCTCTGCCAGGGGCGCTGGATCTTCTCGTGTCCAACCCTCCGTACATCCCCGACGCCGAAGCCGACACCCTGCCCTCCACGGTGCGGGAGTACGACCCCGCCCTGTCGCTTTTTGCGGGGGAAGACCCCTTGTGCTACTACCGGCCGCTGCTCCGCTGGGGGAAAGCCCTGTGCCGACCGGGCGGGGCAGTGGTGTGCGAGGCGCACGCAGAGTACGCCGACGCCGTGGCTGCGCTGTTTCGCCGGGGCGGGCTTGCCGGGGTAACGGTCGACGCAGATTTGAGCGGGCGGCCACGGGGAGTGAAGGGACGGCGGGCGCGAACGCCCTAATCGCAGCGCGCGGCCGCAGCCGTCCCAAAGACTCGGGCGGCCTCCCGGTACATCACCGCGTGGAGGTCCGCCGTCTTTTGGGGCGTTGCGGCGTAGCCGCCCGAGAGCAGAAGCACGACCGGGAGGTCGCGGTCGCGAAGCTGTCGCAGCACATATCGGTCGCGGGCATGAAGCCCGTCCCGCGTCAGCGAGATGCGCCCAAACCGGTCGTCCGTCGCCACGTCAATGCCACCGAGATAGAACACAAGGTCGGGCCGTGCGGCCTCCAGCGCATGAGGAAGGTGCGCCTTCAGCGCGCGCAGATAAGCCCGGTCCCCCGTTCCATCCTCCAGGGGCACGTCGTGTGACGACGGGGGCTTCTTGAAAGGGTAGTTTTTTGCGCCGTGCATCGAGAACGTGAACACGGACGCATCGTCCGCAAAGAAGGCCGCATTGCCGTTTCCCTGGTGCACGTCCAGGTCAATGATGAGCACGCGGCGGGCCCAGCAGGCAGTTTGGAGGACCCGGATGGCCACGGCCACATCATTGAGCACGCAAAACCCTTCCCCGTGCCCCGGAAAGGCATGGTGCGTGCCGCCCGCCAGGTTGCCCGCGAGGCCATCGGTGAGGGCCATGAAGGCAGCGTTGATGGTGCCCTGCACGGCCAGACGGGAGCGGTACACAAGCCGCTTGGACCACGGCAGGCCCATGCGTCGCTCGGCGTGGTCGGAGAGCGCCCCTTCCGCGAGGGCAGAGAGGTAATCGGGCGTATGGACGCGGCGCAGCGCGGCCCAGTCGGCCTGGCGCGGGGAGACCACATCGTCTGCACGAAGCAGGCCCTCCTCGCAGAGCAGCCGGTGCAGGGCCGGAAACTTCGCCATCGGAAAGGGATGGTCCTCCGGAAGAGGAACGTAGTATCCGTCGCAGTAGCTGGCACGCATGCCGCCGGGGGCAGGGTGGGGGGCAAAGAATACGAGCACGATAAGCCCTACGGCAGCGTACGAAGCGAGGGTCCGGCCCGCTCAGCGACGTGGCGCCCGTTTGGGGACTGCGGCGGCCGATGAGCCATTGATGTGTCAGTGCTTTTACGGTATTGAGTAGAGCACGAGAAGAGCACTCTACAAGCACTCGCTTCGCAGCGCAGTAACGGTCCCGCGCTTTTACTTACGTGAATTCGCTCCGCTCATTTACTCGCGTGAATTCGCTCCGCTCATTTGCCGGGACATACACGGACTCTTCTCGTCCGGTGAACGGAGTGAGCCGGGAACACTTCCGGCGTTTGCCTGTGACTATAAATGCGGACGTAAAACTCCGAAATCATAGTGCGATTGTGTTGATTGCCCTCGTGAGCAATCGGCAGCCGGGCCTACTATGAGCCCAGTTCCACCTGCCGAGAGCCGCGAGGGTTTTTGTATTTGCGCATGTATCTGACCCGCAAACTCAAATTAGGCAGAACCGATCAACTCGACCGCCTCGCTCGGCGGGCGGGAGATCTGTGGTCCACCATAGCGAAGTGGCACTGGCGCTTCGTCGACCGGCAGGGCTACTGGCTGTCGAAGGGACAGGCGCAGACGATGTACTGCAA
>CAJXLV010000003.1 GCA_913056185.1 uncultured Bacteroidota bacterium
CCCCGTCAATTCCTTTGAGTTTCAACCTTGCGATCGTACTCCCCAGGCGGAATGCTTAACGCGTTAGCTTAGCCACTGCCCCCTAACGAGGCAACGGCGAGCATTCATCGTTTACGGCGTGGACTACCAGGGTATCTAATCCTGTTTGCTCCCCACGCTTTCGTGCCTGAGCGTCAGTACCCGTCCAGCTGTCCGCTTTCGCCTCTGGTGTTCCTCGTGATATCTACGCATTTCACCGCTACACCACGAATTCCGACAGCCTCTCCGGGACTCAAGAGCAACAGTTTCGAAGGCACTTCCATGGTTGAGCCATGGGCTTTCACCTCCGACTTGCTGCCCCGCCTGCGCACCCTTTACGCCCAGTGATTCCGGACAACGCTTGCACCCTCCGTATTACCGCGGCTGCTGGCACGGAGTTAGCCGGTGCTTATTCCTGAGATACCGTCACACTCTGAACCTACAGAGGTTTCTTCTCTCAGAAAAGGAGTTTACGCCCCATAGGGGTGTCTTCCTCCACGCGGCATGGCTGCATCAGGGTTGCCCCCATTGTGCAAGATTCCCCACTGCTGCCTCCCGTAGGAGTCTGGGCCGTGTCTCAGTCCCAGTGTGACTGATCGTCCTCTCAGACCAGCTACGGATCGTTACCTTGGTGAGCCGTTACCTCACCAACAAGCTAATCCGACGCAGACCCATCCAAAGGCCCCTTCGCAGGGTTTCATCTGGTGCCCATGCGGGCTCCAGACGACGTGCGGTATTAGCCACGGTTTCCCGTGGTTGTCCCGCGCCTGTGGGCAGGTTATCTACGCGTTACGCACCCGTTCGCCACTGTACTTGCCCTGGCAAAGCCAGGGCGTTCTCGTGCGACTTGCATGTGTTAAGCCTGCCGCCAGCGTTCGTCCTGAGCTAGGATCAAACTCTCCGTAGTAGGAAAGGTTGGATCTAGCTCGATCGCATCCATCTCTCACCATACGGTGAGTTGGAATCGACAAGGACTCGCTATGCTTCCAATTTCGTCAAAGAACAGTTCCGCGCGCCACATTTCGGCTGTGCGCGGACTTACATGTTACGGCGTATTTTCTCCGTTGTCAAGCACCTTCTTTCTTCTTCACTGTACTTCAATACAAAGGCGCTTTCTTCTTCGGAAGGCGCTGCTTGTCGCCCGCCTTCCTCATTCTTCCGTCCGCATTAGACCCAGCGCAGAGGAGTTGGTTTCGCCTCGTTGCATGAATCAATGTTAAAGCGTTTCGGACGCCCTTTCTGATTTTGACCGGCGCGTCGTCTGCCGACCGTTTCTCATCAAGGGACCACGTTAGACATCACGTGCGCTGAGCTGTTCCTCTCCCTTCTATCAAGATAGCATGGACCCTGTATTCAGTGCATGTGGAGACCCATGTCCCCCCCTGCACGTGGAACGGAAACCGAATGAGGCATTCTGTGTATCGAAAATCTGCATGTCACGCTTCCCCCCCGACTGCTCACTCTGTTGCCCTCCTCTTCATCCAGATGGCTTTCCGCTCGTCCGTGCAGGAATCTGCTCGCTGGCTCCGTCGCCTCTTTCGAAACGCATATTTTTGGGGAGGACTCGGGGGGCTGCTCTTGGTCGGCGTCTGTGCATACCTGCTCCTGGATGCTTTTGTGATGCCGTCGTACACGCGTCACGGGGTATCTGTCCGCGTCCCGAATGTCGAACGCCTTCCGTACGCGCGTGCAGAAAGCATTGTGGCGGAACGGGGGCTGCAGGTGCTGCGCGAAACCGGCCAGTACAACCCAAATGTAGAGCAAGGGATGGTGGTGGACCAAAACCCCCTTCCGCAGACCGGGGTGAAGCCGGGACGACGTGTCTACTTGACCGTGAACGCAGGAACCGCTCCCGTCGTCAGCGTCCCCGACCTCAATGGCATCTCGATTCGGGAAGCAAAGATTCGGGCACGGGCGCTTGGCCTCTCGGTTGGCGCAGTTCGCCCGGATTCCGTCCCGGCCCGCTATCCCAACACCATCACGCGACAAGCTCCCGCACCCGGCGACTCTCTGAAGCAGGGCGGCACCGTCCGGCTCTGGTACAGTACGGGACTGGGCACCGATTCGGTGCGCGTCCCCAATGTGGTAGGGCGTTCTGTCGACTCGGCCCGCCGCCGCCTCCTGCGCCATGAGCTCCGCTCCCTGGTGGTGGAGTCGCGCCCCTCGACCGCCCCGGAGATGCAAGCCGCCCAGGATTCAGCGGAGACGCGCATGTATGTGTCTCGCCAGGACCAGGCCCCGCAGACCCTGCTCCGCGCCGGGGAGCAGGTTCGCTTGTATGCGACCCCCGACTCGGCCCAGGTGCCGTCTCCGTCGCCTCCCTCTCAGGACTCGGCGGCCGCTTTTGACTGAGCCGCTGTGCTCGTCGCACCTCCGCGGCGAACGTATACGGAGAAGGACTCCTCCCCCTGCACGACAACACGCTCGTCTGTTTTTGTTTGCAGGCGCTGTCCAGTGCAGTCCGGCTGGATGGGGTACACGCGGTGGTCCCGATCCACCAGCACCACCAGCTGGATACTCCGCGGCCGCCCGTACTGCACCACCGCATCCAGGGCAGCGCGTGCCGTGCGCCCCGTGCACACCACATCGTCAATCAGGATAACGTCGCGATCTGTGACGTCCAGCTGGTGCGGAGGGGCGTCGGGGGGCGACCGATCTGGACGGTCATCCCGGAAGGGAGTCACATCCAAATCGTAAACCGGCACCGAGATCTGTGCCACGGCTTCCATTTCTTTGGCAATGGCGCGGGCCAGCGGCCCCCCGCTTTCTCGAATCCCAAAAAGCTCTACGGATTCTGCCCCTCGGTTTCGCTCAATGATTTCGTATGCGAAGCGACGGAGGATACGCCGAACTCGCTCCGGCGACATAATGCGCGTTTGTCCCATGGGCGAACGGCCGGTTGTGATGGGTTGGGGAGGGGAAAGGGCGGTGCGCCGCATGTAGTGTACGGCACCACCGCCCCTGCGTTGAAGGCTCTCGTGTTGAAGGCTCCTGTGTTGAAGGCTCCTGTGTTGAAGGCCTTTGCGTTGAACGTACGACACGATACACCGAATGTCGACACGACTCCCGCGGGCACGAAATCATCGTGATTCTCCCCCATCACTGCACGGGGCTCGAAAGGACTTGTGTTTCGCTGCGTTGCGGATTCTGAGGAGGTCCAGAACAGCGTTGCACGTCGTCATTCCGAGCGGAGTGCTCTGAGTGCCAGCGAGGCCGTCCTCTTAGGGGGCGAAGCGGAGTCGGGGCGGTGCGTAGCGGGTGCCCTTGGAGGGAATTCCTCGGAAGAGGGGCGGAGACGCCCCCTGCGGGCGGCGTCCGCTTGGTGCAACGAGAGTGCCCGGAAAGGCCCCTGTGACGCCCCTGTGGGCCCGACTCCCTCCGCTTCCTGCTCGTCGGTCGTTCAGGATGGCTCTTGAATACACGTATTTCTGCAGGTCTACTTGGTGGTACGAACGGGCTTCGGGAAAAAGAAGAGCCTGGCGAGGCACCTTCTGACTGCAGGAGAAACCGAAACGCATCTGCAACAATTGGGGCCCCTCCTGGGTCTTCCACCTCCGTTCTTCGTCCAAGCATTGACGTTGTCGTCTTCCGTTCCACAAAGCAACCGCCGCAATCTGATGACGCCGTACGAGTTTTTGCGCCGCTACGACCGTGAAGACTACAACAGCGATCCCCGGCTGGTCGAGGGAGGATTCTTTCCCTCCCGCAAGCTGGGCGTTGAATCAGGAGACACGGTTGGTGTGGTGCTCTTGAACCTGGGCGGCCCCGACAGCGAAGAGGCTGTGGAGCCGTTCCTCTACAACCTGTTCATGGACCCCGCCATTATCGACTTCTCGCAGGTCGTGTATTTCCAGGCCCGAGGCCGGGTTCGGCAAGCGTTCTCGAAAATCATTTCGTACTTCCGCTCCAAATCCGTCGCGGAGGACTACGACGAGATCAGCGATGACGGGGGGTCTCCCATCAATCCGCTCACGCGCGAGCAGGCGAACCACCTGGAGCATCGCCTCAACGAACAGTACGCGGCCCAGACGGGTGCGACCTTTAAGACGTACATGGCCATGCGGTACTGGGAGCCGTTCAGCGAACAGGCTGCGGCGCAGATGCAGGACGATGGAGTCGACAAGGTCGTGCTTCTCCCCCTCTACCCGCAGTACTCCAAAACGACCACGGGCGCCTCGCTGGTGTACTGGCACGAACTGGAAAAGGCGGGCGAAATCCCTGCCTGGCCCACTACCTCCGTCTTCGAGTACGCAACGTACCCGTCCTACATTGAGGCACTAAACGAGCGCATTGATGAAGGCCTGCAGCGGTTCCCGGAGGAGGTGCGCGACGATGTTCACCTTCTCTTCAGCGCACATGGGACGCCCCTCAACGAGATGATGGACCGGGACGACCCCTATTGCTGTCTCGTCCACTCCACGGTAAAACATGTGATGGAGCAACGCGGACACGACCACGAGTTCACTTCGGCGTTCCAGAGCAAGGTGGGGCCGTCGGAGTGGCTCACGCCCGCTACGGACGAAACGGTCGAGGAGCTCGCGGAGGAAGACGAGGACGTTCTCGTTATTCCCGTGGCGTTCGTGACTGAGCACATCGAGACGAGCTACGAGCTGGCCATCGAAATTCCGGAAGAGCTGGAGGAAGACGGCGCCCCGATTCCGGAGCACTACGAGGTGATGCCGGCGCTCAACAGCCACCCCAAATTCATCGAGACCCTGGCCGATGTGACGGCGGCGCAGCTTCAGTTGCCCAACGTTTCGACCCCAGCCCCGGCCTGCGAGCGGCCCTGCTTCCAGGTGAAGGATCGAAACATTCGCTGCCACCAGTGCCAGCACGTCGCGGAGGCGACAAACTGGAACGCGTCGGAGGAGGCGGACGCCCGCGAGTTGGAGGCGGCATAGCAGTCTGGTTCTCGGCCGGAAGGGAGGCGGACAGGAAGCCCCCCGTGAAGACTCGAGCTCACTCACTGCCCGGAAGAAGCAGAGACGGAAGCGCCTCGTAGGACGGCCTCCCCCCGGTTGTAGATACACGCTGGAGGGTGGCCGTGACGGCGCAGTGGTCGGAGGGCGGGGCGGGGGCGCCACACCAGCGCTCTGCACGGGTGACCCGAAAAAACTGCGGCGAGTACAAAATGTAGTCGATCTGCCGACTCGGCGCGTCCGCGGGATACGTGGCAGTGCCAGAGGCACTTGTCCTAGACGCAAGGGCGGGCCGGAGGTCGGTATTCTTCAAAAGGAGCTGCATCGTCCGGTCCGCTACTGCCTCGGTCTTTTTTCTCGAAGAGGCCGGGCCCTCCGCCTCCCGTGTTGAGTCCGCCTCCCCTGTTGAGAGGGTGCTATTGAAGTCGCCAACCAGGAGCGCAGGAATGCCAGCGTCGGCGAGACGTCGATACAGCGTGTTTACGCGCCGGGCCTGCTCTTGCCGCGTGGTCGCCTCAAAGGCCTCCAGGTGAACGTTGATGACCGCAAGAGGGTGTCCCCCGAGGTCCAGGACCCCCACCTGCGCCAGACGATCGAGATAGAATGCGTCTCGGTAAAATGGCTGTGGCGGCCGCGGAAGGACGGTTCGTACGTGCCGGCGAATGGGAAAGCGGCTAAGAAGGGCCTGGCCGGAGAGCGTGCGCCCGAAATGCACCGCGGGGCGGCCGTAGGGAAACGGCAGGTAGCGTTCGTCCCAGTTCACCGCTTGCGCAGCCGTGGGGTACCCCAGGCGCCTCGCAAGGGTATCCAGCTGATGCACGTGCGCCACTCGCGCTCCGCCAAAGTCAATCTCTTGCGCCGCCACGAGATCGGGGCGCATCTCTCGCAGATGCTGCACGACCTGGTCCATGTTGGCGTAGAAGAGGCTGTCGGGCCGCTCCACCGGCGCGTTGTTCGTCATGCCCGAAAGATAGCCGACATTGTAGGTCGTTACAGTCAGCGAGTCCGGAGCCGTTGTTTTGGACACGGGCGTGTAGGAGCGGACGCGTGCCAGTTCGCTCTGCGACAGCTGCCCAGAGCTGGCCCACAGAAACAAGCCGATGCCTCCCAGAAGCAGGAGACCGGCAGCCATCCCGATCCTCGTTAGCACTCGCGCCATCATGTGAACGTAGCAGATGCGTGGGAGTGGTCCAGCGTGTGAGGCTACCAGGCGGTCTCGAAGGGACGCGATGACGGCGGAGATGGGGGGAGTACCGCAATGCGAACGCGGCGATTGCGGCGACGCCCGCGCGCCGTATCGTTGGAGGCGATGGGATCTGTGGCTCCGCGGGCCACCGCCACAAACTGGTGCGGCGCCAGGACGCTCGCCGCGGCCAGATGCCGCACGACAGCCGTGGCGCGGGCCGCCGAGAGCTCCCAGTTGGACGCAAAGCGCTTCTGCATTCCTGCGCTGAGCGGGGTGTTGCTGGCGTGCCCTTCTACGCGCACAGTTCGGTGCGGGTAGGCGGAGGAGAGATGGGCAGTGACGGCCCGCAGGCGCTCGCGTCCAGTCTCCGTAAGGGTGGCTGTGGCTGGCTTGAACAGCCCATCAACCGGGAAGACGCGCACCGTGTGCCCACCAGCCCGGAGCACACGGACGTCGAAGGCGAACCGGTTTAATCGGTCACGCAAAACGCGGCGGTCGCGGGCATACTGTCCGCTCTCCACATCTTCGTAGAAGTCGAGAGAGTCCTGCAGCCGGTGGAGCCGGGCGCGCAGGGCGGCCGCCTCCGCCCGCAAGGAATCGACCGAGGGGGAGGACCCCGCCGTGCGTGCCCCAGGAGCACAGCCGCCGAGCACAGGAAGCACGAGAGCAATCAGCAGGACGCCCGTCGTGCGTCCCACAACAACAAGGACCGACCAGACGTGCCGCTGGGCGAGGGCAGTGCTCATGAGCCAGGTGTCGTCACACGGGATGTGGAGTCGGGGGAGGCACTCCATCGCAGAAGCCCGAGCACAGCCCCAAAGCCCAGCAGGGCCAGCGCCAGGACCGTTGCGACCGGGTCCTCCGGTCCGGGCCCATGGAGGGCACGCCCGGGACCCAGGTATGGCCACAGCGCGCGGAGCGCCCCGGCGATAAGGCCCACGAGGGCAGCCATTGTAGCATCGTGCCGGTGTGCCAGCAGCCAATCGAGCAAGCTCGCAAATGTCGCCAGGCCGAGGACTGCGCCTGCCCCAAACACAAGCACATAGTCCCACTCAAGCCCTTTGAGGGCCTCCAGGGTCGCGCGGTAGATGCCAAGAGCCTCCAGCAGAAACGCACCGCTAACGCCGGGCAAAATCATGGCACAGATGGCCACCGCCGCCGAGAAAAACACGCGGGGAAGGCCGGGCTCTGCAACAGAGAGAGCCGGCATCCCCGTGAACAGAAAAGCCCCTACGGCACACAGCGACCCAATTCCGATCCGCAACGGGGTCACGCGCTCGATGCGGCGGGCTGGAACGAGCAACGAGGCAGCCACGAGCCCGAAGAACAGCCCCCGCATGGGAGCCGGGTACGCACGCATGAGGGGCGGGATCACCTGGGCCCCTACGGCAATGGCAAGGGCAATGCCCGCGAGGAGCGGCACAATGAGGCCCCACGGCACCGCCGTCCAGTGCCGTCGTGCCGCCTCAGGGTCCAGTCGCAGCACGGCCGCCCCAAACGACACCGCTGCGCTAAGCGCGCGCACGAGCCGCTCGTAGATGCCAACGATGAGGGCCATCGTGCCCCCGCTCACGCCGGGAATGACATCAGCTCCGCCCATGAGCACCCCGTATAGCACATGGCGGACAAGCGTGAGTAGAGAGGGGCGCATGCGACGCGAGGGGACAGGCAGAAGCCGGAGAAAGAATCGGGGATCGACCCCGTGAAGCTCGGGGGGCTACCGGTCAAGATCCAACAGCCGGCGCACCTCATCGTTGTTGTAAAGGCTGGGGTACGCCTGGCGAAACTCGTCCTTCTTGCCCGGGTCGAGCTCGAACGCTGTCTTCAGCGCACGAATGCTCTCGTCGGCTCGGCCAAGGGCCAGAAGCGCCTTGGCCTGCCGGAAGTAGGTACTTGCGCGGTCAGGGGCGAGCTCCTGCGCGCGGTGGTATGCGTCAAGGGCCTCCTCTGGCTGCCGCTTTTCCAGGAGGGCCTCCGCATAGCCCACCCACATATGTGGGTCCGACTGGTCGAGGCGCACCGCATGCTGATACGCCTCCAGCGCCTCATCGTAGCGCCCGGCCTTGTAGGCACAGTCCGCCCGGCCGGCCCAAAACTTCGGCACCTCGGCGTTCAGATTCACAGCATACCGGAAGCACTCCAGGGCTTCCTCCCACCGGTCCTCTGCGTCGAAGCAGCAGCCCAGGCCATACCACGCCTCCGGGTACTTCGCTTCCAGGTCCAGGGTATTCTCGTAGTGAGTACGGGCGGCGTCCAGATCGCCCTGTTCTTCGTATGCCAGTGCAAGGTTGTAGTACGTGGCGGCATCGGGGCCTTCAAGCGCCAACACCTTCTCGTAGCTCTCAATGGCCGCTTCCAGGTCTCCCTGGTTGGCCTGTGCATTGCCACGGTTGTAGTACGCGGACGCAAACTCGTCGTGAATGGCAAGCGCCATGTCGTAGCTGTCCACGGCCTCTTCGTAGCGTCCTTGTCGGTTCAGGACAATGCCGCGGTTGTACCACGCATCTTTCGAGTAGGGGTCAATATCGAGATGACGATCGTAGGCGGACACGCTCTTGGCGTCTTTCCCGAGGCGATCATAGCAGTATCCCAGCTCGTACCAGACCTCCGGGTGCCCAGGCGCCACGTCCGTGCACTTCTCGAAGGCCTCCACAGCGGCCTCGAGGCGATCGTCGCGCTCGAGGGTAACGCCGAGGTTGAACAACGCTTCTCCGTGAAGGGGGTTGATGGAGAGGGCCTCGTGATAGGCCTCCAGCGCTTCCTCGACCCGCCCGAGCCCGTCCAGCGTGATGCCGCGGTTTACCAGCGTCTCCGTATCAGTCGGGTTGATGTCCAGCGCCTGCTCGTAGGCCTCCAGGGCGTCCTCCGGGCGGTCCAGATTGTTCAGCAAGATGCCGCGTCGCATCCAGGCATCGGACGTGTAAGGGTGAAGCTCAATGAGACGGTCGACGACCTCAAGGGCCTGCTCCATCCGTCCTTCCTCGAAGTAAAAGGACGCAATCTCTTCCAGGTCCCCCGAATCGAAATACGCGGAGGGGTCTTCTTCGTAGGCGTCTACGAGTTCCTCCAGGGACGCTTCCCACTCAGACTCTTCGGAGGCATTGAAGCTAAAATCGAACGTGTCCATACCAGACCAGTACGTCATTCGCGAGAGCACACGGTCGCCAACTCCACGCTCACGCGGCGGGCCGCCGGCCAGCGTGTTTGCTTTTAAAGTATAACGGCTTCTCACAAGAACTTGCAAAAATAGCGTCCGTCCTGCGGCGGTCGTCGCGGCGTGTCCGTGACGCGGCCGCTCTTTCGGGCGCCGCCCTCTATGCTTCTCCTCACCTTTGAAGGCATCGACGGAAGCGGAAAGAGCACGCAGGCCCGCCGGTTGGCGGCGTTTTTGCGGGAGGCGGGCCGCGACCCGTTGCTTGTTCGTGAGCCGGGGGGGACTGAGTTGTCCGAACGGCTCCGGGCGGTCCTCCTGGACACTCGTTCCAACATGCATCCGATGGCAGAGTTGCTTCTGTTTTCGGCGGCGCGCACTCAGCTGGTCGCCGAGCGCATTCGGCCTGCGCTGGAGGCGGGGCGGATCGTGATTTGCGACCGCTTTTACGATTCGACCACGGCGTACCAGGGGGCCGGACGTGGCGTTGCTGATCCGGCCTGGCTCCAGTCGTTTCACCGTCGCGTTACGGACGGCCTCGTGCCGGATCGCACCTTTCTGGTGGCCCTCCCCCCGGAGCGTGCGCAGAAACGCCGAGAGGCGAAGGAGGTCCCTCCCGACCGGATGGAGGCCGAGGCGGATGCCTTTCATGAACGCGTTGCGGCCGCGTACGAAACGCTCGCTCGCGAGCACCCCCAGCGCATCTTGCGGCTCGACGGCCGCCGCTCTGTGGAGGCGCTGCACGCGACCATCCGGGCCGACGTGCAGACGCTTCTCCGTGCACACACGGGAACCGCCGCCGCCAGCACCGGTTCGTCCGAGTGTTAGGCAGACCCGGCCGCCCGAGCCGCGCCCGCCGGTCACCTGCTGTCCCTGTGCTGTCGAACACGCGCCTGCCGCCGCATGTCGACCCTTCCCCAACAGACGATCGACGAGGTTCGCTCCATCTTTCAGGCCTTCCTGAAGAAGCGCAACAAGCGCCAAACCCCTGAACGCCTCGCGGTGCTGGAGGAGATTTACCAGACCGAGGACCATATCGATGCGGACGAACTCTACGTTCGCCTAAAGCAGGACGACGCGGAAGTCAGCCGCGCTACGGTGTATAACACCCTGGAGCTACTGCTCGAGTGCGACCTGGTCGTGCGGCACCAGTTTGGAAAAAACCAGGCGAAGTACGAGCGCGCCTACAGCTACTGGCAGCACGATCACCTCATTTGCATGGACTGCAATGAGTTGTTCGAGTTTTGCGACCCGCGGCTGCAGAGCATTCAAGAAATGGTGGCCGACATCTACGAGTTCGACATCAAGCACCACTCGCTGAACATGTACGGCCACTGCATCCGCGATAATTGCCCCAACCGGGCAGACGCGGATGATGAGGCCCCGCCCGATGCCTCTACGGCCCGCGAGGCGGCGACGGATGGGGTGTAAGCGCCCATCCTGCATCTGCGTGTAGCAGCCACGTGGGGTGGTGGACGGCTGTATGCCGCCCGCCAGACCGGTCTCCGCAGGACGTCTGCCTCCACGTGCGTCTCTCGTCAGCACGGACGCGTCTCTACTTTCCGCTCGAACGAGACGTTGCTGTCTTCCACCGCCGAGATTTCTCCCTCGCGGTCCACCGCCACCAGCACGTACGGCACGGTCCGTGCCTGGGTCACCACACATCCCTCCCCGGGCACCCGTTCGGTGTACGACACGCGCAGCTGTGCCGCATCGGTACGGGCGCGGACTTCGTCCACCGACACGCGGTAGCCGCCGGTGGAGCGCTCGCCGAGCACAATGGCGACCACCATCTGTGCACTGAAGTCGACGGTGGGGGGAGCGGGCACCGTGTTGTCGTCCGCGTGGAGGTCTGCCCACAGCGCCTCGTAGTCTTCCTGCGTGCGGAGGACCGCCGTAGTGCCCGCAACCAGATTCGCATACTGCCCGGAATCAATCTCAGAAAGGGTCACGCTGTCGGCCTTGAGGGGCTGCGATGAAAGACGCACGGAGGACGCAGACGCATCGGAGGGGCTGCCCGCCGTATCGCATCCCCCAGAAACAAGCAGCGCCGCGAGCGCCACTCCCCAAAGGAGCCAGCGGGCACAGAAAGAGGCAGAGCCGTGCACAAAACGCATCATGGCAGCAAGACTCTCATGGAAGCGGATGTGACGAAAGCGGGCATGACAAACATGCAGCTACGCCTCTCCGTTTCGATCATCCAGTCCCCCCGTAGCCTCACGAGGCGGGGGCCGCAGACACGTCGAGCTGGGTCCGGAAGTACTCCAGTGTTCGCCGCAGCCCGTCGCGCCGGTCCACCGCCGGCGTCCACCCCAGCACTTCCTGCGCCTTCGAGATGTCCGGCTGTCGCACCTGCGGGTCGTCGGACGGAAGGGGCTCGTACGTAATGTCGCTATCGCTGTTCGTCACCTCAATGATCTCCTCCGCAAACTCCCGGATTGTAATCTCGTCGGGGTTGCCCAGGTTGACCGGCTCGGCCACATCGCTCATCAAGAGCCGGTAGATGCCCTCCACCAGATCGTCGACGTAGCAGAAGGCGCGCGTTTGGCTCCCGTCGCCGTAGACCGTCAGCGGCTCGCCCCGCAGCGCCTGCGCCATGAACGTCGGGAGGGCGCGCCCGTCGTCCACACGGATGCGGGGGCCGTACGTGTTGAAGATGCGCACGATGCGGGTTTCGACGCCGTGGTAGCGGTGGTACGCCATGGTGAGGGCTTCTGCAAAGCGCTTGGCCTCGTCGTAGACGCCGCGCTCGCCAATCGGGTTGACGTTGCCCCAGTAGTCCTCCGGCTGCGGGTGCACCAGCGGATCGCCGTACACCTCGCTCGTAGACGCAAGGAGGAGGCGCGCCTCCTTTGCCTTTGCCAGGCCCAGGGCCTTGTGCGTGCCCAGTGCCCCCACCTTCATGGTCTGGATGGGGTACTGCAGGTAGTCGTCCGGCGCGGCCGGGCTGGCAAAGTGAAGGACATAATCGAGCTCGCCGTTCACGTGCAGGTAGTCCGTGACGTCGTACTCTACGAACCGGAAGCGATCCTGCCCCAGCTCAAAGAGATGCTCGATGTTCTCGGTGTCCCCCGTGATGAGGTTGTCCATACAAATGACCGAGTGGCCCTCCTCGATGAAGCGGTCGCAGAGGTGGGACCCAAGAAAGCCGGCACCACCGGTGATGAGAGTGCGGGGCATGGAGGTAGGGGTGGAAACGTGAGCAAGAAAGGTAGAGAGCTTTTACGGCTGGCCGTTCTCAACAATGGCCTTTTCGATGGCATCCTGATTCGTCTCCGGGGCGTAACTGGGGCGCCCCACGGAGTGGTACTCGAAGCCCATCTCGGCCATTCGGGCGGGGTCGTACAGGTTGCGCCCATCGAGCACGAGCGGGGGGTCGAGACGCTCCCGCACACGGCCCAGGTCCGGCCGTCGGAACTCGTGCCACTCCGTGCAGATCAGCAGCGCCTCGGCCCCGTCAACCACGTCGTACATGCCCTCCCCATACTCGATGCGATCGCCAAACGTCTCCTTTGTCGTGTCAATCGCCTCGGGGTCGTAGCCCACCACATCGGCCCCCTGGTCCAGGAGGTAGTCAATGATGATGTGGGAGGGCGCCTCACGGGTGTCGTCGGTGCCGGGCTTGAAGGACAGCCCCCAGATGGCAATCCGCCGCCCCTCCAGGTCGCCGTCGAAGTAGTCCTCGACCTGTGTGGCCAGGCGGCGGCGCTGCTCGTCGTTAACGTCGAGCACGGCATCCAGGATCTGAAAGTCGTATCCTTCCTGGCGCCCCTTCCGGGCGAGGGCCTTCACGTCTTTCGGAAAGCAACTGCCCCCAAACCCAATGCCGGCGTACAGGAAATGCGGCCCAATGCGGTGGTCCTTCCCGATCCCGAGCCGCACCTTGTCAACGTTGGCGTCTACTCGTTCGCAGACATTTGCGATCTCGTTCATAAACGAGATGCGCGTGGCCAGCAGCGAGTTGGCCGCGTACTTGATCATTTCCGCCGAGCGACGGTCGACCACCAGAATGGGATTGCCCTGGCGCACGAACGGCTCGTAGAGCCGCTTCATCGTTTCGGCCGCCTGGTCGCTCTCCGTACCGATTACGACCCGGTCCGGCTTCAGGAAGTCTTCCACGGCCGCGCCTTCGCGCAAGAACTCGGGATTGGACACCACGTCCACCTCCTCCCCAATCGTCAACCCACGGTCGGCAAAGACGGCTTCCACCTTGTCGCCCGTGCCCACCGGCACGGTGCTTTTGTTGACCACGATGCGGTGGCCCCGCTCCTCATCCGCCACCAGCAGGTCCGCCACGTCGTCGGCTGCGTCCAACACATACGAGAGATCGGCGGAGCCGTCCTCCCCCGGCGGTGTGGGCAGGGCAAAGAAGATGATTTTTGCGCCGTCGAGCCCTTCGGCCAGGTCCGTCGTGAAGTGTAGCCGGTCTTCGCTCCGGGCCCGGTCGAAGTACCGATCGAGGTCAGGCTCGTAAATGGGCACCTCTCCGGCAGAGAGTTGTGCAATCTTGTCCGCGTCGATGTCAACACACGTGACGTCGTGGCCCATTTCGGCAAAGCAGGTGCCGGAGACCAACCCCACGTATCCTGTACCAATAACTGCGATGTCCATCCGTGTCGAAGGGCAATCGTGAGACGAATTCGAGGTGTATGCCACACTTGACGGGCCCCGTCGGCATGCCCGATGCGCGTTGTGCTTACAGGGGCAGTTCGTTCTGCCCCGATCGCCGCGGGGCTCCTCCGGGCTTCTACGTGCTGCTCAGCCTCCAAGACGCGGGACTGAGGCGTTTCCCCCAAGTGTGTGCCATGAAGAGTCGTGGCTTTATCATAGATGGTCTGCCTACAAACTGCAACCGGCCCTCGCCCGGGAATGGAAGAATCCCCCCCGGCCGTCCGTGAATATGTCACAAGTTTTCCCACTCACTTCGCCAGGGCTC
The DNA here is from genome assembly GCA_913056185.1 of uncultured Bacteroidota bacterium. Taxonomy (GTDB): domain Bacteria; phylum Bacteroidota; class Rhodothermia; order Rhodothermales; family Salinibacteraceae; genus Salinibacter. The sequence goes on from CAJXLV010000003.1 coordinate 14,211, forward strand.
ACGGAGTCGCATATTTGATGGTGCAGCCGTAGGGCTTGGCGCGCTTCGGCTCCACGTCTTCTCCGCTCAGCGCCGCATCGAGGGCCCCTTCCACGTAGTTTGTTGCGCCCTGGATGTCGGCCTCGTCGGTGGTGGGCCGGTTGTCGATGCCGCCGCGGTAGAGAAGCGTGCCCTCTGGGCCGATGACGTACATGTGCGGGGTGACTGTCGCGCCGTAGGTCTTTCCGACCGTGCCGTCCGGGTCCATCAGGATGGCCGTCATGTTGCCGTCGTGCTTGTTCTTTTCTTTTACCATCTGCTTGGGCGGGTAGTAGCCCTGCTTGCCGGGCGCGGAGGACACGATGGAGAGCCACACGACGCCGTTCTCGGTGTATGTCTGTTGGAGTGCCTGCATGTGGCCGCTGCCGTAGTGCTTGGCCACAAATGGGCACTCGAAGTTGAGCCATTCCAGCACCACGTGCGTGCCCTCGAAGTCGGACAGGCGGTGCGTGTCCCCGTCCGCGGCCTGCAGGGTAAAGTCGGGCGCCGGCCGGCCCACCTCGGCCTGGTCGCTCTGGGCCGTGGCCGGCGGGGCGAGCAGGGGAGCCAGCAAGAGCGCGAAAGTGAACGTGAGACACGAGGAAGGGCGCGGAGAAGAGACCATGGGAGGAACGAAGCTCTGTGGCAGGAAAACGGGAAAGAACCGACCCGAAGCGCCGGGGCGCAGGGTGCGCCCGCCGCGCTACAATCCCGACACGCGGGGCGAGGCAGCAGGAAGGTCGTTGAGGGCGTCCAGCACGATGTCGTCGGTCAGCACCTCCGGGAGGAGGCGGGGCGCAGAGCCATCGCCGGGGTAGAGGACGTAGACGGGCACGCCGCTCCGACCGTGCGAGCGGAGGGCTTTGGTAATTTCGGGGTCGCGGTTGGTCCAGTCGGCACGCACGAGCGCCACGTTGCTTTTGTCAAAGGCCTCCTGAATGGACGGGGCAGACAGCACGCGGCGCTTGTTGACCTGGCACGTGAGGCACCAGGCGGCGGTAAAGTCCACGAAGACCGGGCGCCCCTCGGCCCGGAGCGACTCGACGGTGTTGGGCGAGTAGGACTGCCAGGCCGCCTCGGTTGTGGCCGCCGTGGAGGCCGACGCAGACGTGGATTCCGGGGGCGGGGCGGACCCGGCCCCGATGACCGCGACGGCAATGCCGCCAACGAGGGCCGCCCCGGCGAGCGTCCGCGTCACGAGCGTGGTGGTGCGGGAGAGCTGCGGGGCGGACCAGCGGTTGACGATCCAGGCCGCCACTCCGAGCAGGAGCAGCCCCACGAGCAGAAAGGCCACCCCGCCGGTGCCCGCCTGCTGCCCAAAGACCCAGACGAGCCAGATGGCGGTGGCGAACATGGGGAAGGAGAACGCCTGCTTGAGCGTCTCCATCCAGGCCCCGGGCTTGGGCAGGCGGTCGAGCAAGGCGGGCGTCATGGAGAGGACGACATAGGGCGTGGCCATGCCCAGGCCCAACGCCGTGAAGATGAGCAGCGCCCCCGCGGCCGAAAGTGTCAGGGCCACCCCGAGGGCCGCACCCATGAACGGCGCGGTACAGGGCGTCGCCACGACCGTCGCGAGCACACCGGTCAGAAAAGCATTCGTGCCGCCGTGTCCGTCCGTGGCGGAAGACTCCACCCGCCCGCCCCAGTTCATCAGCGTCGTGCCCACCTCGAAGGCCCCGAGCAGGTTCAGCCCGATGCCGAAGAACAGCATCGTCATCAGCGCGATGAAGATGGGCGACTGCAGCTGAAACCCCCACCCGATCTGGCTTCCCGCGGCCCGCAGCCCCAGCAGCGCCCCGGCCAGGATCCACATCGACACCAGCACACCCGCCCCGAAGAGCAGCCCGTTGCGCTGCATCGCCCCGCTTCCCTCCTCGGCCTCCTGCGCAAAGCCGAGGATCTTGACCGAGAGGACCGGAAAGACGCACGGCATCAGGTTGAGCAGGGCGCCCCCCACGAGCGCAAACGCGAGCGCCCATGGCAGCGACAGCCCCCCGCCCGCAGACGACGCAGGCGCCCCCACGGCCTCCGCCACCGAGAGCGTCGTGTCGACCGGCACGTCCACCCGCATGGCCCGCACGTCGCCGTCCGCGTCCCAGTGCGTCCCCTCCGGCGCCACCAGCACGCCGCGCAGCCGATCGGCCGGCTCCTGCGCGTACTCCGACGGCGTGAGCGAAAGCGCGTAGGTGCCGCCGCTTTGCGTCACCGGCTGCGGCGCCCCCGGATCGACGACCGATTTCTCGGTGGCGTAAAAGTACGCGCCCTCCAGGTCCGGCCGCCTGTCGCCGGCAGCGTTCAGCAGGAGCTGATACGTGCCGTCGCTGCGCCCGGCGCCCACGGACCATTCCGCAACAGGCGTCGGGTGCTTGGCCCGCGCCGCCTCGAAGGCCTCGGCCCACCGGGTCGGCTCCGGCGGTCCCTCCGCGACTGGCAGAGACAGCTCGATCTCCGACCGTGCCGGAAGGCAGATCTCCTCACAGATGAGCCAGTTTGCCTGTCCGCGCAGCGCCACCGTCGTGCCCGGCGTCAGCGATTCGGGCGGCGTAATTTCGGCAAGCAGAAAGACCTCGTCGGAGTATCCGTAGCTGATGAGCGACCCAAACGAAATCTTGTGCGGATAGGGCCACTGCAGTGCGCCGGCCTCGTACCCGTCCGGCAGCGTCCAGTCGATCGACGTTGCCTCCCCCGAGGCGCCCGGGTTTTTCCAGTAGCTGTGCCAGCCGTCCTCCATCTCCAGCCGCAGGGCTACGGTAAACGGCTCGCCCGGAACGATGCTCGCCTGCTCACTGACCAGCGTTGCTTCACTGTGGGGACTCGGTGTGTCCGGGGCCTGAGCCTGCCCGGTAGAGACTCCCCCAACCAGGAGCACCGCGGCAATGGCGCCCATCACGGCACGCTGAAGGCATTCCCGAATACGCCGGAGAGCAATCATCACGGGTGTGTCGGTGATTGAAGATTGTTGGACGAATGGCAGTGGAGTGTGACTACCCAGGTTTGTTCTAAATGATTCAGGTCTCTTTTTCCACCGCCATGACGCCTGCATGGAGGGCGGCACTTCCTACAACGAGCCGGGCCGCCCACACGGAGGCGGCGCGTTGGGGAACAGCGGATCGGGGGCACTCTCTTAAAGACCCCTGTTTCTTCTCGTGAACACGCCTCCACTCTCGCCCATGCCTCCTGCCCCGCCCCCCGCCTCCCCCCGAGGCACACTCCCCACCCTCGGCCTGCTGCTCGCCGCTTTCCTCATCGCGGCCCCGCCGGCCGCCACAGCACAGCCCGCCGCCCCGCCCACGCTCGACGAGGCCGACTACGGACCGTGGGAACGGCTCGGCCCGGCGCGCCTCTCGCCGGAGGGCACGTGGATGGCCGTCTCAATTCGCCGCGTGAACGACGAGCACGAACTGCGCATCCACCACACCGAGCGGGACTCGGTGCGGGCCGTCGACTTCGGACGCGCCCCGGCCTTCTCGGCGGACGGGCAGTGGCTGGCCTACCACATCGGGATGTCGGAGGAAACGCGAAAAAAGCTCCGCAAGCAGAAGAAGCCCGTCCACCAGACGCTCGGGCTCCTGAACTTGGAGAGCGGCGACACGACGCTCGTGGAATCGGTGGCCGACTTCGCCTTTAGCGACGATGGGCGCTACCTCGCGATGCGACGGTACCCGCCCCAGGAGGCACCTGACGAGATGCGCGGGGCCGACCTCCTCATCCGCGACCTGGAGACCGGCACCTATACCAGCTTCGGCAACGTGGCCGACTTCGCGTGGCAGGACGACGCGCCCCACCTGGCCATGGTGATCGACGGCATGAACCAGGCGGGCAACGGCGTGCGGCTCTACGACGCGTCGAGCGGCCGGCTGCAGACGCTCGCCTCCGCGCCCGGCGAATACACGGGCCTCTCGTGGCGGCCCGGGGAGGACGACCTCGCGGCGCTTCGGGCGCGGACGTCGGACGACTGGGAGAAGAAAAACCACGTCCTGCTCGCGTGGACCGACGTGGGCGCACCCTCCTCGCCCAAGCACCAGTTCGACCCGGCGACCACTGCGACCTTCCCCGACACCCTCCGCATTGTCGACTACCGCACCCCGAAATGGTCGGCAGACGGCACCCGGCTCTTTTTTGGCGTGCAGGCCCGCGACTCAACCGACGCGGCGACGAAGAAGCAGTCCGCCGCACAAAGCGACTCGGCGGCGGCCGATTCGTCTGAGGCGTCGGGCCCCGAAGAATACGACCCCGCCGACGTGCAGGTGTGGCACACGAGCGACGTAGAGATCATCCCGCGCCAGGAGGTGCAGGCCGAGCAGGACCGGCGCGACAACTACCTCGCCGCGTGGCACCTGTCGGCGGACACCGACCCCCGATGGACCCGCCTCGGCACGGAGCGGACGGAGGACGTGCAGGTCCTCCACGGCGGCGACATGGCCGTGGGGCTCGACCAAACGCCCTACCGGCAGGAGCGCATGTTCGGCCCCGTCTACCACGACCTCTACACGATCGACGTGGCGACGGGCGAGCGCGAGAAGGTCGCCGAGAAGGTGCAGTACTGGGAGGGCGGCAGTCCCACCGGCGAACACCTGCTCTGGCTGAAGGACGACCACTACTACGCCTACGATGTGCAGGCGGAAACGACCTCCAACCTTACCGACGGCCTGCCCGTCTCCGTTGTCGATACCGACGACGACCACACCGTAGACCAGAAGCCGCCGTTCGGCGTGGCGGGATGGACGGCGGGCGACCGCTCGGTGGTCGTCTACAGCGAGTACGACGCCTGGCGGGTTGCGGCGGACGGCTCGGAGTCCGAGCGCCTCACCAACGGACGCCCCGACTCGGTGGAGCACCGCTACGTCGACCTCACCGAGGAAGCCCCCGGCGAGCCGGACGTCATTCCGCGCGATGAATCGATCTACTGGAGCGTCTACGACGAGTGGACCGAGGAGCACGGCTACGCCCGCTCGTCGCAGCTGGGTAGCGGGGCGGAGCGGCTCGTGTGGAAGCCGCAGATGGTCATGGGGCTCACGCGGGCCGATTCCGCCAACGTGTATGCCTACCGGGTGGAGGATTTTGAGGACTCGCCCGACTACTTCCAGGCCGGGCCCATGCTCGCGGATGCGCGTCAGGTGACCGAGACGAACCCGTTCCAGGAGGACTACGCGTGGGGCCGCTCTACGCTCGTCTCGTACCGCAATCGCGACGGCGAGACGCTGCAGGGGGCGCTCTTCTACCCGGCCAACTACGACCCGGACAAGAGCTACCCGATGATCACGTACATTTACGAAATCCGCTCGCCCTCGGCCCGCAACTACGTGGTGCCCACCCGCGAGCACCCGTACAACACCACCACCTTCACGCAGGAGGGCTACTTCGTCTTTCAGCCCGACATCCGGTACCGCCCCCGCGACCCCGGCAACTCGGCCGTGGATGCCCTCGTGCCGGCCGTTCAGAAAGTGACCGAAGAAGTGCCGGTGGATGCCGACCGGGTGGGCCTCGTGGGCCACTCCTGGGGCGGCTACCAGACGACCTTCACCGTCACGCAAACGGACATTTTCCGGACGGCCGTGGCCGGGGCGCCGCTCACGAACATGGTGTCGATGTACAACTCCATCTACTGGCGCAGCGGCGGCACCGACGCCCGCATCTTCGAGATCAGCCAGGGCCGCATGGAGGTGCCCCCCTGGGAGGACATGGACGCCTACGTGGCCAACTCGCCCCTCCACCACATCGAGTCGCTCAACACGCCGTTCCTCATGGCCTTCGGCACCGACGACGGCGCGGTGGAGTTTAATCAGGGCGTCGAGTTCTACAACGCCGCCCGCCGGGCGGGCAAGCAGATGGCCTTCCTCGTCTACGACGACGAGAACCACGGCCTGAGCAAGCAGGACAAAAACACGGTCGACTACCGGACCCGCGTCCTGGAATGGTTCGACCACTACCTGAAGGGCGACGACGGCCCGGCCTGGATTGAGGACGGCATTCCCTACCTCAAGCAGGTGGAGCGGAAGAAGGAATCAAACGAAGGCGGCGAGGCACGGTGAGGCGATAGCGCCCCTGGCGGCCTCCGCAGAACCCCGCCCCACTCCTTACCGTTTCACTCATGCTTCGAATAATCTCCTACCTGTCATGCCGACTACGACCACGCCGACGGAGGAGCATCAGGAGCGGTGGCACACGATTGTCGACGATCCGCTCTTGAGCGAGCTTCCCTACAAAGTCGAAACCAACCGCAGAGGCCAGATCGTCTTGAGTCCACACAGCGCCGAGCATTCCGACCGTCAGGGCGACCTCATTGCTCTTCTCTACGAGCACGGCGGGGAGGGTCGGGCACGGCCGGAGTTTCCGATCGTCACGCCGATGGGGACGAAGGTGGCGGATGTAATCTGGGTAACCGCACAGCGCAGAGAAGAAATGAAGGCAACTGGAGATCCCCCGACCCTTGCCCCGGAGATCTGCGTCGAGATCATGAGCGAGTCCAACGACTGGGAGGAGATGGATGAAAAACGCCGGCTCTACCGGGAGGCCGGGGCCGACGAGGTGTGGGTTGTGGAGCCGGACGGCAGCGTCCGGGTTTTCGCCGACGACGAATTGGAGCGCTCGGAGCTCGCTCCCGGCTTTCCCTCGTCGATGTAGCCGATGGGCACGGCCGGAACTGAATTGAGGAGGGCGTGCCCTACCTCAAACAGATGGAGCAGAAAAGGAGGCAAGAGGGATCGGCGAGACACGGGGCGGGAGCCGCCCTCCTGCCGACCTGTGCAGAACTCCTTTCAGTCTCGCACCGTCTCACCTGTGCTTCGAACAACACACCCTCCCCCCATGCCGACTACGACTACGCCAGCGGAGGAGCATCAGGAGCGGTGGCACACGATTGTCGACGACCCGCTCCTGAGCGAGCTTCCCTACAAAGTCGAAACCAACCGCAGAGGCCAGATCGTCTTGAGTCCGCACAAAAACCACCATTCTCGGCAGCAGAAGCTCATCCTAAAGCGTCTCGACAGTCTTCTCCAATCGGGAGAGGCGTTTCCGGAATGGGCCCTTGCGACCTCGGAAGGCGTGAAGGTCCCCGATGTGATCTGGGCCTCGGACAGTCGTCTCGACGAAATGGAAGAGACGGGCGATCCCGCGACGCTCGCTCCGGAACTCTGCGTCGAGATCATGAGCGAATCCAACGACTGGGAGGAGATGGATGAAAAACGCCGGCTCTACCGGGAAGCCGGCGCCGAGGAGGTGTGGGTTGTAGAGGCGGACGGCAGCGTCCGGTTCTTCGGTGACGACGAGTTGGACCGCTCGGAGCTTGCCCTTGACTTTCCCTCGTCCATGTAGCCGACGGGCGCGAGCCTCGTCGCTGCTCGAGTGGAGCACACATTAGAGCGCAATCCGAGCCCCACCCCTCCGGTCCGACTCCATGATGGCGTTCACGATCCGGATGTCGGCCCGCCCTTCTTCGCCGGGCACGATGGGGACGTCGCCGTTCTTGATGGCGCGGGCGTCGTTGTCCATCTGCCGCGCCTGCTGGTCGCGGCCGCTGGGCCGAAGCGGCGTGCCGTTGCTGGTGCGGCCCTGCACGCCACTGTAGGACTGAAACGGGCGCAGCCGGCACCATCCGTCAGCGTACGTCACGTCGAGGTAGTTCGTCGATTTGCCAAAACTGGTCTCCCCCTGCGCGACCACGCCGCCCGGAAACTCCAGCGTGAACTCGGCAAACTCCGGCACCTCGCCGTACATCTCTTCCCGCTCGGACCACGTGCGGCCCCGCACGGCGATCGGCTCCATGCCGGTGGCGTAGCGGGCGGCATTGATGGGATAAACGCCCATGTCGTAGAGCGCCCCACCGCCCAACTCCGCATCGCGGCGCCAGTCGTCGGGGTCGGGGTGCGCGCCGTTGTAGCCCGCACCGGTTTTTACCTCCTGCACGGCACCGTACGGCTCTTCCGTCGCGTAGCGCATGACCGCCCGGTTGTTGGGCTCGTGCTGCAGCCGATAGCCGACGGTCAGCTGCACGCCATTCGCCTCGGCGGCGTCGATGACCGACTGGCACTCCTCCACGTCCATCGCCATCGGCTTCTCGCACCAGACGTGCTTGCCGGCCTTGGCGGCTGTGATCGCGTCGCGGGCGTGCACTCCGGGCGGCGTCACAATGTAGACGACGTCGAGGTCGTCGTTGTTGGCAATGTCCGGCAGCGTCTCGTAGCGGTAGACGTTCCGGTCCGGGATGTCGTAGCGCTGCTGCCAGCGCGGGATTTTTTCGGGCGAGCCGGTGACGATGCCCCGCAGCTCGCAGTGCTCGGTGCGCTGCAGGCCGGGGGCCAGCTGCCCGCCGGCGTAGCTTCCAAGGCCACAGAGGGCCACGCCGAGCATCTCTTTCCGGTCGGGGAGAAGGACGGACGGGAAGCCGACCGTCGAGGCCGCCAGGGCCGCTCCGGATTGCTTCAAGAACGTGCGTCGGGACGTGTCGTCAGGCATTGCGAAAGCCTGGGCGATTGGGCAAAGGCAACTCATTTCCCAAACAGCCGTCCCCTCTCAAAGTGTCGCCGCTCTCCCCCGCCCCGTCTTCGGGCTACGCCCCCTCCATCCGTCCCACGTACCGGGCCTTAAACCCGATCTGCTCCTCGTAGCCGTGGGTGGACATGAGCACCGGGTAAAAATCCGCGTCGGCCCGACGGACCGTGCCGTTCTTTTTGGCAAACACGTCCCCGGCCGCCACCTCCCGAAAGTTATCGGCGACGAAGGTGTAGCCCCGGCCCGGCGCGTCCCCAACCACCTCGAACACCTCGGGGATGGAGGGGACGTGGGGACGATCGATGAGCCCCTCGGCAGCAAGGAAGTGGAGGAGCACCCGATGGGCCGTCGACGCAGCGCCCTCCTCGTCGTAGTACCCGCACTCCACCGCCACCCCCATCACCGGATCCGTCACCCCTCCGCCAATCCGGCGCATGTCCACCACTCGGTCGAGGCCGGTTGAGCGGGCGAGCTCCAGCGAGGCCGCGTCGCCCCCCGACACAATCGCGTAGGGGCACCCCGTCGACTCGGTAGAGTGAAAATCGAGCACCTTCGTCCCCTCCAGTTCGCGCCGCAGCCGGGCCGCAAGGCGCTCCTCATGCTTCTCGCTCTCGGGGTCGCCCGGCATCACGCGGTTCAGATCCACGTCGCAGTACCGATAGCCGAGCTTGAAGGCCCGCTCGTTGGCCAGCACAAACTTGACCGGCGCCTGCAGCGTCACGTCGCTCGCCTTGAGCCGGTTGAACGCGTGCCAGCCACAGGTCTCGTCGCCGTGAACACAGGCAACAATCGTGTACTCCGGAGGGCCGTCGCCGAGGGTTTCGACGTGCATGTGTGCAGAGGTATTTGAGGAACGTGGCGAAGGGGCCTGCTTGGTGTGACGAGGCCAACGTGTTTTTGTACCCACGACCCGTTTGTGTCTTCCTCGCTGCTGTGGAGATGGGGTCAATCCGCTGTTTCCTCCGTGTGACCTTGGGGCCTCTCGGCACGTCGCCCTTGCGTTGCCCGCCTCTGCCGCCACACCCGGCTACTCGTCCAGCGAAGGCGCGGGGGCGGAGGCAGGCACCGGCGCCCCCTCCTTCTCGTCCGGCACCGCAGCCCCCTCGCGGACCGCCCGGCCCACCTGCCGGTGAAACCGAAGCACCAACAGCACGGATGCCGCCGCAAGCCCGACCACCAGGCCCCACCACAGTGCCTCGGGCCCTCCGCCGCTCCGCACGCCCCACAGGTAGCCGGTGGTGAGCCCGATGCCCCAGTACGTGACCATCGCGATGCCCATCGGCACGCGGGTGTCTTTGAGGCCCTGCAGCGCCCCGTGGGCCGCCACCTGCAGGCCGTCAAACAGCTGAAAGACGGCCGCGACGCCGAGCAGCTGGACCGCCAACGAGACGACGGCGGCGTTCCCCGGGTCGGCCAGATCGAGGTAGAGGCCCACGAGCGGCCGCGGGAGCGTCCAGAAGAGGACGGCCGTGCCCCCCATGAAGAGGGTCGCCAGTCCCATCGCCACGCCACCCGCCCGGCGCGCCCCCGCCTCGTCCTGTGCCCCAGCGGCCTGCCCCACCCGCACCGTGCCCGCCATGCCGATGCCGAGCGGCACCATAAACGCGAAGGCCGCGCACTGGATCGCCACCTGATGGGCCGCCAGGGCCGTGGTGCCCAGCACGCCCATCATGACAGTGGTGAGCATAAACAGGCTCGACTCCACGCCGCGGGACGCCCCCATCGGCGCCCCGATGCGCACCAGCTCGCGGAGATAGGCCGAGTCCGGCTCTCGGATGTGGGCAAAGACGCCGTGCTCGGCGAACGGGGCGGTGCGGTGCACGAACACGGCCAGCGCCCCGAAGAGAATGGAAAAGACGATGGTGCTGGCCCAGCCCGTGCCCGCCAACCCGAGGGCGGGCAGGCCCCAGCGGCCAAACATGAGCAGCTCGTTGGCGCCGATGTTCACCGCCACGCCCACAAACGAAATGATCGTGACGGGCAGGGGCCGCGAGAGGCCCTCCACGAAGCTCCGCAGTGCCGCAAAGCCCAAAAACGGGAGGATGCCCCACCGGATGGCGTCCAGGTAGCGCGTGGCCCCGTCGATGGCCACCGGCTCCTGGCCGGTCCACCGCAGCACCGGCTCCACGTTGCTCAGCACCAGCAGAATGACCAGGCCCAGTCCTGTGGCCATCCAAAGCCCCTGCCGCACGCTGCGCCCCACGGCCCTGGGTTCCTTCGCCCCCACCGCCTGCGACACCATCGGCCCGACGGCCCGCACCATCCCCATCCCCATGATGGCGAAAAAGAAAAAGACCGTATTTCCCAGCGCCACGCCCGCCAGCGCCTCCGGCCCCAGGCGCCCCACCATCACCGTGTCCACGAACCCCATCGAGATGTGCGCCAGCTGCGCCGCTACCACGGGCCCGGCGAGGCGGAGCGTGGCGCGCAGTTCGGTCCGGAGGGCGTCGGGCAGCAGGGGCACGGAAGGGAACGAGATTCAGGGGAACGCGGCGATTTCTCAACGCCGGTGGTCCCGGACCGTTCGTGGTGTGCCCCGACAGAACACGTCCGTTTTGCGGGAAATTACCCCATCGGCACGCCGCTCTACGCCGTCTTCCGTGCCCGTTCCAGCGCGGCCTTCAGGGCCTCGGGCTCATCGGTCCCAATTCGGAGCTGCTCTTCACCGCGGATCGTCACCTCCACCGCTTGCAGGCCGGAGACGTTGTAAAGCCAGCCGTGGGGCGTGTAGCGGATGCCCCAGCCGTAGAGCGGAGAGTTCCGGACGACCTCCACACTGGCGATGTCGTCGAGCGCGAAGCGCCGCTCCCAGAATCCGGGGCCAAAATAGAACACCAGCTCCTGATCGGTCACCTTCACCGTCAGGCTGGAAAAGAGAGCGGCAACCCCTCCGAAGGCCCCGAGGGTCGTGTAGGCGTACGCCCCAAGTTCTCCGTCCTCGGCCATGAAGGCGTAGTAGACGAGCGGCAGGGCGGCAAGCGAGACGCCCCCCGTCACGTAGCCGATTTGGGTGTGCTTGTACCGCATAGCGTTGAGGGAGTCGATTCGGAAGAATATGCCGTCCTTCGCCTTTGCCGTCGGTTTAGTCCCCTTCTACTTCTGTTCCCTTCTACTACTGACTCGTCGGCTTCACGAAGTACCCGGCCACGCGCCATCCATCCGGGTCCTTCTTGAGCGTGACCGTCTCTGCCCATTCCTCGTCAGCGTATGTTCCCTTGTACTGCACCACCACGTACTCGCCGTCCGGTGCCTTCGGGAGCGAAGACGTGTAGCGCGCCGCCACCAGGGAGCGCGACCGGAGCGAGTCCAGGACGGGCCGGCGCGTCCGCATCTGTTCGATGCGCGTGCCCCACTGCTCCGCGCTGATCTTCGACTTGAAGAACGCGGAGGCCTCTTTCCAGGTCGCCTGGAAGTTACTCTCGTCGAAGAGCGCGAGCCATTCCTGGGCCTCTTGCTTGGCGGTCGTTACGGCCTGCTCGTTCGACTGGGCATACAGGGACTGCGGCGTGGCAATGACAAAGCCCACAACGAGTCCAAAGAGAAGAGCTGTTCGCATGGGAATAGGGTCTTGGAATGAAAGGCAGTGAGGAGTAGGCCCGAAAATAGGCCGTGGCGCGGACGACAGCGAATTCCCGGGCAGCCGATGGCCGTCAGTTCGTTGCAGTTTGCTCCCGAATCCAGGACGAGACCGCCCGCAGGGCCTTCGGCGCCATCGTGGTCTCTATCTGGGCGTACTCGGTCGGGAGCCCAGTGTCGGCGGGCTGAAACAGATGGTTGAGGCCGTCCAGCACGCGGACCGTCGCGTCGTCGCTCGGGCTGGATCGGAGCGCCTCGCACATCGGCTCCACGTTCTGAGCGGGCGGCACCTGGAGGTCGTTGCTTCCGTAGAGCGCCAGCACGGGCACATCTACCTGCCGCAGCGTGGGCGCCGGGTCGTGCCGAACGAAGAACCGGAACCAGGGACTCGTCACCTGCTCGATCTGCGCCTGGACCTGCACAGCGGGGAGGCCCCGTTTTTTGAGGATCGTTCGCACCTGGTCGGCCATCTCTGCCGAGTCGGACGCCGTACGAATCGCTTTCATCATGCGCTTCTGCCCGGACCGGACGGAGTCGACGGCCGAGGGCGGAGCCCCCTGGGCGGACGCCATCGCTGCCCCCTGCTCCACCAAGATCTCGTGCCCCGGCACGCTCGGCCCGGCCATCAGCACGAGGAAATCGACCGGCTCGAACCGAGTGTGGACCATCGGGGCCACGAGGCCGCCCTCGCTCATGCCGAGCAGCCCCACCGCGTCCGGATCAGTTTCGGGGCGGTTCTTCAGGAAACGAACCGCCGCTGCCACGTCGCCGGCGAAGTCTTCGGAGGTGGCCCCGTCGAAGGTGCCCTCCGAGCCCCCCACACCGCGCTCGTCGTACCGAAGCACCGCGAGGCCCTGGCGCGTCAGGTGATCGGCCAGGACGTGGAACAGCTTGTGGTTGAACACCTCCGAGTTGCGGTCCTGCGGCCCGGAGCCGGAGACGAGTACCACGGCGGGGTGTGGCCCGTCGCCCTCGGGACGCGTGAGGGTGCCGGTCAGCGTGAGGCCCGCCGACGCGTTCCGGAAGGTCACGGGATCCGCGACGTACGGGTACGGCGGCTCCGGGTGTTGCGGGCGGGGCGGCGGGGCCGTGTCGGTCTCGTCGACGGGCGTGAGCGTGAGCGGAAACGAGCGCCCTCCCTGGGTCCACTGCCCCTCCACCTGCGTACCGTCGTCGGCCAGCACGCCCGCGTAGGTGCCCCCGATGCGATCGACCGAGAGCGTCACACTGTCGCCCGCCACAGTGACGTCGGACACCGGAATCCCGGTCGCCCCCTGGTCGGGACTGTCCATCGTGGCGGTGAGGCCGTCCTCGCCCTCGTCTACGTGAAAAACAATGCGCAGCCCGCCGCCCACCTGCAGCGTGCCGGCCCACGATCCCAGGACGGCCTCCTGCGCGGACGCCGTGGTGAGGCCGAAAAGCGCGAAACCGACCCCGAAAAGAAATGCGACGCGATGCCCGTTCAACATGGGTTCGGAAGCAGAATGTGACCAGAGGATGCGACGAGAACCGGACCTGAGGTGCTTCGCGCCCCGTCTCTACTTCGCCCGCGCTCTCTGACGGAGAACAGTGGGGCATGTGCTCTTGAGCGCGATACATGATATGCATTGCCCCCCAACGCGATGCTCCGCTCGCCAACGAGAGCAACCGCTCATCAAACGAGCGCCGATACGACTCCCAATTCGGTTTCCATTCCGCGCTTCGGTGGGGTTCTTGTGTACGCGTTCCCCTCAAACCTCCCGTCTCTGTTCGTGTCTGAATCGGCGCCTGCCCGTTCGTCCGCCCCGCCGCTCTCCCCCACAGCCATCGGGGGCCTACAGGGGGCCGGGTGGGTTGTCTACGGCATTGCCTACTACCTCACACTGAGGCCCCACCAGCCCTTTGCGGACCTCCTCTGGAAGCAAACCCTCATCGCGACGGGGAGCGGCCTGCTTCTAAGCACGGCGCTCGGCGCGCTCTACTGGGCGGTCGGGCTGCGGCGGCAGCCACCCCTCTGGCAGGGGCTAACGACCTTCACCGGCGGTCTGGCCGTGGGACTGCTCTGGTATCAGGGGAAGGCGTGGGGCGTCGACTGGGTGGACCCGTTCATCGTCCCCGTCACCGGCATCACGGCGCTCCGCCCCGGCGAAGGCTCCATTCTGTCCGCCCTTCCGGCCTTCCCCATCGTCATGCTTGCGTGGAGCGGCCTCTACCTCGGCCTCGTGCAGTGGTACCAGCAGCAAAAGCAGGCGCGGCGCCTGCTCCGAGCCGACGCGGAGGCCCAACGTGCCCAGCTGCGCATGCTGCGCTACCAGCTCAACCCGCACTTCTTCTTCAACGCCCTCAACACCATCGGCGCCCTGGCCGACGAGAATCCCCAGCGTGTAAAGACGGCCGTGCGCGAGCTGTCGGGCTTCCTCCGCTACACCTTGCTCGACGAGGGAGCCCTCGACGCCCCCCTCCGCGACGAGGTGGAGGCCGTCGAGCACTACCTCGCCGTCGAGAAAATCCGCTTCGAGGACGACCTTCAGGGAAGCGTAGATGTCTCCCCCGCATCGGGGCGCCTGACAGTGCCCGCCTTCCTGGTGCTGCCGCTCGTGGAGAACGCGGTGAAGCACGGCCAGTACACGAGCCCCAGGCCCCTGCGCGTTCGCGTGACCGGCACAGTCACGGACGCGGCCCTTGTGGTGGAGGTGGCCAACACAGGGCACTGGCGCGACGACGAGAGCGGCCCGGACAGCACCGGAACGGGCCTCGACAACGTTCGCCGCCGCCTGGAGGCCCAGCACCCCGACCAGCACCGGCTCAGCATCACCGAGAACGACGGCTGGGTGCGCGTCCGCATCGAGATTGACACGGAGGCCCTCACGCACGATGTCTGACCCCCTACAGGTGCTCATCGTCGATGACGAGCGGTTGGCCCGAAACGCCGTCCGCAGTGCCCTCGACGCGGTGGCGGGCGCTGTGGTGACGGGCGAGGCCGGAAGCGTGGACGCGGCCGCCGAGCAGATTCGGGCAGAGGCCCCCGACGTGGTCCTGCTCGACGTGCAGATGCGTGGAGAAACGGGCTTCGACCTGCTCGACCGGATCGACACGTCCGTGCAGGTGATCTTTGTCACCGCCCACGACGAGCACGCCGTCCGCGCCTTCGAGGTCAACGCGCTCGACTACCTGCTCAAGCCCATCGACCCGGACCGCCTCGCCGAGGCCCTCCAGCGGGCCCGACAGGCCGAGACGGCCCTTCCCAAACACGAAGAGGCCGATCCGGAGGCCTTCCGGTACGACGACGTGTTTTTCTATGAGGAAGGGCGCCGTCCCCGCTTCATCCGCATCCGTCAGATTGTGTGCATCGAGGCGGCAGGAAACTACACCGAGCTCCACGTTGCGGACGGCACCACGGCCCTCACCGCTACAACGCTCTCCGCGTGGACCGATCGACTGCCCGACACTCATTTCGCCCGCATCCACCGCTCCACCATTGTCAACGTTGAGCGCGTGACCGACGTGGAGCGCAACGCCGGCCGCACCTACACGGTGCACGTGGACGGCCGGGACGAGCCGCTCTCCATGAGCCGACGCCGGGCGCGGGCCCTCAAAGACCGCCACACGTAGGGCATCGTCCGCCGACGTGGGAATCATTTTTGAGGGAGGACAGGGGCAGTGCTTCCGTTGAGTGTCGTGTCCATTCCCGGTTCCGTTGCCGCTATGCGCATCCTTTCGTCCCTTGCCCATACGGGCATCGCCGTGCTCGTGGGCACCGCCGCACTGCTCTGGGTGCCTCCCGGAGCCGCGCAGCAGCACACCCCCCAATCCGCCGCGCCCGCTGCCATGAGCACCGTTCAGGGCGCGCCGCGACTCCAGGCCGCCACGCCAACAGCGCAGGATCGTGCGGCACAGGCGGTGCAGGGCGCCGATCTGCGCGGCAAAGACGGCCCGATGGCGCGCATGGGGCACACGCTCGCCACCCTGTACTACCAGCACGAAGACGCCGGCCCTGCGGGCGTCCGGCGCTTGTTTGCGGATGGGCGCCGACCCGGCGGGGCCTCCCCACTCGCGTACTCGGCGGTGGTGTCGGGCGGGGGCACCTTCGTCACCATCCACGCCCTCCGGCACGAGGACCAGTCGTTGCAGGCGGCCCTTCGCCGCCTCGGACTGGAAGGCGGTACCACCACTGGCCCGCTGGTGTCGGGGCGCCTGCCCATTTCCGCACTCAAAGAGGCGGCGCGCCTTCCGTCACTGCGCGGCATGGTGCCGGCCTACGCCCGCACCCACGCCGGCAGTGTGGGCTCGGAGGCTGACACCTCGCATCGCGCGTTCGAAGGGCGGTCCGACCTGGGCGTAGACGGAAGTGGACAAAAGATCTGCGCCCTGTCCGACAGCTACGACCAGAGCGACCTGGCATCCACCACGGCCGCCGATGATGTAGCATCGGGCGATCTGCCGGGTGCCGGCAACCCAGCAGGCCGCACCGCTCCCGTCGACGTATTGCAGGACTACAGCGACTCCGCCCCGACCGACGAAGGACGGGCCATGCTGCAGCTCGTCCACGACATCGCGCCAGGCGCCACCCTCGGCTTTCATACCGCCTTTGGCGGCGTCGGGACGTTCGTGCACGGCATCCGCGAGCTGGCCGGGGCCGGGTGCACCGTGCTCGTCGACGATGTACGGTACAACATCGAACCGTTCTATCAGGACGGTCCCATCACGAACGTCGTCGACAGCGTGGTCCACGAGGGCCTTCCGTACTTCTCTTCCGCCGGCAACGACGGCCAAAACGCCTACGATGCCCCCTTTCGCGACTCCGGGCAACAGGGCGTCCTCAGTGGCAGCGCTACGGCGCACGACTTCGACCCCGGCAGTGCAGTCGACACGCTCCAGCGCATCACCGTTCGGCCGGGCGGGACCTTCCGCATCTTCACGCTGCAGTGGACCGACCCGTCGGCCCTGGTGGAGGGGTCGGCTGGCCCCGATACGGACCTCGACGTGGCCCTCGTGAACGATACGCTCGGGGTCGTCTCGCAGTCGGCGGGCAGCAACGTGCGTACCGGCCTTCCCGTAGAAGGCGTTCTCGAGCACACGAACACCGGAGCCATCGACGCCGACCAGGACGGCGCAGCGGACTCCACGTTTCACCTCGTCATCGAGAAGGCCGAGGGGCCTGCCCCCGACCAGGTCAAGTACATTCACTCCGGCCGGGAATACGCCATTGCGGAGCACGACACGCGCGGCCCCACGATCTACGGGCACCCGACCGCCGAAGGCGCAATGGCGGTTGCCGCGGCGCCGTTCTTCAACACCAGTGCCTACAACCCGAATGTCTCCTCGGCGGTCCTCGACGTCTTTTCCTCGAAGGGAGGCATCAAAATCCGATTCGACGACACTGGCGCGCCCATTTCGTCTCCTACCGATCGGGAGAAGCCGGACGTGACCGGCACCGACGCGGTCGACAACACGTTTTTTGGGGACGACCTCGACGTGTACGACAGCGATCCGCACCCCAATTTCTTTGGCACGTCGGCAGCCGCTCCCAACGTGGCGGCCATTGCCGCCCTTTTCCAGTCCCTCAACCCGGGTGCTGCTCCGGCGGACACCTACGCCCAGCTTGAGGCGTCTGCGGTAGATGTTCGCTTCCGTCAGCAGAGGAAGAACGGAACGATCTCCAGTGAACTCGACTCCACGGGCCCAGGCGTTGATCCCTGGAGCGGCCATGGATTTGTGCAGGCCACTGTCGCGGCCCTTCCCGTGGCCCTGACGCGCTTTGAGGCCGTTTGGGACGGAGAGGCGGTCGTGCTTCGCTGGGCGACGGCTGCAGAAAGCAACAACGCCGGATTCGGCGTGGAGCACAAGCGCGGCGACGGGCGCTTCCAGACAATTGCTTACCGCAACGGTGCAGGCACCACCCGCGAGCCGCAGCGCTATCGCTACCGGACCGAGCGCCTGCCGCCCGGCTCGCACACCTTCCGCCTGCGGCAGGAAGACCTCGACGGCTCCGCTACGCACAGCAAGGAGATCACGGCACAACGGAAGTTGTCCGGGACGCACAGCGTTACGGCCGTCACCCCGAACCCCGTATCGGGCAATAGTACCGTGTCGGTTGTCGTTACCTCTCCACAAGTCGTCCGGGTTCGCGTCTACGACGTGCTCGGCCGGCAGGTAGCGCGCCTCCACAGCGGTCCCGTGGGCGCCAACGTGCCCCTGTCCCTAGCGGTGGGGCGCCGCCTTCAGAGCGGCGTGTACATTCTGCACGTGAAGGGAGAGACGTTTGCCACCACCCGCAAGTTTGTGCGCGTCCGATAGCATTCACGGCCCCGTTGCCCGTTCCCTCACTGGCCCTATGCCTCGCATCTCGCTCTCCACCCTCGCTCTTTTGAGCAGCCTGGTCTTCGCGCTGGGCGGTGCGTTCCTGTCTTCGAAGACTGCCGTTGCGCAGTCGCCGCCCGACAGCCTCCGCACCGAGGCGCTGAAAGACTTTCACGGCCCCGACCTTGAAGGCAAAGACGGCCCTCTGGCCGCGGCGGGCCTCGACTTGCTGGTGCTGTACCACGAGTACCGGGCGTTTCGGGCGCGGGGCGAGAAGACGTTTTCCCCAAGCGTGGCGCGGGCCAACGTTCGGAACGGCCATGTCCTAATCGACGCGATTGCGGACGTGGAAGGAGAGCGGTTGCGGGCCGACTTGCAGGCTCTTGGCCTCGTAGAGGCCGCCGTGGCCGGACGCGTGGTGTCGGGACGGCTTCCAATTCTGCAGGTGCCGGCGCTGGCCCAGGTCGAGTCGCTCCGGGGCGTAATTCTGTCGCGGGCTCAGACCCAGGGCAACGCGTCCCGCACATCTGCCCCCGCTGTTTCCCCGGAGCCGGCCCCCGGCCTTTCGGGAGGTGCCGTCGGGGCGTCTTCGCACACGGCCGCGCCCCAAGCCCCCCGCCGGAACGGGCGAGACAACGGACTTTTTTCTGGGAGGACTCGTGATCTTGCTTCTCGCAGAATTGTAGCCCTCGCCCGCACGAATCCCCTTCGCACCTCGCCCTTACAGCCGCACCGATGCTCCCACCAGCAGGGTGCGGCCCGGCATCGGTGCGTTGAAAACCTCGCTGTACTGGCGGTCAAAGGCGTTCCGCAGCTCCAGGGAGAGCGCCGCACGGGCGCCCGAGAGGCGCGTGGTGTAGGCGACCCGCCCGTGTACCACGCCGTACCGGTCGGTCGCCAGGGGGGCATCGCGCAGCCGCTCCTTCCAGCGGCCCTGTAGCCCAAGAATGAGGCCGCCCGCGCGGATTGTGGCCCGGCCTTTTACGTGGTGGCGGGCGCTGTTGAGGCCATATTTGTAGTCGGACGGCGCCGCGGCGGCGTCGAGCGTGGCGTCGAGGAGCGTGTACGCCGCGTTGAGGGTCAAGTCGGCCGCCCCGAGGCGACGATCGAGCGACAGTTCGGTTTCGAGCCCGGTCGTGGTGGTGCGGTCCAGGTTCTGAGCCTGGAAGTAAGAGGGACCCGACGCCCGCTCCCGCAGTAAATAGTCAATTGCGCTCTGGGTCGTGCGGTGAAAGCCCGTCACCGAGAGCGAAAGGCCGGCGGGCAGGCGTACGTCGGCGCCGGCCTCGCCCGACCAGGCGGTCTCGGCATCGAGGTCTTCGTTGCCCCGGTTCGTCTGCGAGTCGATGTAGCGCTCCACGTAGTTGGGCGCACGTACCACGCGCCCACCGCCGGCCCGCAGCGTGGCCGCGCCAAGATCGTAGGCCAGGTAGAGCTGCGGCGTCGGCTCCACGTCGTAGGTGGGGTCGTAGCTGAGGCGCGTGCTCTGGTTGACCGTGAGGCGTGGGGTGGCCTGCCAGCGCAGGCTCGCAAACACTCCGGCCGAGGGATCGCTGCGGAGCCCGTCCCGGTTGCTGTCGAGGCCGCGGAGGCCTGCGGACGCCCCGCCGGTGGCCCGCACGCGGCCCCAGGTGTGTGCAACCTGCCCTTGCGCCCGGAGTCGGCGGCTGATGTGGCGATTGGACCCAGACGCGCTGTTGTAGGTGTAGCGGTCGCGGTGCTGCTTGCCAAAGAGCTGCACGCGCCACGGCGTGTCCGTATCGTCGGCGCTGGCCAGCCGGCTCTGCAGCCAGAAGGTGGAGGTGGCCTCGCGGGCGCGGTCGGTGGAGAAATTCGTGTAGTACTGGTAGGCCCCGAACTCGCGGTCGTCGACCCCGGCGCGGGTGTAAAGCGTCGCGTCGCCCACGGACTGCGCCACCGCCGCCGTGGCGGATCGGCGCTGGAAGTCGGTCCGCACCGGCGCCCCATCGTCGTAGCTGAGCGGCGCGCCGTCAGCCGTCACCGTCTGTCCGTCGCTGCCCTGCGCGGTGGCCGCCGCGCTGACGGTCGTGTTCGCCCCGACGCGGCGTGCCGAGGCCCCCGCGTCGTACAGGGCGTGCGTGCCGTACCGCCCGTCCACGCGCCCCGACAGGCCCGTATTCGCCATCCGTCCGCTGCGCAGGGCCGTCTTGGTGATGAGGTGGACCACGCCGCCGAGGGCGTCGGGGCCGTAGAGGGCCGTGGCGGAGCCGTGCAGCACCTCCACACGGGCAATTTCCGAGAGGGGCACCGGCAGGTCCATCAGAAAGTGTCCCGTGTACGGATCGTTGATGCGGGCTCCGTCGAGCAGCAACAGCACACCGTTGAAGGTGGACCCGCGCATTTTCAGATCGCTCTGCACCCCAAACCCGCCGCGGCTCTGCACATCGAGCCCGCCGACCACGCCCAAAAGCTGATCGACGGAATGGACCGGAAGCGCCTCGATGTCCTGCCGGGTGTAGACGCGAACGCGACGGCCCGTGGTGCTGGCCGGATCGGCGGTGCGGGAGGCCGTCACGACCACACTGTCGGGCATCTGTACGCGGAAGGCCACCGCGCTGGAGTCCTGGCCCACAGCCGGAATGGCCGCGGCCCAAGTCAGCATACTGCACAGCATTGCGGCGAGAGGACGCATCGGCGTGGGGGACAATGAAAAACAGACGCGTAAGGCAGCACCGCCCAACGAGCCTCCCTCTTCACAGATCCGCAGGACAAATCCGCAGGACAGATCCGCAGGCACGAGGAAGGAGACGCCGCACGAACACGTTTGTGTCGCTGGAGGCGCACCGAGCCAGCCGTCGCTCACGCCCTCAACGCCGTCGGTGCCATGGCGCCTGCGCCACAGTGTCTTGCGGCTCAGGAGCGGCGGGTTGCAGGAATGAAACACCGGACAGCGACCAATTTTTTGCGGCCAGGCGTACGATCGTTGCTATTCATTCGCCCCTTGCGCTTCCCGACCAAGCAGGCTGCCTCGCATGCATCCTCGTCTCCCCGACCCTCTCCTGCCACTGTGCGTTGCGCTTCTGTTGTGGACTGCCCCTGCCGCTGCCCAGGACCCCGGCACTATCAGCGGCTACGTCCGCGATGCCACTACGGGAGAGACCCTGCTGCAGGCGAACGTGATTGTGCAGGGCACCGGCCGCGGCGCCGCCACCAACAACGATGGCTACTACACCATCCAGGATCTCTCGCCCGGGACCTACACCCTTCTCTTCTCTTATGTCGGCTACCGGACGCGCACCGACACCGTGCAGTTGTCCGCGGGGGAAGAGCGTCGGCTGGACGTGGCCCTGTCCCCGGCAGACGTACAGGGCGAGGAGGTCGTAGTCACCGGCGAACAAGGCGGACAAAGGCCGTCCCTCGGCGTCGACGAGGTCGAAACCGCCCTGATTGAGCAATTGCCCGCTGTGCTGCAGCCGGACGTGTTTCGCACCCTTCAGCTGCTGCCCGGCGTAAAGACAGCGTCGGACTACTCAAGCAACCTTTACATCCGCGGCGGCAGCCCGGGCCAAAACTTGGTGCTGCTTGACGGGACTCCTGTTTACAACCCCACCCACTTCTTCGGGTTTTTTTCCACGTTCAATCCCGACGCGATCAAGGACGTCCAGCTGTACAAAGGCGCCTATCCTGCGACGTACGGGGGGCGCCTTGGGGGCGTAGTGGACATCCGCAACAAAGACGGCAACCGCCGCGGGACCACTGGGGGCCTGAGCGCCGGATTGCTTGCCTCACGTGCCTATCTCGAAGGTCCCTACGGAGGAACCGGGGAGTCAGCAAATGGATCGTACATGGTGGCTGTCCGCCGCTCCACCCTCGAACCGGTCCTCGCGGCGCTACGCAGCACCGGCACCGAGGGCATTCCGGACGCGTTCGCATTCTACGACGTAAACGCCAAAATTAACTACGACGCCGGGCCGGACGACCAGCTGTCGCTTGCTCTGTACGGCGGCCAAGATCGCCTCGACCTGCAATTCCAGGAGGCGGGCCGCTTCGATATTGACTATGGCAACCAGACGTTCAGTGCCAACTGGACCCATCTGTTCGGCAACCAGGTGTTCTCGACCCTGCAGGTCACCGGCTCACGCTACCGGAGCACGCCCGTCGCCACCATCGCCAACACGCAGTTTGAGCAAACGAACGGCGTGAATGACCTGTCGGTAAATGCGGACGTGGAATACACCCCCAATGCCACCCATGCCTTAAAAGGGGGCGCTCAGTGGAGCACGCTCTCGTTTGAGCTACGGGAGGCATTCGACGACTCCCTTCGCTTCGACCAGGACCTCCGTGGCCAGCAGGCCGCCCTCTACCTGCAAGACACCTATACTCCAACGGACGCCTGGACAGTGGAGGCAGGCCTCCGAGGGTCGTACTTCAGCCGAGGGGACTTCTGGCGCGTGTCTCCCCGCCTGTCGGTAGAGTATGCGGTTTCTCCCTCCGTGCGCCTACAGGCCGCGTACGGACGGTACCATCAGTATCTCACCCTGGAGACGAGCCAGCTCTTTACGGGCTTCGACACCTGGCTGATGACGGACCGCGGCGTGCCGCCCTCCGCCAGCGACCAGCTGGCCGTGGGCATCACGGCCCAGGTGGGTCGGGCCTGGCGGGCAGAAATCGAAGCGTACGGCCGCACGCTCTCCGACCTGTTCCGCGAAGACCCGTTCTCGCGTGACGAGGCCGGCGTGCCGTATGCGGAGCGCTTCCAGTTTGGCACGGGACGGGCCTACGGCCTGGAGGTGCTCCTGCGCCGCCAATCTGGGCGCCTCACCGGCCTCCTCAGCTACACGCTCGGGCGCACGGAGCGCCGCTTTCCCAACCTAAACGAGTCGGCCGACGGCACGCCCCAGTACTACACGCCAAAGTACGACCGCACCCACGACCTGACCGTTGTCGGCAACTACCGCCTCTCGGACGCCTGGCGCCTCACCGGCACCTTTAGCTACAGCACCGGGCAGCCCTACACCCGCCCCGCCCAGCAGTACCGCCTTCAGGACGACCCCACCCAGGCCCGCTCCGAGGAGCGGACGGTCTTGCGGAGCCCCTTCAATGCGGCCCGCCTCCCGGCGTATCATCGCCTGGACATCGGGGCGACGCGCAGCGGGTCGTTGTTCGGCGTCGCGGAGTACAAGCTCCGGCTGCAGCTGATCAATGCCTATGCCCGCCGCAATGTCTGGTTTTACCAGTACGACTCGCCGGACGATGGCACGCTTGAGCGCAACACCATCCCCCAGATTCCGGTGCCCATTCCCAACCTGTCCTTCTCTCTCACCTTTTAGCCCCATGCGCCTCCTGTCGCTCGCTCTCAGTGTGTGCCTCGTCTTTCTGCTCGGGTGCGATACGACAGCCCTCTCGCCCGAGCCGCAGGTGGTTGTGGAAGCCTACCTGCAGGCCGACGCCCCAATGCCCCCGGTGCGCCTCACCCGTACGGCAGCCGCCAACACGGCGTACACCCCCGAAACGGCCGCGGTGAATGGCGCTGAGGTGGTCCTGGAACGCCTCCGTGCCGGAGGCGGCGTGGCGCAAACGGTGAACTACGTCGCGTCGGACAGCACGCCCGGCCTGTACACCCCGGCGTCTGCTGCGTCTGTGGTGCCCCAGGCCACCTACCGGCTGCGCGCCACCACGCCCCAGAACGACATCATCACGGCAACCACCACCGTCCCCGGGCGCACGACGACGGTGCGCACCCAAAACGATACCACCACGTATCCCAGTGCCGACGCGCCGGAGCCTCCCCAGTTCACCCTCACTATTGCCCCGGGCTCCACCACGGCAGACCGACAGAACGTCTACGTCCTCACCACTCGGTCTCTGCTCAATTTTCAGGCCCTCTCCCCGGACACCCTCCAGCGCCTGCTCACGCCGTTTTATCAGGACGGCTTTGATGCGGAGGACGACACCCTCGCTTCCCTCCGCGTCAACTCCTCGGGGCTGCTCAACGAGGCCAACTTCACCCAAAATGCGGACAGCACCGTCACCATCCGACTGCCCTGGCTTGCGGTGGCCTTCTACGGCCCCAATCGCGTCCGGGCGAGTGTCGTGGATGACAACTACTACGACTTTCTGCGCACCCAGACGGCGCAGCAGCAAAGCCTGGCCCCCGGCTCCATTCCGAATGTGATTGAGCACGTGGAGGGCGGCACGGGCATCTTCGGCAGTTACGCGCGCACTGGGGCAACGACCGTCATTCTGCCACCGGACGGGGCGTCTTCTCTTGACGAATAGCGGCCGGGCGCACCCGGCCGGTGCACGGCTCCCGTACACGGCGTCTGCTTGGTTAAATCCGTATGACCCCGCCGGAACCCCTTGTTTTGGAACGGGTGGGACGCTACACTAACACAGCTTTGTGCTCCCAATGGGGCCTGCTGTCAAGGTGCCTCTCGACTGCGGCCCCGCGTACGCCCCGCTATACGGAGCGCTTTGACCAAGGTGGAACGAAAAACAGGCGTTCGACCGCCCCGTACGCGTTCATGTCGTCGGACCGTCCTGGACGTCCCTGGGGGCGTCGTCCCGGCACCTTCGGATCCCCCGCACGCTGCGTACAGGTGTCGCCCCGGACATGACTCCGCCCGTGCGCCGCAGCCCCTGCTCCCAGCTTCGTCAGGGCGCCCCGTCTCAAACACCGATTGTCGATTTCCCCGTCCCCCTCCATGCCTACTCCCGCTCCCTCTCGCCGTGTCGTCGTCACTGGCCTCGGGGCCCTCACGCCCCTGGGCCACTCCGTCGATGAGTTCTGGGAGGGGCTGCTGGCCGGTAGGAGCGGGGCCGGCCCCATCACCAAGTTCGACGCCTCGGACGTCCGCGCAAAAGTTGCCTGCGAGATCGATGGCTTCGACCCCACCGACTACATGAGCGCAAAACTGGCCGAGCGCCAGGATCCGTTCAGCCAGTACGCCCTGGCCGTGGCCCAGCAGGCCCTCGACGACGCTGGCCTCGATACCGACGCGCTTGCTCCGGAGACGCGGGATGAGATTGGGGTGGTGTTCGGGACTGGCGTGGGCGGCAGCAATCTATTCGTCGATTCGGTGCTCGACCTCGACGAAAACGGCGCCCGCCATATTTCGCCGTTTTTTGTGCCCATGATGATCAGCAACATGGCGGCGGGCCTGGTGGCGATGGAGCACACGCTGCGCGGGCCCAATCACTGCGTGGTCAGCGCGTGCGCCACTGGCAACGACGCCATTACCGACGGGCTGCTCCTGCTGCGCCAGGGCCATGCCCGCGCCATGCTGGTGGGCGGCACCGAGGCCTCCATCAACGAGCTCTGTGTGGGCGGCTTTGCCTCAATGCGCGCCCTATCGACCCGGAACGACGCGCCGACGGAGGCCAGCCGCCCCTTCGACCAGGACCGAGACGGCTTCGTGCCCGCGGAGGGCGCGGGGGCGCTCATGCTCGAGACGCTCCCCCACGCCCGGGAGCGCGGTGCCCCCATCTACGCCGAGGTGGTGGGCGTGGGCAAGTCGAACGACGCGCACCACTACGCCGCCCCCGACCCCGACGGCCGCGGGGCCGCCCTCGCAATGAAAAAGGCCCTCGACGATGCTGGGCTGGCCCCGACCGACGTGCAGCACATCAATATGCACGCCACCTCCACGCCCAAGGGCGACGTGATCGAGTCCGACGCCGTGAAAGACGTGTTTGGCGACCATGCCTACGACCTCCATCTCTCGGCCACCAAGAGCATGACGGGGCACATGCTGGGTGCTGCCGGCACGGCCGAGGCGATTGCGTCGATCCTCGCCATTCGCAACGGCCGGGTGCCTCCCACGATCAATCTCGAGACGCCGGGCGACGGCTGCGACCTGAACTACACGGCCAATGCCCTTGCGGAGCGGGAGATTTCGGCGGCCCTTACCAACGCGTTCGGCTTTGGGGGACACAACACCACCATCGCCTTCCAGGCCTTCGAGGAATGACTGCGGCCCTATGACGGTCGCCCCTCTCCCATGTCCACTTCGGCCCCGAACGAGTCTCCCGGCTCTTCTTCGTCCTTCCCCGACTCCCTCGGCGGCGCGGCCGCGCTCCTGGGAATTGAGATGGACGCCATGAGCCCGGAGCGCGTGACGGCCACCATGCCCGTAACGCCGGATCATCATCAGCCGTTTGGGCGGCTGCACGGGGGCGTGAGTGTGGTGCTCGCCGAAAGCGCGGCCAGCGTGGGCGGGCACCTTGCGGCGCCGGACGGCTACACCGCGGTGGGTGTGGAAATCAACGCAAATCACGTGCGGGCGGTGCGGGAGGGCCACCTGACGGCCACCGCCACGCCCCTCCACACCGGCCGCTCCACGCAGGTCTGGGCCATCAAGATCCGCGACGCGGACGACCGGCTTGTGTGCGCGAGCCGCTGCACGCTCGCGGTGGTGCCCGTCGACGCCCCGCCGGATGCGTAGCATACCGTCGCTCTTTGCCGCTCCCCGCTTCCTTGCCATGCCCGAGGCTTCCCTTCCCGGCGTTCATCACATCACCGCCCTGTGCGGCAAGGCGCAGGAGAATCTCGACTTCTACGTCGGCGTGCTGGGCCTGCGCCGGGTGAAGACGACGGTCAACTTCGACGACCCGACCACGCATCACCTCTACTACGGCGACGCGACGGGGCGCCCCGGCACGGTGCTTACCTTTTTCCCGTGGCCCCGGGCCGCTCCGGGCCGCCCGGGCGCGGGGATGGCGCAGTCTGTGGCCCTCGCGGTGCCCCGCGGCACGCTCTCGGACTGGCAGGCGCACCTCGACGCGCACGGGATCGACACGACGACGGAGGAGCGGCTGGGCGATCCGCTGCTTCGCCTGGCCGCCCCAAGTGGCCTCTCGCTGGAGCTGGTGGCGACGCCCGACGCGCCCGCCACCACGCCCTGGGCCGAGCGCCCGTTCGCGGAGGCGCGTGCAATTCGGGGGGTCTACGCCCCCACGCTGCCGGTCTTTGCCGACGACCGCACCCCCGAGCTGTTTGCCGATGTGTTTGGGTGGACACAGGTGGGGACGGAGGGGGACCGCGTGCGCTTCCGGGCGCCCGGTGCGGGCCGCGCCTCTTCGGTCGACCTGCTCGTGCGCGACCGCCACCCGTCGGGGCGCATGGGACGCGGACAGGTGCACCACGTGGCCTTCCGTGCCCCCAGTGCGACGGCACAGCGGCGCTGGCAGGCTGCCCTCCGCGAGCACGGGCTGCAGGTCACCGACGTAAAGGACCGCCAGTACTTCCAGTCCATTTACTTCCGCGATCCGGACTGGACCTCGGGCCTGCTCTTTGAGATTGCGACGGACGGCCCCGGCTTTCTGGTCGACGAGGCGGAAGAAAATCTCGGGCGCAGCCTCTGCCTGCCCCCCGCTCTCGAATCCCGCCGGGAAGAACTCGACGGTGTTCTCCCCGCCCTTTCCCCGCCGTCCCCCTCCAACTGAGGCGTCCTCTCCCTTCGTTCCCCTTCTCGTTTCGCTCGTCCCCATGCCCCACCCCGACCCCCACCAGGACCAGCCCGTGCGCAGCGGCGGCGCTCCCCTCCCCGACGCTCAGGCGGCCCTTCTGCTGCTGCACGGCCGCGGGGCCTCGGCGAAGGGCATGCTGCGGCTGGCCGACGAGATGGACGTGCCGGGCGTGGCGCATCTTGCCCCGCAGGCGGCCCTGCGCTCCTGGTACCCCCAGTCGTTTCTGGCTCCGCGCGAGGACAATGAGCCGGAGCTTGCCTCGGCCGTCCATGTCATCGCCGACGCACTGGAGAGCCTGGAGGCAAACGGCCTGGCGCCCGAGCAGGTGGTGCTGCTCGGCTTCTCGCAGGGCGCCTGCCTGGCCACCACCTACGCCGCCCAGCACCCGCAGCGCTACGGCGGCGTCGTGGGCCTCAGCGGTGGCCTCATCGGCCCCGAAGGCGCGGCGTTCGAGTACGACGGCTCCCTCGACGGCACGCCGGCCTTCCTCGGGTGCAGCGACCAGGACCCGTACATTCCCCAGGAGCGTGTGCAGGAGACCGCCGACGTGCTCCAGGCGATGGACGCCGAGGTCACCACGCGCATCTACGAAGGCCTCGGCCACACCACGAACGAGGACGAGCTGCAGCACGTCCGGTCGCTCCTCCGCCGCCTCACCGCCCCCAGCGCGTAGCCCTCGACGCGGCGCCGGCTCCCCTACAGCACGTCCTGCGCGTCTACGTCGACGGCCACGTGGTAGCCGTTGGGCGGACTGCTGCGGGCCTCTTCTGTGCGGCGGAGGGCGGCCTGGAGCGGCTGCACGCTGCCGCCCCGCGACTTGAGGAGCGTCCGGTAGCGGTGCTGTTTCTTCACGCGCTGGATGAACGCCGGCTCCGGCCCCATCACCTCCACCGGCCCGGCATGGGTGCGGAGCGTTTCGGTCCAGTTGACGGCCAGCCGCTCCACGCGGTCCGCGTCCGCCCCCCGAAACTCGACGGTCGCCACGTGCCCGAACGGCGGGTAGCCAAACTGCCGACGGGTGGGCAGCTCCTCCTCCACGAATCCTGCGTAGTCGTGCTGCGTGGCGTGGCGGAGGGCCGGATGGTCGGGGTTGCGGGTTTGGAGGAGCACCTCGCCCCGCAGGTCCGCCCGGCCGGCCCGGCCCGCCACCTGCGTGAGAAGTTGGAACGTGCGCTCCTCGGCCCGGAAGTCGGGGAAGAGTAGCCCCACGTCCGCATCCACCACGCCCACCAGCGTCACGCGGCCAAAGTCGAGCCCCTTCGCGATCATCTGGGTGCCGAGCAGCACGTCGGCCCCGTTGCGGAAACGGCGCAGGATTTCGTGGTGGCCGTGCTTTCGGCTCGTGGTGTCGCGGTCCATGCGGAGGACGGTGGCGGCGGGCACCACCTCGCGTAGCTCCGCCTCCACGCGCTGCGTACCAACGCCAATCCGGCTGATGTCGTTGCTGCCGCACTGGGGGCACTGGCGGGGGATGCGGTCGGTATGGCCGCAGTAATGGCACCGGAGGTGGCCGCGCCCCCCGTTTCGGTGCAGCGTGAGGCTCACCGAGCAGCTCTGGCACTCAGGGGCCCAGCCGCAGTCCTCGCACTCGAGGACCGGCGCGTAGCCGCGGCGGTTCTGGAGCAGGATCACCTGCTCGTCCCGCTCCACCCGCTCGCGGATGGCCGTGCGCAGCGGATCGGCCAGGGCGCCGTCCAGCTGGTGCTTCTTGCGCTGCACGGTCAGGTCGAGGACGCGCACCTCGGGCAGTGCGGCGGTCTGCCCGGAGGCGTCGGGCACGCGGTCCGGCAGGTGGAGGCGTTCGTACTTGCCCCAGCGCGCGTTCATGGTGCTCTCCAGGCTGGGCGTGGCCGAGCCGAGGACGCAGGCGGCATCGCTCATGTGGGCCCGCATGACGGCCACGTCGCGGGCGTGGTAGCGCGGGGCGGGGTCGAACTGCTTGTACGAGGTCTCGTGCTCCTCGTCGACCACGAGGAGGCCCAGGTCTTCCAGTGGCGCCAGGACGGCCGAGCGCGGGCCGATGGCGATGGTGGCGTCGCCCGTCCGCAGCCGCCGCCACGCGTCGTAGCGCTCGCCCGGGCTCATTTGCGAGTGGAGAACGGCGATTTCGCCCGCAAAGTGCGCCCGAAAGCGCTGGACGGTCTGCGGCGTGAGCGCGATCTCGGGGACGAGGATGATGCCGGTGCGCCCCTGCGCCCGCACCGCTTTCAGGGCGCGGATGTAAACTTCGGTCTTGCCGCTCCCGGTGATGCCGTGGAGCAGAAAGGTGCCGTAGCGGTGGGCGTCCACGGCGCCGGTGATGGCGCTGAGGGCGTCCTGCTGGGCGGGCAGCAGGTCGTGGTCGGGCGGCGGGCCCGGCGGGGGCAGGTCGTCGAGGGGCGAGCGGAGGATCTCCTTCTCCACCCGCTCGATCATCCCCTTCTCCACGAGGCTGCGGATGGTGGAGTAGGGCGCGTCGGTGCGCTCCACCACGTCGGCCTGGCGCGGCTCCGGGGTGCCCTGTGCCCGAAAGCCCGCGAGCGCCTCGATGACGGCCCGCTGCTTCTCGCCGCGGAGCTGCTCGACCAGGTCTTCGGCGGCGCTTTGGTGCTGGAAGGCCGGGGCAAACCGAAGGTGGACCGCCGTCTTGGCCTGCACCTGTTCGTCGGACAGGGTTGTTTCGACCGCGACCACCCCGTCGGCCTCCATCCGGCGGATCAGTGCAAGTGGCACCGCCGGCCCCACCCGTTTGCGGACGGCCGCGAGGGTGGTCTCGCCACGCTCGGCCAGGTCGCTCAGCACGCGGCGCCCCACGTCGTGCTCGGCCCAGCGACCGGGGTCGGCTTCGGTGCGGGCGAGGCGGTGCTCCGACTTCACGGTGGTGCCGGCGGGCAGGACGGCCTTCAGCGCTTCGCCCCAGCTGCACACGTAGTAGTCGGCAATCCACTCCGTGAGGTCGAGGAGCGCGGGGGTGCACACCGGCACGTCGTCGAGCACATCGAGCACAGCCTTCACCTCGAAGTCAAGCGTCTCCGGCGATGGCCCTTCGCCGACGACCACCCCCGTGAGGCGCCGGTTGCGGAACGGCACCAGCACGCGGGCGCCCACCTGCACGCTCGCAGCATGCGCCTCCGGCACGCGGTAGGTGTAGGCCTGATCGAGCGGAAGCGGCAGAACGACGTCGACGGTCACAGTCGCGTTGGAAGACTGAACGTTGGAAGGCTGAACGTTGAGGCGGAGTGTCGGACACTGGGGGTTCGGCGCTGGAGCCCCGCAGCACGCACGACGCACGCCTCCTCAGGGATCACGGGTCACGGATCAGTGCCGCTGCAGCACAAAGACGCGCGGGTAGAGCCCGCCGATCTCAATCACCCGCACGTGGCGGATGGCAAACGCCTCCGTCTCGCTGACGGCTGCGTTGAAGGGGCCTTCGCGCAGCACCAGCATGACTGCTTTTCCGGCGGGGCGGAGCACCTGGGCCATTTGCCCGAGCACGCGCCGGTAGAAGGGGAAGAAGTCCATGCTGCTGGCCATGCGCACGCCGAAGGGCGGGTTGGTCACGATGAGGTCCGCCGTCACGTCGTCAAACGTGTCGGCGAGGTGCCACGCGTCGCCTTCGCGAACGGAAAGCCGGTCGCTGCGGTCGGCGCGTTCAATGTTGTTGCGGGCCCCCGCCACGGCCTCTTCGTTCC
The DNA here is from genome assembly GCA_913056185.1 of uncultured Bacteroidota bacterium. Taxonomy (GTDB): domain Bacteria; phylum Bacteroidota; class Rhodothermia; order Rhodothermales; family Salinibacteraceae; genus Salinibacter. The sequence continues at coordinate 45,674 of CAJXLV010000003.1, forward strand.
AGTCGTTGCCGTAGCCGCGCACACCGGGCCAGCGGTCGGCGGCTTCCAGCAAGAGGGTGCCGGAGCCGCAGAACGGATCCAGGAGCACAGTGGGCGGGGCCTCGAGATGAGCGAGGCGGAGGAGCGCGTAGGCCACGTTGGCCTTGAGGGCGGCCCGCGGCTGGTAGCCCTCCAGGTGGCGGCGGCTGAGGGCCTCGCGGGTGTGCTGCACGCTCACGAGGCAGCGGTCGTCGTGCACGTCCGCCCGCACCTCCACGTCGTAATCTTCCAGGTCCACCGAGGCGTCGTAGCGCGCATCGAGCGCCCCGCCGGCCCACTTCTGCACGTCGACGCTCGTGAAGTCGTGGGTCCCCTGCCGCACCGACGAGGCACGAAAGGTGTCCGCCGTCTCCATCGCCGGCACGCCGTGGGCCTTTACGGTGTCGTGGATCGCCCGCAGGGCCGCCTCGCTGTCGTCGGGCAGCAAGAACGTGTAGAGGGGCGCCAGGACGTGATGCACCGAGCGCATCTGCCGGGCCATTTTGAGAGCGGCGGGGGGCGTGGCGTCGATCTCCACGAGCGCGTAGCTCTGTAGGCCAAACGGGGCGTCGTCGGTATGGGGGACCGCAAGGCCGGCCGCCTGCGCGCGCTCCCGGAACTCGTCGATCACCACGTCCTCCAGCCCCATGTTGACAGTGAACAGAAGGGAGGTGCGATTCGGCGATCGGAGGGTCGTAACGGCGGGGCGGGCGGGCATTCGGGGTGGGAGGCGTGGAAACACACAACGCCCGCTTCTACCGGAGTTGGGGGAAGGGGTTCAACAGGCAAACCCACAGGCGGACAGGTGGCGGCCCCTGAGACAGAGTGGAACCCGTTTTGGAGCGAGAAAGTTGGTAGACGTGCATTTGCATTGGTACACGTGCCTCATGAATTGTCTTCGGACTCCCGGCATCAGCGGCGGTTGGGCCGTCGTGCTCGGCCTCCTTCTGGCCGTGGGGCCGCTGGTCCAATCCGTGGCCGCGTCGCCCTGCAGCCGGGCTGCGGCGCCCCAAGCGGCGACTTCGGAGGTCGTCCTGGCGCCTGCAACGCCCAGCGCGCAATGGGTCTGTCCGGAGGCCTCTCCCGCAACGATCGTGCGGGCCCTCCCCTCGGAGCCTCCCCCCCTTGACTTCGGCCTCGATGCCGACGACGCGCGCCGCCGAGAGACTTCCTTCCCGCACGCCGAGACCATAGCGGGAGGCCCGTCTCCTCCACCTCTTTCTCCCGTGCTTCGGACCCTGCGTCCGGTTGTCCTGCAAATTTAGTCGTCTCCGTCCGCCCCCAGTTCTCCTGGGGGTCGTCCGCCGGGCCTTCTGGCCCTGCCCTTTCTTTTCTACGCACAATGGAGACGACTGTCTTATGGAACTTCCACACTGGTTCTGGTCCCTTCTCGCCGGCGCGCTTCTCATGCTCGCCCTCGCCGGCGTGAGCACCGCCTTGCAATCAGACCCCGCGCCGCAGTGGGCCACGTCGGAACGTGCCTCGGACGAGGCCCCAAACTTTTCCCTCAAAACGCTGAGCGGCGACACCTTTCGCCTCAACGAGCACCGCGGGAAGGTGGTGGTGCTCAACTTTTGGGGCACCTGGTGCCCGCCCTGTCGCGAAGAGATTCCGATGTTCGTCAAGCTCCAACGCGAGCTGGGCGATGAAGGCCTCCAGTTCGTCGGGGTGGCGCTGGAGCGAAGCGCCGGGCCGGAGGAGGTGCGCGCATTTACCCAAAAAATGGACATGAACTATCCTGTGGGGCTGGGAGACGGCTCCATTGCCCGAAAATATGGAGGCGTGCGCGGGCTTCCGATGACGTTCATCATCGGCCCCGACGGCATCATCCAGGGGCACATTCCGGGGATGGCCACCGAGTCGATGCTGCGGCCGGGGCTGGAGAAGCTGCTGAAGACGACCACGGCGGACGGATGACCGCCGCGGTCCGCTCCTTGCCCCTTCTCCCCAAGAGCCCTTCCCCATGCCCGATTCAGACGCCTCTTCCTCTCCCGTTTGGCAACCGGCGTGGACCTACGTGAAGCGCTACTGGCACTGGCCGCTGCTGCTGGTGGTGGGCCTCTATGCGTATCAGCAGTACATGCCGAGCATCGACCTCTCGACCGTCGAAGGACAGGCTCCGAACTTTACGGCCCGGACGATGGCGGGCGACCGTTTTCGGATGCAAGACCACCGGGGGGAGGTTGTGGTGGTGAACGTGTGGGCCACCTGGTGCCCGCCGTGCCGCGTGGAAATGCCCGGGTTCGTGGACCTGCAGCGGGAGCTGGGCGACGAGGGGGTGCAGTTCGTCGGGATCTCCGTGGACCGGGAGGGCGCGTCGGCGGTCCGGCCTTTCGTGGAGGAGAAAGGCATCAACTTTCCGCAGGTCATCAGTCCTCGGCTGGCGGCACGCCACTTTCCGGGCGACGTGGTGCCGCGCACGTACGTGATCGACAAGCAGGGCCGCATCCGCTACAGCCACAGCGGGGTGCTGCTGAAGTGGGCACTTCGGGATGCGCTGGAGACACTGGCGGGGGAGTCCACGCCTCAGGACGAGTGATGCTCAGAACCATTTCGCTTCAGGATGCTCCAGTGAGAGCCGTACGTGCGTCGAGCCACGCGGCAAGCTCCTCTTCGTCGCAGTCGCCCTGCGGGCGGTGCGGCCCTACACGGAGGAACTGCGCCGCATCAAGGAGCGCCGTATCAAGGAGCGCCCCGCCAACGTCACGGCACGCGGGTTATGTAGGCGGTACCGGTTTCCGTTTCGGGAACCGAGCCAATAAGTGCGATGCGGCCGTCGAGGGCGAGGGAGGCCCCGAAGTAGACCGTGCCCAGGTCCAGAATGGTTTGCTCCTGCCACGTGCCGTTCCGGCGGCGAAAGACGTAAACCACCCGGTCGATGTTGATCTCGTTGCCGAGTTGTTCGTCGTACCCCGTCACCAGGGCCCGCTGGCCGCTCACGGACACCGCCGAGCCGAAGGCGCCGGACTCGTACGGAATGGACGGGCGGAGCGTCGTGGAGCGTGCCCACGTCGTGTCGCCGCGCGTGTACACCGTCGCGGTGCCCGAGGCATCGTCGCCGGCCCGGTCCTGGCCCACCACCAGCGTGCGGCCGTCCAGGTCCAGGTCGATGAAGAAGGCGTCGATGCCACGCAGGTGCGCGTCCTTCCGCCACCCTTCCGCGTCGTGCCGAAAGACATGGACGGAGCCGGGATCGCGCTCGAAGAAGGTGGACGCCCCCACAGCCAGGTGCGGCCCATCGAGTGCCACGTCGCCCCCGAGGCTTCCGGTCTGGAGGCTGTGAGGGGCCGTGAGCCGGGCGGTTTGGCCCCACGCATCGCGGGAAGGCCGGTGCCTAAAGACGTAGACGGCTCCGCTGTAGGCCCCGTCCGGATTGCCAGCCGTGCTTACGGCGGCACGGTCTCCATCGAGCGCGACGCCCGCCGCGAAAGGGCCCTCCTGCCGGTTGTCGCGTCCGGTGAGGCGGGCGGTCTGCTGCCAGGCGCCGTCTGTCGTGCGCTCAAAGACGTAGGCTGCGTTCTGGCCCTCGCCCGCAAAGTGCTCGCTGGAGGCACTGACCAGAAGCCGCGGGCCGCTGAGCGACACGTCGGCCCCAAAGAAGGCCTTGGCCCGGCAGGGCTGGGGGACGAGGCGCGCCGTGAGGGCCCACGACGTGACCAGCGGGCCGGGCTGCCGTTCGTAGACGAAGACGGCCCCAGCATCCTCGCCGCACACCGATGCCCCACTGGCGCCCACGACGGCAATCGAGTCGTCGAGGGCCACGGACACCCCAAACGATGCGGCCTCCAGGGTATCGGGGCGGGGGAGCGCTTCGATCTGAGCACCGGCCCGCGGGGGAAGGAGACCAGTCGCGAGGGCGACGACAAGAAGCGCAGAGAGGCATCGAAGCATGCAGACGGCGGATTGGCGCGGCGGTACGTCCTGCCAACGAGCGGGCACCCGGGGCGGTCCCCATCCCTGTTGCCACGGGAGACCATTTATAGTATGAGTGAGCGCGAGAGAGCCGTAAAACTCCCGGATTTATCCGGGGGAGAAGTCAACACTGACATGCTCAACTCAGTCTTCCAGCGCCATGACGTACTCGGTGAGCACCTCCCACTCGTCGTAGAGGTCGGAGAGTTCTTGTTTCAGGGCGTTGTACTCGTCGGACAGCTCACGGGCCGCCGCGCCGTCGCCCGCGTACGCCTCGGGATCGGCCATGGCCGCCTCAAGGTCTTCCTGCGTCTCTTCGATCTCCAGGATGCGCGCCTCCGTGTCCTCCAGTTTTTGTTTGAGCTGGTACGAGTTGAGGTGCGAGAAGGGCCCTTCTTGAAGCGGATCGGGCGATGGGGCGTCCGGCGGCGGATCGGCAGCGTCAGGCGCGGCGTGCCCATTCTCGGACGACCCGGTGGGCGTGCGGTCCTCCGCGGCGGCCGGCCTGTCCTGCAGCGGGCGGGCCGACCCCTCCTCCACCTGCCAGCGGAAGTCGGAGTAGTTGCCCAGGAAGGTGCGCACCGTGCCTCCGCCCACGCGCCAGGTCTTCTCCGCCACCGCGTCGATCACGTGGCGATCGTGGCTCACGAGCACGAAGGTGCCCTCGTACGTCTGTAGGGCCTCGATCAGCACCTCGCGCGACTGGATGTCGAGGTGGTTGGTCGGCTCGTCGAGAATGAGCAGATTGGCGGGGGAAAGCAGCGTGCGGGCCAGGGCGAGGCGGCTTTTTTCGCCGCCGGAGAGGACCCGGACGTCTTTGAACGCCTCCTCGTTGGTAAACAGGAAGCGCCCGAGCAGGCTGCGCAGTTCGGTCTTGGGGCGGTCGGGGGCGGCGGTGCGAAGCGTGCCGAACACCGTCTGGTTGGGGTCGAGCGCTTCAGCCTGGTGCTGAGCATGAAACGCCGTCGTGACCTTGTGCCCCTCCGTACGGGTGCCGTCGAAGGATTCGGTGCCCCGAATGATGCGGGCGAGGGTGGATTTGCCGGCGCCGTTGGGCCCCACGAGCGCAATCTTGTCCCCCCGCTCAATGGTAAGGGGGCCGGCGTTGGCAAAGACCCGTTCCGTGCCCTGCTCGGTGTCGTACGTTTTGTGGAACGTGGAGAGCTCCAGCACCACGGCGCCGGAGCGGGGCGGCTCGGGGAACTCGAACGACATGGTAGGCGCCGAGTCGGGCGGCGGGGGGATCCGGTCCATCTTCTCCAGCTTCTTGATCCGGCTCTGCACCTGGCTGGCCCGGGCAGCGTTATAGCGGAACTTGGAGATGAACTCTTTGATCTCCTCGATCCGCTTCTGCTGGTTCTCGTACCTGCGCTGCCAGCGGTCGTATCGGTCCTCGCGGGCCTCCAGGTAGTGGGAGTAGTTGCCGTCGTAGTGCAAGAGGCGACCGCGCACGAGCTCGGCGGTGGCGGTGACCATGCGGTCGAGCACCGAGCGGTCGTGGCTCACGAGGACCACGGCCCCGGGGTAGGTCTCCAGCGTATCTTCGAGCCAGTCGATGCTGGCGATGTCGAGGTGGTTGGTCGGCTCGTCGAGCAGCAGGAGGTCGGGCTGCGCCAGCAGGAGCCGCGCCAGGGCCGCCCGCATGCGCCAGCCCCCTGAGAAGGTGCGCAGCGGGCGGTCAAGCTCATCGGGCGCGAAGCCGAGGCCGGTAAGGGTGGCCTCGGTGCGGGGACGCACGCGGTGGGCCTCGCGGGCGTCGAGCTGCTCCTGCACGCGATGCAGCCGATTCAGAAGCGTCTCGTGGCGGTCGCTCTCGTGGTCGGTCTCCGCCAGCTCTTCGCTGATGCGCTCCTCCTTCTCCTCCAGCGCCAGCACATCGTCGAAGGCACGGAGGGCCTCGTCCCGCACTGTGCGATTGTCGGGCAAGTCCTGCACGTCCTGCTCCAGGTACCCGATGGAGACGCCTTCGTGGGTGACTGTGCCGGCATCAACGCTTTGATCACCGGCAATGACCTTCAAAAGCGTCGTCTTGCCAGCCCCATTCGGCCCCACCAACCCAATGCGTTGCGGCTCGGGGGAGAGGGTCCACGACAAGGCATCGAAGAGCGGCTCGTCTCCGAACCGAATCGTAATGTCATCGAGCTTGACCATGCGGCAGCGGTGCACTCAACAGCAAGCGACTCCCAACAACGGGCACTGATATTCGCCACGCCCCAGGGACGTTTCTCGGGGCGTCGGCCCGGCCTTACGGCGTGCCGTTTGCGTCAATGGGAGGATCGTCGGTGCCATCATCCGGGGAGTCCGGAGCGGCCTCCGCAAGCCGCTGGGCAAGCATGTTCAGCTCGTCGGTGAGGGCGGATGTGCCGTCGTCGTACTGCTTGCGCTGAAGGCACAGCTCTTCTGCGAGGGAAAGGGCCGTCATCACAGCGGTGGTCAGTTCCGCCTGTTCGGGGTGTGCCTGGCCAAACTGTTGCATGCGAGCGTCGAGGGAAGCAGCGACGCGGCGCGTGTGCGCCTCGTCTTCTTCCCGCACCCGAAGGGCGTACTTGCGGCCCAGGATTTGGACGCGAATGGACTTGGTCTGCTCCGAGTCGGACATAAAAGGGTCGGACGGAGACGGGCAGCGCGGCGAAGACTACGAAGACGGAGGAGAGCCCGAGGAAGGAGCGGGCGCGTCGTCTGACAAGAAGGCGTCGATGGTGTCGATAAACGACGAGAGGCGTGCCCGGAGGTCCTGGGGCTCATCGTCGAGCACCAGGGTGGTGGTATCCGGCTGCAAGGCCGGGCGTTGCTCGAGGGCCGCCAGGCGACGGCGCAGGCGCTCGTTTTCTCGCTGCAGGCGCTCAAGGGCAGTGGCGGCCCGCTCCACCTGTGCATGGAGCCGACGGACCGCTGGGCGCGACTCTGGGGGGACGTGGGTTAGGTCTGGGCCTCCTCCGGCCGGAGGAAGTGCATCGGGCGGGCTGGACGAGTCGGGACGCACGGACTCGGGCACGGGCGGGGCGAGGTCGGGATCAGGAACCGACGAGAGAGGGGGGGATGCCATGGCAACGCGCCACACTGAATTCGAGCAGAAGCCATTGTGAATGAATGCTTAACCTAACGCCCGCAGTGAGGATCCGTTCAGAGACTGCGCGGGCGCCAGGCTGACGTCCGGTCTCTTTCTCCATCACCGCAAACATCACGACGGTTTTCCCCCAACACGCGGTGCCGGTGCGTCTGCGCCGCCCGGGATTGCCAAAACGAACCGGACGGCCGGAACGGGCTGTAGCACGCCGAGACGGAGCGCGCCCCGAACGTTTTGGGGCAGACGGTTGGCCCGAGAAGCCTCCCCCGAAAATCAGCAAGACGAAAAGGAGGACAGCATTGACTTCTCCCCCGGCTTCAGCCGGGGGATTCTGCCATTCATCGACCGGAACCGACGACCCCAGACGCGTCGGGTGTCCCCAGGTCCCCAGGTGCTATTTGCTCCCACGAGCGAGTTCGGACATGCCCTGCGCAACCCTCTTTTGCCATCTCGTATTTGCGCCTCAATCTTACACAATCTTTGAGGACGAAGGACGTGTATTCGCTTGCGCCTGTTCGCTACCGCCGAAGACGGGCGTTGTGACTCTGCCCAAGTGCGTCGACAATCGTGTCAATCTGGGCATCCACCTCCTCGTCGGTCAGCGTGCGGTCGGTGCCGAAGCGGAGGGTAAAGGCGACGCTTTTGGTGTCCTCGTCGATCCCCTCGCCCTCGTACACGTCGAACACGTCCACGCGGCGAAGGAGCGGGGCGCCGGCGTCGCGAATCGTGGCCTGGAGCGGCCCCACCGGCTGGTCGGTGTGGACGAGCACGGCCAGGTCGCGGTCCACGACGGGGAAGCGGCTCACCGGCTCGTAGTTGCGGTGCTGCTCGGTCGTTGCGGCATCGACCAGCGCGGCCCAGTGGAACTCCGCCACGAAGGCGGGCGCATCAAGGTCAAAATCGGTGGCCACATCGTCGCGGACGCGGGCCACGGTGCCAAGGGCCGTATCGCCCGTTGCGACGTCGATGTGGTGCTGGGTGACGGGGGCGGGGCCGTCCGTGGCGTCGCCGTCGCGGGGTGTGAGGGCGAGATCCGGCACGCGCAAGTCGTCCAGGAGGGTCTCGACAGTGCCCTTCAGGTCGAAGAGGTCGGCGTTCCGGGGGTCGGTGTCCCAGCCGGTGGGGGCGTGGGGGCCGCTCAGCGCGATGAGCAGGGCCGGGTGTTCGCAGTAGCCGGGGACGATCGGGGCATCGCCCTCGGTGGCGCGGCGGAAGACGCGGCCGAACTCGAAGACGCGGAGCGCCTCCTGCCCATGGTTGCGGTTGTGCTGCATGACCTCGAGGGTGCCCGGCAACAGGCGCGGGCGAAGGGCCGCCATCTCCTCCGAGATCGGATTCTTTGTCTCCACCACGGGCGCCCGGTCGCTCCCCGCGGGGGGCACGGTGAAGCGCTCGGCACGGTCTACACGCAGCATGCTGTTGGTGTAGATCTCGCGGTAGCCGAGGCCCTTCAGCAGGCTTCGCGCCTGCCGCTCCAGCGTCTCCTCGGGCGGCTGGTGCGGCGTGCGGCTCGGCACCGGCACGCGCTGCGGCTTTGGAATCTGGTCGTAGCCGTGCAGGCGGGCCACCTCTTCGATCAGGTCCTCCTCGATCGAGACGTCGGGGCGCCAGGGGGGGACGGTGCAGTGAAGGGCATCCTCGCCCGCCTCGACCTCGAACCCGATGGCACTCAGCAGGCGCGTTGCCTCGTCGACCGCGACTTCAGTGCCGAGCACCTGCGTGAGGCGGTCGGGGCGGAGGACGACTGTCTTTTTGTCCGGTGGGCTGGGGTGCTCATCGACCCTGCCGGGGACGATGGTGCCGCCCCCCAGCTCCGCGATCAGCGCGGCGGCGCGGGCAGCGGCCCACACCTGCCCGTCGCGGTCCACGCCCCGCTCGAAGCGGTACGACGAGTCGGTCTGCAGGTCGAGCGCCTTCGCCGTGCGGCGGATGGTGGACGGGTCGAAGTACGCACTCTCGATGAGCACGTCGGTCGTCTCGCCGGAGACTTCCGAGTTGGCCCCGCCCATCACGCCCGCCACGGCCACGGGCTTCTCGGCGTCGCAGATGAGGAGCGTGTCCTCGGGCAACTCGCGCTCCTGATCGTCGAGCGTGGTGAAGGTGGTTTCTTCGTCCGTGGAGCGGACGACGATCGTGTCGTCGGCGAGGGCATCGAGGTCGAAGGCGTGGAGCGGCTGGCCGCACTCGTGGAGCACGAAGTTGGTCACGTCCACCACGTGGTTGCGCGGCTGCAGGCCGATGGCGGTCAGGCGGCGGCGCAGCCAGAGGGGCGATTCGGTCACGTTCACGTCCCGCACCCGAAGGGCGACGTAGCGGGGACAGCCGGCCTCGTCTTCGATGTTGACAGTAACCTGATCCGCCACGTCGCCGCCTTCCGACGGCGTCTCCACCGCGGGACGCTGCAGGGGGCTGTCCGCAAGGGCCGCCACGTCGCGGGCCACGCCGAGGTGGCTGGCGGCGTCGGGACGGTTGGGGGTGAGATCGATGTCGAGGACCGCGTCGGTGCCCGAGGTGCCCTGAGCATCGAGATACTCGGGGAACGGGGTGCCGACGGGCGCGTCGTCGTCGAGCACCATGATGCCGGAGTGATCGTCCGAGAGGCCCAGTTCGTCCTCCGCGCAGATCATGCCGTTGGAGGCCTCGCCGCGCAGCTCGCGCGCCTCCACCGTCAGGTCCTGGCGCTCGTCGGGATGATCTGGGGCGGGGAGCGACAGTGTGGTGCCCACCGTGGCGACGGGCACCTTCTGCCCCTCTGCCACGTTCGGCGCACCGCAGGCAATCTGCGAGGGGCCCCCGTCGCCGAGGTCCACGTCACAGAGCACGAGGCGGTCGGCGTTGGGGTGGGGGCGGACGGCCGTCACCTCGCCCACCACCACGCCGTCGAGCGACTGGCCGACGGGCGCCACCGTCTCCACCTCCAGCCCGGCCATGGTGAGGCGCTCGGCCAACTCTTCGGGGGTCCAGTCATGCTCAACATAGTTGCTTAGCCAGCGAAAGCTGATGTCCATATTTCGGAGAAGGGTTGCACGTTGGAACGTTCAACGTTGAACGTTTTAACCTTCCAACGCCATTTAGAATTGATCGAGGAAGCGCACGTCGTTCTCGTAGAAGATCCGGATGTCGTCGATGCCGTGGCGGAGCATGGCCATGCGCTCCACGCCCATGCCCACCGCGTAGCCGGTGTACCGCTCGGGGTCCACGTCGACGGACTCAAAGACATTGGGGTGCACCATGCCGCAGCCGAGGATCTCCATCCACTGCCCGCCGTCGTCGCTCTCCTCGTCCGCCCACCAGACGTCCACCTCCGCGCTCGGCTCGGTGAAGGGGAAGTAGCTGGGGCGGAAGCGGAGCGTTACGTCGTCGCCGAAGAGGGCGCGGGCGAGGCTGTAGAGCACCTGCTTGAGCTGCGCCATCGTCACGCCCTCGTCCACGTACAGCAGCTCCACCTGGTGGAAGAGGCAGAACGACTTGTACGAGATTGCCTCGTTGCGGTACACCCGCCCCGGCACCGCCACCCGGATCGGGGGCTCCTGGTGTTCCATGATGCGGATCTGACCGGGCGAGGTGTGGGTGCGGAGAACCCGCGGCTCTTCATCCTCCGGTGGGTCCTTCAGGAAAAAGGTGTCCTGCATGTCCCGCGCCGGGTGGTCGGGGGGGAAGTTGAGGGCCGTGAAGTTGTGCCAGTCCGTCTCGATCTCCGGCCCCTCGTAGGTGGAGAAGCCGAGGCCCTGCAGGATGCGCAGGATCTCGTCGAGCGTCTGCGTGAGGGGGTGCGTGGAGCCGCGGAAGCCCCGCCGTCCCGGCAGCGTGCGGTCGATGTCGGGCCCGCCCGACTGGGCCTCGCGCTTCAGTCGGGCCTTCGCCGCGTCGAGCCGCTCCTGCGCACGCTCCTTCAGGGCGTTGAGTCGCCTCCCAAACTCGGGCCGCGCCTCGGGGGGCAGGTCGCCAATCCGGTCGAACAGCGCCGGAATCGCGCCTTGGTTGCGACCAAGGTACCGGATGCGGAAGTCTTCGGCCTCCTCTTCGCTCTCGATTGATTCGGCCTCCATGTGCTCACGGAGGTCGTCAATCGTTGGGCGCTCGTCGACATCGTCGGGCATCGGGGCGAAGCAAAACTGTGAGCAAGTTGGAACGGATGGTATATGCCTTCTGGCACGGAGTGTTGATCAGCGCTTTCCCCGTCGTGTTGGCGCCATAGGAGCTCTTCTCGAAACGGCTTTTCTTTGAACAACGCGTTCCAACATACCAGTTTGGGACGGGTCTCGCAACGGCGGAAGCCCTGCGTGCACTCCTTTCACGCGGGAATCGCGACCAAGGAAACGGTTCCGGAAGACAGGTCTACGATCTTTCGCGAGAATCGTACGGAGCTGAGCCTCAATCTGGCCGCTCCTACACGCAGTGCTTTTTTCTCACGTCCCTGTGCCCCCCATGCAACAGCTGACGTCCGACAACCACCCGCTGCTCTGGGTGGCCTCCGAACCGCTTCCCGCCGAGAAGGCCGCCGTGGCCAACCGTAGAGCCGCCCAGTCCCAGCGCCGGGGCCGGATCGACGCACCGCTCGTTCCCCGCGATCCCCTGCACGACCGCGCCGCCTTCTACGCCCAGGGATTCACGTGCCCGGTGGCTGCGTACCCTGTTGCGGAGCACGACCTGGACGAGTGGGGCGCGCTGCTGTTCTATGAGGTGCTCAACGAGACACCGCGCCCGGACGACGACCTCCTTCTCGGGTTTCCGGACGGGGACGGTCCCAGCATGATCCTTACCGAGCGCGGGGCCGATCGGGGCCGCCGCGACGCTGTGGTGGGGTGACCCCGAACAGGTGGATCGGGAAAAGACGGCAACGATACCGCCTCCCCCCTCCTGCGGCGGCACGGTCGACGCTTCGATCGGTGCAGCACGGAGCGGCACATTCATGGTCTTTTCCTCCTTCCCAACCCAGCGGCATGTCCCAACGCTTTTCTGCCCCGCTCAAGGTTGCGCTGCCTCTCCTCTTGTGTCTTGCGTCCACCTTCTTCATCGCGGCGCCCGCTGCGGCCCAGCCGGACGGCACCTGGGCCCACCGCTTCGAGGACCACACCGTGTACCTCGACATTCAGCTTCCGATGCTTTCCGTCTGGCGCGTGAGCGACCGCGGCGAGTGCCTGATGATGCCGTCACGGGTTCGCTGGCAGGAGGAAACCCTGCTGCACTCGGCCGGAACGCGGTGGACCCTCACTCGGAGCGACGATACCCTTACCGTGTCGCTTGCAGACACCACGCTGCAGTACCGCCGCACGTCCATTACCCCCCGGCAGGAGTGCAATACCCAGTCCCAAGAAATTTAAATGACGCCGCGTCCAACAGTGCCCGCACCTCTGCCTGCGTGTAGCAGTGCCGGCAGGCGGGGTCCAGGCGACGCAGCACGGCATCCATGACGCAGCACGGCATCCATGACGCGGCACGAGAAGTCACGGCACCAGTCGAGGAGTACCAGACGTCCGCCTGGGCGGAGCACTCGACGCGCCTCGCGCAGCACCTGCGCCGGACGGGTGAATTAACACTCCCCCGACAAGTGCGAAGCATTCATGCCCGTAAAAGACCGGGGGGAGTCGACCATTCATCGCCCGGAACCGACGACCGCAACCGCGTCGGTCTTCTCCGGGCCTCCAGGGACGTTTCCCAACCGGAGCTTCAGGTGGAGGCTCGGGCATGTCCTGTACTACCGATAAAAGAGACAGCCGCCTGGGCATCGCTGACTGCACGACGAAAACTCTCCTGGGCTGATGCGGGTCCGAGAACGAAGGCGAGAGACGGGCCTCGAACCGACGGGGTCATCCGCCCGCACGTTCATGCCCCCGCACTAAAGCACGGGGCTCTACAAGCCCTCCTCGCGCTCTACCCAACCTCGTAGCGAGCCCAGATCCAGTCGTACATCCGGGCCCACGTGTCGTACCTGCTGGGGCACCGTGGGGTCTTGCCGGGGCGGCTCGGGAGGGGCCTCTCCAGAAGCAGCAGGCCTGGGAGGACCACAGAAGGCTTTTCGTGCTTGCCTCGCCTCTCTTTGTATCGGCAGAGCCAGTCCTCACGGATTGCCGGGCCCTTGTGTCCCCCGCGGCCCCATCCCTCGCCGCATCCATCCCGTCCCCCTCTGCCCTCTCCTCATCATGCCGGCGCCCCTCCAGCCCCGTCCCCTGCGGGGACCATGCATCACGCGCCGCATCTGCATCATGTCCGCCATGGTCAGGCGCGTCATCAGCGCACGCATCTGCTGCCGGGGCGTCAGGGCGTCGAAGGCGTCTCGCTGTTCGGGGGTGAGCACCTCGTGCATGGACTGCCCGGTTTCGTACACGAGCGCACGCCGCTCGGCCCGAAGGCCCGCCATCGTTTCGAGATGTTCGCGGACCGTCTCCGCGTCCGGCCGGTCCGTCTCATCGAACAGGGCCTGAAACTCGCTGCGGCTGGATTGCATCTGCTGACGATGCTCCTTCAGTCGGGCCATCATGTCTTTCTTCATGCCCTCGAGTTGGCCGGCCTGCTCGGAGGAGAGTTGAAGGGTGTCCGCCAGAGCTGGAAGCAGGAAGGTCGCCATGCTCATCCTGTGCAGGGGGCGCTGCATCATGCGGCGGTGCATCCCTCGCATGCGCTGCCTCATGCCCGGGCCCATCATCCGCCCCGGGCCCATGCCCATCGGGCGGGCGCTGGTGTCGGGGCGCATCATCGTGCCGGGGCGTTGGGCCGACGCAGGCGGCCCCGACAGGGCCAACAGTGACAGAACGAGTGTCACAGAAAAAAGGGTGCGGTGTACCATGACGGACGGAGGGCTTGGAGAATGAAATTTGAAGCGGCGTGCCGTTCGGGGCAACACCTTCACAACCGTATTGGGACGGTCGTATGGGGACGGTCCCACAAGCAGGTCGGCGGGTGCACACCTCGCCCCGACGCGCTTCCTCGGCAGCGTATGCACAAAACCGGCCGGGGGCTGTGTGGGCCTTCCCTGTTCTCCTACAAACGCTCCGGCCCCATCAATTCGTATCCGACGCGGTCACGGTCAGCGCTCCTTCCATGCCCATTTCGTAGTGCTTCTGCCCGCCGGTCACCTCGAAGCAGGCGATCTGGTATGTGCCGGCCTTCTCGGGCGGAAGCGTGAACGTGATGGAGCCGCTGCCGCCGGGCGGAAGCTCGAACTCATTCGGGTGATCGTCCTCTTCCTCCTCGTGTGCCGCTTCGTCGCCTCCTTCCGTCTGCTTGTTCTTCTCAAGGGCAACGCCGCGGAAGAGGTTTTGCTCGAACCCGTCATTGTCGTCCGTGATCGTATTGCCAACGACAAAGTAGTGCTCCACCGCGCCGGTGTTGGTGAACTGAAGCGTCACCTCCTGCCCGGCGGGAATGGTGAGGGTGTCGGGCGCGTAGGCGAAGTCTTTCATCGTGACCTCGATGGTGTCGGGCGCCGTCGCGGCGGCCGGTGCGGACTCGCTCGTCTGTTGCTGGTCGGCCGATGGCTGCGGGGAGGAGTCGGTGCCGCCGCAGGCCGCGAGCAGGAGGACGAGGGCGGGCATCAGGACGTGCCGGGCGCTCCGGGCTGGCGCAAGAGACGAAGGACGAATCATTGGCATCTCGGGGAATTGGGACAATGTGCTGTGCGCTGCTCTCCACTGCGCAGGGGGGGATCTGTTCCGTCCTGTGCGCCTGGGCATTCCGGGGACTTTCGCGCTGAAAAGACATTGACGAAGGCGGCGGCGCCTCGTACGTTGCGAGGGCCCCTCTGTCTGTTTCCCCATCTGCCTGTGCCCTCATGCCCCGCACCTCGGCCGCTGTTCTGCTCTTGTTCGTCTGTGCCGGCCTCTCGACCGCCGTCGGCCAGGCGCCCGCCTTCTCGCGCATGGATGTGTTTGAGCTGGAGTGGGTGGCCAGCCCGCACATCTCGCCCGACGGGTCCCGCATCGTGTACGTCCGGCGCGGGATGGACGTAATGACCGACCGGCGCACCGGGGCGCTCTGGCTGATGAACGCCGACGGCAGCGACCACGCAAAGCTCACCGACCGGACTGCCTCCGAATCCAGCCCCCGCTGGTCGCCCGACGGATCGAAACTTGCCTTCCTCAGCGACAGCGAGACGCACGGGACTGAGGTGTACGTCCACTGGCTCGCGGAGGGACGGACGGCCCGCATCACGAACCTGGAGAATGCCCCGCGTGGCCTCTCGTGGTCGCCCGCGGGCACACACCTCGCGTTCTCGGCGAAGGTCTCGGCGCCGGAGCCACAGTTCGTCACGCCGCCGGACCGGCCCGAGGGGGCCGACTGGGCCGCGCCGCCCCGCGTGGAAACGCGCCTCAACCACGAACAGGACGGCGTGGGCGTGCTCGACTACGGCTACGACCAGCTGTTCGTCGTGCCCGCCACCGGCGGAACGGCCCGGCAGGTAACGACTGGCGACTTTCACCACGACGGGCGCCCTGTCTGGACCGCCGACGGGGACGCACTCATCTTTTCGGCCAACCGCCACGACAACTGGGAGCGGGAGCGCCGCAATACGGAGCTCTACCGCGTTTCGCTCTCCGACGGCTCCATCGTCCCCCTCACCGACCGCTTTGGGCCCGACCACACGCCCCGCCTCTCTCCCACGGGCGAACGGCTGGCCTACCTGGGCTACGACGACGCGGTGCAGACCTACCAGCTGACTCATCTGTACGTGATGGACGCGGACGGTGCCGATGTGCGCCGCGTGGAGATGGGGCTGAACCGCTCCGTGGACGATATTGCCTGGGCGCCGGACGGCGACGGCCTTTATCTGCAGTACGAGGACGAAGGCACCACTACGCTCGGCCACACCACCCTGCAGGGCGACACAACGGTGGTGGCGACCCAGCTGGGCGGCACGTCGATCGGGCGGCCGTACGGGGGCGGGCACTTCTCGGTCGCCTCCACCGGGCGCCTCGCCCTCAACCACACCACGCCGCAGCACCCCGCCGAGTTGGTCGTGGCCCGCCGCGGCGGGCCGGCCCGACAGGTCACGGACCTGAATGCCGACCTGCTCGATCGACGGACCCTGGGCACCGTGGAGGAGGTTCGCTACCGCTCCTCGAAGGACGGACGCCCCCTGCACGGGTGGGTCGTTACTCCGCCGAACTACACCCCCGACCGGCGCTACCCGCTGGTGGTGGAAATCCACGGCGGCCCCATCAGCAACTACGGCGACCGGTTCTCGGCCGAGATTCAACTGTACGCGGCGGCCGGATACGTCGTCTTCTACCCCAACGCCCGCGGCAGCACCAGCTACGGCGAGGCGTTCGGCAATTTGCTCTACAACGACTTTTCGGGCGGGGAGTACCAAGACATTATCGACGGGGTGGACCGCCTCATCGACGATGGCATTGTGGCGCCGGACAGCCTGTACGTGACTGGGGGCAGCGCCGGGGGCACCTCGGCCGCCTGGATCGTGGGCACGACCGACCGCTTCCGGGCCGCGGCCGTGCAGAAGCCGGTGACGAACTGGATCAGCAAGACCATGGCGGCGGACAACTACTACGCGTACGCCGACTACCGGTACCCGGGGCAGTCCTGGCAAAACCCGATGGCGTACTGGGACGTCTCGCCGGTGTCGCTGCTCGACCGCATGCGCACGCCTACGATGGTGCTGGTGGGCGCCGAGGACCTCCGGACTCCGCCCTGGCAGGCAAAACAACTCTACAACGGGCTCCAGGTCCGGGGCGTGGAAACGGCCTACGTAGAGATTCCCGGCGCCTCCCACGCCATTTCCCGCCGCCCCAGCCAGCTCATCACAAAGGTGGACCATGTGCTGGCCTGGTTCGAGCGCTACCGGTAGCCGCCGCGTCTCAGCCCGCTCGTCGGCGCCCCCAGATGTGCGAAACCTTTCCCGAAATGGCCCTTTCTGAGAGTCGCTGTACTCGGCACAATCCTCCCCTCCGACGATGAATGATTCCTCCTCCCGTCTTTGGCGCGTCTTCTACACCCGAGCCCGTGCCGAGAAAAAGTGTGAAGCCCGCCTCGAAGATCGCCGGATTGACGTACTGGTCCCTAAGACCCAGGAGATCCGCCAGTGGTCTGACCGCAAAAAACGGGTGACAGTCCCTCTCTTCCGAAATTATCTTTTTGCGCGGGTGGACGAAAAAGATCGCCTCCGCGTCCTTCGTACCCCGGGCGTCGTGCGGTGCGTCCATTTCAACGGGGAGCCCGCCCGTCTGCGTGCGGACACGGTGGAGCAGCTCCAGACTGCGCAGAACGCACCAAATCGTCTCTCCGTCGCTGACCTACGCCCTCCTATCGGCGACACTGTGACGGTCACCGAGGGGCCCCTGGCGGGCCTTACTGGGGAAGTCCGGGAGCACCGTGGGCAGATGCACATTCTGGTTCGGGTGCAGGCCATTCGCCAAGCGATGAAGGTGGAAGTGCCGGCCGACTGGGTGGAGGCGGAACCTGCGTGAAGCTCCCTCCGCCCCGCGGCCTGCTGGCGGGGCGGGGCTGCTTTTTTGCGCCCTGGGCCTTCTTTCGTGCCCGCTTCCGTGCCCGCATGCGTAGAGGAAGCCTACAGGGGACACAAAAAAATGCCCGGCCCCCACCAAGAAGACCGGGCACTTGTGGCAGAAGTGCGATGCCAAGACATGGGTCGCTGTTCACACGCTGGCCGTCCGGCATGCCGTTGCTCTCTCAGCGACCACCCCTCAAAGGGCCACCATCCCTTCCGGGGCTGGCCGAGAGAACGCGTCGGGCGTGACGAGTGTCGCAGCGCCTCGCCCATAAGAGTAGTGCACCGCGCCCCGACGCAAAAGCGCCAATCCCAAATACGCGGCGTCCGGAATTTTTGCGTTGTGTCCTCGGAATCTTTCCTACCCCCCCTCCCCTCAACGCACAACGACCAACCGCTGGGTGGCAGACTGCCCCCCGGCGGCAAGACGAAGCCAATACACGCCACTGGATAAAGTACTGACGTCGATCCTCGCCGTGTGCAGCTCTCCGGGCACGGGCGTGCCGGCATACACGGTGGAGACCCGCTCGCCCAGGACGGTGTAAAGGTGCAGAGTGGCATGCGTCCGTTCGCGCACCGCGTACGAGAGCTGCGCGGTTTCTCGGGCGGGGTTGGGCGTCGGCGCATCCAGCCGCAGCGCATCTTGTAGGTCCACCGTCGCCTGCACCGGATCGCTCAGGCGCGCCGTCCCATCGAGGTCCACCTGTCGCAGCCGAAAGCGATGGGTGCCGGGCGATGCGTCGCGCAACACATACTGATAGCGCTGGGACTCGGTCGTGGTGCCCCCGGGCGCACGGCTTTCCACGAACCCTGCCGGTTCCCACAGCCCTGCCCCGGGGCGCTGGTGCTGGACTGAAAAGCCGGCATTGTTGGTTTCCGAAGCGGTCCGCCACGCCAACACCACCTCTTCTCCCTGCGGACGGGCGGTGAAGGCGGCCAGCGCTACGGGGAGCGGCTGCGTGTCGCTGGCCATCACAAGCTCGGTGTGGGCGTCGAGGTCGGGCGTGGCGACGACGGCGCTCCCGTCCTGACTCGGCTCCGTGGGCACCGCCTGAAAGGCACCGCTCCCCGGCGGCGAGCGGCGGTATACCTCGACAGCAGCGGGGTCGGCCCCGCCGTCCAGTGCGTCCATAGAAAATCGAACGGCCAGATCCGTGGCGCTGAGCGTGCCCGGATCCATCTCAAACCGGTAGTCGCTGACGTTTTCCTCCACGATTCCCGCGGTCCCCGAAGGCGCATTCGGAAATTTTTTTCCCACCACCGTCCCGGCCGTCTCTACACTGCTCACCTGCACCGTGCTTCCAATGTCTGGGAGAGAGCCGGACAGCTCGGCGCTGGTGATGCGCGCCGACCGGATGGTTACGGGCACTTGGCTCCCGCTGTAGTCGAGTTCGACGGAAAGCTTGTCGAGGTTCAGGTTGGTGAGCGTGTACGACCCATTGCCACTCATCGACACGTCCACCTGCCCTCCCTCAGTCACCACGTCCGTCAGCGTGCCCGACACCCCGTCCGGCAGCGCCCAACTGATCGTGGCCTGCGTCGCCTCGGTCTCCGGCTGGATCTGAATCTCGTGCTCTTTTACCCCCGAAAAGCCCGCGCTGCCCGGGCGGTAGTCGTTCACCAGTCCCTGCCCAAAATCCCCCGCCGGAATGTCGGCGTCGATCAGGCGCGCATCAAAGATGCCGCTCGGCGGGAGCGGGGGCTGCTCGATCTCACCGAGGGCCCCGTCGATGCCGGCGGTGGCGTCCGGGTCGAGCCCAAGGGTCAGCTCTTGCGCACCGCCCGCGTCGGTACGGACCGTGATCGGGAAGGAGACCTCCGGGAGCGACTGTGCGCGGATGGGAGCGACGAGGAGGAGCGCAAGGACGCCTGCCAGAAGTCCCTGACGAAGCAACCGCGGGCGAAGGACGAGAGACGCAGTGGGAACAGGCATGGTACAGCAGAGGCGGGTGGGAAAACACACGGTGGGACGGAGGCCCCACACGGCGTACCCGTGCGGTCCTCCGACACACATGGACCCATAAGCTGCGTGCGCGTTCCAGAAGAAGCCTCCTTACCGAACGATGACCATGCGTCGCGTTCGGGTCTGCCCCTGTGCCTTTACCCGCACGAAGTACACGCCGCTGGAGAAGCGGGCGAGCTGCGTGCCGCTGAGTCGGACCGACTGCATCTCCCCCGGCGTGGGCCGGCCGTCGTAGAGCGTGGCGACGCGCTGACCGAGGACGTTGTAGAGCGTGACCGTGGCGTGCCCGGCGTCGCGCACCGCAAAGCGAAACTGCGCCTGTGTACGGACGGGATTCGGGGCGGGGGGAGTCAGGCGTAGGGGCGCCTCCATGCGGACCGTAAGGGTCGTGGGCTCCGATAGGTGGGCGGTCCCATCAATATCCACCTGTCGTAGCTGGAACTCGTGAGTGCCCGGTGTGACCTCCTCGAGCGTGTATCGATACCGCTGCGGGGTCGTGGTCGTGCCGTCCGCAGCCTGGCTCTCGACGAACGCAACGGTCTCAAACCCATCGGTGGCGGGCCCCTTGTGCTGCACCTCGAAGCCGGCATTGTTGGTTTCCGAAGCCGTCCGCCACTGGAGCAAGGCACCCTCGTCTTGGGTGCGGGCCGTGAAGTCCACCAACTCCACGGGCAACGGGTTGTCGGGGTTGTTACTGGCGAGGCGGAACGTGCTAAAGCTCGTCACGCCTTCGGCCACAAGCGTAGAGTCGGCCTCGACAAAGGACGTCTCGAGCACTTCCTCAATCTCCCCATCCCCCTCCGCATCTCGCAGCACCGACACCGCCCCCGGAGCCCCCACGCCCGTTATGCTCGTGTCCTGCAGCGAGAAGGCCACGGAGGCGGACGCAAAGTCTACGTTGTCGGTCTCGATGACCCAGCGGTAGGGGCTCACCGTGTCGAAGGAGTCTGTGGGCACGACGGCAGGGGTGGCGGCGGTGTCGGCCCCTGGGAAGAAGCGGGCCTCCACGGCCCCGCCCGCCGTCACGTTTTGTAGGCGTGTCGATGCCCCCGTGCTGCCAAGCGACAGGGCTGCCGAGTCCGACGCAGCGACAAAGGAGCGGGCCGCTTCGGTCGGCTGCGGGGCCCCCGGACTTCGGGCTTCTACTGCGACGGCGAACGTATCGCGCACCGTCGCGCCCAGGGCATCGGTGGCCGTCAGGACCACCTGGGCCGTGCCCAGCGCCTGCGGCTTCAGGAGCACCGCCGCGGGGCTCTGCGCGAGCACCTGAAGGACGCTGTCGTTTGAGGTCGAGGCGGAGAAGGTGAGGCCTGTGCCGTCCGGATCCTCAAAAATTGTCCCTTCCAGATTGAGAAGTTGCAGCGGCGGGCCGGGCGCCAGCAAGGTGTCATCTGGGATCGGCGTCTCTACGACGGGCGGTGCGTTGCTGATCGCCGTGGCCGTGACGCCAAAGGAGGTGCTCGCCGACGCCTCTCCGTCACTCACCGTGACGGTAATCGTAGACGTCCCGTCCACATTGGGGGCAGGCGTGACCGTGACGGTACGGCTCGTATCGCGTCCCGCCAGCGACAAGCCGCTCGGGGGAACGGTCGTGGAATCGCTCGTCGTGGCGGTCAGTGCGAGGCTATCGACCGGCGTGTCGATGTCGTCAATGGTAAAGGGCAACGGCCCGGTAGTACTATCCGCTGGCGCAAGCGTTGTGTCCGGGATGGCTGTGATGGTGGGCGCATCGTTGACCGGTGTCACCGTGAGGGTCGCCGTGGCCTGCGCCGTCTCCCCCTGTCCATCCTCCACCTCGTACGTGAACCCATCCTCGCCCGCAAAGTCCGCGGCGGGCGTGTAGGTCAGGCCCCCGTCCGCACCGAGGCTCAGGCTGCCGTTCGAAACGTCCGTCAGCACCGAGACCGAGAGCGAATCGTCGTTCGGGTCCGTGTCGTTGGCCAGCACGCCCGGCGCGGCCACCGTCAAGACTGAATCCTCCGGCACGCCGAAACTGTCGGCCGTCGCCACCGGGGGCTTATTGATTTCCACCACCGTTACCTGAGCGGTCGTCGTATCCGCGGCCCCGTCTGCGTCCGCCACGGAATACTGGAAGCTGTCGGTTCCCACGAAGCCATCGTCAGGCGTGTAGGTGTACGCGCCGTTCGGCTCCACAGTTATGCCTCCATCGGACGGCTCGGTGACAAGCGATGCACGGAGGGAATCGCTGTCGATGTCCGTGTCGTTGCCCAGCACACCCGGGGCGTCCACCGCGATCTGCTGTCCCTCGGGCGTCCCCACGCTGTCGGGGGCGGCCACGGGCGCATCGTTCACTGCACTCACGGTGATGGTAATTGTGGCGGTGGTCACCGCCTGCTGGGCGGGCGCGCCGGAGGCATCGGAGGCCTGGTACGTGAACTGGTCACTGCCGTTAAAATTAGCGTCGGGTGTGTAGGTAAACGACCCGTCCGGATTCAACGACAGCGTTCCGTTCGAGGGCTGTGTCACCGGCGCTGCCGTGATGCTGTCCCCGTCCGGGTCGGTGTCGTTGCCCAGCACTCCAGGGGCCGCCACCGTGAGGGGAGCGTCCTCCGTAGTCTCGAACGTGCTGTCCCTGGCCAGCGGCGGTGCATTTAGGGGGGCGACGTTGATCGTGACCGTGCCCTGGGCACTTTCTCCCTGCGGGTCGGTTGCCTCATAGGTGAAGCTGTCCTCCCCCGAAAAGTTGTTGTTCGGCGTGTAGGAAAACGCCCCGTCCGCCTCGAGGCTCAGGCTTCCGCTCGTCACGTCAGACACGACCGACACACTCAGCGAGTCCCCGTCGGGATCACTATCGTTGGCCAGCACGCCCGGCGGATCCACAGGCAGTGCGGTGTTCTCGACCGTTTCGTACACGTCGTTCTCGACTATGGGCGCCCCAGCCGTCCCTGTCTCGCGGAGGACGACAGTGGCCCGGTCCCTCCGATCCATGTCGCCCCCAACATCGCGGATTGCATACGTGAACTGATCGCGCCCGTCAAACGAAGCACCCGGCACATACTCGAAGCGGCCCGAATCGTCCAGGCGCAGGGTGCCCTGCTCCGGCGGCGTGTCCACCGACGCCACCAGCCCGTCGCCGTCCGGGTCTGTGTCGTTGGCCAGCACCCCCGCACCCGACACCCGCAGGGTTCGGTCGCTCTGGGTGGCGGGCGGCACACGGAAGGTGTCGCTGCGTGCCGCAAGGCGGGCCGGGCCTGCCCCCACGGCGATAACGGCAGCCGCCTCGTCCTGCTCGTTGTTTCCATCGTTGGCCTGGTAGATGAAGCGATCCTCCCCGGTGAAGCCCGGATTGGGGACGTACGTGAAGGTCCCGTCGTCCTGAAGAGAGACCACCTCTCCGTTCGAGGCGCCGGCCAGAATGAAGGACGACAGTGCATCCCCGTCGGCGTCGGTGTCATTGCTCAGGACTCCATTCTCCGGAAGAGAGACCGTAAGCGTGTCGCCCAACGGCGTCTGGAAACTGTCGGCCCGGGCCACCGGGGCGTCGTTGACGGAGACCACTTCAATGCTCACTGTCGCCTGATCGGTGTCCCCCTGCCCGTCGCTCACCTCGTAGGTGAAGGACACCGTCCCGTTGCTGTCCGCCGCCGGCGTGTAGGTGAACGTCCCGTCCTCGGCCAGCGACAGCTCCCCCTCCGCCGGGCCCGTCACCACCGTCGCCGACAGCCCGTCTCCGTCCGGGTCCGTGTCGTTGCCCAGCACGCCCCCCTCCGGCGTCGTCACCGACAGCGCCTGGTCCTCCGCCGTCTGGTAGCTGTCCGCCACTGCCACCGGAGGATCGTTGACCGGGGCTACATTGAGCCGGACCGTCGCTCGGTCCGTATTCCCGTTCCCATCGTCGACCTCATAAACAAAGCGATCCGTACCGTTGAAGCTGCCCGTCGGGACGTACTCGAATCCTCCGTTTGCATTCAGCGAGAGGTCTCCGTTTGCGACCGACGAGACCACCGCTGGCGTCAGAGCGTCTCCGTCCCCATCCGTGTCATTGGCCAGCACCCCCGGCGGGGCGACCGTGAGCCCCTCGCCCTCATCAGTGTTGAAGGTGTCGGCCCGCGCTACAGGGGCCACATTGCCGGCTGGCGCCACCGTGATGGTAGCCGTCTCCTCCGTGCTGCCGCCGTTTCCATCCGTGGCCGCATAGGTGAAGGACGTCGGGCCGGTCTGTCCCGG
This sequence comes from uncultured Bacteroidota bacterium, assembly GCA_913056185.1. Lineage (GTDB taxonomy): Bacteria > Bacteroidota > Rhodothermia > Rhodothermales > Salinibacteraceae > Salinibacter. The sequence continues at coordinate 69,284 of CAJXLV010000003.1, forward strand.
CGCAGGCACAAACTCGAAGGTGCCATTGGCATTTAGCGCAATCGTTCCGGTGCCTGTGCTATCTACCAGCACGGCCGATAGCGGGTCTCCTTCGGGATCGGTGTCGTTGGCCAGGACGCCCTCCGTGGGGGCGGCAATTGTCAGCGGCTCTCCCTCATCGGTCGCGTAGGTATCGGCCGTGGTACGGGGCGGATCGTTCACCGGCGTGATGGCGACCGTCACCGTCGCCCGGTCCGCCTGTCCCAGCGGATCGGTCGCTTCGTAGACAAAGGCAACACTGTCGGTGGCATTGGGCGCCGGAGTGTACGCGAACGCGCCGCTCGGCTCGAGGGAGAGGCTGCCGGTTTCGGGCCCCGATACAAGCGCAGCCGCAAGCGAATCGCCTCCGTCGGTATCATTGGCCAGCACCCCCGGCGGAGCCACGGTCAGTGTAGAATCCTCCAGAGTGCTAAAGGCGTCGTCCGTCGCCGTGGGGGGGCCGTAGTTGAGCGTGACAGTGAGGGAGGCAACACTCAGATTGGAGAGGGTGTAGGCATCGGTGCCAGCCATGGGCACGTCCACCACGTCGCCCCCGGTCGCCACATCCTGGAGGCGCCCCGAGACGCTGTCCGGCAGGGCCCAGGAGAACGTCACACTCTCCGCGCTCTCGCCGGGCTGCACGTCGACCTGATAGACCTTCGTGCCTGTGAAGGCGGCGTCCGCGGACCGGATGTCCGTGAGGACCCCCTGTCCGACCGAGGCTGCGACCCCGTCGCCGACCCAGCGCGCATCAAAGACCGAGGAGGGGGGCGGGGGCGGCTGCTCCCGTTCGCCCAGGGCCGGGTCGATGCCGGGAGTCGCGTTGGGGTCCACGCCCATCGTGAGCTGTTCGGTAAGGGTGTCGGCCGTGACCGTGAACGGAAAGGCCGTTTCGGGGGCTTGGCCGGGCTGCACCTCGAGGGTGGCCGTCGTCGTATCGGCCCCTCCACGCCCGTCGGCGGCAGCATAGGAAAAGCTGTCGCTCCCCGAGAAGTCCGCAGGTGGGGCGTAGGAAAAGCTGCCGTCGGGGTCGAGCGAGAGGGTTCCGTTGTCCGGCCCGCTCACCAGGGTCGCCGTAAGCGCGTCGCCCTCCGCATCCGTATCGTTCACCAAGACCCCGCCCGCCGCCGGGACCTGGAGCACGCGGCCCGAGACCGTCGAATAAGCGTCCGGGGCCGCCGTGGGCGGCGTATTGGGCGGGCCGTACGCCAGGGTCACATCCAGCTCCGTCACGTTCAGGTTCGTCAGCGTGTAGGCCCCGTCCCCCGTCATTGACTCATCGACCAGGCCGCCTCCCGTCGCCACATCTTGAAGCTGCCCCGTCACGCCCTCCGGAAGCGACCACGCCACCGTCACCGACGTCGCATCGTCGCCGGGCTGCACAGCGAGGCGGTGCTGCCGCGTGGCGGCTACGCCCGGCGTCCCGGGCCGAATGTCCGTCTGCACGCCCTGCCCAAAAGGCCCTCCGGGCACGCCTTCGTCGATCAGGCGGGCGTCAAACAAGTCTTGTGGGGGCGGGGGCGGCTGCTCGGTTTCGCCGAAGGCCGGATCGATGCCGGCGGTGGCGTCCGGGTCGAGGCCCAGCGTGAGGGCATCGCTCGCCCCCGCGTTGGTGCCGGCTGTATTGGGCGTAATCGTGAGAGGAACGGAGACCGCAGGCTCTTGGCCGGACGGAGTCACCGAAATCTCTACGGACGCCTGGTCAGTGCCACCGCTGCCGTCGGTGACCTCGTACGTGAAGCCATCGGCGCCAGTGAAACCGGGCTCCGGCGTGTAGGTCAGCGCCCCGTCCGGATCCAGCGACAGGGTTCCGTTCGACACGCCCGACACGACCGACGCCGTGAGCGTATCGCCGTCCGGGTCCGTGTCATTAGCCAGCACGCCCGGTGCACCCAGGGAAAGCGTGATGCCTTCCGGCGTCGAATAGCTGTCTTCGGCGGCTGACGGCGGGGTGTTGACGGGCGTGACCGGCACAACTACTGTGGTTGTGTCCGCCGCCCCGGACGGATCGGCCGCCGCGTACGCAAAGCTGTCGGTTCCCACGAAGCCGGACGCCGGCGTGTACGTGAATCCACCGTCTGCCTCAAGCGACAGCGTCCCATCGGCAACGTCAGTCACGAGAGAGGCGGACAACGGATCGCCGTCCGGATCCGTATCATTGGCAAGGACACCGGGGGCGGACACCGTTACGGACTCTTCCTCCGGAGTCGACACCGTATCCCCAACTGCGGTCGGCGGTGCATTTTCGGGGGGCTGGACGGAGAGGCTCACACTGGCGGTGTCGACTCCACCGTTGCCGTCGGTGGCCTCGTACGTGAAGCCATCGGCGCCAGTGAAGCCGGGCTCCGGCGTGTAGGTCAGCGCCCCGTCCGGATCCAGCGACAGGGTTCCATTCGACACGCCCGACACGACCGACGCCGTGAGCGTATCGCCGTCCGGGTCCGTGTCGTTGGCCAGCACTCCATTTGCGGCTTCTACAGTCAGCGTGGAGTCCTGCAGGGTGCCAAAATTGTCATCGCTCGCGCTGGGCGGCGTATTTGCGACGCCATCGTATTCAAGAGTGACGTAGAGCTTGTCGAGGTTCAGGTTGGTGAGCGTGTACGACCCACTCCCACTCATCGACACGTCCACCTGCCCTCCCTCAGTCACCACGTCCGTCAGCGTGCCCGACACCCCGTCCGGCAGCGCCCAACTGATCGTGGCCTGCGTCGCCTCGGTCTCCGGCTGGATCTGAATCTCGTGCTCTTTTACCCCCGAAAAGCCCGCGCTGCCCGGGCGGTAGTCGTTCACCAGTCCCTGCCCAAAATCCCCCGCCGGAATGTCGGCGTCGATCAGGCGCGCATCAAAGATGCCGCTCGGCGGGAGCGGGGGCTGCTCGATCTCACCGAGGGCCCCGTCGATGCCGGCGGTGGCGTCCGGGTCGAGCCCAAGGGTCAGCTCTTGCGCGCCGCCCGCGTCGGTACTGACCGTGATCGGGACGGAGACCTCGGGCGCGTTCTGTGCAAGGACGGCCTGCGGAATTGCGACGAGCGCGAACAAGGTTGCGACGAGACCGACGGTCCAGGCGCGACGGAGGGGGGCGGGAAAGCAAACCATGCCAGGAATGGGGCCGGGAGCAATGGGGACAGAGACGCAAGAGGAGCCGACAACGGGCCCAATACAGCAGTAGGTGAAGGGAAAGGCTCTCTCAAAGCAACTGCCTCGGCAACTGCGATGAGAAAACCTCCCCTTCACCTACGCGCTGAGTGGAGGTCCGGGGACGCACTGGAGGGGGGCCGGGCGGCATGATCCGCCCGGCATGGCCCCCAGCCGTCATGCGTTAGCGCACCACCACGAGGCGGCGGGTCTGGGTGAAGTCGCCGGCCCGCATGCGGTAGAAGTAATTCCCGCTGGAGAGATCGGCAGCGTCGAGACGCACGCTGTATTCACCGGCCTCCTTTTCACGATTGACGAGCGTGGCCACGCGGCGCCCCAGCACATCGTAGACCTCGAGGGTCACCTGCGACTGTTCAGGGAGGGCGTAGTTAATGGTTGCCTGCCCCGCAACCGGGTTCGGGTAGCTGTTCTTCAGCGCGAACTCCTCGGGAAGCGGCTGCGGGCCCACGTGCACCGTTCCGCCGGCGCTCTGCAGCGTAACGGAGGGCTGCTCCGTACTCAGCGTCTGCACATCCGCAGCGGCACCGTCTCCCTGCTTCACCTGAAGACGGAGGTCCGTGGCGGACTCGTCTTCCAGGCGGAGCGTGATCGGGTAGGTAGCACCCTGCAAGTCGAGGGCCGCCAGGGCGTCTTCTGCGTCGGCATCGAAGGATGCGACCGATCGACCGCCCTCAAAGCGCACGTCGAAGATGCCAGCGGGCGGCTTCGGCGGCAGTGCATTCCGGCGGAGCTGTGCTTCCGCGAGGTCGGTGCCCACCTGAAGGGTGGTGGACCGGCCGTTCGCGTCGCTCACCACGAGGGCCGTGGTCTGGGCGGCCTTCTTGGCACTCCGGGTCGCCATCTTCGCCGCGAGCGTGGGCGAGGCGGGGGCACTGCCGGCGAAATTGATCACACCAGCCTCACTGGTCTTCACCCAGTAGGCCTGGCCCGGCGCCAGCGTGTCCGCAACGGTGTAGCCGCTAATCGGGTCGAAGCCGTAGAAGGCCGATCCGAGGATGCCGCTCGGCTCCGTGCCAATGGAGGCCACGTCGACCGAGTCCGCGTACGGCCCCACAACGTTCCAGCCGGCGCCAGCTTCCGCCGTCGGCGGAGTCGGCACGCTTCCCGTAACAGTGTGGGTGCCTGCGCTGCAGTTAAACCAGTAGCCGTCGCCCATCCCCATTGCTTCTCCAACCTCCAGCGGATCGTATCCTTCACCCGGAGTGTACGCAAAGCCGCTCTCGCAGGGGTCCATCATGGCACCGAAGGACATGTCGGCCGTCTGGACCGGCATGGACTTGAAGTTCCAGCCATCGGTGAGGGTGAATGTGTGGCCGTCCGCCTGCCCGAGGCGAACCTCGAGGGCAGTGACCGCGGAATTCTCGATGGAAGCCGACCCAGTGGCCTTCATGTCCACCGAAACCACATCGCCGCCGGTGGCCGCGTCCACGAGCTCCACGGGGCGACTCGTTGCCCCAGCGAGCGCGTCGTTGTCCCAGGCCATCGAGACCGGGTAGTCGCCCGTCTGGAGGTCGATGCGCCAGATGGCCGGCGCGTTCTGTGCGGCCGGCGTTGGCTCACTGTCCGGGCGGATGTCGACGAGCGTTCCCTCGCCGAGCGAGACGCCCTCCAGGTCCGTGCCCGTAAACCGGACGTCGGTCGTGGGGGCAGGCGGGACGGGCGGCTGCTCCACCTCTCCGCAGGCCGGGTCGAGGCCGGCGGTGGCGGCGGGACCCTGCCCGAGCGTGAGCGTGTCGCCGAGTGCAGCGTCATCGGTCGTGGCGATGTCGAGCGACCAGGCCAGCGGGCAGTCGCCGGGGCTGTCGCCGCCCACGGTCAGGACCGTGGGCACTTCCACGTTGGGCGCGTTGAGGTCGTTGGTCGTGAGTGCCAGGCCCTTCACGTACTCTCCCGCCTCGATGCCCTCAGCGCTTACGTCCACCGACACCTCCGCACTTTCTCCGCCGCCGAGGCTGCCGGACGCGGGGCTCACGTCGGTGATGAAGTCCGGCGTCGCGGCAATGGCGATCGACAGGCTGTCCTCCGGGTACGGCGCGTTGAACGCCACCTGCAGGCCGTCGTCCCCCGCCGGGCTCTCAATCCCGAGCGTCGCGGAGTCGTTGTCGTTCTCGTCGATGTCGAGCAGGTTGTACCGGATTGTCCCGTCCTGGCTCAACACGATTTGGAAGGTCATCGGCACGTCGCCGAGGAAGGCCGGCACCTCGTCCCACTGGACGATAAACTGCCCGGCCGCCTCGTCGTGGTACGTGTAGACCTCCGCCCCGGTCGCCTCGGGGTCAAGGTCGTCCCAGAAGGCCGCGAGCACGCCGTTCGGCGCCTCGGCCGTCGGAATCTCGGCGTTGCTGAAGTATCCGTCCAGCGCCCCTTCGAAGAAAACGAACCCGTTGTTGTTGATCTTCACCGAGTCGCGCTGCTGCCCATAGTACTCGAAGGTAAAGGGCAGCGGGACTTCGATGGATTCAAGGTCGCTGATGCCGGTGGCGGTCCCTACGTCGCTAATGTCGTTGAACTGGAAGGCAGGGCCGCCCGGCTCGTTGCTGTCGATCCAGCTGTAGCCGTACTCGTCGGGCCCGCCTGCGCCGGTACGCACCGGGTGCCCAATGCCGGCGTGCGGGTCACTGCCCTTCTCGTAGCCGGCGTCGCTGATCACGCTGGATGTGGCATTGCGCTCCACGCCCGCCTGATCCAGCAGCGCCTGGGCCGCAAAGTCCGGGAAGGAGAACTCGAGCGTGCTGCCGGCCGCTCCCTCATTGCTGACCGTAAGGGGCAGCGTGGTGGACTCGCCGGAAGCGAGCGTCGTGGCGAGCGTGTCCGGCGCGTACGCCAGCTCTGGTGCCTCCAGGCCCTCACCTTCCAGGTAGACGCTGGTGGTCGGGGCGTTCTCGGCGTTGCTGGAGATGCTTACCGCGCCGCTGACGGCGCCAGCACTGCCCGGCGCAAAGACGACCGGCACCTCCACGCTTCCCTCGAAGGGGATGGTGAAGGGCGTATCGATCGGCTCGGCCGGCGTAAACGTTTCTTCGGGGAAGCTCAACTCGCTGATCTCCAGCGGCTCGCCCCCGGTGTTCTCGATGACGAACGAGGCAGTGGTGTCGGCGCCCACGAGCACGCTTCCGAAGTCAACGCTGTCCGGCTCGACGGCAATCGCCGGCGGACCTGCGGAGACCTCCAGCGTCGCGTCGACCGACGGGGTGGTGTCCGGGTCGTTGCTGTTGAAGACGATGGACGCGGTGTATACGTCCGGGGCCAGGCCCGTGGCGTTGAAGCTGGCCGTCAGGTCCTGGCTGGCGCCCGCAGCGAGGGTGTCCGCGCTCGGGGAGACGGCGACGAACTGCGCCCCGCCTTCTGCCCGAAGCAGCCAGTTGGCCGGAAAGCCGGCCGCTTCCAGGTTGTCCGGCCCCACGTCGTTGGCCGCCAGGTCGTCCACGTTGAAGCCGCCCGGCGTGGAATTCCCCACGATCCAGGATGCGCCCTGCGACGTGCTGCTCTCATCCATCGGCATTGGAAAGGTATCGGCCTCCTGCTCCTGGTAGAGGGCCGCGATGAAGAAGGTGCCCTCTACGCTCGTTGGCGGAATGGCCTCCGAGGTAAACTGGTCGGTGTGCGGGGCCTGCACGGTCGTGCTCACCTGCTCCAGCAGAACCGCATCGGACGGATCGCCGTCGTCGTTCGGGTCCTCGTAGATCAGAAAGTGGGCCGGCTTGTCCGTCGGCAGGCCGCTGGCGTTGCTCGATCCCCAGGCGGACGCAATCTCGGTGATGGTGCCCGCCCCTTCGACCACCTCGAAGGCATTGAGCCACATCACGTCGCCGCCATCGGTGAGGCCCAGGGCATTCTCGCTGGTGCCGTCGTCAACCTGGTAAGTGGTGGCGGTGGGGCCTACCTCGGCGGTCGGGCCGTCGTAGGCAGAGCCAGCCGTGCTCAGGCCGCTCGCGTCGCCACTCGGGGCCACTGCACTAGCCGCCACGTCCGCCGGGGCGGTGTTTTCGCCCCCGGCGCCAATGACGGCATCGAAGGTGAGCGGGCTGCTTCCGGTGTTGGACACCGTCAGCGTAGTGGCCGACGAATCGCCCGGCGCAAGGGAGTCGGAGATGGCAAGCGGGCTCACCTCAATGTTGGGCGCCAGCACCCCGGTGCCCTGGGCCAGGAGCGAGGCGGTCGCGGCGTTCTCCGCGTTGCTGCTGACCTCAATGTCGCCCCCAAGGCTGCCTGCGCTGGACGGCGTGAAGACGACCTCCACGTCACGAGTCTCGCCGAACGGCACCGTAATGGGCCCGAAGCCGGCCGAGTCGACCGGGGCAAACGCCTCCGGGTAGGACACACTCGAGACTTCCAGGGGTCCGCCCCCGGCGTTGTCGATCGTAAAGGTGGCCGTGGCGGAGTCGCCCACCAGCACGTCGCCAAACCCGAGCGTGTCCGGCTCCAGCGCAATGGCTGGCGGACCAGTAGTGACGCTCAGGCTCGTGGGGACCGTGTTGTTCACGGCCTCCGGGTCGTTGGTGGTAAAGGCAAGCGCCTTTTCGTAAGCGCCCGGCTCAATGTCCTCCGAGGTGAGAGCGACGGACACATCGTCGCTTTCTCCACCGCCGAGGCTGCCGGACGCGGGGCTCACGTCGGTGATGAAGTCCGGCGTCGCGGCAATGGCGATCGACAGGCTGTCCTCCGGGTACGGCGCGTTGAACGCCACCTGCAGGCCGTCGTCCCCCGCCGGGCTCTCAATCCCGAGCGTCGCGGAGTCGTTGTCGTTCTCGTCGATGTCGAGCAGGTTGTACCGGATTGTCCCGTCCTGGCTCAACACGATTTGGAAGGTCATCGGCACGTCGCCGAGGAAGGCCGGCACCTCGTCCCACTGGACGATAAACTGCCCGGCCGCCTCGTCGTGGTACGTGTAGACCTCCGCCCCGGTCGCCTCGGGGTCAAGGTCGTCCCAGAAGGCCGCGAGCACGCCGTTCGGCGCCTCGGCCGTCGGAATCTCGGCGTTGCTGAAGTATCCGTCCAGCGCCCCTTCGAAGAAAACGAACCCGTTGTTGTTGATCTTCACCGAGTCGCGCTGCTGCCCATAGTACTCGAAGGTAAAGGGCAGCGGGACTTCGATGGATTCAAGGTCGCTGATGCCGGTGGCGGTCCCTACGTCGCTAATGTCGTTGAACTGGAAGGCAGGGCCGCCCGGCTCGTTGCTGTCGATCCAGCTGTAGCCGTACTCGTCGGGCCCGCCTGCGCCGGTACGCACCGGGTGCCCAATGCCGGCGTGCGGGTCACTGCCCTTCTCGTAGCCGGCGTCGCCGATCACGCTGGATGTGGCATTGCGCTCCACACCCGGCTGGCTCAGCAGCGACTGGGCCGCAAAGTCCGGAAAACTGTACTGCAGGCTGGTCTCGGCCGGACCCTCGTTGGAGAGGGAGAGCGTCAGGCTGGTGTCGTTGCCCGTTTCGAGCTCGGCGGACAGGCTGTCTGGGCTGTACGCCAGCACCGGCGCCGGGGGCGTGTCGGCACTGGGCGAGTTGCCGAGGGCGCTCGTGTTGCCAAACTCATCGCTGGCGCGCAGGCCAAAGTGCACCGTTTCGCCGAAGGGCAACCCGTTGGAGATGGTAACGCTCTGAACCGTGCCGACGGTGTCCGGCAGCGGGAGGCCCTCCACCGGCGTGGCGTCGGCCCAGCTCGTACTGTCGTCAATCGGGCCGTCCGTGCTGTAGCGAAGATCGTACGCGGAGGCCGTGCCCGTCGTGTCGCCGTCGTCGCCCGGGGCAGTCCACTCCAGCGTGGCGCTGGCACCCGGGGCGTTCTGGTTGACGGAGAGCACGGACAGGTCGGTAATCGCGCCGGGCGGCGTCTCGTCCACCCCGCCGGACGAAAGCGCGCTGAAGGCGTTCACCCGCGGCCCCATGATCTCCGGCTGGTTGTCGCTAATGTCGTCACCGGTGTTGATCAGGAGCGCCTCCATCTGATCGTCCGTGAGGCCCGGGTTGGCCGAGGCCACCAGACCGATTACGCCCGAGACGTGCGGGGCCGCCATCGACGTCCCCGAAAGCGTGCCGCTTCCGCCGACGACGGTGCTCAGCACGTTGCTGCCCGGGGCGGCAATGTCCACCCACGAGCCGTAGTTGGAAAACGAAGACTTGGTGTCGGTGTCGTCCGTGGAGGTGACCGCAGTGCTCGGGCCGTAAAATCCAGGATACCACTCCCCGTCGCTGTTGCTGTTGCCCGCTGCATTGACGAACAGCCCGCCGTCCATCGGCGCGCTGGGGCCGCCCGCATTGGCGCGGAAGTAGTCGATGGCGTCCAGAACGGCCTGCTCGAAGGTGCCCTGGCTCGTGTATCCCCAGCTGTTCTGGCTCACGATTGCGCCGTTGTCCGCGGCGTACGTGATGGCCTCCGGAAAACCGCTCACCGATGCGCCGAACGTCTGGTTGATCATCAGCCGCACGCCCGAGCCGTTCGGGCCGCCCCCGGCCACGCCCGCCACAAACTCTCCGTTGTCGTTCTTGGCCGCAACCGTGCCGGTCACGTGCGTGCCATGATCCCCCGAAGCACTGGGGACCGGGTCGTCATCGGCGTGGTTGTAGCCGACAACATCGTCGACAAAGCCGTTGTTGTCGTTGTCGACCCCGTCGAGGTCGCCGCCCTCACTGGCCGGTGTTGGGTCAAACTGGCCGTTGTTGTTGATGTCTTCGGCCTCGTTGATCCAGAGCATGCCCTGGAAGTCCGGGTGGTCGAGGTCCAGCCCGCTGTCCACAATCGAGATCACCACGTTCGGGGTGCCCGTCGTGATGTTGTGGGCCTCCGGCAGGTCGATGTCGGCGTCCGGCGTGCCTCCCGTCTGCCCCGTGTTGTTGTAGTGCCACTGCTGGTCGTACTCCGGGTCGTCCGGCACGTACGACGGCTCCTCGTCCGGCGGTGACTTTCGAATCTCGGTCATCTTCTTCTTGTAAACCGGCGAGGCGGCCGCCACCTGCGGCACGTCAAGGTAGTCCCTTGCAACTGCTTCCGGGGCGGCGTCGGACTGGTACTGAACGGTGTACCAGCGGTCGAGGCCCCATTCCACGTGGCGCGGCTCATGCTTGCCGGCCGGGCGGAAGACGCGCTCCATCTGGGTCACTCCGTGGGCCTGTGCCACCTGATCCAGCGCCGAAACCCCGGTGCGGGCGTTCGACACCGACGTCGGAAGCGCCCCTTCTTCGCCCACAAACTGGGCCTTCCCGGTCGGCGTAAGCTTGATCTGAACACGGTCCCCCACGGCGGTCTGCCCTTGCCCGAAGGCAATGCCCCCTCCGAATACGGCGAACAGCAGGAATGCGAACAGCGTCCCGAGGGCCCCCTCGGCCGAACGAAGAATAGAACTCAAACGCGGTAGCATTGTATCCATATGGCTTGCAGCGTGACTGTGAGCACCCCGCGTCGGTCGTTCCTTCCAGGGCTCGGCCCGGCGCGGGGTTCTGTATTTACAATGGACGGTGAAGAGAATCGCGACGGCCCTCCATTCAGTAAACTCTACCGAAAACCCACATAGACTCTTTGGGATCTTCGCGATGTGTTCTCTTTAACCAGAACAATTCTAACTGGCCGTGCACTGAATGTCAAGACCCCGTGCGCTTGTCCATCTCCCTTCCGAGCCCGCCCCCTGCCCCCTCCCCCGCCTCGATTTTTGAATACCCCCTGCTCACTCCTCCTCAAAAATCGATTTCCGGGGCTCAGCGGGGCTTCACCACACTCCAGTGCGTCACATGGAGATCGCTTTTCCCGAACTCGTCTCCCAACACCTCTTCTGAAGACTCTTTAGTTCACAAAATATTAATATTAAGAGGGCCCTTCAGTTCCTCTCGGCCGTTTTTGCACCTGTATTTGTCCCTCTTCTTGTTCGCCTCTTGGCGCTCACGGTGGGTGGACGTCGAGGCCGGTCTCGCCCAGCGTCTGTCCCTGCCGTTCTGGACTGCGTGCCGGAGGCGCCCTCGCGCTCTGCGCTCACTGTCTGCCTTGTCTTTATGTCTGCGTCTGTTCCTACCGCCCGCGACCTGATGACCGACTCGGTGCTGGCAGCCCGCGCTGACTGGTCGCTGTCGTCGCTTGCCTCGTTTCTGACTACCCACGACATCTCCGGCGCCCCGGTCGTGTCCGACCAGGGCCGGGCCATCGGCGTGGTTTCCCTTCGCGACCTGGTGCGCCACCGCACCGAATCGGCGTCCGCCGATCGCTCCTCCCCATCGGCCCCTGGGTCTTCGGAGGAGGCGTCGGGCGATGACGCCCCACCGGCGTTTTATCTCGGGCGTGGCGCAGAGGCGCCGGACGTGGCGGCGCACGACCTCCCCGCGGATGCCCCCGCCACGGTCCGCGACATCATGATGCCGGTTGTGGTCGGCGTGGACGAGACGGCGTCGGTGTACGAGGTGGCCCGCCGGATGGCACGGGGGCGCCTGCATCGACTGATGGTCTTTCGCCCCGGCACGCAGCGAGAGGTCGCCGGCCTTCTCAGTGCCATCGATGTGCTCAACTGGATGGGCCAACAAGCCCCTGCCGCGGACGAACACTCCCGGGGGGCGTAGGTGTTGAGGGAAAGAACTGCACCGTTGCCCTCGTGTCAGGACGGTGCGCCCCTCTCGCGCCGGTCGTACGACGTGGCCTGTCTGTCGCTTTCTCCAACTGGCTTTTCCCCATGGCCTTTTCCGACGACCTGTTTGCCGACGACGCCTCTTCGCAGGCCCCTTCTTCGCCCGACGGCTCTTCCGCGGACTCGCCGTCGGGACTCCTGCGCGCAATCCGGGCATTCCGGGCGCTCTGCTGGGGCATCACGATCCTCGCTGCGGTCGGGGCGGCGGCGTTTGTGACCACACACGTGGGGGTCGCCCGGAGCGGCGATCAGCAGGTGGCGGTGGTGGGGATCGGACTGCTCCTGGTGGCGGTGCCGTACGTCATTGCGCGAGGCGTATCGGAGCTGACGCCGTGACGGCCGCATCGCCCGGGGCGCCTCAGCGCGGCGATGCTGGAGCCTGCAGCAGCCGCGGCGGCACGTCGTCGGGCACCGTCCAGAGGTGCAGGAAGGCCGTTCCTGTCTTGTCTGGCCCGGCCTCCACCGTGCGATCCGGGGCCCACGTGCCCATCCGGAAGTCGTGCGAAACGATGCGGTCGCCGGCCTCAAGCTGCCGAAGAAGCATCGGACGCAGCTTTGCGTTGATCTCAGGCCAGAGGTAAAGGGTGACGACCGTCGCCGCCCGCACGTCGGCCTCAAAGAGGTCCTTCTGCCGAAACTCCACGCGATCCGCCACGCCGGCCGCCCTGGCCCGCGCCCGCGCTTTCGCCACGAGGCCAGGGTCGATTTCGATCCCCACCCCTCGCGCCCCAAACTCCTGCGCCGCGATGATGGGAATGCGCCCGTCGCCACTTCCCAGATCGTACACCACGTCCCCGGCAGACACCCCCGCCAGCTCCAGCATCCGCCGCACCACGCGCCGGTCCGTTGCCACAAACGGAGCATCCTTCTCCACCGTATCCGTCGCTACGGCGCCCGGCTGGGCCCGCATGGTGTCGGGCTGCCCCTGGGCCGTCCCGCCGCTCAGTGCGAGCACGACGAGCACGAGGCCCCACACCCCTGCGGGACGGGCACGAGTGAGAGCGAGACTGCGGGCGGGCATAGACATCGGGCGGACGGAGCTGTACGGAGCGACGGCACACGAAAAGGCGACCAGGAGAACCAGTCGCTCTTCAAAGGACACCTCCGCCTGAGTGTTGCGAACCCGTGACACTCTTTCTGGCGGCTCCTCATAGTGCCACCCCTGTCCCCACCACCACAAGCACCCCCGCGAGTCCCTTCCGGAGCCGCCGCGGCGCGACGCGATGCGCCACTCGCCAGCCCACCCCTACTCCCACCAGCTGGGGGACGCCCACCCACAGGGCCAGCGACGGGGCCACCGCCCCCGCCGCCGCGTAGCGTGCCGTGGCCGCGAGCGCCAGCACGACCGACTGCACCTGTGCAACGGCCACCGCCTGGCGGATCCGCATCCCGAGGCCGACCAGCACGGGCACGGCCACCACCGGACCGCCCACCCCCAGCAGTCCCCCGAGCAGCCCCACGCCTCCACCCACAGCCGCCAGGAGGCCTCGGCGTTTTGTGCCGTTGCCCGCCAACGCACTGCCCCCCAGCACACCAGGGGCCTCCTCGTCCGTCCCTTCCCGGTACACAATGAGCCCCGCCACCCCAATCAAAAACGCCCCCAGCAGCCGCCCAAACTCCTCCGCCCCAATCGCCAGATTCATCCGTGCCCCGACCAGCGCCCCCACGACGCCCGTCGCACTAAGCACCGCCGCCGCCATCCACGCCGATCGCGTGGCCAGCTCCCCCGATCGCACGTAGGCCCCGCTGCCCACAAGGCCCGTCGCCACAAACGTCGCGCTGGCGGTTCCTGCCACGGCGGCCGAAGAGAGATCCGTCCCCACAAACAGCGCCGCCGTCAGGAACACCCCACCGGGGCCGACGGCCGTGATGCCCACACCTGCGACCAGCGCGACAAGCACCAGAAGGAGACTTGTGAGCGACATATCGTCCCTACACCCCCCCGCCCAGAATCGCACCGAGGACGTCCTGGCCCGATAGGACCGCGAGAACCACTGCGAGCACCACCAGGACCACGTTGGCGGCGTTCAGGCGGGCGTCGTTCGCGTGGCCCTCCATCATCTCCGCATCGTTGACGGCCCAGAAGAGCAGCACTGCCGAGACTGGCAGCCCGAAGACGCCATTCCAGGCAGGAAAGAGCACCACCATGTCCAGCACGCTCAGGCCGCCGAAGATGTGCACCAGCGGCGAGAGCCCGCTCACCACACAGAGGCTCGCAAAGAGGATGCGGAACGACGGGCGGGCCTCCTGCGGGTCCGAGGAGCGGATCTCTGCGCCCCAGGCCTCCTGCAGGATATAGGCCGGTGTCCACAAGATGGGAATGATGCTGTTGAAGGCCGCGACGAGCGTCCCCCCCAGAAAGAGCAGCATCGCCCACGTGCCCAGCACATCTGTCAGGGCGCGGCCCGGCGTAATGAACGACTCCAGCTCGGTGATGCCGGCCGGCCGCAGCACCGCCGCCGTCGCCACAATAATGGCGACCGACGCCAGCCCACCCAGGCCGTACCCCATGCTCAGGTCCAGCCGCATGTCCGGCAGGTCTGTCGTGTCCGTCCACCCTTTTTCCTCCACGAAGAGCGACTCCAGGAAGAAGTTGGGCCACAGGGCCGTGGTGCCCAGGATGGCCGCCACCAGGGTAAGGCCGCCCGGCGCGAAGGCTTCCCCCCCCGGCACCATGCCTCCGAGCACCGCCAGCGGATCCGGATTGCTCACCACCGCCACAATCCCGAATGCCGCAAACAGCACCAGCATCATGGCCGTCATGAGATACTCCACGAGCCAGTACTGCAACAGCCCAATGGCGGCCGCAAGGAGACCGGTGAAGACGGCGATGGGCATCCAGCCCACCGAGATGCCCGCAACACTCTCCAGCAGAATGTGGGTGCCGAGCCCCACGGCAGCCGTCAGTTCCAGCCCCCACAGCACACACCCCACCGAGATAAACCCGAGCAGGGCTGTGGCGCCCGTGCGACCGAGTTTGCGCCGCGCAAACTGACCCAGCGAATCGCCAAAAATGCCCACCCGGGCGCTCATGTCCTGGGCCATGATGCCGATGAGCACCGCAAGCACGACGAGCCAAATGAGCGCGTACCCAAACTGCACGCCGGCGCTGCTCATGATAAACACCGATCCGGAGCCGAAGTAACTGGCGACCATCACAAAGGCCAGCCCGAAGCGGTCAAAGAAGTGTGAGAAAAGAGACGGACGCTCTGCATCGGCGGGGTCCATGGTTGCTTCAGCCATGCGGGGCAAACACCTCTACGCGAAATCATGACAGAAATCGACGAACAAAATCACGGCGGCACGGACACGAGTCCCCATGCGCGGCCGGGGCGCTCTACACGGGCGTTTCCGGAAAGCGTCGCGGCATACGACACAATGCCCACAGTGCGATACGGAGTGCCTCCGCTTCACGCCTCACCGAAACGCGCCGCAAGGCCCCTCTGCCCCTACGGACGCAGCCTCGGAGACGGCACTCCGGGAAAATGAGCACTCCGGGGAAATGAGCAGCGGCGGACCCGTCGAGCAGACCGATCGGGCGGTGCAACTGCGCGGTGAGACTGTCTTCTCTCCAGCCTCGAAGGGGGCGAGACACGGCCCTGGAGAGCGTCCGGACAGCCATTCGGTGGGGCGGGCGGCAAGCACGTCGGGCGTGAGCCGTGAGGCTTGTGGGGGATCCGCTGTGTACCGTTTGTTAATGTAGCCACCCACAAAGGAGCCGGTGGACCGCTGGAGTGTCAACGGCTGCGCTGCAGAATTCCGTAAATTTGACACTTCCCCGACATGGGGGCGGTGCGTCGTGGTCCCACGGGGGCCCTCATTCTCGCCCCCGGCCGGCCGCCGCGGGCATCACCGGCCTCGCCCCTACACGGCCTCGCCCCTACACGGCCTCGACCAAGTCGGAGATCGACTCGACGACGCTGCTGGGCCGATAGGCAAAGTCCGTGATCTCCTCACGACGCGTCGACCCGGAGAGCACCAGGTGGGTGGTTAGTCCCGCCTCCATCCCCGCCACGATGTCCGTCTCCATCCGATCCCCCACCATGGCCGTAGTCTCCGAATGGGCGTCCATCCGGTTCAGTGCACTGCGGATCATGATCGGATTGGGCTTGCCGACGAAGTAGGGCGCTTGGCCGGTCGCTTTCTGGATGAGCGCCGCCACCGATCCGGTCGCGGGGAGCGGCCCTTCCGGGGAGGGACCGGTGGCGTCCGGATTGGTGGCGATGAAGCGGGCCCCCGCTTCGATCAGACGCACGGCGGCCGTGATGTGCTGGAACGAGTAGGTGCGCGTCTCGCCCAAAACGACAAAATCGGGGGCGGCGGTGGTCAGCGTGTACCCCACCTCGTGGAGCGCGGTCGTCAGGCCCGCCTCGCCGACAACGTAGGCGGAGGCCCCAGGTGCCTGAGCAGCAAGAAACTGTGCGGTGGCCACTGCCGAGGTCCAGATCTGAGCCTCGGGAATCTCGAGCCCCGCCCGGGAGAGACGGGCGGACAGGTCGCGGCGGGTGTAGATGGAGTTGTTGGTGAGCACCAGGAACGGAAGGCTCTGCTCGCGAAGGCGGTCAATGAACGCCTGTGCGCCGGGAAGGACGTGCTCCTCGTGGACCAGAACGCCGTCCATGTCGAGCAGCCACGCCTCTGCGGGGGCTTTGTCTACGGCCATGGAGGAAGACATTGGGGGTGGGGACTTGCCAAAAAAGCGACACGCACGAAAAGGGGACGCGGCGGGGCGGAGCAAACGGCTCCGCGGGCCCCAAACGCATTCGGCGAGGGCTCGTTGCCGAGTCCGGCATTTGGCGGACGCACACACCGACGATGCCCGTGCATCGACATTCGGAACCCTGCCGGAGCAGGACGCTTCGCGTGCTCACGATTCCTCTTCTTGTCGTTCCCCGGTCCCATGGCCCGCAAGCGCCTTCCGCTGTCTCCACGCGAAAAAGAACGCCTCGACGCTCTCCTTGCGGAGGTTCTCGACACAACCGTTCACCACTACGGAACGGAGCCGCGCTCAGCCGTCCGCTACGACAAGCGGGAAGAGATGTACGGCGGCACCGGCACCACGTACCTCGCGCAGCTCTTTGCGGAGGACGAGCTCGTCAACAACCGCATCGGCGCCTACATGGTGCTGCCCAGCGCGGAGGACAGCGTTGGCTTTCACACGCACGGGGCCCGCGCGGAGCAGGAGCTCTACGTGGGGATGCACGGCCGGGGCACGTATCTGGAGAAGGACTCTGACGCGGCCGCCCCCCGCAGCGTCCCGATCGAACGAGGCACAGTCACGACGATTCGCGGCGACGCCTATCATGCGGTCCGCAATGAGGGCGAAATCCCTCTGATTGTTTTTGTCATCACGACGAACGAGCCCTGACGTCTCGGCCGCCACGGGGTGGCGTCGGGCGGAACGGAGTGAGGTCGAGATACCTCCACGAACCTGCCGGACACGATCGGGGCCGCTGTCTCCGTGGGGATCTTTCCGCTCCGCCCCGACAGCGGTCGGGGCTTCGACCTCACCCCTCCGCGCTCGGGACCAGCGCCTCCCGAAACCAGTCCACCGTCCGCGCCAGCCCTTTCTCCAGGGGCACCTGCGGCGCCCACCCGAGCTGCTCCTGCGTGCCCTCCACCCCCAGCACGCTCCGCTGCTGCTCCCCCGCCTTGGCCGGCCCGTGTCGCTCGGGCACGTCCGCCCCCACCGCCGCCCGCATCCGCCGAAACAGCGCGTTCACGCTCGTCTCCCGACCGGTGCCCACGTTAAACACCCCGCTCCCCTCGTAGTCCAGCGCGGCCAAGTTCGCCCGCACCACGTCTCCCACGTACACGTAGTCTCGCGTCTGCGTCCCGTCCCCGTAGATTACCGGACGCCCCCCCCGTAGCATCTCCCGGGCAAAAATCGCCACCACCCCGGCCTCCCCGTGGGGGTTTTGCCGCGGGCCGTACACATTGGCGTAGCGCAGGGCCACTACGTCTACCCCCCGCTCCGCCCGGTAGTACCGCAGGTACTTCTCGCCCGCCAGCTTTGCCACCCCGTACGGCGAGACCGGGCGCCGCGGGTGCGCGGTGTCTTGCGGCGTGTAGGCCGGCTCCCCGTAGATCGCCCCGCCAGTGGACGCGAAGATCACCTTCTGCAGGCCCTGCGCCGACGACTTCTCGGTCGGGGCGCCGTTTTCACTCGCAGTGCCGTTTTCAGCCGCGGCGCCGGCAGTGCCGGCCTCCAGCAGGTTGAGCAGGCCGCCGATGTTGACCGCGGCGTCGAAGGCGGGGTCCGCCACCGAACGGCGCACGTCCATCTGCGCGGCGTGGTGGACCAGCACGTCATAGTCGCGCGCGGCGACCAGCGCCGCAGCGGTGTCCGACCGGATGTCCAGCTCGTAGAAGGCTGCCGCGTCGGGGACCTTCTCGCGACGGCCCGTAGAAAGGTTGTCGAGGACGTCGACGGTGTGGCCGCGCTCCAACAGCGCGTCAGCGACGTGGGAGCCAATGAAGCCTGCGCCGCCGGTAACGAGGCAGTGCATAAAAGACGAAGACCGGGGAGAAGGGCGTCGATACGCCCCAAGATCTCTCCTCGGCTTCATGGACGCCTGATCCCGCCGGCCCCTCGGGCCTCCTCTTCCGACCCGTCTCCCCCGTGCCCTTTCCCCAATGAACGAACTTTTCTTTTGTGAATTTGGGGCAGACCCCACCGCCTCGCCTGAGGTCCCTGGAGGGTTCTCCGACGGCCCCGCCCTCTATGCCGTCCCGATGACAACCAGAGCCGGGGCCGCGTGCCCTCTCAACGGCTCTCGAACCACATGCACAGATCTGCGCTGTTTCTCTTTCCCTCGCTCACCGGACTCATCGTGGGGCTCCTGGCGCTCGTCGATGCCCCGTCGCAGGCCTTGATCCTGGGCGCCTTTGGGGGTTTGTTTCTCATCTGACCCTCCCTCGACGGCTCGCTGAGAGCAACCGCCGTCGGGGGCGAACGAGGCCTCCGTAGCGAAGCGCGGCGCCCCCATGTGCCTCCCACGGCCTCCGGCTCGTCCGTCCGCCCCCCTTTGTTAAAACACGATCGTGACCGTGCGGCTTCCACGGTGGCGCGGGCCGAATGTGCGCAGCTTGAGGGTCGTGCCGGGGTCGACGGAGACGGGGCCGGTGTAGCGGGGCGAAGCGGCGGTGGGACGACGGCCGTCGGTGGTGTAACGCACCGCAAGGCCGGGCAGGGCAACATTTGCTTTCAGACGCCCCCCTTCCACCACAGCCCCAGGCGGCGGCAGGCGGTACGTCCAGGTCGGATGGCGTACACTCAGGCGCGGCAGCTCGCGCCGGCCGAGGCGGTGGGCAAATGCCGCCCAGGCGTCTGTCCGCCCGGCCCGAAGCTGCTCAATGTCCTCGCGGGTGGCCCAGTCGGGCTGCGGTGCCCAGGCGCGCTCGGCCAGCGACAGAAGGCGCGGAACGGCCATGTACTCCATCCGGCGGGAGGTGTGTAGGGTCTCGCCCCAGAGCTGTCCCTGGAGGCCCAGGATGTGAGACCGGGCCGAGTCCGCAAGCCGCACCTGTCCGGCAAACGCCGTATCGGGATCGAGGGGGCGGCCCATGCGCGTCCGATCGGCGCTCTTGTACAGGTCGAACGGCACAAACGCGAAGGGGGCCTGGGTGTCCACAAAGCCACTCCAGTAGAAGCCGGCCTCGCTCGGGTGCTTGGTGTAGGCCATGTCGAAGTAAAAGTTGGTGGCCTGCGACATCACCACGTCGTACCCGGCATTGGCCAGGCGGTAGGCGCGATCTTCGGTGCCGCCGCCCCACACATTGCTCCACACGTAGGGCCGAACGTCTTCGTCCACCAGGTCCCGGTTCGGGGTCGTCGTGGCGGCGCGGTGATCGGCCTCCTGCAGCCCCACCTCCTCCCACCCCGCCATCGTGAGATCGCGGGCCGCCAGGCTATCCTGAAACCGGCTCAGAAAGTGCCCAAAGAGATCCTCGGGGCTGTCGACCGACGGTGTGCGAGCGATGTAGTCGTCGCAGACGGGCGACGCGGTCCAGACGCCCTCCGGCACCTCATCGCCGCCTACGTGCACCGCCGGGAGCGGCGCGCCCGCCGTCTGGTGCAGGGCCCGGAGCTCGTCGACCACCGTGGTGAGGAACCGATAGGTAGAGGGCTGGCACACGTTGATGGTGTTGTCGGTCCACCCTTGTCCCGACTCGTACTCCGACTGGTCGTTGGGGTCGTGCAGGCGGTACCGGCGGGCCGCGGTCGTGTCCCCCGCCGTTCGCAGCCGCTGCCACCGGGCCTTCATCGCCTCCATGGCCGCCCGGGCGTGGCCCGGCACGTCGATCTCCGGCATCACCGTGATGTGGCGCGCCGTGGCGTAGCGCAGGATCTCCAGGTAGTCTGCCTGGCTGTACCACCCGCTCCCCGACGAGGCCGCCGAAGGGCTGGGGGCGGGCCCGGAGCCGTACGATGGCACCAGGTATGCGTCGTCGGGCCGTGGATGGCCGCGCCGGCCGCCAACCTGGGTGAGCGCGGGCAGCCCGTCGACGGCCAGGCGCCACCCTTCGTCGTCGGTCAGATGAAAGTGAAATGTGTTCAGCTTGTAGAACGCCATGATGTCGAGCAGCTCCTTTACCGCGTCCACCGGCTGGAAATTACGGGAGACGTCGAGGTGCATCCCCCGGTACGCAAAGCGCGGAGCGTCGACGATGCGGACGGCCGGCACGGACACCGGGGGCGCGGGCGCAGCGTACGCCGCCACGGGCAGCCACGCTTCCAGGGTCTGCACGCCGTAAAACACGCCCGCGTCGGTCGTCCCCACGATGTCGATGCCGCCCTTGGGAGTCACTGTGAGCCGATACGCTTCTGCCGCCTTCGCACCGGACGCAGGAGCGGGCACGTCGGCGCGGCGAAGGGTGATGGCCGCCCCCGAGGTTCCAGTCACAATCTCGGGCCGTCGTCCCAGGACCGGCGCCAGCCCCGCCGCAAGCTGGCGCGCCTCAGACGCGAGGCCGGCCTCGTAGCCGATTGTGGCGTCGGCGGGAAGCGAAAAGGTGCCGTCGCGTCGCTCTGTGGACTGCGGCGTGGGCACCACCCGCCCCACCGCATCGGCAGGCGGTGGGGGCAGCGCCGCGGTTTGGCGGTAGCGGCGGGCGGGGGTTGGCACCGGCCACGCATCGCCTGCGCCGCGCGTTCGTTGCTCCGGGCGACGAAAGGGCTCGACGGTCACGTCCGCAAGTACGACCGGAGGCGCGGGCTCCCCCTCCGGCCCCGCAAACACCGCGTAGAACCCGGCGGGCGCGTCGATGCGCTTGATGGCTGAAAAGGACGCCTCGTACGAAATGGCAAGCGCCGCGCCCGGCGCCAGCGGCGAAAACCCGGCCGCCGGCGTCATCTTGTAAAAGTTGCCGTTCACCCGCGTAATGTTCACCGGCGCCGTCACGCTCTCCGGGTCAATCTGCCGCAGGAAATTGAAATACACCGCCCAGCCCTCCCCGCGCAGCGGCACCTCGCCGCCGTTCCGGAGGGTGAGGGTCGCCCGAAATCGCCCGCCGTCCCCAAGGCGATTTGTGTCCACTGCCCAGTGCAGGGCGAGGTGCTCGGCCCGGGGATGCGTGGGGGGCTCGGCGGGGCTCGGGGCGTCTTGTGCCAACGAGGCGTCCGGGACGCCCCCCACGGCGGCGCCCCACAGTGCAACAGCGAGAAGGAGGAGACGTGGGCTCATGGAGACAGCGCGCATTCGTGCGGAAAACGGTGTGTGGAAACGTAGACTGGGCCCGACGGCAGGGCAACGACGCAGCCCCCCACGTCGGTGGGAACGCCCGTACGCAGGAGCGCCCGTACGCAGGAGCGCCCTTACGCCGAAAGCACGGTCGAGAGCATTTCCCAGTGCGCGTCGGTCATGCTCCCGACACTGAACAGAGCGACCCCGCGTGCGCCCCCGGCCCGGGCGTGCCGGACGGCCTCGACGAGTTGATCGGGCGGCAGTTCGGGGATGTACAGGCCGCTGTACAGCGGCGTCTCGGGATCGAGGGCAGAGACGCCCTCGCGGACGGCCGTCTCAATCCAGGGGACCTCTTCTTCGTAGAAATTGTGGTAGACCATCGGCATGACCGCGTCGAGCGGCCAGGAGGCCCACTCTTGGCGAACGAGGCGCCGGGCAATGTCGGGAGTGGGGAAAACCGCCGCCGAAATCATCTTGTCGTGGTCGTGGACAGCTGTGGCCAGCCGCGTGACGACCTGCGTGATCTGGTCGTACCGGAACTGGAGCCACTCGTCGTCGGCGGCGGGATCGTTTAGCGTCAAGGGGTCCTTGCCGGTCTGCTCTTCAAACTGCGCGCGGCAGGCGGGGTGGTATCCGTAGTCGAACCGGGGGAACTCCCGGTCCTGGTCAAGGCCGTATTTCGGTTGTAGGACGCTCGGCAGAATGACATCCGGGAACCGGATGTAGTCGAGCTGGATGCCCGCCACTCCATCGATTTGTGCGAGGGTGCTCACCTCTGTTGCCAGGGCATCGCGCACTGCGGAGAGGCAGGGCGAGAGGAACCGGTAGTAGTCCACGTACGGTGGGTCCTCGGCCGTCGAGACGCCCTTCCGGTTGACCGCGTACCAGTCGGGGTGGGCCTCCAGGTACGCCCCGCTCCGCATGGTGACGTGCCACACGTGAAGCTCAAGGCCTTCCTTCCGGGCAATGGGCGCGACCGTACGGAGCACAGACGGGTCCTCTTCGCCGAGCAGCACCCCCTCGATCCCGGCCGCCCGCATCGTCCCAAACTGTTCGGCCCAGGAGGTCCCGTCCGGCGCACCGCCGCCCATCCAGGCCCAGTTCGTTGTGTCGTTGCCACGCGAGGGGGCGTCCTCCTGCGATTTGCAGCCGACGAGCGGCGCGCCAGCAAGGGCCAGGGCCCCGGCGCCGGCCATCTTCAAGAAGTGCGTGCGAGTCATCATGGAAGCGTTGGGAAGAAGTCGGGGAACGAAGAAACATGGGGGAGCGGTGCACAGACCACAGGCACCCAGAGAATCCCAAACGCCGAACGGGACACGCAGACGACGAGGAAGCCTCCCGTCGCCTGCGCGCCCCGTCCCACATCCGGTCGGGTCCGTGTTCGGGCAGCCTCAGCCATCGTCGCCGATGTACTGGCCACTGTCCTGGTCCCACCAGACGCGGGCGTCGAGCACGTTTTCGATGCCTTGCTGGCTCAGCGCCTGCTCGTAGTTCTCCGTGTTCTGTGACGCCTCGGACACCGGGTAGGTGAGCCGTCGAATGAAGTTGCCGGCCGTGGCGCTCCCCGGGTAGCTGCCCTCCATGTCGACGGGGGATTCTTCGAGGTCCGGGTAGCCACTGCGGCGCCAGTTGGCGAACGACTCGTAGTGGTTCATGTAGGTCGCCGCCCAGTACTGCTCATTGATCATCCGAATGCGTTCGGCCGTCGAGGCGCCGACGTAGGCCGTGCCGCGCTCGTCGACGTACGCGTCGATGTCCGACGCGGAGATGTCGGCTTCCGATCCGTACATCGACAGGTAGTCGAGCGCCGCCCGCACGCCGTCGCGGAAGGCCTGTCCGGCATTGCCCCCAACGTAGCCGCGCTCAATGGCCTCGGCCTTCATCAACGCCACCTCCGCGTAGGTCTGGAAGAACATCGGGTCGTCGACGCCGAGCAGCACCCCGTTCGGGCGAGTGTAGACGTCCGTGCCGCAGGGGTCCGGCTCCGGGGAGCCCTCGCACGCGATGTAGCTCGGGTGCTGCTGGATCGGGTTCTCGCCTTCGTTGTCGTAGCCGTTGGGCAGACCGACCGCCGGATCGCCGTCCGCCTCGCCATAGACACGCAGGCGGGGGTCGTCGCGGCTGTCCATCCAGGTGACAAACCGCTGACTCAGGTAGGGCGGCGCCGGGCCGACAAAGTCAAAGACCTGGCCATTGGCGTTGTCGTTGATGCCGTTCGGGCCATCGGCGTGGTTGATGTAGGCGATGTCGTCGTTGCTCTGCATGAGGCCCGCGTCGCTGTTGATGGCGCTGCTGGCCCACTGCTCGGCCTTGCTGGGCGCAGCCTTAACGTGGCGCAGGGCAATGCGGAGCATCAGGGAGTTGGCGAACCGGCGCCACTGCTGCACGTCGCCGCCGAAGAAGAGATCGCCGTCACCAAAAGTCGGCTTTGCGGGGTCGAGCGAATCGCGCACGGCCGTCAGCTCCTCCACCATGTCCTCGTAGATCGCCTCTTGCGCGTCGTACTTCGGCTGCAAGATCGACTCCGTGTAGCCCTTGCCCGCCTCCGAGTACGGCACGTCGCCGTACAGGTCCGTCAGGCGGTGAAACAGCAGGACGCGCGTGGCGCGCGCCATCAGATTGCGGTTGATCTGCTGCGGGTCGTCGGCGGTAGAGGTGATGAGGTCCGTCAGGTTGCGCACGGGATCGTCGTAGCGGCGGCCCCAAAAGGCAGCGGTGTAGGATTCGCAGGCAAGGTACTTGTCGCCGCACCAGTAGCTAACCAGCGTGGCATTCTGCTGCACCGCCACCGACGAGTAAATCAGGTTGGCCCGCCAGGTCTCAAAGCGGTCGCCGGACATGCGCAGCAGCACATCCGCGAACTGAAAGTCCGGGTTGATGTCGTTGGCGGCAATGGGGCTGGTGTTGGTCTCCTCCAGGCGGTCGTCGAGCGAGTCGCAGGCCGTGACGGCCACCAGGCAGAGGCCGGCCAGAAGGAATCGGAGAAAGGCAGGCGTCGTCATGCGTTTCATTGGATCTGAAGAGTTGCTGAGTCAAATGGCGTCGAGTCTCGGAAGCACACAGCAGGGCAGCAGCGACGGGAGGGCGGGGCGCGCACGTCGCACGCCCGCCCCCAGCCGCCGGGGCCCCGCACAGAGTTACAGTCGCAGATTCACCCGGAAGCCAAAGGTGCGCACCTGCGGCACACCGAAGTACTCCAGCCCCTGTGCCCCGGTGCTGTAGGTCGACTCCGGATCCACGTTCGGGATGTTGTCGTGGAGGAGCAGGAGGTTGCGGCCCGTAATGCTCAGGTTCACCTGCTGCAGGGGCGTGGCGTCGAGAATCGACTGCGGGAGGCGGTAGGAGAGCGACATTTCGCGCAGCTTGACGTAGCTGGCGTCGTAGACAAACTCACTCGTCACCGTGCCTGCAATCCGGCTGTAGTAGTCCTGTGCCCGGACGGTGGCCGTCACTGGGTTGCCGTCTGCATCCACGCCTTCCACCGTCACGCCGCCCTCACGACCACGCAGCGTGCGCTTGGTGAGGCCGAGCCCAGTGGCCACGGAGTTGGTGCCCGAGTAGAGGTCGCCCCCAATCTGCACGTCGACGAGCGCCCGCAGGGTGAAGTTCTTGTAGCTGAGCGTGTTGCTGATGCCCCCGCGCCAGTCCGGCGGGTAATAGCCCAGCGTCTCGGTCTCGCTGGAGGCCTGCGGCAGGCCGTCGCCGTCGAGAATCAGGTTGCCCTGGTCGTCGCGCAGGAACGTGAAGCCGGTGATGGCGCCGTAGCGCTCCCCCTCTTTGGCCTTCACGAAGGCGTTGCGCGTGCGCGGCTCGGCCAGCTGAATCTCGGGACTGTCCGCCGTCAGGGACACCACCTCGTTTTCGTTGGTGGAGGCGTTGAGGCTGAGGTCCCACTGGAAGTCGTCCCGCAGGAGGGGCGTACTACGCACCTGGATCTCCAGCCCCGTGTTGCGGGTCTCTCCCACGTTCAGGATCACCTCGTCGAACCCACTGGTGCCGGTGACGCTCGTGGGCACAATGTCGTTGGTGACCGTGCTCCGGTAGGCCGTCAGGTCGAGCCCGAGGCGCTCGTTCAGAAACCCGAGCTCAAGACCGCCCTCAACGTCGACCTTCGACGACGGCTCGAGGTTGGGATTCGGAAGCTGGCCGGACCCGATGAAGCCGAGCGGAATGGTGCCACCCGTTTTCGTGGGGTGGCCTTGGCCGTTCAGGCCGTAGGTCAGGTTCAGCTGGTAGGGATCGGTCGCCCCGCCCACCTCGGCCCAGGAGGCGCGCACCTTCCCAAAGCTGAGCCAGTCCGGCGTCGCGAAGGCGTCGCTGAAGACAAAGCTTCCGCTCACCGACGGGTAGAAGTAGGAGTTGTTGTCGACCGGCAGCGTCGAGGAGACGTCGTTGCGGCCCGTGACACTCAGGAAGGCGTAGTTGTTGTACGACAATTCCGCCTCCCCAAACAGCGCCCACGTCTCCTGCTCGGAGAAGGCGTAGCTGGGGTTCTGCGTCTCGGTGTTGCTGACCGTCTGCAGCCCCGGGATGTTCATCTCATTCCCGAAGGCGCCGAGCTGCTCGCTTTCGCGGAAGCGCACATTGCCGCCGGCGCGCGCAGTCAGGGAGAAGCGATCGGTCAGCGCGCGGTTGGCCGTGACGATCAGGTCCGTGTTCGTCTCCGAGATGTTCCACTGGTTCTCCTCAATGTCGCCCTGCGGGTCGTACGCCGTGCCGTAGGGCGTAATGTCAGTGCGCCGGACGCGGTAAAAGTCGGTGCCGACGCGGCCCATCACCGTCACCCCGTCGACCAGGTCGTAGGACAGCTGCGCGAAGCCGATGATGCGGTCCTCGGTGTCCACCTCGCTAAAGCGGTTGATGGCCCAGTACGGGTTTGTGGTAAACTGGCTCTCCGTGAACTGGAACTCCTGAAAGCGGTCGTCCCCCACCCAGCCAGGAGACAGGGTGCGGACGTCCACGCTGCGAGGCAGCAGCGTGGTCGCATAGTTCGGGTTGCCGGGCGAGTCGGAGACGCGTGGGCGGTTCTCCGCTTCCTCCTGAACGTAGTTGGCCTTCACATCGGCCTTCAGGCCCTCGATGCCGAACGTGGAGGTGCCGCGCAGAAGGAACGACGTGCGCTCATAGCCGGAGCTCGGCACCACGCTCTCATCGTAGCGGTGCGACACCGAGAAGCGAAACGTGGAGGTCTCGTTGCCCCCGTTAAGGGCAAGCGTATTGGCCGAGGTCAGGCCCGTACGGTAGAAATTCTGCAGGTTCTCGTCCGCCAGGTCGTACGGGCGCATCTCGCCGTCAAACCCGGCGGCCATCTGGGAGCCGTCGAGGCGGGCGCCCCAGCTGTTGAAGGCGTTTTGCCGGGCCTCCTGCTGCGACTGCGGCCGCTCGCCGTCCGTCCCGTGGCCGTACTTGGACTGGAAGTCGTACGTGTCGCGGATCTGCTCAAAGGTCGTGTTGCTCGTGAACGACACCCCAAGCCCGCCGCTCTGGCCAGACTTGGTCGTGATCACGATGACGCCGTCGTCGGCCCGCTCGCCGTACAGGGCGGCCGCGGACGCGCCCTTCAGCACGGATACCTCTTCGATGTCGCTCGGGTTGATCGACGAGAGGCCGTTGCCCATGTCGAACCCGCCAAACAGGCCTGCGGACCCCAGGTTGGTGTTGTCGAGCGGCACTCCGTCCACCACAATAAGCGGCTGGTTGTCGCCGGTCAGAGACGAAACGCCGCGAATGAGAATGTTGGTCGAGCCGCCCGGCCCGGTGGCCGTATTGCTGATGTCCACGCCCGAGAGCTCCCCGGACAGCGCGTCGCCGAGGTTTGCCGTCGGGACGTCGGACACGTCCGACCCCGCCACTTTGCTAACGGAATACCCGAGCGAACGCTGGCGGCGCTCGATGCCGTAGGCGGTCACCACCACTTCTTGCAGCTCTTCGGTCTGCGGCTGAAGGGAGATGTCGAGCTCTGAGCGCCCCTGCAGGGAAACGGTCTGCGACTGAAAGCCGACAAACGAGAACTCGAGGACGGCGTTCGGCCCCTCAACGCTCAGCTCAAACTGGCCGTCGGGGCGCGTGATGGTGCCGTTTTGGAGGCCCTGCTCGATGACGTTGACGCCCGGAAGCGGCGCTCCGTCGTCGGCCGACACAACCGTGCCGGTAACCTCAAAGGATTGGGCGAAACCCGGCGGCCCCCCGATCGCCAGGACGGCTGCGAGCAGCAACCCAAGGCAGAACGGAAGGGGGTGGCGGGGCGAATATCGACTCTGCATGGTGAATGTAGAGAAGTCAGTGATGGGAACGGGTGTCGGGTACGACGGCCGTGCGGCCGGGAGCACTCGATCTACAAAAGATCAACCTCTGCGCTTTGCATGCACGCCTGTTTACTTCAAGTCATTTTTGGGGCGATTGCCATTCTGTGATGCCCCGGCTGAAGGGAACAGCCGCCCTGGGGGGGCGATGCGGGCTGAAGCCCTGCAGAGCTCTGTGCGCCGAGGGCCAACAGTGCGCCGAGGGCCAACAGACACTCCGGTCCGGCCAAGAAAGGCATCTCTCGGTGGGGGTCGCTGGGAGGGATTCATCTGGTTTGCCCTTCCCGGCCGGTCCGAAGTCTACTCTTGCTCCTACAGTGGGTCGGATTATTTTGGGTGGATCTCCCCCAATGTCTCACCTAAGGTGTTCTCGTTTTTGGGTGCATCTCCAAGCCGCCTAATGAATACTCTCGCATCCTAACGAAAAAGAGATCAACAGGCGGAGGTCTATTTGAGCCGTCGTATGGGCGAATTTTTTGTCGCGACTTTTCAACGATCTGCTCGACAGTGTACACCAATGTCCGCAAATAACGCAAGGAGATTCTTGTTTTTGGGACCGCTTCCAAGCGGGGTGCAGAGCCGTGGTCGTGACCGCACGGGCCCTCTCCTCCCCCACTCTTTTTCAGCCTTTCACCCCAATCTGGCGGAGCACCGGGTCCGGGCAGCCGGTCCACTCCGCAACAAACTGGTTCCCCTGGTACCGCAGGTCGTCCATGCCCATCTCCGAGCTAAAGAAGCCGGACGCCGTGAGGTCGCGGAGGCTGCTGAAAAACTCCACCCCGGGCTCCATCTCCGGCGGAGCCGCCTCCGGCCACGCGATGTCATCGAGCAGGGCCTGCTGCTGCGCCTCGCTGCACTCCACAAAGAGGGCGTCGTGACGGTCGAGGCAGGTGTAATCGACCCACGCGAGCCCGCCCCGAAACGCCACCTGCTGCGCGTCGCGGTCGGGCAGGTGCTCGTCGGTCAAGATAAAGTCGATGAAGGCCGGCACCCCCGCATCTGTGGCACTGCCGGAGCGGTCGTCGGCCGGAATGATCCAGTCGGTGAGGGCGCGCACGGTCTCAAGCTCGTGGTCGGTAAAGAGCCGGACGTCGTAGTCGTCGGGCGCCGGCTGGGTGGTCGCGCGCTGGGCCTTCCGGTCGCGGGCCTGCTGGACCTCCTCGGCGGTGCATGCCACACTAAAGGTAGGCGCAGCCGCCATCAGGGCCATCATTTTGAGAGCGTCGCGGCGGTTCAGGTCACTCATGGTTTCGGGGAAAAAATTGGAAGCTGCCGTCGTGCAGGTCGTCGTGCAGGTCGTGAATCGAGGGCGCAGGTAATCCAAGTGGCGGGGTACAGACGTTTTGCCATGGGCGACGGCGGACCGCGGTCTGTCGTCCGCCCTCGGCTCGAATAACGCCAGGGAGGTCGCAACTTGGGGGAAGTGGATGCCGGGAGTGTCGCGTATTTTGTGTCAGAAAAATAAACAACACGAAACACGCAACCCCGACCGGAGCCGAACGGGGCCCCCGGCGGCCCCTCCCCGAGGCATCGCCGCCATCGTCACAGGTTGCCCTTCGTGCGCTGGTCGATGATATACTCGGAGGTGCGCATCGAGAGGGCGAGGATGGTCCAGGTCGGGTTCTTATGGGGCATGGACGTAAACGGCCCCGCATCGGCCACGAACAGGTTGTCCACGTCGTGCGCCTGGCACTGCGCATTGAGCACCGACGCGTCCGGGTCCGTGCCCATGCGGGTCACGCCGGCCTCGTGGATAATTTCGCCCGGCATGGTGATGCCGTAGCCGTCCTCCTTGCTGGGCACCGACCCGAGGGGCTCGGCCCCGGCGGCCCGCAGAATTTCGCGTCCCTTTTCTTGCATGTGCTTCACCTGCAGGTACTCTTCCTCCCTCCAGGAGTGGTGGAAGCGGAGGACCGGAATGCCGTACTCGTCCCGCACGTCCGGGTCGATCTCACAGTAGTTCTCCCGGTGGGCAATCGACTCGCCCCGACCCGACATCCCGACGGTGGCTCCGTAGAAGCGCCGATAGTCCTTTTTGAGCTGGCGGCCGTAGCCCCCGCCGCCTTTGCGCTTCGTCTCTTCGTCGCCGGGAAACAGCCCGTTGAGCGTCTGGATGCCACTTCCGAAGCCGTAGCCGGGCATGCCGCGCCCGCCCCACAGCTCAAAGTGGTAGCCCCGCGGAAAGTCGAGATCCTGATCGTAGGCCCACCAGGGGATGTAGGAGTGCATGCCCCCCACGCCGTCGCAGTTGTGGGCCGGCTGGTCCATCAGCTGCGGGGCCACGCCCATGACCGTTGATCCCGTCGAGTCCATGAGGTAGCGCCCCACGGCATCGCTGGAATTGGCCAGGCCGTTGGGGTGCTGGCGGGAGGTAGAGTTGAGGAGGAGGCGGGCCGATTCGCACGCACTGGCCGCCAGGACAACGACGTCGGCCTTCACCTTGTACTCGCGGCGGCTTTGGGTATGGACGTACGAGACGCCCGTGGCCCGGCCCTCCGCGTCGGTGGTCACCTCGCGGGCCATCGCGTGAGGAATCAGCGTCGCGTTGCCCGTCTGGAGGGCGGGGTCGAGCAGCACCGGCGGCGCCGAAAAGTTCGACCGCGTCGTGCAGCCACGGTTGCACTGCGCGCAGTAGTGGCAGGGCGCCCGGCCGTTGTGCTGCTCCGTCAGGATGGAGAGGCGGGAGGGAATGACGGGCACGCCGACGGCCTCCGCCCCCTGCCCGATCAGCTTCTCGTAGCAGCGGGGCTCGGGCGGGTCCATGAAGATGCCGTCGGGGGAATTGTAGAACTTCTCCTCCGAGCCAAAGAGGCCCACCAGCCGGTCGACCCGGTCGTAGTACGGCTTCAGGTCTGCGTAATCGATGGGCCAGTCGTCGCCGTAGCCGTCCACACTCCGCCCGTTGAAGTCATCCGGCCCGAAGCGCAACGAGATGCGCCCCCAGTGGTGCGTACGCCCCCCGAGCATGCGGGCGCGGAACCACCGCCAGTTCGTCTCTTCGTCCGTGGTGTACGGCTCCCCGTCGATGTCCCATCCGCCAAGGCATGCGTCCATCTCGCCGAAGGGGCGCGCCCGCGTGGAGGCACCGCGGCGGGGAGATGCGTAGTTCCAGTCAAACATCGCCCCGTCGTCCTGCACGTTCCATTCTGGACCCGCTTCCAGCACCACCACGCGGGCCCCGGCTTCCGCCAGCACCTTTGCGGCCATGCTCCCGCCTGCACCGGAGCCGACGATGCATACATCATAGGTCTCAGGGTCTTCTTGAATCTGCGGCATACGGAGAAGAAAGCGATGTGGCGGAAGGGAACGTCGAGAATGTAAGCAGGGGGGAGCCGCAGACGCAATGCCGTCTTTTGTCTCAGGGCATCAAACCGGATGTTTGGAAGCGGTTCCAGACATTTTCGGGATTGGAAGCGGTCCCGAATTTCTCGTCGTATTGTGACGATGGTCCCCGTCGTCTATCATGCTCGGTGCGAGCAGCCGATCTCCCCGAGCGGTTCTGCTCTGCCCTTCCCCCGCTGTTTCTGAACTGCCGCCACTGCGTCATGGGTTTTTCTGCCCCCGCCCCCGACTCTGCCTCGCCGACCGACACGAAAAACGAGCGGGTCGACACCCTCATCTTCGAGACCCCGGCCGAGATGGCGCACCGCGTGGCCCGGCGCGTCGCTACGCTCATCGAAGAAAAGCAGGCCGTCCACCAGCAGGCCGTCCTGGGCCTGCCCACGGGCTCGACCCCCGTCGGCGTGTACCAGGAGCTGATCCGGATGCACGCGGAGGAGGGGCTCGACTTCTCGAATGTGGTGACGTTCAACCTCGACGAGTACTACCCCATGGCGCCCGAGAGCCTGCAGAGCTATCACCGGTTCATGGAGGAGAACTTCTTCAAGCACGTCAACGTCCCCGACGAGCAGATCCACATTCCGCGGGGCGACCTTCCCCCGGCGGCCATCGACCGCCACTGCGTGGAGTACGAGCATCAGATCGAACAGGCCGGGGGCATCGATCTCATGCTGCTCGGCATCGGGCGCTCCGGGCACGTGGGCTTCAACGAGCCGGGCTCCGGGCGCCACACCCGCACTCGCCTGGTCATTCTCGACGAGATTACGCGCAAGGATGCCGCGAGCGCTTTCTTTGGCAAAGAGAACGTGCCGCAGGAGGCGGTTACGATGGGCGTCGGCACCATTCTCGACTGCGAAGAGGTCCTCCTCATGGCCACCGGGGAGCACAAGGCCCCCATCGTGCGGCGGGCCGTAGAGGAGCCCCCCTCCCGGGACGTCACGGCCAGCTACCTCCAAGACCACCCCAACACCACCTTCTACCTCGACCGCGCGGCCGCCGTCGACCTTACACGCAAAAAAATGCCCTGGCGGGTCCGCGAGGTCGACTGGACGGACAAAAAGGCCGAGCGTGCGGTCATCTGGCTGTCCCAGACCCTCAATACCCCCATCCCCCGCCTCGAGGCCTCCGACTACTACCAGAACCAGTTGCACAGCCTGGTCCACCGCTACGACCACGTTGACGACCTGGCCCACGAGGTCTTCGAGGCCTTGCGCCGCCGTATCACCTACCCCCACGATCTCCCCTCCAACGAGCGCATCCTTCTGTTCAGCCCGCACCCAGACGATGATGTGATCTCGATGGGGGGCATGTTCGACACGCTCGTGGCGAACGACAACGACGTTACCGTCTCGTACATGACGAACGGCTCGGTGGCGGTCTTTGACGCTGACGTGCGGCGCTACCTCCGCTTCATCGGCCTCAGCGGCGATGCGCTGAACATGAGCACGGACGCCCTCTCCGGCTTCCGCGAGCGCCGCGCTGAGATCGAAACCTTTTTCGCGGAAAAGGACCCGGCCGAGGTGGACCCGCCGGAGGTGCAAGCCCTCAAGGCGCACATTCGGTACGGGGAGGCCATTGCGGCGATCGAGGTGCTCGGGCTGGACGCCGACCACGCCGCGTTTTTGGACATGCCCTTTTACAAGACGGGGCGCGTCCGCAAAGATCCCATCTCGGAGGCGGACGTGGAGGTCGTGCATGATCTGCTGACGACAGTCGCGCCCACCCACATCTTTGTGGCGGGCGACCTGTCCGACCCCCACGGCACCCACCGCATGTGCTACAAGGCCATCAAGCAGGCCCTCCGCCGCTACAACGAGGCCGCCGCGCCGCCGGCCGACGAGGGCGAGGCCTCCAATGCCTCGCGCCCCCGCCCGCTCGTGTGGCTCTACCGCGGAGCCTGGCAGGAGTGGCCGCTCCACGAGGCCGACGTCTTTGTGCCGCTCTCCAAGGCGGGCCTCGACCGCAAGGTAGAGGCCATCTTCAAGCACGAGAGCCAGAAGGACCGGGCGATGTTTCCGGGCGCCTACGACGAACGGGAGTTTTGGGAACGGGCCCGCGATCGCAACCGCGCCACGGCTGACGCCCTCAACGGCCTGGGGCTCCCGGAATTCTACGCCGCAGAGGCCTTTGTCACGACGTACGATATGGACTGAGGCCCCGCCCCCAGTTCTCTGCCCCTACGGCCCACACGCCCCCTCCCTGAGGCCCCACCGCCTCCCGGCTGCATGCCGCCGCCCCTCTTTCCCAGCCCGCCCCCCTCCCATGAAGCGCACGATCCAAGCCCGCCTCAGCGCCATGATGTTCCTGGAGTTCTTCGTCTGGGGCGCCTGGTACACAACCATTGCCGTCACCATGACGGCCCACGGGATGGAGGGGCTCACCCACTGGCCGTTTACGGTCAACCCCATCGCGGCCCTCGTCGCGCCCTTCTTTGTCGGCCTCATCGCCGATCGCTACTTCCCCACCCAGTCGGTCCTCGGTGTGCTGCACCTCCTCGGGGCGGCGTTCATGTTTGTCGCCCCCTCCGTCATCGGGTATCCGCTCCTCTTTATCCTGGCGCTGCTCGCCTACAACCTGTGCTTCATGCCAACAATTAGCCTGACCAATACGCTGGCATTCCACAACATGACGGAGCAGGAATCGCAGTTCCCGGTGATTCGCGTCTTCGGAACGGTTGGGTGGATCGTGGCCGGACTGCTCGTGAGCTACCTCGGGGGCTACTTTGTGCCCGCCGGGGCCTCGGGCGCCCTCCCGGAAGAGACCACGTTCCCGCTCTACCTGACGGCCACCATCAGCGCGGTCTACGGGCTCTACAGCTTTACCCTGCCGCACACCCCGCCCCCGGCGGAGGGCGAAACGGTCTCGGTGCGCGACATCCTGGGCCTCGATGCCCTGAAAACGCTGGGCTCGCCCTCGTTCTATGTCTTTCTCCTAAGCTCTTTCCTGATCTCTATCCCCCTGGCGGCCTACTACAACTTCACCCAGACGTTCTTGGCCGACACGGGCTTTCAGCAAATCGCGGCGGTGCAGACCATCGGGCAGGCCTCGGAGGTGATCTTTATGCTGCTGATGCCGATGTTCTTTGTGCGCCTCGGTGTAAAGTGGATGCTGGGCGTGGGCATGTTTGCCTGGGTGCTCCGCTACGGCCTCTTCGCCTTGGGGGCGCCGGACATGGTCACCTGGATGATTCTCTCCGGCATTGCCCTCCACGGCATCTGCTACGATTTCTTTTTCGTGGCCGGACAAATTTACGTGGACAAGAAGGCCAGCCCGAAGGTGCGGGGGCAGGCCCAGGGGCTCATTGTGCTCCTGACCTACGGCGCGGGCATGCTGATTGGGGCGCAGGTGGCGGGCTGGCTCTTCAATCTCATCCGCACCGGCGAGCAGTTGACGCTCAACCAGTGGGTCCACTTCTGGTGGGTCCCGGCGGCCTTTGCCGGCGCTGTGCTCGTCTTCTTCGTGTTCTTCTTCGACGATGAGGTGGAGGTCGGCGGCGAATCGGTCGCCTCGGTCATGGGGGCCGAGACGGAAGACGACGCCCCGGAAAATATTGCGGCCTGAGACGCGCCCGGCATGCCTCGCTCCTCTTCCCTGCCTTCGCATCTCCCCGCCCCGCCCATGCCTCGTTCCGATCGACGCTCGTTTCTGAAGGCCTCCGCCGCCCTCACGCTCGGGGCCGCCCTGCCTGCCTGGGGCTGTGCCCCCGACGACGCCCCCGACGACGCCCCCGACGCGCCCCCGCAGGAACCGGGCGCTGCCGATACGCCCCTCTACCGCATCTCCCTGGCGCAGTGGTCGCTGCACCGCGCCCTCTTCGACGGCTCCCTCGATCCCCTCGACTTTCCACGCACGGCCCGCGAGACGTTCGACCTCGGGGCGGTCGAGTACGTCAATCGCTTCTTTATGGAGCGGGCCCGGGACCGGGACTACCTGCACGCGATGCGGAGGCGGGCCGAGGAGGCGGGCGTGGAGAGCCTGCTCATCATGTGCGACGGCGAGGGCGCCCTCGGGCACCCCGAGGCGGCGAAGCGCACCGAAGCCGTGGACAACCACCGCAAGTGGATCGAGGCCGCGGCGGTCCTGGGGTGCCACTCCATTCGCGTCAATGCCCAAACGCTGGGCAAAGGCCCCCCCGCTGACCAGCGCAAGCGGGCGGCCGATGGGCTCCGCCGCCTCACCGAGTACGCCGCCGCGCAGGACCTCAACGTACTCGTCGAGAACCACGGCGGCCTCTCCTCCAACGGCGCGTGGCTCGCCGATGTCATGGAGACGGTGGCCCACGCGCGCTGCGGCACGCTGCCGGATTTTGGAAACTGGGACCTCCGCGAGGGGGAGGCCTACGATCCGTACGCGGGGGTGCGCGCGCTGATGCCGCACGCCAGGGCCGTCAGTGCCAAGGCGCTCGCCTTCGACGATGAAGGACGGGAGACGACGCTGGACTACACCCGGCTCCTGCGCATTGTGCTGGAGCACGGGTATCGCGGCTACGTGGGCATCGAATACGAAGGCGACTCCCTAAGCGAAACGGACGGCATTCGGGCCACCCAGCGGCTCCTCCAAGATGTCCGCTCCCGGCTCGCCCCCGAGTTCTCCTGACCGCCGGGCCGTCTGCGCATTCCTTCTTTTTTCCCTGCCCCCCTTTCCCTCATGGCTCTCGATCGTCCCCTTCGGTACGGCATGGTCGGGGGCGGCCCCGGTGCCTTCATTGGAGCTGTGCACCGCTCCGCCGCTGCCCTCGACGGCAATCTGGACCTGGTTGCCGGCGCGTTCTCCTCGGATCCCGAAACGTCGCATCGTCAGGGCGCGGCCCTTCACCTCGCGCCCGACCGGGTCTACGACACGTACGCGCAGATGGCTGCGGCGGAGGCCGACCGCCCCGACGGCATCGACGTCGTCTCCATTGTTACGCCCAACCACCTCCACTACGACGTCGCCTGTGCCTTTGTCGACCGCGGCATTCATGTCATCTGCGACAAGCCGATGACGACCACCCTTGACGACGCGGAGGCCCTGTGTCGGCGCGTGGAAGCGCAGGATGTGGTCTTCTGCCTCACCCACACCTATGCCGGCTACCCACTGGTGAAACAGGCCCGTGCCCTTGTGCAGCAGGGCCGCCTCGGCGAGCTGCGCAAGGTGGTGGTTGCGTATCCGCAGGGCTGGCTCAACCGGCGCCTCGAGGCCGACGACAACAAGCAGGCCGCCTGGCGGACCGACCCGGCCCTGGCCGGCGCCGGGGCGCTGGGCGACATTGGCACGCATGCCGAGCACCTGGCCCGGTACGTCACGGGCCGGGCCCTGGAGCGCCTGTGCGCCGATGTGGGAACCGTGGTGAAGGGGCGCGCCGTGGACGACGATGCCAGCATCCTGGCCCGCTACGAGGGCGGGGTGCGCGGCCTCATCCACTGCTCGCAGATCGCGGCCGGGGAGGAAAACAACCTTCGCCTCCGCGTCTACGGCTCGGAGGCGGGGCTGGCCTGGGACCAGGAGGACCCGCACCGCCTCACGCTCCTCTCCGATGTCAACGGCGACGCGCCGCAGCAGGTCTACACCCACGGCCGCGCCTCCCTCGCCGACTCGGTCCAGCCGTTCCTGCGCACCCCGCAGGGCCACCCCGAGGGCTTTATCGAGGCCTTCGCCAACCTGTACCGCAGCGCGGCCCACGCCATCGCGGCCCACGAGGCGGGCGTCGCCCCCGCCCCCTGGGCGCAGGACGTCCCGACCGTGCAGGACGGGGCGCGCGGTGTCCACTTCATCCAGGCGGCACTCCGAAGCAGCAAGAACGAAATGTGGGTCGATGCCTCGTATGCCCCTCCCGGTGCCTAACCGATCCGGGCGGCCCCTCCACTGCCCCCTCCCTACACGGTTTCCCTCCCACAGTCTCTGCCGACACGCCATGCCTTCTCCTGCTCGTGCCTCTCTGGTTCTGTTCGCGCTCGTGTCCCTTGCCCTATGCGCCCCGGCAAGGGCCCAGGACGCACCGCCGCCCCCCAACACCCTCACCGCAGAGGAGCGTGCCGACGGCTGGACCTTGCTCTTTGATGGATCCACCCCGGACGGGTGGCGCGGATACGGCCAGGCCGACTTTCCGGACCGGGGCTGGTCCGTCGAGGACGGCGTCCTTACGGTCGACGGCGCGGGCGGCGACATCATTACGACCGACACGTACGGCGACTTTGTGCTGCGGCTTGAGTGGAAAATCGCCAAGGGGGGCAACAGCGGCATCTTCTACCGGGCCCTGGAGCAACCCGACCGGGCCATCTACTGGTCGGCTCCGGAAATGCAGATCCTGGACAATGCCCACCACCCCGATGCGCTCCGCGGCGAGAACGGCAACCGGAAGGCGGGGTCGCTCTACGACCTCATTCCCGCTGACCCGCAGCCCTTCACCGGGCACGGGGAGTGGCAGGAGGCGATGATTGTGGTGGAGGGCGGCCACGTGGAGCACTGGCTCAACGGCCGCAAGGTGCTGGCGTACGAGCTGTGGACCCCGGCGTGGTACCGGATGCTTCGCGACAGTAAGTTTCGGAGCCACCCCGAGTTTGGGGACGCGCGGACGGGCCACATCGGCCTTCAAGAACACGGAACGACGGCGCACTTCCGCAACATCAAGATCAAGAGGCTCTGACCGCAGGCCGTACCTCTGCGTGTCCCGACTCGTGCCCTTCTCCTCTTAAAGCCTCCTCTCATGGACCGACGCATGTTTTTGAAAGGATCGGCCCTCGCGGCCGCCGGCCTCAGCATTGTGCCCCGCCACGTCTTGGGCGGGCCCGGCTACCAGGCGCCCAGCGACACCCTCAACATTGCCGGCATCGGCGTGGGGGGGCGCGGCGCCAGCAACCTCAACGCCATGATCTCCGAAAACATCGTCGCGATCTGTGATGTCGACTACCGCCACGTCGACCGCACGCTGCGAACCCGCGACGGGGCCGTGGCGGAGCGCTTCGCGGCGCTGCACGAGGCATACGAGCAGGCCGAGCGCTACGCCGACTTTCGCCGGATGTTGGACGACCTGTCGGGGACGCTCGATGCGGTCGTCGTCTCCACGCCCGACCACCTCCACGCCGTCGCCGCCATGGAGGCCCTGCAGCGAGGCCTGCACGTCTACGTCGAGAAGCCCCTCACCCGAACCGTGCGGGAGGCGCGGGCGCTCCGGGACGCGGCCGACACGCAAGACGTGGTGACGCAGATGGGCAACCAGGGCCACACCCACCCCGACGGACGCCGGGCCATCGAGTGGGTATGGGGTGGGGCCATCGGCACGGTGCAGGAGATCCATGCCTGGACCGACCGCCCCGCCAACTGGTGGCCGCAGGGCGTCTCTCGCCCCGCCGACTCCATGACGCCGCCCGATGGGCTGCGCTGGGACCTCTTCCTGGGCCCGGCGCCGGACGTCCCCTACCACACGGCCTATCACCCCTTCCGCTGGCGCGGATGGCTCGACTACGGCACGGGCGCCCTCGGCGATATGGGCACGCACATCCTCGACCACGCGGTGTGGGCCCTCGACCTCGGCGCGCCCACGGAGGTATGGGGCTCCTCGAATGGCTTCGGCCGAGACCACGCCGAACGCGTCTCTTGGCCCTCCGTCGAAACTGTCCACTACACCTTTGGACGGGGCGGCCGCCCCCCGGTGACGGTGACCTGGTACGACGGCGGCCTGCTTCCGCCTCGCCCCCACGCCCTCCCGCCGGACGTGCCCCTGGTGCGCACCCTCGGCCCGGACGAAGACGGCCCGGCGCCGTCCTCCGGCGGGGCAATTTGGGTGGGAGACGAGGGCGTGCTGATGCACGACACCTACGGCCGCAATCCGCGCCTCTACCCCACGGAGCTGGAGGCGACCGCCGCCGACGCCCCGCAGCGGCTCCCCCGCATTGACACCAGCCACCAGATGAACTGGGTCGAGGCCTGCAAGGGCCGGGCGGTCGCGTCGTGTCCCTTCGACTACGCCGCCCCCCTCACCGAGACGCTCCTCTTGGGAAGCGTCGCCCTTCAGGCCGGCGTTCCCCTCCGGTACGACCCCCGCTCCATGACCATCCCCAACGCGCCGGCGGCCGAACCGTACCTGCGCCGCGACGCCCGGGGCGAATGGTCGCTGTAGCGCCCCGTCTCCTCGCCCTCCGTCCCTCCGCAGACGCCCTTCCGCAGACGCCCCTCCTCTTCCCATGTCTTCCCGCCCCATCACCCTCTTCACCGGACAGTGGGCCGACGTGCCCCTCGCCTCCCTCGCCGAGAAGGCCGCGGCCTGGGGCTACGACGGCCTGGAGCTGGCCTGCAACGGCGACCACTTCGACGTGGCCCGCGCTGTGTCGGACGACCACTACGTCCGCCGCAAGCGCGACCTGCTGCACGCACACGACCTCGATGTGTGGGCCCTCAGCCAGCACCTGGTGGGCCAGGCCGTGAGCGACCGCATCGACGCCCGGCACAAAGAGATCGTGCCCGAGCGGGTGTGGGGCGACGGCGATCCGGACGGGGTGACGCGCCGTGCCATCGAGGAACTGGAGCGCACCGCCGCC
The DNA here is from genome assembly GCA_913056185.1 of uncultured Bacteroidota bacterium. GTDB lineage: Bacteria > Bacteroidota > Rhodothermia > Rhodothermales > Salinibacteraceae > Salinibacter. The sequence goes on from CAJXLV010000003.1 coordinate 108,903, forward strand.
GCGGCCCGCGCCCTCGGCGTCGATGTGGTCACCGGCTTCACCGGCTCGCCCGTCTGGCCCCTCCTCTATGCCTTCCCGCCCACCCCGCAACCGATGATTGAGGAGGGGTACGCAGCGTTTGCCGACCAGTGGCGGCCCCTGCTGGATGCGTTTGCGACGGAAGAGATCTGCTTTGCGCTGGAGGTGCACCCGACCGAAATTGCCTTTGACCTCAGCACCGCCCGGCGTACGCTCCGCGCCCTCGACGACCACCCCGCCTTCGCCTTCAACTACGACCCCAGCCACTTTGGCTACCAGGGCGTCGACTACCTCGCGTTCCTTGACGCGTTTCCCGATCGCATCGCACACGTCCACATGAAAGATGTCTGGTGGGCCGACGGGCGGCGACCGGCCGGCGTCTTTGGCGGCCACCTGCCCTTTGGGCATGCGGACCGCTACTGGGACTTCCGCTCCATCGGGCGTGGCAAAATCGACTTTGAGGCCATCCTCCGCCGCCTGCACCGCCACGGCTACGACGGGCCTCTCTCCGTGGAGTGGGAGGACGAGGGCATGGCCCGCGAGCACGGGGCTGAGGAGGCGTGTGCCCGCGTGCGGGCCCTCGACTTTCCCCCCGCCGATGCGGGCTTCGAGGAGGCATTCGGGGAGGCGTAGCGCAGGGGCCGGCCGTGTGCCCGGCGGCGCGTTCGGCGCGCCCCGCGGCCACCTCACGCCCCGAGGCGGTGCGCCCGCCGAAGGGCGCCCACCACCGGGGCCTCCTGGAGGCGCGAGACCGACGCCTGCGGCAGGCAGGCCCCGAGGGCCTGCCGGAGCGCCCGGGCGTACGGCTCGCTGCGAAGCATGCCCCCGAGCAGAGCGACCCGCGGGGCGGGCTCTTCGGCCGCTCCCACCACCCAGGCCGCCTGGCGGGCAAGCGCCGCGGTCTGCGACGCCAAAATCTCCTCCGCCACCGCATCGCCCGCCGCGGCCGCCGCGCCCACGAGGGGCGCCACCTCCGCCAGGGGCGCCTCCTCCCGGTAGGTCCACCGAAAGAGGTCCGCTCGCGAGTCAATGCCGTAGCGCTCCTGCACGCGGTCCCGCAGCCCCGTGGGCGGCCCCCCGTCATACGCCGCCGCCACCGCCCGCAGCGCCGCCCGGCCCACCGCGTGGCCACTGCCCACATCGCCCAGGCGGTGCCCCCAGCCGCCCGCCCGGCGCGTGGTGCCGCCGCGCCCGCGCCCGAGCACCACCGAGCCGGTGCCCGCAATCACAATGGCGCCCCCCTCCGCCCCAAACGCCGCCTCCAGCGCAATGGTCGCATCGTGCGTCACCGCCACGCGGACCCGCTCCGCCGCGTCCGCGAGGGCCGTGCGGAGCCGCTCCTGCAGCGCCGCCTGCTCGTCCGCCCGGCCGGCGCCGGCCACGCCCGCACACACCGCCACGCGGCACCCCGGTCCCGGCAACGCCTCACGGATGAGGCCTTCGAGCGTCTCCACAACCGCGTCGGGCCCCACCCGCTGCAGGTTGGCGCCCGGGCCGCGCCGCTCCGTCCGCCCCGTCCCGGGCGCCCGCTCCGCGAGCAAATGCGTCTTCGTTCCCCCTACGTCCAGTCCGATGATGAATTGCTGTGACACACGCCTGGGTCATTCGTGAAAGCGACTCGCGAGGGCCTCCGGGGCCTGAGGGGACGGGCACGATGGGAGGCGCGGGAAGCCCGGGCCACGCCCCCTCCGTCCGTACGCCGGGGGCTCAGGGCCCGCGCTGATCGGCCTCCGTCGCCCGCGTCTCCAGGGGGGCGGCGTACGCCCGCAGGTCGTGCCACAAAAAGGCCGCCGCCCCCGCCGCTACCGCGAGGAGAGCCGCGCCCCAGGCCGTCCAGCCCAAAAGCAGGTAGCCCGTGCCAAAGAGCGTGCTGTACACGAGCACCACGCCCACGGCCCAGTCGAGCGCCAGGCGCCCCAGGCCCGCGTCCGGCGTCACCTCCGGATTGCGCGCCGCCACCGGCGCCCAGCCCGGCCCGCCGGGGTGGACCTGTTGGTAGAAGCGATCGAGCGTCGCCGCCTCCGTCGGGCGCGTCAGCACCGTCACGCCCAGCCACACCGCCGTCGTAAACCCCACGACCGCGTACAGATTGAGCGGAAACTCCGCCTGCAGCCCCGGCACCTGCACCCCAAAGGCATTTAGCACGAGCGCCGTCCCCGCAAGCCCAATCGGCGCCAGGGTGGCGGCCATCTCGCTCCACGCATTCACGCGCCACCAGTACCAGCGCAGGATGAGGACCAGCCCCAGCCCGGCCGATGCCGAGAGGAGCAGCCCCCACGCCTCCGCGATGGTGTCGAGGAAAAGCGTCACGCCCAGGCTCAGGAGCGCCACCGCCACCGTGAGGATCCGCGAGACGCGCACGTAATGGGCTTCGCTCGCGTCCGGGCGCACGAAGCGACGCCAAAAGTCGTTGACGAGGTACGAGACGCCCCAGTTGAGCTGCGTAGAGACCGTGCTCATAAACGCCGCCAGGAACGCCGCAAAGAGGAGCCCCAGCAGCCCAGGCGGCAGCACCTCCTTCATCACCAGCACAAAGCCGGCCCGGGGCTCCGCGAGGTCGGGGTAGAGGACGAGTGCCGACAGCGCCACCACGATCCACGGCCACGGGCGGAGGCAAAAGTGAGCGATGGTGTACCAGAGCGTCGCGAAGAGGGCGTGTCGTTCATCCTTGGCACTCATCATGCGCTGCGCGATGTAGCCCCCGCCGCCCGGCTCCGCCCCGGGGTACCAGCTGGCCCACCACTGCACGCCCGCGTACGCCGCAAAGGCAAGCGCCGACAGCGCAAACGTGCCCGCCCCGTCCGCCGCCCCCCCGATGGTCGGCAGCAGGTGAAACGTCTCGTCCGGCAGCTGCGCCCGCAGGCCCGCCACGCCGCCGATTTCCGGCCGGTCGAGCACCCAGACCGCCAGCAGCACCGTGCCCCCCATCGCAATCACAAACTGGAAGAGGTCCGTCACCATCACCCCCCAGAGCCCCGAGAGCATTGCGTACACCGCCACGCCCAGAATCAGCCCGCCCGTCACCACGAGGGCCGCACTGGCCTCCTGCCCCAGCACCCCCACGCCCGCCCGTCCAAACAGCGTGAGATCCGGAAAGAGCCGGTCGATGACCGTCTCCATCGCCAGCGACACCCACCCGATGATGAGAACATTGAGCAGGAGGCCAAAGAAGAGCGCCTTGATCCCTCGCAGCCAGGCCGCCGGCGCGCCGCTGTAGCGCACCTCCACGAACTCCACGTCCGTCAGCACCCCGCTGCGGCGCCAGAGGCGCGCAAAGAAAAAGACCGTCAGCATCCCGCCAAGGGCCGCGTTCCACCAGAGCCAGTTGCCCGCGATGCCGTCCCGCGCCACAATCTCCGTCACCAGCAGGGGCGTGTCCACGGCAAAGGTCGTGGCCACCATGCTCGTGCCCGCGAGCCACCACGGCATCGAGCGGCCCGACAGGAAGAACTCGGCGGTGTCCTCGCCCGCCCGTTGGTAGAAGTAGAGCGCAATGCCAAACGAAAGCGCCAGGTAGCCGGCGACGAAGAGCCAGTCGAGAGGGGTCACGGGGAGAGGAGCGTCGGGGAGACATCAGAGACGAACAGGCACCCGCACGCGACTACTCGTCCGTCGTCGTCCAGGTTTTGCCGTCGCTGCGGAGATGGACGGTGGTGCCCTCCGGGCCGGGCGTTGCGATCTCGTAGGTGGTCTGGGTGGCCTGGAGGGTGGGGGCGAAGTCGAGCCCCTCGGGCGCGATGTCGGCGGCGTCGAGGGCCGCGAGCGTCGTGGCGTACCGGCCCGTCTCGGCCCGGTGCTGCCGCTGCCGGTGGTAGAGGCGCCGCAGGGCCCACTTGAGGCGGGCCGTCTCGGGCACCGACACCTCCACGGGCGCCGTGCCGGCGGGGGCGTCTACAAACTGGACGAGGCCCCACCGCTCCGGGCGGTGCATGTCGATGACGCCCTGGGGGGACCACGTCCAGTTGTCCTCGGGGTGGGCGCGCGTGGTGTCGAGGTCTTTTCGGTAGCGACCGTTCTCGACGGTGAGCGGCCAGTCGACCCGCGAAAAATTGAGCCGCCACTGCTCGCCGTCCTGCGGGGGACGGCCCTCGGGGGCGGCCTCCTCCAGCACCGTCCACGGCAGCCACAGCTCCACGGTCCATCCATCATCGGTGTCCGACGGATCGTTGAGCGTGCCCTCGATCTGCACGGCGACCTGCACGTCGCGCACGTCCCAGGCATCGACGGCCGGGCCCCCGTCGCGGTAGGGCGTGAGCAGCATCAGGTCCCACACCGTTTCGAGGGCATTGACCTCCACCTCGTAGTAGTTGTGCGTGGTGCCGTTGGGGTCGATAAAGACCTCAAAGTCGTCGTCGTAATACACCACGGTGTCTCGCTGCGTGAGGGTGCCCCAGACGTGCGGCTCCTGCAGGCGGGCGGCCACGTAGAGGCCGGTGTCGTCCCAGAGCATCTTGGCACGGGTGCGGTGGCGGGGCGGGGGCGCCTCCGGGCCGCGGATGTCGCCGAAGTCGGCCGTCCAGGGCGCCTCCTGCCAGCCGGGCTCCGCGAGGCGCCCGTCCACCTGCACGGGCCCGGGCGTGCGGTAGAGGGCGTAGGTGCGGGGCGCAAACGGGAGCTCCGCCCCGTCGGGGTCGGCCCACTGCGCGACCGGAGACGTCGGCTCGGTGCAGCCCCCGCCCAAAAGCCACAGGCCGCCGGTGAGCACGAACAGCGAAATCCATCGAGCAGGGGCACGAAGCGTCACCATACCAGGGCGGCCGTGGGGAGAGTGCGGGGGCGGACGGGGCGTGATTTTCAACCCTCAAAGGATAGGCACGGCAGCGCCGTTCCGCAACGCATCCCCCCAATCCGGAACCGCTTCCAGTTTTTGGAGGAGACTTGGCCCCCCCTTTGACTCTGCGTCCCTCAGGGGGAGCACAGCGGGCGGAGAAAGACGGGGGCCGGGGAAAGAGTGGGCAGGGGTTGGCGGCCCGGGGCTACGTGGACCTCGGGACCGAGGCCCCGCAGCTATTTCGCACGACCAGCTCCGGGGTCAGCTCGCGATGCACCGCCTCGGCCGCCCCCTCGTCGATCTGGTCGATGAGCAGGTCGGCGGCCGTTCGCCCCTTTTCGTAGACCGGCTGGCGCACCGTAGTGAGCGGAGGCAAGGCATACCGGGCGGACGGGAGGTCGTCAAACCCCACCACCGCCACGTCCGCGGGCACACGGCAGTCGTGTTCGTGGAGGGCAAGCAGCGCGCCCATCGCCATGGTGTCGCTTGCACAAAAAAGCGCGCGCGGCAGCACTCCGCGGGCGGCCCAGCCCTGAACAATGGCGTAGCCGCTGTCGCGCGAATAGTCGCCCTCGGCCACGTAGCGCCCCGGCACCGAACACCCCGCATCGGCCAGCGCCCGCTCCACCCCCGCCCGGCGGTCGTTCGACTCTTCGAGCGCTGAGTTGCCGAGAATGATCCCCAGTTCGTCGTAGCCCAGCGTGCACAGGTGGCGCCCCGCCACGTAGCCGCCCTTCTCGTTGTCCAGGTCGACAGAGCTGATTGTCTCCCACGCCGGGGCCCGCCCGATGAGCGCCGCGGGGGCACTGCCGGCCTTCAGCAACGGAGCCACCCGGTCGGTCACCTCGGTGGTGATGAGAATGTGCCCCTCGAAGCGGGGGTCGCGGGCATGGCGCTGAATCTCGTCCTCCACCTCCGCAGACACCATCGAGAGCGACGCAAAGTAGCCCCGCTCCAGGCACCGCTCAAAGATGCCGGAGTAGAGGAGCGGCCAGTAGCCGTTGGCCAGCGACTCGTCGCCGCGGCGGGGGGTCAGGACACTAATCTCGAACGTACGCGCCGTCGCCAGCCCCCGCGCCACGGAGCTGGGCCGGTAGTCGTGCTTCTCAATCACCTTCAGCACCCGGGCGCGGGCCTCCTCGCTCACGTTGGGGTGGTCGTTCAACACCCGCGACACCACGGACCGGGACACGTACGCCAGTTCGGCAACTTGGTCGATCGTCATATCGTCTTCCATGGCGAGGGCGGGGAGGCGGTGGAAACAGATCGGTCGTCTTGGTGGGGGGAGTTCTTAACCTACTCTTGACGCCGAACAAATGCCAACGCCAGGGGGAGGCGAGGGGCCCCTACGGGCGGACGGCGACACGGGCGGAGCGGCCGCCCAGAGCCGCGTCGAACGCCGCCTCCACTGCCCCCAGCGAAAAGCCGTCGTGGACGACATCGGCGAACGGGTACTCATGGTGGTGGGCTGCGAGGAAGGCCACGGCGCGCGCCAGGTCGTCGTGCGTGTAGTTGTGCAGGCCGCGGATGGTGAGCACACGGCGGACGAGCGTTTCGGCCTCTACGCGGAGCGGGCGTTCCGGATAGGTGGCGCCCACGAGCACCGCGGTGCCGCCAGTGCGCAGGGCGGCGAGGCCACGCTCGGTCGCGGCGGGGTGGCCCGTCAGCTCCAGGAGCACGTCGGCGCCGCGCCCGTCGCTGTGGGTGCGGAGGGCCTCCGCCCAGCCGTCGGCGCCGTGCGCCTCAGGGTCAAGGACAGCCGTCGCCCCAAAGGCGCGGGCCCACTCGCGGCGGCGGGCCTGTCGCTCCACCGCAACGATGGCGGCGGCCCCCGCAGCATCCGCCATCGCAATGGCCGTACATCCCAGCATGCCCACGCCTTGCACGAGCACGACGCGCCCCTCCAGAGAGCCCGCCAGTCGCACAGCGCCCGCCACCGTCGCCGTCGCACAGTTGGCCGGGCTGATGACGACGTCGGGCACCGCCTCAGGCACGCGAACGAGCGTGGTGCCCGGCCGCAGGTGACACATTTCGGCCAGGCCGCCGTTGAGGGCATGCTGTTCGCGGATCGCCGCGTGGCCGTACTTGAAGAGCGCGGTACATTTCTGTGGGAGGCCGTGCGTGCAGGCAAAGCAGTCGCCGCACGTGACCTGCATAGACCACGTCACGCGATCGCCCACCGCAAGCGACTCGCCCTGATTGTCCGTCAGGCCCGCCCCCCCGAGTGCCGCAATGCGGCCCACCATTTCGTGCCCCAGGACGGTCGGTGTCGGCTCAGTGCGGGCGCCCGTGTAGGTGTGGACGTCCGACCCGCAGACGGTGCAGCAGTCGATGCGCACGAGGGCCGCGCCCGGCGCCAGGGCGGGCCGAGGGAGGGCCTCTACGTGTACGCCGGCGTCGGGCCCGTCAAACACGGCGGCGCGGATGGCGGCGTGGGCGCGGGACGACGCGGCAGCGGAATCGTTCGGGGGCGGGGCGGGCGACTCGGGCATATCGGAGCGACGGATCGGTTCGGGGAATGCGGATGCGCGGGGGAGCAGGGGGGCGCCGTCAATGGCTCAGCTGCTCCCTCGTCACAGGCGTCCCCCGTTCGCCCTCGGCCGCCTCTGGGCCAATCGTCAACGGCGCAGGAGCCCCCCGGCCGACCGGGCGAAAGTGGGCATCGGGCCCGCGGATCGTGACCTGCAGCGCCTGATCGACGTACGCCTCAAAATAGTCGATGTGGATCGGGTGCCAGCCCGCCTCCAGGGCGACCTGCCCGGAGCGGAGGCGCAGCGAGTGGGTGCCGTCATTGTCGACCACCGTGTCGCCGTGGATGCGCAGGCGGGAGCCATCGTCGGAGCGGGTGGACAGGGTGTAGACCCCAGTCTCGGGCACCTGGATCCAGCCCTCGAACGTCATGGCGAACGCATCGTCCCGCGCGGCAAGGGCCGCCACGTCGAAGGTGGGGGCCGTGCCCCGGCGGACGGCCGTGAGCGTATCGGGGTCCGGCATCTGTTCGAAGGCCCCTTCGTAGTAGGCGTAGCGGAGGCCCGCGGTGTCGCCCCCCGTCGTGCGCGCCGGGCGCGGCGCGACGCGATGGTAGGTGCGCTCAAACACGCGGCTGCGCGGGTTGCCATCGGGGGTGAAGAACCGCGCCTTCACGGTGGTCGTCTCGGTGAGGGTGAGCGGTGCCGTATAGCGCGGGGCCTCCGCCGTCGGGGGCGTGCCGTCGAGCGTGTAGCGCACATCGAGGGTGGGGTAGGCATGCGTAATGGGCACGCGGCGCGTCTCCAGGAAGCGATCGGCCCCGCCAAGCGTGAGGTCGAGGTACAGCTCATCGAGATTCACCCGGTAGATGAGCTCGGGCGTGTTGCGCATCGCATCAAACACGCGATAGAGGAGGTGCGGCTCGTTGTGGGCCGTGGCCTCCATCTGCACATCGAGCAGGGCGTACGAGTGGCGCGACGTGATGACAGGCGCCACGCGGTGGGAGTTGTAGTTGGGCGGCTCGATCTGGTTGACGCTGGCAAACTGGAGCTCGACCGCATCGACGTCGAGCGCCCCGGCCTTGCGGCCCACCTCGGCGTAGTGCTTATCGCCCGTGACGAAGACCACCCCTTCGGCCCCGGCGCGGCGGATCGTCTCAAAGAGGCGGGCCCGGGCCCGGGGGTACTGGTCCCACGTCTCGGACCCTGAGGCCGCGTCGAGGAGCAGCTGGGTGCCCGAGACGATGAGGCGCAGGTCGGCAGGGCGGCGCAGCTGGGCCTCCAGCCATGACCACTGGCGTGCGCCCAGCAGGTCGCCGCGGGGGGAGGGGCGGTCGCGATTGTAGCGGACGTCGAGCAGAATGACCTGCAGGCGGTGCGCGCCCACCGTCATTGTTTCTGCGTGGTAGATGCCGTCCCGCTCAGCGGGAATGGTGTCCTCCAGCCGCCAGAACCGCCGAAAGCGGGCCTTGCTCTCCTCCTTCAGGGCGTAGCGCTTGCCGGCATTGTTCATTCCGTAGTCGTGGTCGTCCCAGGTCGCCAAAAACGGCGTTCGCTGTCGCAGGTGCCGAAAGGCCGGCCTGTGCGCCAGGGCCGCGTAGCTGGTGTCGATGACGGTGGGGTCGTCCGGGGTGTCGGCGTACACATTGTCGCCCACCCAGAGCGCAAGGTCGGGATTGGCCTGCACGTACCGGCTGAAGGCGGGCGCCGGCTGGTCCTGGCGGTGGCAGCCGAGGATGGCGATGCGGTAGGCCTCCTCGTGCGCGGTGGGTTGGGCGTGGGCGGCACGCGGCCCGGCAGGGGACACGAGGCCGTACGCCGCTCCGATCAACAGGGCGGCGAGGGCCGTGCGGGCCGCAGGGGCGAAAAACAAAGGCATGGGATGAACGGGGGTGGATGAACAGGTGTGGTGGAAATAAGAGCGATACATGGATGGGCCGGCCCGCCCCCCAAAGGCGCGTCTTTTCAGCGGCAGCCCCTCAGGCCGTCCCCTTCGCGGCGCCGGGCGCAGCGGTCTTCGGCACTGCCGCCTCGTGGTAGCGCCAGTACACGATGGCGGCGATGAGCGTGAGCGTCGCCACCGCGGCCAGGGCGATGAAGACCCAGCTCCATCCGAAGTGCTGGGCCCCCCAGCCCACGGCCCCCCCCGACAGGATGGCGCCCGTGTACCCGGCGCCGTCGATCAGGCCGGCCGCGGTGGAGCTTCCCTTCTTGCCCCCCAGGTCGAGGGCCATGGCGCCGGACAGAAACGAGTAGGGCCCGATCAGCAGGAACGCCGACGCCGACACCAGCAGCAGCGGCACCAGGGCGCCCGTCGTCTCCAGCGTGCTCATAAGGATGAGGGTCGGCACGAGGGGCGCGAGCACGACCGTCATCACCAGCCCGCGCCGCCCGGCCGTCCATCGATCGGACACGTGGCCCACGAACAGCACCGACACGCCGCCCAGGAGCGGGTAGACGAGGCTGTACTGGGCGGCGTCGCTGGCCGACATCCCCGCCACCTCCACCAAAAACGTCGGCGTCCAGAAGGTAAACGAGTGCCGGATGAGCGTCATGCCTGCGGAGAGAAACATCACGACCCAGAACGAGCCGCTGCGCAGGAGCGGCCCCAGCAGGTCGCGCACGCCCTCCGGCCGGGGCGCGTCTCCGTCCGGGCCGAACAGGTTGTTCGGGTTCACCGCAGTCGCCGCAAACCCCAGCGCCTGTGGGCTGTCCTTGAGCGTGACGGCATTCACCAGCGCAATGCCCCCCAGGACGGCCGCCGAAAAGAAGAACACGTCTTGCCAGCCGAAGCCGTACGCGATGGCCTGCCCGAGGAGGAGCCGGGCCGCAGCGTCGCCGAAGAGGAAGCTGAGGCTCAAGAACCCCATTACGCGGCCGTACGACTGGTGCGAGAACCACCGTGCGGCCACCTTCACCAGCCCCGGCCAGCCCATCGACTGGACGAGGCGGTTGGCCGACCAGGCCCCCACAAACACCGCGGCGCCGGTCCCAAGGCCGAAGGCGATGGTCGCGGCAATCGAGCCGACCATCCCGAACAGAAAAACGCGCCGTCCCCCGACAAAGTCGGCGATCGCGCCGTTGAACACCTTTCCCACGGCGTAGAAGGCAACACCGACCGACGAGATGAAGCCGATCCAGGCCTTGTCGAGGCCGTCCTCCCCGAACGCGTCGAGCAGCAAGGGCGTGACCACCGAGAAGTTCGACCGGCAGACGTAGTAGCCAGCGTACCCGACGACGAGGGACAGTAGCGTAACGGCTTGCCAACGGCGCTTGGAGCGGGGCATGCGTGCGGGCCCGGTAGGGAAACGGCAGCGAACAAGGCAGCGCGGAGAAGCAGCGCGGAAACAGGGGCCCAGGCCGCTCTACGCAGCGTCGGGCCCTGCAAAGAGCAGCGCCGGCAGGTCGGCGACGGTGTCAATGAGGTGGGTGTGCGGGTGCGGCGCGAGCTGGTCGCGGGTGTGGGAGCCCTTCGTCACCCCAATCACGAGCCGACAGCCGGCGCGGTCGCCCTCCTTCAGGTCCGACGGCGCGTCGCCCAGCTTCACCACGCGGTCGGCGGCCTCCACGCCCGTCGCCTCCATGAGATGGTGAATCATGTCCGGCGCCGGGCGCCCGTGCGCCACCTCGTCGCTGGTCACCGTGGCGTCGAGCAGCCCCGCCTCCTCCCACCCAAGGCGGTCGACGATGACGTCGGCCGTGGGGCGGCTGAAGCCGGTGTCGAGCGCCACCGCGACGCCCGCGTCTTGGAGCCGCGCAAACAGGGCACTGACGCCCTCCACTTCGCGCACGGCCGGGTCCGAGGCATAAAACGCATTCATCCGCTCGATAAAGTCGTCGTGGGCTGCGTCGACGGCGTCGTCCAGCGCGTCGGGGGCCTCGTGCTCGGCCTCCAAAAAGGCCCGGATGGCCATCGGCTTGGGCCGGCCCATCACGTCGTTGACGGCGTCCCGCGTGGCGTCCACGCCGGCGTGGCGCAACGCCGCCTGCAGGGCGCGATGAACAAAATCATCGTCGTACACCGTCGTCCCGGCCATGTCAAAGACGGCGAGTTCAGTCGGGGCGTACAGGTCGGCCATAGGGCACATGGGATTTTTTATTTACATATGATCAACTGCACCGGTCTATGTACACAAATATTTATCCAAGCTCAATTTTTGGGCGATTATCATACCGTTACGCCCCGCCGGGCCGACGCGGCGGCCCAACGGGGCTTGATGAGTTCTTGGGGCAATTCGGCGGCGGGCGTTGCGTCCAGCCCGTATGGCCCCCATGTTTTTAAAGTAGGTTTTCGTCACGGCTCCGGACGGCGGCGGGGCCGGTCCTCTCTCACTCATTTCTCGGCGTTCTCTCTCATGCCTTCTTCCGACTCCGTTGAGGACTACCTTGTGGGCGTTGGCCCGCAGATCCGGGCGCTCCGTACAGCGCAGGGCCTGTACGGCAAGGAGCTGGCCCGACGGGCCGACGTGAGCAACGGCCTGATCTCGCGCATCGAGAATGGGCGGACGCTCCCCTCCCTCCCCGTGCTGTTTTCCATCCTGAAGGCCCTGGACGCCGACCCGGCGCAGTTTTTTCAGGAGATTGCGGACGAGCAGGACCGCCCGTATGTCGTCATTCGCCCGGAGGCGCACGCCCCGCAGACGAAAGAGGGGGCGCCTGGCTTTGAGTACGAGCACCTCTTTACGCGGCGGCTGTCGCTCATCGGCTTCGAGGCGATGCTGCTGACGCTGCGGCCCGACGCGGAGCGCGACGCGCTCACGACGGATGCGTTCGAGTTCAAGTACTTCTTGGAGGGGACCTGCGAGTTTGTGATCGGCGAGGAGACGGTGACGCTCCACGCTGGCGACCTGCTGTTCTTCGACGGCCGCCTCCCGCACGTGCCCCGCAACCCGACCGACCGCGACGTCCGTATGCTGGTGCTGTATCTCTACGATGAGTTTCGCTCCGACGAGGCGGGGCGGGACTCTGCCTCGGAATGAGGAGGACGGAGCACGCGTCTCGGGGCGAGAGCATTGACTTCTTCGGGACGGGGGGCTATCCTACGGTCGTTTTTGTCTCCCCCCCACCTCCTCTCCGATATGCCTCGCTCCCTCGCCGCCCTCCTGGCCCTGTTCTTCGTCCTCCCCCTTTCCCTTCACGCCCAGCCCCACCCCCACTCGCATACGGCCCGTGCCATCCAGTTCCCCGACGTTCCGGGCGGCCACACCCTGCAGATGGACCTACACACGCACACCGTCTTTTCGGACGGAAGCGTCTGGCCCGACATTCGCGTGCAGGAGGCCCTGCGTGACGGGCTCGATGCGGTGGCCATGACCGACCACCTCGAGTACCAGCCGCACCAGGACGACATTCCCCACCCCGACCGCAACCGCGCCTACGAGGTCGCCCGCGAGGAGGCCGCGGCGCACGACCTGATTGTCATCAACGGGTCGGAGATTACCCGCAGCATGCCCCCCGGCCACACCAATGCCGTCTTTTTGGAGGATGCCAACCCGCTCCTCCAGGACGATCCGCGGGCCGTCTTCCGGGAGGCGAACCGGCAAGGGGCGTTTGTTTTCTGGAACCACCCCATGTGGACTCCCCAGCGCCCCTCCGGCCGCCCCGCCCTCACCGAGATGCACCGCGCCCTCATCGAGCAGGACCTGCTCCATGGCATCGAGGTGGTAAACAAGCACAAGTACTCCGCCGGTGCGCTGCGCATTGCCCTGGAGCATGACCTTACGATTGTCGGCACGTCCGACGTCCACGGCCTCATTGACTGGGACTACGAGGTGCACGCGGGCGGGCACCGGCCCGTGACGCTCGTCTTTGCGGAGGAGCGCTCCAAGGCGGGCCTGAAGGCGGCGCTGGAAGACGGGCGCACGGCGGTGTGGCACCGGAACACGCTGATCGGACGTGCCTCGCACGTGCTGCCCCTCCTCAAGGCCTCCCTGTCGGTGGTGGACGCCCAGTACCGCCCCAACACTTCGGTGGTGGACGTGCGGATCGCAAACCGCTCCGACGCGCGCTTCCTCCTCGACAATCAAACAGAGGTGCCGTTTCACACGCGCTCGGACGTGGTCCCGCTGGCCCCGCAGGACACGACGCGCCTTCTGGTGAAGCCCGGCGCACGCCAGGAGGCCCTCACGCTCCGGTTTGAGGTGCTGAATGCGGTGACGGCCCCTGCCACGCATCCCACAATCACGTTTGAGGTGGTGCTCCCGGAGGCCCAGGAGGAGACCGACCGGTGAGCCAGGGGGCCTCTCCTCGAAGCGGGGCGGGCCCTGTCGCCCCCCCCATAGCAGCCCTCCCCCTCAGCGCGGCGGCTCGGCGGTTAGTTCGTCGAGCACCAGCGTCAGCCGCCCCTTCAGCAAGAGGCCCGTGTGGCGGTAGCGGATGCGCCCCTGCCGGTCGAGGACGAAGGTGCGCGGCACGGCCTGCGACCGCCCGTACTTTTCCCACGCGACCGTCTGGCTTGCGAGCTGCGGGTAGTTCAGGTCGTACTTGCGGGCGAAGGGGCGCACGGCCGCAAAGCCGCCGTCGTCGATCGACAGCCCGACAAACGTGACCTCGCCCGCAAACTCGTTCTGCAGCTCCACAAACCCCGGCGCCTCGGTGTGGCACGGGTCGCACCAGGTCGCCCAGATGTTGAGGACCACCACCTCGCCCCGGTGGTCGGAGAGCCGGAAGGTCTCCCCGTTCATCTGCTCGAGGGCAAAGTCCGGCGCCACAGGGCCGGTCTCCTCCACCGTCACCTCCGGCTGCAGGTCCTGCCACAGGAGCGCCCCCGCGAGCGCCAGGACGCCCCAGAACCAGTACCGGCGCAGGAAGCGCCCGGCGCGGGCCAGGCCCGTCTGCATCGCGGCGCCCACGGCCCCCGCCTTCCCAGCGGGCGCGTCGGGGGGCGGGCCTTCGGACGGGTCCGTGGGAGAGGTGTCGGGACCGGTGCCCGAGGGGGACGGGGACGAAGCAGGGGGCGTCATGGCGTGGGGCCGTTGGGATGGCAGGAGGCGAGGCGGAACGCACTGCGGCGCGGGGGCCCGATCAGGGGGAGTCGGGACGGCGCTGAACGAAGGCATCTACGCTGTAGGGCCCGGCCCCGTGCGTCACAAAAAAGAGGAGGGCGCCCATGATGGCCACATTTTTAAAGAGCGGCCCCAGGGTGGGGCGCCCGATTTGAATCGTGATCGTGATGGGGATGATCACCAGCAGGAGGAGCCCGGCCGCCCCGCGCGTCCGATAGCCGAGCAGGAGCCCGAGCCCCCCAGCCAGCAGGGCCGCCCCGGCCAGCAGCACGAGGGGACGCGCCGGAGCAATCGCCGTCGCCAGAAATCCGTACTGGGCCTCCAGGAGCCGCCCGACAATGTGTTCGGTGTTGAGGATGTGCCCGGTGCCGGCCACCAGGAAGATCAGGCTAAGCAGGCCCCGAAACAGGGCGGTGGGCGCGGGGCGGGGCCACGCCCGCGGGGGCGGGGCGGTCTGTGCAGCAGCGTCGGAAAGGGAGGGCATGGGAGCGGGGGGAGCGTGCGAGAAACAAACGGAAGGGACGGCGGGCAGTCAAAGGTCTACGGACAGATACCCCTGGGCCTCACGCGTCAGGGCGTGGGCCAGGCCGTTCGGCACCACCTCCACGGCCGCGGTCAGGCGTCCCGGGTCGATGCCGCGGTTTTCCAGGGACATGCCGCAGGCCAGCACGGACGCCCGGTCCGGAGCGCCCTCCTCGATTCGGCGCGCAAGCGGGGTGCCCCGGCGCAATTTGCCCGCGGCGTTGCCACACACCACAATCTCGACCGGCGTGGTGGACAGCGAGTCGGACGACGACAGGTCCCGAACGGTTTGGAGGGCGGCGCGGACGTGCTGCGAGCGCCGCACCAGCATGACGATGCCAGGCGGAGCGTCTGTCGCGGTCGCGGCGTTGGGGGACGGGGCCGTCTCCGCCCCGGCCGGGGCGGCCGCCACCGCGGGCGCAAGGCCTGTACTCAGCACAACAAGCAAGGCGAAGGCAGAACGGAATACGGAACGCATGGGACTGTGGATCGGGGGTGGATGATTGCGGGTTGAAAGGGGCGACTTGAAGGGGGCGGGCCTGTGAAGGGCGGCGTCCACACATCCGAGACGCCCCCTCGACAAGACCAGAGGGCAGGCGGGGAGGGACTACGGACGCGCGTCGACCTGCGTCAAAAGCGGCTCCAGCTGGCGTCGCAGCTCCGCTTCCGGCAAGAACCCGGGGCGGGCGTACTGCACGGTGCCCGCCGGCCCGACCACGAAGGAGGTGGGGAGGGCGCGGACGCCGCCGTACCGGCGCGCCAGGCGGTCGGTGCCCACCACGAGGGGGTAGTTGATGTCCATCTTTTTGGCGTAGGGGCGCACGGCCGCAAAGCCCGTCTCGTCGAGCGAGACGCCCACGAACGTGACGCCCTGCGCCCCCAGCTCGTTTTGCAGCTGGATGAAGCCGGGAATTTCTCGGCGGCACGGGGGGCACCAGGTGGCCCAGAAGTTCACGACCACGATTTCGCCGCGGTGGTCGGAAAGCCGAAACGTCTCGCCGTTCATCTGCTCGAGGGCAAACTCGGGGGCGGGCTCGCCCTGCAGCGGAGACGGCGTGGACGCGCTCCGGCCCGAGGGGCGCTCCGGGGGCGGTGTTTTGCCTGGAGGGGACGAAGACGGTCCTGTCAGAAGTCCGTAGAGCAGCACCCCGCCCAGGACGGTGAAGGCGAGTGCGCCAATTCCGTACAGGCGGGTTTTCCACGTGGGGCTGAGCATGGCGGGCGAACGTATGGGGAGGACGTGTGTGCGGGAAGACACGGGCGGCAGGGATGAGCCCGACGCAAGGTCGCCCGATCGGCGGATGCATGAAGGGGGGCCTCGGTCTCCGCTGTGGCAGTCGGGGGCACGGAGACAGCTCGGGCAGACGCGGGGGGCGTCCGGAACGACCGTGGGGGCGGAAAAGGGGGATCGGGGCCGACCCGACGGGGCGGCCAGGGACGGTTTACACGCGCAGCACGACGCTGCGGCGGGGGCCCATCGAGGCGGGAGCAGAGGGGACGTCGGCGGGGCGGCCGCAGGACGGGCGGGCCGGGGCCGGGAGGGCTCGGCGGGCGTGCAGAACGGCCTGCGGCAGGGCGCTGCCCGGTTGGCCCGACGCGTCGCGGGGCCGCAGAACTTCGCTCAGAGCCCGGACGGGGCGGACCGTGGCGCTCAGTGTCCCCCCGGAGGCCGTCCCCGGCCCACACTGCGGCGTCGGCGTCGCGGCCCGCAGGACAGCGATGGCCGACGGGGGCTTCGGAGCGGGCGCGTTTGCGGTGGGCGCGGTGGCGGTGGGCGCGGTGGCGACGGACGGCGTGCCCTCGGTGGCGCGACCGGCCGCGCGGTCGGCGCACGACTCTGGAGCACCAACGAGCGATCCGCTCAGGGCCACAAGTCCCATCAACAGGACCGGCAGCCAGGGGAGCGGTCGTGCTCTCTCGTTTTGACGCGGGCGGGTGCTCATCGGAGGAGACTCATCGGGGGGCACTCGTGCAGGAGGTACTGGAACCGGGGGCTGCAGGCACTGTCGCTTCGCCCTGCGCGTCGTCGTGCCGGGGGGGGGCGGGACGTTTCCGCGGCGGTTGGGGTCTTCCACGGTGCTTTCACGGCTGTCCGGGGCGGGCTTGTTTCCTCCTGTTTGTGTGTGCTCTGAGAAGCTGTATGCACACGTTTTCGACAGGATTCATCCGTTATGGGGGGACGTGCCTCCCCCGCCCGCCCCCGGTCCTGTCGAGCGAAGCGCCGCGGAGTCGAGACCTCTCTACGATCAGGGCGGACACGTACAAGGCCGCTGGCCCCGTGGAGGTCTCTCCACTCCGGGCCGCAGGGGCCCTTCGGTCGAGACGACGTTGTTTCGTAGGAAGGTGGCACCCTCGTCCGCCCCTGGTCCTGTCGAGCGGAGCGGACGCGACCGAGGCCGCTGGTCTCGTGGGGGGCTCTCCACATCGTCCCAGTAGCAGCCAGGACTCGGCGCCCCAATGGCCCCACACAAAAAAAACGCCCCGAGGGGCGTTGGGCGCAGCGTCCACAAATGGGAGAAGGGGCAGCCCCGAGGGCGCCGGCGGCCCACAGGTCATTGGGCACCGGTCTGTCCCCGCCATGCCAGCCCGAGGCGCAGCCCGACCCGCTCGTCGTAGAACGCGCCGGTGTCCAGCGCCGCGGCAACCCGGCCGTAGAGGCCGTACCGCTTCGCGAGCGGCCCGCGCACCCCGAGCCGCACCGACCACTGGTCGCGCCGGTCGTCAAAAGAGCGCTGTGTGGACTCACAGGCAGGGCTCGCGCACACCTTGGTCGCGCCGTAGTTGCGGCTGTAGGTGCCCACCAGCCGGTAGGACACGCCCGCCCCCAGCGCGCCGGCCACGCCCAGGTGGTGGGCCACGACGATGTTGTTGCCAATGCCCGGCAGGCCGTCGGCCAGGCCGGGCGTGGCGGCAGCGGGGGTCAGGAGCGGGACGCCCAGCGTGCGGCCCTGGTACGTCCAGCCGCCCTTGTACTTGAAGTGGTTGTAGTAGCTGTCCGCCCCACGGGCTTCGCCCTGGTCGAAGCGGGCCCCCTGCCGCGTCATGCGCAGGTGCTCCCACAGCACCGTGTGCACGGGCGCGTCCCGCGCGTCGAGCTGCAGGCGCACGCCCCAGAGGCCGTCCCACACGTTCCGAAACCAGAGCCCCGGCGCATCCTCGATGTAGAACTGCCGGTAGACCCGCCCCGTCACGCCCCCGAGGTCCACGTCGAGGCCAACGTCGTACATGGCCACGTGGTTGGCATCCTCGCGGTTGGTCTCCTCCTGGGTCTGCGTCGGCCGCGCCACAATGTTGCTCCCCAGCACCACCCGCGCCCACTGCCGGACCGACTCGGCCTGCGGCCCGCGCAGCGGATTGGTGCCGCCCCAGATGGCGTGGTGGACGAACCCCGCGTGGGCCGTCACTGGCACGCCCGGCGCCCGCAGGCGGAGGTAGAGCGACTTTTCATGGAGGAGGGCATCGCGCGTGAACCGATCGCCCTCAAACCAGCCGTGGCCGAAGGAGCCCCGCAGGGCCACCGCCTCGCCGGTGCCCGGCACCGGCACGTAGCCGTCGGACGACACGCGGATGCGGGTGGGGGGCGGGGCGTTTTGGCTCCAGGTGACGCTGCCCATCGACAGGCTCGTGTCGATGCGCCCCACGACCCGCGCGCGCCGGCCGGCCGTCAGCTGCGCCGCCCCGTACCGGAGGCGGCCGTAGAGCTGCTGCACGGCCACGGTGCCGCTCTGAGAGGCGCGGGCCAGCACCTCGGCGCCCACGGCGTAGTCGAGTCCCGACGTGCCCTCGAAGGGGCGGTGGGCGCCCACCCGAAGCCCAAGGTTGGCCGAGGCCGGGTCGACCGTCCCCCGCTGGTTGGCCCCCAGCCAGAAGGGCAGGCGCTCGCCGGTGCCGGCGGCGGCGAACGATTCAACCTGCATCTCGACGGGGCCAAGTCCCTGGGCCTGCGCCGCGGGGGACGCGGCGAGGAGGAGCCCGGCCCATACCCCCAGCCTTAGAAGCGTCCGGAGGCGATGCCATGGACCGCGGTGGATCATCCTGGAAGCGGGTGGTGACAAATCGTTGCTGCGGTCGACGCGGTGTCTTTGCTGTAGAAATTACGTCTTCCCTCTCTTTCTGATCCTGGCGAGCGACGTGGGGGGCAAAAGGGAGCTGTCTCCTTTCTCCGGCCGCCTCGCCTTCTTCGCCGAGTCCCGCTTCAACTTCGCCTCTCCCGACGAAGCGACCGACGGGATCGATTATTCCCGAGAAGGAGCCCTCGCCGATGCAAAAGGCCGTTCGACCGGCCCGACCGACGCGCTGGCCCAACGGCTCGGCATCGGCCTCCGTGTCGGCTTCGGCGGAAGTGGTGACCCGGGGGAAAACCTTGAGGGTGCACTGGAGGCGACCCACCCAGAGGGCGCAAAACGCGCAGTCGCCGTCGTAGACCAGCACCGCCTGTTCACGCCCTCGAGTCATGCGCCCCATGTTAGGCGGGCTTTCTGGGGCCCTGGTGGGCGGGTGGAGGCGATAGCCTGGGAGGTGATGAAGGTCGCACGTTTTGCCCGAGAGGGCCAGGAGCCCCAGTTTGGCATCGTCGACGATGAGGAGATTATTCGCGAGGGACTACAGCAGGTTGTCCCTTGGTCCGAAGCTGGATTCGCGGTAGCGGCGGTATTCTC
>CAJXLV010000004.1 GCA_913056185.1 uncultured Bacteroidota bacterium
TTTTATGTTTCGCTCGGTCCTGCCTCCAGAACCTGTTTTGCTGTTTGGTCGGGCCAATTCAGGGCCATTCCGAGCAGGGCAGTTCGCACCATTGCTTCGCTGGAGTCGGTGTGCCGTTCGTAATCGCGAGGATGGCTGGTCGATTCTCGATGACGTGGTCGAGACCGCCGAACACACCGAGTTTGTCCGTCGTGCCGACTGGCGCCGCCTCCAGCCGTGCACTGTGAGTCTTTACTACCGAAATCGGGCGATTTTGCTACCATTCCCCGCAGAGATAGGGAAGAGGGACGGAGACGAAGAGGGAAGGGAGAAAACAAAAAACCCTGCCCAACGCCGCCGAGCGACGCTACGCAGGGAGGGGAGAAAGGTGTGCCCGAGGAGGGACTTGAACCCTCACGTCCTTGCGGACAACGGATTTTGAATCCGTCGCGTCTGCCAATTCCGCCACTCGGGCAACAGGGACCGTGAAAAAATGCCGCCTCCTCAATCGGCGAGCGGGCGGCAGGTTCCCGAGGAGTCCACACGGGGCTACGAGGAGGCCGCCCTCGCCGCGTAGTGGTCGTGAAAGCGGATGATGGCCTGGATGCCCTCGTGGAAGCGGTCGAGGCCGAAAGACTCGTTGGGCGAGTGGATGGCGTCGGCGTCGAGCCCAAAGCCCATCAGCACGCTGTCCATCCCCAGGTGCTGCTGGAAGTCGGCCACGACGGGAATGGTGCCGCCGTTGCGCACAAAGACGGGCTCGGTGCCGCGGACCTCGCCCATGGCGTGCCTGGCCGACTGCATGGCGGGGATCGACGGGTCGACGAGCACCGGGTCGCCGCCGTGGAGGCGCCGCACGGTGAGCGTCATGGTGTCGGGGACCTCGCTCTTCAGGTGCGCCTCCAGCTTGTTGTAGACGTCGTCCACGTCCTGCTCGGGCACCAGGCGCATCGACAGCTTGGCGTGGGCCGTGGAAGGGAGCACCGTCTTGGCGCCTTCGCCCGTGTAGCCGCCCCAGAGGCCGTTCACGTCGAGCGTGGGACGGGCCGTCAGGCACTCGAACGTGCTGTACCCGCTCTCCGTCCGTACGTCGTCGATGTCGAGGGGGGCCATCCACGCGTTTTCGTCGAATGGAAGCGCGGCGTACGTGTCGCGCTCCTCGTCGGTAAGGTCGCGCACGTCGTCGTAGAAGCCGGGGATGGCGATGCGGTGGTCCGCGTCGTGGAGGCCGGCGATGACGCGGCTTAGGGCATTGCACGGGTTGTCCACGGCGCCCCCGTAGTTGCCGGAGTGCAGGTCGCGGTTGGGGCCGCGGAGCGTAATTTCGGCGTAGGCGAGCCCGCGCAGGCCATAGGTGATGGAGGGGGTGTCCTCCGAAAACATGGCGGTGTCGGAAATCAGGACCACGTCGCCCTCGAGTCGGTCTCCGTCCTGCTGGACGTACTTCTCCATCTCAACCGAGCCGGTTTCTTCTTCGCCCTCCAGCACGTACTTGAGGTTGACCGGCAGTTCGCCTTCGGCGGACAGGTAGGCCTCGGCGGCTTTCACCTGCATGAACATCTGGCCCTTGTCGTCGCACGCCCCTCGGGCGTAGAGACGGTCGCCGCGCTGCGTTGGCTCAAACGGATCGGTGTCCCACTCGTCCAGCGGGTCGGGCGGCTGCACGTCGTAGTGGCCGTAGACCACCACCGTGGGCTTGGCCGGGTCGGTGATGTGCTCGGCGTAGACAAGGGGGTGGCCGTCGGTCTCAATGAGCTCGGTGTGCGCCATCCCGATGGCGTCGAAGTGATCGGTCAGCCAGGTGGCGGCCCGCTGCACCTCGGCGGCGTAGGCCGAGTCGGTGCTGACCGACGGGATGCGCAACAGCTCCTTGAGCTCGCCAACGAACCGGTCTGCGTTGGCCTCGGCGTAGGAGAGGGCAGTGTCCATGTGGGCGAGGGCGTTGGGAACGGAGAAGGGGGCGGCTTGGGAGGGCCCCGGAGAGCGAGCACCTTGATGATAGGAGGGCGTCCGGGCTTTTGCCAGGGCGCGGCCAACAATCACACGGCCCTCACATGTGGGCGGGGCCTCCGCGTGGCATGCGGGCGGAGCCTCACCGGTCGTGGGGGCGAGAGGGGGCAGGGGACAGGCGGGCGTGCAGCAGGAGGCGAGGGCTGCGGTCGGGGACGTAGGGGGCTCCGTCGTAGTCCCCAAACACGGCCACCAGCTCCAGCCCCGCGGCCGCGTACAGGGCGTCCAGGTCGTCGAGCGTGTAGAGGCGAACGCTTTCCCGGAAGGTCTCGGTGGTGCCGTTTTGCCGGACGGTAATGGTCTTGTGTACCCGGCCGTCGTCCACCCAGCGCTCCTGGCGGATGGTGGTCCCGTCGTCGGTGTGCTCCTCGGACGTGCCCAGCGAGTCGGCGATGGTAGAGGCGTTCAGGAAGTCCTGAAAGAACCAGCCGCCCGGGCGCAGGGCAGTGGCCACTGCGGCGAGCACCCGGTGGTCGTCGGCGTCGTCCTCGAAGTAGCCGAACGAGGTAAACAGGTTTACCACCCCGTCCGCACATCCGTGGCACACCGGTTCTCGCATGTCGCCCACCCGAAAGGTGGCGTGGGACAGGCCCTCGTCGGCCGCGTCGGTGCACGCCGCCTCGATGGCCGTCTCCGACAGGTCGAGGCCCGTCACGCGGTAGCCGCGGCGGGCGAGGGCCCGGGCGTGACGGCCGCGGCCACAGGCGAGATCGAGGATGTGGGCGTCCGGGGCCGGGGCGACCTCCTGTTCAAGAAGGGCGACCAGCCGCTCGGCTTCCGCCTCGTCCCGGTGGTCGTACACCTGCGTGTAGGCGTCGCTCCAAAACCAGTCTTCGTACCAGGGCATCGGTGGGGAACGGGGGAGGGCGAGTGGGAGCGTGGGGGGATTGCAGGCGGCGGGCGGGGACGTGAGACTACGCGTCGTCGAGAGACGCCGTGAAGGGCGCAATCGCGTCTTCGACCGGGCGGGCGTTGGGGTACCAGCTCAGGATTTTGTGCACCACGTCGTCGAGCAGGGCGTCGGGGCAGGAGGCACCGGAGGTGAGCAGCACGTCCACCGGCGTCTCGTCCGCGGGGAACCAGCGTTCGGTCGTCGTTTCCTGCTGGGCGTGGATGTCGAAGTGCCGGATTTCGGCCGGGGCGTCGAACTGCTCGGCGTCGCGGATGAAGTAGGTGGGCATGTGCTCCTCACACAGCTCCACGAGGTGGCTCGTGTTGGAGGAGTTGTAACCGCCCACGATGATGCCGAGGTCGGCGCCGTCCTCGATGAGGGCGTGGGTGGCGTTCTGGTTCTCGTTGGTCGCGTAGCAGAGCGTGTCGCTCGTGTCGGCAAAATGCTCCTTCACGTCGGCCTCGCCGTAGCGGTCGACGAGGGCGTCGCGCATGAGGTCGGCAATGGCGGCGGTTTCTTCGGCGAGCATCGTCGTCTGGTTCACCACGCCCAGGCGCCGCAGGTCCTCGGCGGGGTCGAAGTCCTCGGAGTACTTGTCCTCAAAAAAGTCGTAGAAGAAGTCGGCGCTCTGCTCCCCGCGGATGACGGCGGCCAGCTCTTCGGCCTCCTCCATGTCCCGCACCACCACGACCGGCCCCTCCTGCTTGGCGTGGGAGAAGGTGGCGCGCGTTTCTTCGTGGTAGCGCTTGCCGTGCACCACGATCGAGTAGTCGTCGTCCCCGATCTGGCTGCTCTTGCGCCACACCTTTTCCACGAACGGGCAGGTGGTGTCGTACGTCTCGGTGTCCACGCCGCGCTCCTCCAGCTCCTGCTCCACCTCCAGCGTGGTGCCGAAAGCGGGGATGATGACCACATCGTCGGGCGTAAGCTCGCGGAAGGGGATCAGCTGCTCGCCCTTTGTGGTGCGCAGAAACTGAATGCCCCGGTCCCGCAGGTCCTCGTTCACGTGCGGGTTGTGGATCATCTCCGAGAGCAGGAAGATGCGTTTGTCCGGGTTCTCGTCCAGCGCCTTGTACGCAATTTCGATGGCCTGCTCCACGCCGAAGCAGAACCCGAAGTGGCGTGCGATTTTGAAGCGCACCGGGCCGAAGTCGATCACCGAGGGGGAGAGGTCTTTCTTGCGCGGATCGGCCACCTGCCGCGCGTCCTTGACCGTCGAGATAATTGGGCTCTCGTAGAACGTCGGGACGTCGAACTGGCGCATGGGCGAAGAGCAGGTCGTGAGGAGAACGACAAACGCCCTGAATGTACGCGAGGGGAGATTGGAGGTTCGGGCGTGCGTCTGTTTCCGCGGCGGGCTCTCCAAGACGGGCAGATCGGGGGCGCACGAGGGGCCGGGCGAGCGGACGTGCCGGTCGGCAGGGTCCCCAACGACGGTCCAGTCGACGGGGCGGAGGGGGGGCTCGCCGGAGCGGAGGTGGCATCCCGCACGACTCAGTACGGGGGCGTCCGGCTTCGGCAGGGTGCGGGGGCGAGGCCCTGATGACCGAGGACAGTTGACCGAGGACAGCCCACGCCGGAGACGCGTGTTTGATGGACACGAACATGCCCGTGGCGCCGGCCCAGAGAGCGGCTTTTCCCAGGCGCGAGTGGCCGACGGCGATCACGCGGTCGGCGTCGACCGCGTCGGTTTGGGCGGCGTAGTCCACCATGCGGCAAAAGCCCTACGCCCAGGCGCCAAGGGCCGACCCGTTTCCGCCTGTCCCGAGGTGGGCGCTGTCGGGGAGGCGAGAATCACAGCCGAGATCCAGCAGTAAGCGGTTCGGCCTACCGAGGTCCCTCTCGTTCTGTTTGACTGTAAGTTCTGTTCTTGCATGGACGGCACAAAAGAGACCGACACGCGCCGGCGAGCCCTCGTCGACGTGGCTGCGAGGTGGCGCGAGCCGGATCATCCGCCCCGCGAGGAGGCGGTCGCCCAGACGCTCGACGCGCCCAACCGATGGACCGAGGAGGCGCTGGACTACGCCTTGAACCGCTGGATGCAGGCCGTCACGGCCGAAGCGCTGTCCGACTGGCTGGAGGCGCCGGACGTCGATGGGGCCTCTTGCTCCGTGGGGGTGCTCCACGGAGACACCGAGCCGCTGGCGGGCCTCCGGGCGGCGCTGTCGGTGTGGGCGAGCGGGCATGCGTACCTGGGGCACGTGCCGGAGGCCTCCCCGGCGCTCCTGCCGGCGCTGGCGCAGGCCCTGCAGGCGCGTCACGGGGGCATCGAGGCCACGTTCGTGGAGGACGCGGAGACGTTGCTGGCGCGGGCCGACGCGCTGGTGGCACAGCCCAGCCGCGACGCGACCGCTGCACTGCGAGACCGATGCGACGCCCATGGCCTCCCCGCCTCGCGGCGCCTCCTGCAGCCGCCGCGCCGCGCCATTGCGGTGCTCGACGGCCACGAGGACGACGACGCTCGCGGCGGCATCGCCGAAGACCTCCTGCTGTACGAGGGCGGCGGGCACCGGCGGCTCGCGCTCCTGTGGGCGCCCAGCGACCTGTCCCCGGATGCCTATCTCGAAGCGATGGCGCGCTTCCGCGGCGTCTTCCCGGCCCACGACGACACGCCCGGCGCCCTGCAGATGCAGAAGGCCTTTCTGGAGGCGCAGGACGACCCGCACGCCTTCGCGGCGGGCCTCGAGTTTTTGGTGAGTCGCGGGGCCCCCGAGGTTCCGCAGCCCGAGGGGCACCTCCGGTGGACCGAGTACGACGCCCTCGACGCGGTGGATGCCTGGATCCAGGAGCATCACGACCGCCTCTGTGCGGTGGTGGCCCGCGCCCCGCTGCACGACCAACTGCCCGCCTCCTGGCCCCTGCGCACTCCCGGCGACCTGCACCTTCCTCCGCTCGACGACGCGGAGGGCGCGGCCGTTGCACGCTTCGTCGGTGGACTCGGCGCCCCGGATGCGCAGACGCGATGAGCAGGCGGGGCCGTGCCCGCTACCGGCCCTCCAGATGGTCGGACAAGAGGGCCTCCACGGCCGGTTTGACGGCGGCCCAGTCGGTGTCCGGCGCTTTGGAGACGGTGACGAACTGGGGGGTAACAAACACGTCCTCTACCCCCGAGATGGCGAACAGCGCCCGCGCGAGGGGGTCCTCCTCGGCCTCTTCGGCGGAGGTGTACGCGGCCACGCCGCCGTCGAGAAAGGGGGCGGCGTCGGTGGTGAACTTGAGGCTGTTGGGGTTGGGGGTGGGCTCTGCCTGGAGTGGGGGCATGGGGCGGTGGGGGAACGCGCGGGAGGCTGTCGCGAAGGGACGGAGGATGCCGAAACGGGCCCTCAAAACGCGGATGGGCCCGGCGAGTTCGATTCCCGGAACGCGCTCTGTGTTGTACGGTGAATTCACTTGCGTCTTCTGCCCTGCATGGTGTTTTTCGTACTGCACCCTGTCCCACTCGCCCCCAACGGCCATGGAGTCTCTCGACGACCAATCGTCGGCCCCAAATGCGGAGCGCTCCCTCAGCGATGTGCCGGAGGGGGGGAAGCTGGAACGGATTGCCGCCCACACGCAGGGCCTCGTCACCGATCTCCGAGAATGGATTGACCTCCGCATCGACCTGGCCATCCTGGAGGTCGAGGAGCGCCTGGACGAGACCAAGAACGAGATCGCGCTCGGGATCACGCTCGCGGTGTTTGGGTTCTTTGCCGCGCTGTTTAGTCTCACGACGATCGCGCTGGGCGTGGGGTGGCTGCTGGGACACCCGTTTTGGGGCTTCCTGGCAGTCACGGTGGCACTCATCCTCGTGGTCGTGGGGCTGCGGGTCGCGCAGCCCGCACTTGTGCCCCCGTCCAACCTGTTCGAGGCGCTTCGGGCCGACCGGGCCGACGCGGCGAAGGGCCGCGCTTCTGAGCCGCGTCCTGCGTCCGCGGCCGTCGAGGAAGAGCCCGCTGACGAAGCAGCCTCCGGCGGCGACGGAGCGACGTCCGGCCCGACCCGCTCGTAGCTCAGCCCGCTCGCCGCGCTCGGTTCCGCGGGGGCGCTTTGCCGTCTCCAGCACTCTTTTTTCGCCAATGCACTGCACACCATGGACTCGGATTCGACCAGAGCAGACGTAGAGGCGCGCCTCCGAGACACCGCGGAGGCCATGTCCGACCGTTTTGAGTCGCTGCAGGACGAGGTAGCCACCACCGGCACCTCGGTGCAGGACTGGGTGGCGCGAAACCCGCTCAAGAGCGTGGGTGGCATGCTGGCGGCCGGGGTGGCCGTCGGGGCGCTTCTGGGCGGCCGTGGGGCGCGCCGGCCCCGGCACGGAGCGTTGCTCGACCAGTACGTGCAGGCCCTGCGCGCGGAGGTGGACGAGGCGGTGGCGGCGGGCGACACGCCGGGCGAAGCCCTGGAGGAGGCCCTGCGCGGACGCGCTCCTCTGGTGGTGTACCGCGAAGGCACAGGAGGACGCCAGGACACCGAGGCCGGCGGGGGCGTTCTTGGGCAGAGTCTCGGCTTCGTCGCGCGCCTCGCCGTCCGCGAAGTGCTTCGTGATGTCGTCCTCTCCCTGCTCGACTCGGTGGATACCGGCGACCTGATCGGCGAGGCGGGGCCTGAGTAAGGCCTGCCCCGTCCCTCAACAGTCTTCTTCTGACGATTCTACATTACTGATGCGATTGGTCATTTTTGGGCCGCCCGGTGCCGGCAAAGGCACGCAGGCCGGCCTCTTGGAGCAGCGCCGCGGCATTACGCAGGTCTCCACGGGGGACATCCTCCGGGCGGCCATGGACCAGGAAACTGAACTGGGCCGGAAGGCAAAATCGTACATCGAGGCGGGCGAACTGGTGCCGGACGCGCTGGTGCGCCAGCTCGCCGAGCAGGCGATTGCCGACGAGGGCTACGACGACTTTGTGCTCGATGGCTACCCCCGTACCGAACAGCAGGCCGCGTGGCTCACGGAGTTTCTGACCGCGCACGACACGCCGCTCAATGCGGTGGTAAGCCTCGATGTGCCCGACGACGAGCTGGTGCGCCGCCTCAGCCGCCGCCGCGTCCACGCCGACACGGGCGAGACCTATCACCTCGACCACGATCCGCCGCCGGAGGACGTCGACGATGATCTCATTGTACAGCGCTCCGACGACAAGCCCGAGACCATTCGCAACCGGCTGAACGTGTACCGCGACGAAACGGCCCCGCTTGCGTCGTACTACGAGGACCGAGGGCTGCTCGTCTCGGTGGACGGCACGGGCGGCATCGAGGAGGTGTTCGAGCGCATCGTGGAGGTGCTGGAATCGCGGGCCCACTCCGCGTGAGCCCTTCGGCGCTCCTGGTCTGTCGCGTTGGTTTTTTTCTCGTCCCCGCCGATGCTCTCTTCTGCCAAAAGTGTCTCGCCCGAAGACCGCGTGGCGGCCCTGCAGGCCCGCATTGACGAGGCCCTCCCCTCGCTCGTGGACGGGCGCTCGCCCGCTGTGCTGTACGACGCCGTCGAACACGTCCTTCGGGCCGGAGGCAAGCGCGTGCGGCCCGTCCTGCTCCTGCTGGTGGCCGAGGCCCACGGCGCGTCCGTAGACCGGGCCCTCCCTGCAGCCCTGGCCGTGGAGGTGTTCCACAACTTCACGCTCGTCCACGACGACCTGATGGACGATGACGAGGAGCGCCGCGGCGGCCCCACGGTCCACGCCAAGTGGGACGCGGGCACGGCCGTGCTCACGGGCGATTTTCTGATGGGCCTCTCGTACGACTTGCTGGGGCAGGTGGAGGAGACGGACACGGAGGCGCTCTACGCGGTGTACCACCCGATGGTGGAACGCCTTTGTGCCGGGCAGGCCCTGGATGCGTCCTTCGAAACGAGCGCAGCGGTGTCCGTCGAGGCGTACCTCGATATGATTGACCGCAAGACGGGGGCGCTCCTCGCAGCGGCGTTTGAGCTTGGGGGGCTTATTGGGGGCGCTCCGCCGCCTCAGCACGAGCGGCTGGCGGAGGCGGGACGGCTGGTCGGCCGCGCTTTTCAGATTCAGGACGACCTGCTGGACCTTACGGCGCGCACGGAGGACTGGGGACGCGGGGTGGGGGGCGACCTCGTGGCCGGAAAAAAGACGTTCCTCACGCTTCGGGCCCTGGAAAAAACCGACGGCGACGCGCACGATTGGTTTGCCCGGCTTGTGACGGACGGCGGGCTGCCCCGCGACGACGTGGCGGAGGCCCGCGACCGAATGGCGGCCCTGGGCGTCTTCGAGGAGGCCCGCGCGGCCGTGGCCACCTACACCGAGCACGCCCACGAGCGACTGCAGTCCCTCCCCGACACGGCGGCGACGACGACCCTTGCCTGGCTGCTCGATCGGATGAAGGCACGCGAACACTGACGCTGCCTCCCTCGGCCGCCCCACGGGCACTGCGCATCCGTCACCCATTCTGGCTCCTCTCCCCGCTATGATTGAGCGCGAGGTGACCATCCGGAACCGCGCCGGCCTGCACACGCGTCCCGCATCACGGCTCGTCAAAACGGCGGCCCAGTTCGACGCGGAAATTTTTCTGCGGCGCGACAAATACGAGGTCAACGGGAAGAGCGTGATCGGTGTGATGACGCTGGCCGCCGAGCAGGGCGCCACCCTTACGCTGGTGGCGGACGGCCCGGACGAGGCGGCCGCGACGGAGGCGATTGTGGCCCTGTTCGAAGATGGGTTCGGCGAAGAGCTGTAGCGTAGGGGCCTCGCCGGTAGGGGCCTCGCCGGTAGGGGCCTCGTCGGCCCGTAGCGCTGTTTCCCTATTGATGTTTCCCCATTGATGAGGTGGGCTCCATGGACCCCCCGCCGTCCGCGACTGGGATGGACCCGGCCTCTCCGGAGGGCCGGGAGCGCGTGCTTACGGCCACCGCTGCGGCCCCGGGCGTTGCAGTGGGCACGGCGACGCAGTATGATGCCTCGGGGCCGGTCGTCTCGCACTCGTCGATTGCGCCCGACGAGGTGGAGGCGGAGGTTGCGCTTCTTGACGCGGCGGTGGCACGCGCCAGGCAAGAGTTGGAAACGGTCGGTGCTCTTCTTCCCGCTGCGGCCACGGACGAGGCCCAGGCGCTCCTTGACGCGCAGGCCCTGATGCTGCGCGATGAGGAATTCCTGGAGACGGTGCGGCGGCGCATCCGTGAAATGCACGCCTCGGCGGGGGCGGCGGTGCGGGCGGTCTTGAGTGCCCACCGCGAACGGATGGGAGGGAGTGACGATGCATATCTGGGCGACCGGGCCGATGAGCTCGTAGCATTGGAGACGCGTCTGCTGCGGGCGCTGCGGCACGGCGAGGCCGCCCTCTCCATTGAGGCCCATGCGGTGCTCATTGCGCGAGCTCTTCCCGCAACGGATCTGCTTCGCCTAAGCCGCCACCGCCTGCTGGGGTGCGTAACAGAGGAGGGAAGTGCGGCTTCACACCTTGCGGTGGTCGCGGAGGCCCTTCAGATTCCTCTTCTTGTCGGCGTCCCCCAGGTGCTCCAAGCCGTTCCGTCGGGGACCCCGGTTCTTGTGGATGGCGACGCGGGCCGTCTCATTGTGCATCCCACCTCGCACACCCGTGAGCGGTATCGACGGCGAGGCTCTGTCCTGACAACGGCTCCCGAGACGCCCCCGGACGGCCCGCCCATCACTGCCGACGGCCATGCTGTGACGGTGCGGGCCAACATTGGCCTCGAGAAGGAACTGGAGCTGCTGGCGCCCTACGGCGCTCAGGGCATCGGGCTGCTCCGCACCGAGCTCTATTTGCTGGGCGATACGGGCCTCTCCCTGGCAGAGGACGAGCAGGTTGGGGCGTACCGGCGTGCATTGGATGCGGCTGGGGAGGCGGGCGCTACGGTGCGGCTGCTCGATGTGGGCGGCGATGAGCAGCCCCCTCGCTGCTCCTGCGGCCTGCGTGAGAATGCCCCGATGCTGGGGGCGCGCGGCGTCCGGCGTCTGCTCGACTGTCCCGATGAGCTGCTGCGTCCACAGCTCCGCGCTCTTTTCCGTGCTCGCTCGCGAGGCCCGCTTCGGGTGCTCCTCCCAATGGTGACCGACCCGGAAGAGGTGCGCCGCGTGCGGGCGGTGGCGGCGGAGGAGCACGCCCGCCTTCCCGCGGCCGTTCGTGGGCCTGACTCCTCGCTTCCCCTGGGGGCGATGGTGGAGGTGCCGGCTGCGGCCCTGCGGGCCGACGCACTGGCGGAGGCGGCCGACTTTTTGTCTGTGGGCACCAACGACCTTGCCCAATTTGTACTGGCCGTGGACCGCACCAACGAGTGTGTTGCGGCGCGACACAGCGCCCTGCATCCGGCGGTCCTGCAACTCGTGCAGCGTGTGGCGGCGGCCGGCCGGGCCGCGGACTGCCCGGTGGAGGTGTGCGGGGAGGCCGCCGCCGATGTGGAGGCGGTGCCTGTGCTGCTGGGGCTTGGGGTGGAGGCCCTGAGTGTGGCTCCGCCGCACCTCCTGCGTGTGCGCCGCCTGCTCCAGGCCATCCGGCACGCAGACACTCCGGCGCTGGCCCAAGAAGCCCTCGCCGCCCCGGACGCGGCGGCAGTCCGTGCCCACGCCCGCGACTGGCTTCGGGCACAGGGGGGCGCTGCCGCCGCACTGCTACAGAATCCCTGACTGTCCTCGTACGTTAAGTGTGTATTCCGGGAGCGCTTCCCCCAGCTTCCCCCTGCGTTCTTCTCTGTTTCCCATCGATCCCACGTCCGTAATGCCCGAACCGACCATTCGCGACCAGGTCAAGAGCGACCTCACCGACGCCATGAAGGCCCAGGATGAAGTGCGACGTCGCACCCTGCGCTCCCTGCGTGCTGCCCTGGCCAACAAAGAAATTGCTGAGCGCGAGGACGGGGACGGCTCGCTCAGTGTGGAGGACGAACGTGCAGTGGTGCAAAAGCAGGTGAAGCAGCGTCGCGACGCCATCGAACAGTACGAAAACGCGGGCCGTGACGACCTGGCCCAGAATGAGCGGGAGGAGATTGCAGTGTTGGAGGCCTATCTTCCGGAGCCACTGAGCGAGGCGGAAGTGGCGGAGCGAATCGAGGCAATCATTGAGGAGGTCGGCGCTACCTCTATGGCAGACATGGGCGCAGTGATGGGCCGCGCTATGAATCAGCTCCGGGGCCGTGTCGATGGAAACCAGGTGCGCGAGATGGTCCAGGCGCGGCTGTCGCAGTGAGGCGCCTCCCGTCTGCTTTCCTCGTGATGCCCTGTCCGGTATGCTGATCGCGCTCGACTGGTTGATCCTTGTCGTCCTGCTCGGGGGCCTCGTCCGTGGGTACATGGTCGGGGCCGTTCGCCAAATCGGAAGCCTCCTGGGGCTGGCCCTGGCGCTGCTGCTGTCCGCACAGTTCATGATTCCCGCCGGCACTCTGCTCGTGGCCAATCTCGGCCTCTCCGAGTCGCTCGTGCCCCTGGCGGGCTTTGCCGTGGTCTTTCTGGGCGTGTACTTGGTGGTCCTGCTGCTGTCCGGCCTGGTGGAGCACCTGCTCAGTTCCCTGTCGCTCTCCGTCGCCAACCGGGCCGTGGGAGGGGCCGTGGGCGCGGTGAAGGCGGCCCTGTTGATGAGCCTGCTCTTCCTGGCCCTCCGCGGCATGCAGGTGCCCAGCCCACAAACCCGCCAGGCGTCCGCGCTCTACACGCCCGTCGTCCGCCTTCTGCCTCAGGCCCTGGAGGCCTCCGAACAGTGGCTCCCCGCAGCACGGACGGCGGCCGACACCCTGGAGCGCCACATTCGCTCAACGCTCGACACAGACCCCCAGTCCCCCGCCGACGCGTCTCCGCCTCGTTCGGAGGAAGTGCGTGTGCCGTCTCCTTGACTTCTCCCCCGGCGAACGCCGGAGGGGGGACTGCTCCTTCGCGCATCCTCAATGCTCCAATCGGAGCGCTCCGGGCGATCGGGGCGCCCCGGACTGCCCCTCCACGCCGGCTGCCGCACCGGGGACAGTGGGGAGCTGCCGCCAAAAACAGGCCGAGACGTCTGCTGTTTGCGCTCCCAAAGTACGCCGCAAAGGCGCCTCACGCCCCGCGCCGCTTTCGCTCGCCGCCCGCCTCCGCCGCATGGTTCCTGTTCGCCTGGACGTGCAAAACTTTCTCAGCTACGGCACCGAGGCCCCGCCGCTGGAGTTTGACCGGTTCGAGGTGGCATGCCTCTCCGGCGGCAACGGGGAGGGAAAATCGGCCCTGCTCGACGCCATGACGTGGGCCGTATGGGGCGAGGCGCGCAAGTCCAGCGGCCGCCGCAAGCCCGACGAAGAGCTCATCCGGATCGGGACGCGCCACATGCAGGTGGCCTTTGCCTTCGACCTGGAGGGCACGCGCTACCGCGTGGTGCGCTCGTTCTCGCGCTCGGCCACCGGCAAGACCACCTCCTCCGACCTCGAGTTTCAGATTCGGGACGCGGAGGGCGAGGGCTATCGGCCCCTCACTGGCGCCACCCAGCGCGAAACGCAGGCCACCATCGAGGACACGCTGGGCCTCGACTACGATACGTTCATCAATTCGGCCTTTTTGCTGCAGGGGCGCTCCGACGAGTTTACCGAAAAGAGCCCCAGCCAGCGCAAGGACATCCTGACGCGCATCCTCACGCTCGACAAATACGAGGCGCTCGAAGGCAAGGCACGGGACCACTGGCGTGCGGCCAAGGAGCGCCAGCAGCGACACGCCGCGGAGGTGGAGCGGCTCGGCGACGCGCTCGAGGAGGTGCCGGACTGGGAGGCGGAGCGCGAAACGGTACAGGCCGCCCTTGAGGACCAGCGCGAGACCCTCTCCGCCCTTCGAGAGCGCGAAACGGCCCTCGCCCAAAAGCGGGCCACCCTGGACGCCAAAGAGCGCGAGGCGGACTCCCTGCGCGAGAGCCTGTCGGCGCTGGACGACCGCATTGCCGCGCACCAGGACGAGATCGACACACTGGAGGCCCGCATCGAAGACGCCGAGGCCCTCCTGGCCGATGAGGAGGCCATTGAGGCGGCGTACGAGGAGCACCAGGCGCTTGTGGAAGAGCGCGATGCCCTCGACGACCAGCGCGACCAGCACCGCATGCTTCAACAGCGCCTCGACGACAAGAAAGAGGCGCTCCGGGAGCGTCGTGCCGAGGCCGAGCGCCGCCTGGACCGGGCAACGATGGAGCGATCGCGCCTACGCGATGCGCTGGAGGACTGCGAGCAGGCGCTTGCTCAGCGGGACGAGGCGGCCCGTGAGGTGCGGCGGACCCAGGCGGCGCGCCAGCAGCTGCCGGCCTACAAGCGCGTGCAGCGGCGCCGCCGTCGCCTGGAGCAGCGACAGACCGAGGCCCGGGAGGCCATCGTCGGAGCCCGCCAGCAGCTGCGGGGCGAGATCGAGACGCTCCAGTCTCAGATCGAGGCGAATGAGGAGGCGCTGGAAGAGATCGACGCGCTGGAGGCCCGTATCGCGGACCTGGAGGACCAGAAGCGTGCCCGCGCCGACCTCCGGGAGCGCATGGAGACGATCGAAGAGCGCGGCCAGGCCCTCTCGCAGCGCGTGCAGGAGCGCGCCGGTCAGCTTGAGGCCCTGCGCGACGAGCGGGGGCGAGAAGAGGCGGAGCTGGAACGCTTCCGGGCCGCCGAGGGGGACGTCTGCCCCACCTGCGGCACCGACCTCACCGACGCCCACCGCCAGGAGGTGGAGGCCACGCTCCGGGGGGCGCTCGACGACCTCGACGCGGCCATTGACGCGGCCGAATCGGCCCTGCGGGAGCAGAAGGAGAGCCGCGCAGAGCTGCGGCAGACGTACCGACGCCTCTCCGAACAGTACGAGGCGCTCGACGGCATCGACGAAGCCCTCGCCACGGCCCGCGAGCAGCGCCGTGCGCTTGCCGAAACCGCCGAGGCCGTTGCGGCGCAACGAGAGCGCGTCGATGAGCTCCAGCACACGCTCGCCCAGGGCACCTACGCCGCCCCCGCCCGCCGCCAGTGGCAGGCCTGCCGGCAGCGGCGGGCCGCCCTCGCGTTTGACCCCGACCGCCTGGAGGCCCTGCAGGCGCGCGCCGCACAGCACGACCGCGCAGCGGACCGCCTGCGCGACATCAACGCGGCGGCCGACCGGCGCGACGCCCTCACCGAGGCCCTCGCGGCCCACGACGATACGATCGAGACGCTCCGCACTGCACTCCAGGAAGAGACGGTGGCCCCGGAAATCCGGGACGACCTTGCGTCGCTGCGTGAACGCCGTGCCAACACGGCCTTCGACCCCGAGCGATTCCAGGCCGTCCGTGCCCGGCTGCAGGCCCTCAGCGACGCGCCCGAGCGGCACAACGCCCTTACCACCGCCCGCCAAAACCGCGACGAGTGGCGGCAGCAGCGCGCCCGCGCCGAAGATCGCCGCGACGCCGCCCGCCAGGAGAAGGCCGACCTCGAAGAGCAGGTGTCCGCGTGTGAGACTGCCCTGGACGCAAAGCCCGACGTGGTGGAGGCGCAGCACGCCGTGTCCGAGCGCGTGCGGGACGAAGAGGACACCCTTAACGACCTGCAGCAGCGCCTCGGCACCCTCACGGCCAAGCTGGAGCAGGCCGACGCCGACCGCGAGGCCCTGGCCCAGGCCCGGAAAAAGCGCGACGAGGCCGCCGCGGAGCGCCAGCGCTACAAGCACCTGCGCGCCGCTTTTGGCAAGCACGGCATTCCGTCCCTCATCATCGAAGAAACGCTCCCCGACATCGAAGAGCGGGCCAACGACATTCTGGACCGCCTGACAGACGGGCGCATGCACGTTCGGCTCGATACCCTCAAGGAAAAAAAGAGCGGGGGCACAAAAGAGACCCTCGAAATCGTGATCACCGACGAGCACGGCGTGCCCCGCCCCTACGAAACCTACTCGGGCGGCGAGAGCTTCCGCGTGAACTTTGCCCTGCGGGTGGCCCTGGCGCAGCTTCTGGCCGAGCGCAGCGGCGTGCGGGTGCGTACCCTCGTAATCGATGAAGGCTTTGGCACGCAGGACGAAGACGGCATCGAGCGCCTGGTCGAGGCCATTCAGGCCATTCGGGACGACTTTGCGAAGATCCTCGTCATTACCCATCTGGAGCGCCTCAAGCGCGCCTTTCCCGTGCGCATCGAGGTGACAAAAGACCCTTCGATCGGCTCCACGTTCGACCTGGTCGGCGCGTAGGTCGGTGAACGGACCTGGGGCTGGAGCGTAGAGGGACAATCCAGTCCCGCTCATCTCTTTTCCGCCGAACAGCTCCCGTCATGCCCGAAGACCAAATTGAAAAGCTGTATTACTCCATCGGGGAGGTGAGTGAGCGGATTAACCAGAAGCCCCACGTCCTGCGCTACTGGGAAGAGGAGTTCGACGTCTTGAGCCCGCGCAAGAATCGGGCAGGGCGGCGGGTCTACACGGACGACGACATCGAAACCGTGGAGCGCATTCGGCGGCTGCTCAAAGACGAGAAGTATACCATCGAGGGGGCGCGCCAGGCCATCCGTCGGAACGACCGGCGGGCGGATCTGCGGGCCGAGGCCGCGGACGACCTCCGTGCTCTTCGGGCCCTTCTTGTGGATCTGCGCGATCAGCTGGACTGACGGCGATCGTTGGGCAGACCTGGGGGCTGGGCGAACCTGAGGGCTGGGCGAGAGGCGTGTGGCAAACGGGGCCGGCGCTTAAACAGCGGCTAAAGCGCGTCGAACGACCACCCCTCGGCCGTGAGCGTTTCGAGAATGCGGGTGAGGGCGGGCAGGGTGACGCCCTCGCACACCGGACTGTCGTGTAGGACAATGACCGAGCCGGGCCGCACGTGCCGGATGACAAACCGAGCCACGCGGCGTGCCGTGGCCGTCTTCAGGTAATCGCCCGGCATCACGTCCCACATCACCATCCGCTGGTTTCGCTCCGCACACCACCGCCGAAGAAGCCCCGTGGGGTGGCCGTAGGGCGGACGGAGGGCCCGGACGCGGGTGCGGGTGAGGTCCTGCAGGCACCGCGTCGTGCGGGTCACCTCCTGTTGCAGCCGTTCGGCCGACACCGACCAGGGGTCGACGTGGGTGTAGGTGTGGTTGCCGAGGCGGTGCCCGGCCGACACCAGGGCGCGGGTGCGATCGGGAAAGGTCTCCGCATGCTCGCCCACGAGGAAGTGGGTGGCCTGGGCGTCGAACTGTGCGAGCAGGTCGAGCAGGTCGTCGGTAATCTCTTCGGTGGGGCCGTCGTCGAACGTCAGGTAGGCAGTGCGGGCGCGGGCCTCTACGCGCCAGAGCAGGTCCGGAAAGAAGCGCTGGAACGGGCGCAGGCCGTGCGTGGCGAGGTACGGAATCAGGAGGCGCATCGCGGATGCGTGTGGGCGTCTGAGCGTGGGCGTCTGAGCGTGGGCGTCTGAGCGTGGGCGTCTGAGCGGAAACGGTTGGGGGCCAACGATGGGCTATCGGCCCCTCACGATCATTCTGCGCGTCGCGCCTCGGGGGACGACGCGGGCGAGGACGTGTGGAGGGAACCGAAGAGCGCCCGCAGCCCGGCCATCGGAAGCGTAAGCACCAGCATCAGTTCGGCCGGGACGAGCGACCGGAGGAGGCCGCGCTGGCCGTAGTGCTTGGCGGCGGGCAGGGCAAGCCCCACGTCCGCCCCCATCTTGCCGAGGAGGGCGAGGAGAGTGGGCTGCCGCCACGTCGGCACCGCTACCGCCACGAGGCCGCACACCAGCAGAAACGTGTGCAGGCCCCACAGCCCTACTGCCGCCCCCCGGTCCAGCCTGTCTGCGTCCCAGGCGCGGCGCAGCCACTGCGCCTGGCGCTGCAGCAGCTCCCCGGCCGAGCGTGCCGGCGTGCGTGCCACCACAGCCCCCGCGTCTGCGTTGAAGGCCGACGGAGCATGGCCGGCGGCATTGGTCCGGGGTTGTGCGCCGCCCCCGTGAACGGCACGGTTCGACGGGTCCGGAACCGAAGAGAGGCCCACCCGCAGGGCCGCGGGCGTGGCCGCGAGGCGGCCGAGGTGCTGCAGTGCGTGGAGGCGCGCCACAAAGCGGTCTTCGTGGCGGATGACGGTCGGTCCCACCACGACCGGTGTTTGGGCCGAACAGGCACCCACCATCGAGCGAAGGTGTGCCGCCGTCCGTGCGTCGCTGGCGGGAGCCGTCACAAGCACCGAGTCTTCAGGCTGCGTGTCCGCAGTGTCTTCGGGCGCAGCAGGCGGGGTGTGTAGGCGCACCGCGTCCGGAACGCTTTCAGGAGGAGGGTCCGAAGAGGCCTCCAGGGCATCGTGCGGGACCATTTGCGGAGATGGGTGTATCAGAACAGGGGGCCACGGATCAGGGGCTTCAGGGCGCGGCGTGGCGCGGGCGCGGATGAACGCCACCGATGCGCCTGCTGCGAAGAGGACGTACAGCCCCACAAGAATTATCAGGGCACCGAGAACAGGGGTGGGCACGGCAATGGCAAAATGAGGAAAGAGACGGAGGCGGTGAGGCCTCCCCGCAATGCGGAGAGCGGATCCGGCGATTCCCCCAGCCCCCCGGCGCCCTCCATTCTCGTTACACAATTAGCGAACCGATATGCGAATTCTCGTGGTAGGAAGCGGTGGGCGAGAGCATGCCCTCGCCCAGGCGCTTGCCCAGAGCGACTCCGTCTCGGCCCTGTTTGCCGCCCCAGGCACCCCGGGCACCGCCCAGGCGGCCACCAACGTTGACCTTGGCGCGACGGACATTGAGGGCCTCGTTGCATTTGCACAGGCAGAAGCCATCGACCTTACGCTCGTCGGGCCCGAGCAGCCGCTCGTCGACGGCATCGTGGACCGCTTCGCCGCGGCCGGGCTGCCCATCGTGGGGCCGACCCAGGACGCAGCGCGCCTGGAGGGCAGCAAGGCCTTCGCCAATCAGTTCATGGCCCGGCACGACATCCCGACGGCGTCGTTCCGCGTCTTTGAGGCCGAGGCGTACGCCGAGGCCTCCGCCTACCTCGACGAGGTGGGGGCGCCCGTCGTGGTAAAGGCCGACGGCTTGGCGGCGGGCAAGGGGGCGTTTGTGTGCGACACCCTGGAGGCGGCCCACGAGGCCCTGGACCAGATTGTGCAGGACCGCGCCTTCGGCGCTGCGGGGGACCGAGTGGTGATCGAGGAAAAAATGGAGGGCGAGGAGGTGAGCGTGCTGGCCCTCACCGACGGTGCGCACTACGTGCTTCTGCCCCCGTCGCAGGACCACAAGCCCATCGGCGAGGGCGGCACCGGCCCCAACACCGGCGGCATGGGGGCCTTTGCCCCGGCGCCGCTCGTCGACGGGGCATTGCTGATGGAGATATGCCGCGACATCATTGAGCCGACGCTTCAGGGCATGCAAGAAGAGGGCACGCCGTACCGCGGGGTGCTCTACTGCGGCCTCATGGTGACCGACGACGGGCCCAAGGTGGTGGAGTACAACTGCCGCCTGGGCGATCCGGAGGCGCAGGCGGTGCTCCCCCTCGTAGACTCCGACCTGGCCGAGATTTTCCGGAATGTGGCCGAGGGCGACCTGCAGGGCAGGAGCGTCCGTACGCGTCCTGGCGCGGCCGCCTGCGTGGTGATGGCCTCCGACGGCTACCCCATCGAGTACGACACGGGGGTCGAGATTACGGGCCTGGAGGCGGCCGAGGCGCTGCCGCATGTGTCGGTTCTCCACGCCGGAACGCGCCGCACGGACGACGCCCGTCTCGTGACGGACGGGGGGCGCGTGCTGGGCGTGGTGGCACAGGGCGGCGACCTTCCCGAAGCGCTCGACCGGGCGTACGAGGGCGTCGATCGCATCCACTTTGCCGGCAATACGTACCGCCGCGATATCGGCGAGAAAGGCCGCGCGCACCTCGATGCTTCGTAAACCGTTTTTGCCATGCGTGCTGCCACGACTGTTCGGGTCGCGTTGCTGCTGGTCCTCGTCGTAAGGGCGCTGTACGGGTGGCGAGCGCCGGCGCAGGACCGTGGGGCAGGGCCGGGTGCTGCGGAACCGGCGGCTGTGTCCCTCGCCCGCTTCGGCGATGCTCGCGCTCTGGCCCTCGATCCCCGCGGGCGCCTCTATGTGGCCGACGCGGCCCGCGACGTGGTGCAGGTCTTCGGCCCCGCGGGCCGGCCCCGGACGGTGCTTGGCGGCGCGGGCACGCAGGCCGGTGCCTTCGACACGCCGTCGGACATCGATCCCACGAACGGCCAGGTCCTCCTGGTGGCCGACACCTACAACGGACGCATCCAGCGTGTCTCGGAAGATGGGCAGTACCTGGAGTCGCTTCCCGTTGGACGTCCGGATCGAGGGAGCGGTGCGGGATGGCGTGGGCAGACGGGAACGGAGGACCGCACCGGGCGGGGCGACGGGCGGCCCGTGGCGGTCGGGCGCCACGAGGACGGCACAATTGTCGTGCTCGACCGGCGCACGCGTCGCCTTCTTACCTGGACGGATCTCGGAAGTGGGGGGCAGCTCACCGAAGCGCCGAGTACCCGACTCGACGATCCGGTGGCCCTGGCGGTTGGCGATGGGGGGCGCGTGTACGTTGCCGATGCGGGGCGCGGCGCTGTGTGGCTCTACGACACCTTTGGCACCTTCGTGCGGCGGCTGTCCCTGCCGCCCTTGCCCACCGTGCGCGCCCTGTCCCTGCACCGGGGCCACCTCTGGATTGTGTGCCGCGACCGGGTGCTCGTCTGGACCCGCGCCGCCGGCCTCGTGGCCGAGCACCCGGTGGACGTGTCGGAGCCGCTCGTGGATGCTGCCCCCACGGGCCGACACACGTACCTGCTCACCCCAACGCGCCTCCTGCGGCGCCCCGGCTGGTAGCGCCCCGCCGCCACTCAAAACCGGGCAGGGGCTGCACGATTGCCTGACGCCGGGGACGTGGGGCGGTCTCCGGTGAGTCGGTTCGTTGGGGCCGACAACGGGGCCGGCGTTGGAGTTCGTCGACGCGCATGCGGCCGGTCGCGGGATCGTCCGGGCGCGCTGAAGGTTTGTACGACCCCGCGCCGAGGCCCGTTGCGCGGTCGCCGCTTCGCTTCCGCCCGGAGCTTCGTCTTCGTGACCTACGCTGCACCCATCGGTCGGGCCCTGCTGCTCTGGAGCATCGGGGTGCTCTGCTGGGCCGGGTCGGCGGTGGCCCAGGATCCTTCGCCCGGGTTGGACCGCCTGGGCCGCCACCGCGACACCCTCGACACGTTCCAGCCCCAGCCCTACGCGCTGCGGCCCTTCGTGCTGCCGGGCACCGAGCGCATCTGGGTTGGGCCCACACGGCTCGATACCTCCGAGTACCGCCTCGATGCCCGGCGTGGACGCCTCTGGATCGATCGGGCCGATCTTGTGCGCGCCCGAGACACCCTCATCGCCAGCTACCGCACCTACCCGTTCGCGTTCGAGGACGTGTACCGCCGCCGGGCGCCCGACAGCAGCCGCACGGCCGACTCGTCCACCGTGGCGGTGGTGGAAGAGGAGGAGGCGCCCGCCTCCACGGGGTTCGATCCGTTCGAGGGCATCGACCTGCAGCGCAGCGGCTCGCTCTCACGCGGCCTCGTGGGGGGCACGCAGCGCGACGTGCGCGTGGAGTCGGGCCTTCGCCTGCAGCTCCAGGGCGAGGTGGCCGATAGCGTGTTCGTGCGCGCCCTCCTGACCGACGAAAATACGCCCATCCAGCCGGAGGGCACCACGCAGCGGCTCCAAAATTTCGACCGTGTGTTTCTGGAGATTGGGGCGCCGCAGGGGCAGGCCCGCCTCGGAGATGTGGAGGTGGACCTTGACGGCGGTACGTTTGGGCAGTTCACGCAGAAGGTGCAGGGGGCGGCGCTCCGCAGCGACGGGCTGGGCCGCGGTGCCGGCCTGGCGGGCGGCGACGTGACAGTGTTCGGGGCGGTGAGCCGCGGGCAGTTTCGCACGCAGGACCTGGAGCCGCGCGACGGGGTGCAGGGCCCCTACCGCCTTCGCGGCCGCAACGGGGAGGACGCCATCATCGTCGTCGCTGGGTCCGAGCGGGTGTACCTCGATGGCGAGCGGCTTGCGCGGGGGCGCACGGAGGACTACGTGATCGACTATCCCCAGGCCGAAATCACGTTCACGTCTTCGCGCCTCATTACCGACGACCGCCGCATCACGGTCGCGTTTCAGTATTCCACCACGCAGTTCACGCGCACGCTGGTGGGGGGGCGGGCCACGGCGAAGGCGTGGCGGAGCGCGGAGGGCGATCCGCGGCTCACGCTGGGCGCCACCGTCATCCGCCAGGCCGACGGGCGCGATTTTCAGGCGGCGTTCGACCTGTCCCGCGAGGATTCGCTCCGGCTGGCCCGGGCGGGGGACGACCCGGCGGTGCGGAGCGGGGCGCGACGGGTGGACTTCGATCCGGAAGCGCCGTTTGTGCACTACCGCCGCGACGTCGTTTCTGCACCCGGCGGCGGGCGGGACACCGCGTTTGTGGCGCTGCAAGAGGCCCCTCCGCCCGGCACGCCCGTCTTTCGGGTCCGCTTCGCGCGGGTGGGGCCTGGCGCCGGGGCCTACCGCCGGGCGGAGACGCAGGCCAACGGGGTGGTGTACGAGTACGTGGGGGCGCAGGAGGGCGCGTACGCGCCGACCCAGCCGCTCCCGGCGCCCACCCGGCAGCGCCTGATCGACGTTACGGGAGCGATGGAGCCGATTCCAGGCCTCACGGTGTCGGGCGAGTGGGCGGGGTCGGTCAACGACGAGAACCGATTTTCGTCCCTGGATGCTGGGAACGATCGTGGACGCGCCTACGCGCTCGATGTGCGGCTGGCGCCACAGCCCCTGTCGGCTGGGGCGCACGGGCTGGGCGCAGTGTCTGGGCGCGTGCGGCGCTGGCACCGCGGGCCAAACTTCGTCACGTTCGACCCGACGCGCCCCGTGGAGTACGGGCGGCGGTGGAACCTGTCGCGCAGCGGATCGGGCCTGCCGGAGCGCCTGCAGGAGGCCGGGGGAGAGACGGTGGACCGGGCACAGGTGGCGTTCGACTGGGGGGAGGAGTCCGGCCTGGAAGCAAGCCTGGGGCGGCTGCGCGTGGGATCGGCCTTCGAGGCGTGGCGGCGGCGCGGCGCAGTGTCGGTTGCCGAAGGGGGCGGGCCGCGTCTCTCGCTGCAGACGGTGGCCATTACCAGCACCGACCGACCGGGCGGCATTGAGGGGGCCTGGTGGCGCCACCGCGGAACGCTGCGGCAGCCGCTGCTGAACGGCCGCCTGGTGCCGCGGGTGACGGTGGAGCGGGAGACGCGCCGCCAGCGCGTGCAGGCGGCGGACAGCCTTGCCGACGGGTCGTTTCGGTTCTGGGAGGTGCGCCCGGGCCTGTCGTACGAGACGGGCCCCCTCCGCGCCACCGGCAGCCTGGAGTACCGCTCCGAGGACGGCGTGGCGGCGGGGCGGTTGCGCGATGCCACCCGCGCCTGGACGGCCCAGACGGAGGTGGCCTACGACCCGGACGCGCCCTACCGGGCCTCCGTGCGCGGCGGCGTGCGGCGTCGCTCTGTCACCGATCTGTTCCGCCGCACGGAACGCCGCCGTGAGACCGAGTCGGTGATCCTGCAGGTGGACGGGCAGGCCCGCCCCCTCGATCGCGCCGTCGACCTGCGCCTCTTCTACGACGCCGCGACCGAGCGCACCCCCATCCAGCAAGAAATTTACGTCCAGACGACGCCCGGCCGGGGCCGCTTCGTGTGGCGCGATGCGAACGACGACGGCCTCCAGCAGCTCGACGAGTTTGTGCCGGAGACCACTCCCAACGAGGGCACCTACGTGCAGCGGTTCGTGCCCTCCGACACCCTCGAATCGGTGGTGGACCTGGAGGCGCGCACCCGCCTGACGCTCCGGCCGCGCCGCTTGTGGCCCCGTGCCGAGGCGTGGTGGCAGCGGGGGCTGCGCCACGTCACCACCGAGACGGAGATTGAGGTGCGCGAGCAGAGCCGCACGGAGCGCCCGGGCCGCATTTATCGGCTCAACCTGGCGCGCTTTCGGCAGGCCGGTCGCACCATCGACGGGGCAATGCGGCTGCAGCAGCGCGTGGAGCTGTTTCGGACGCGGCGGGCGTACGGGCTCGATGCGTCGTGGCGCCAGGTGCGCGGCCTTACCGAGCGGGCCGCCGGGGCCGAACGACGCTTTCTGGACCGGTGGACGGTGGAGGGGCGGGTCCGCCCTGCCCGCGCGTGGGACCTGCGGCTTGCGGGAACGGTGGAGCAAGACCGGGTGCAGAGCGAAGCGTTCGACGAGGCCCGCAGCTTCGACATCCGCACCCTGCGTGTGCGGCCGAGCGCTTCCTACCGTCCCACCCGTACGGTGGAGGTGACCGCCTCGGGCGTCTACGCGCAGAAGCGGGACCGGGCCAAGGGACGCCGCGCCGACCTGCTGAAAGTGCCGGTGGAGCTTACCTGGCGCCGCGCCGGTCGGCTGCGCCTCACCGCCACCGCCGAACTGGCGCACGTGGACCTGACGGGGGCGGCCGTCGGGCAGGCCCAGTTTGAACTGACAGACGGCCGCGGCCCTGGCACCTCGGCCCTCTGGGGGCTGCAGGGGCGCTACGCCCTCACCGACAACCTGCGTGCCACCCTCAACTACGACGGGCGCGCGCCCGCCACGGCCGATCCCCTCCACACCGTACGGGTGCAACTGAACGCGTCGTTTTGACCCAGGTCGGCTCATCCCAGGTCGCTTTCTCCCAGGTTGCTTTCTCCTCAGCTGTCGGCGCCGGGCGTTCAGACGGCGGGGCCGCAGGACTACTCCGCGACGGATTCCCGCTCCGGCTCCGCAAACTCGTCGTACGCCTCTCGGTGAATGGACACGCCGGCCGCGCCGAGCTTGTCCTCCAGCGCCTCGTATCCGCGGTCGAGGTGGTAAACGCGCAGCACATCCGTACGGCCCTCGGCAATCATGCCCGCCATCACCAGCGACACGCTGGCGCGCAGGTCCGTACTCATCACCTTGGCCCCCTGCAGGGGCGTGCCGCCGCGGACCGTTGCCGTGTTGCCGTCCACCCCGATTTCCATGCCCAGCCGCTGCAGCTCCGGCACGTGCTTAAAGCGGTCGTCGTAGATCGTATCCGTGACGGTGGCCGTGCCGTCGGTCGTGCCCAGCAAGACCGTCCACTGCGCCTGTAGATCGGTGGCGAAGCCAGGGAAGGGCGCCGTCTCAATGGAGACGGGGCGGAGCGTGTCGGGGCGGGTTACGGTGACGGTCTCGTCGTCGTAGGACACGTCGACGCCCGTTGCGGCCAGTTTGTCCTTAAAGACCGGGCCCAGGTGCTCGTGGGTCCCCTTGCGGATTTTGACTGGCGTGCCCGGCGGGCTCGCCGTCGCCGCCATCAGGAGAAACGTGCCGAGCTCAATCCGGTCCGGCGTATTGCGGAAGGTGCCGCTCCGCAGCCGGTCGACGCCCTGAACCTCGAGGGTGCGGGTGCCCAGGCCGTCGATCTGTGCGCCCATCTCCTGCAGGGCGCGGCCGAACGCGACCACGTCGGGCTCGGCGGCGGCGTTTTCGATCTTGGAAGGGCCGCGCGCCGTAACAGCGGCCAGCAGCAGGTTGATCGTGGCGCCCACACTCACCGGGTCCAGGCGGAAGGTGCCGCCCTCCAGCCCGCCCGGCGGCGTGGACGCATGCACGTAGCCCTCGTCCAGCTCAATGTCCGCCCCGAACGCCCGCATGCCCTTGATGTGCAGGTCCACCGGCCGCGGCCCCCACGCACACCCGCCGGGGAGCGACACCTTGGCCCGCCCGC
Source organism: uncultured Bacteroidota bacterium (assembly GCA_913056185.1). Classification (GTDB taxonomy): domain Bacteria; phylum Bacteroidota; class Rhodothermia; order Rhodothermales; family Salinibacteraceae; genus Salinibacter. The sequence goes on from CAJXLV010000004.1 coordinate 25,476, forward strand.
ACCGCCCCAGCAGCGCCCCCAGCATGTAAAACGAGGCGCGCATCTTCTTCACCATCTCGTAGGGCGCGACGGGGGTCTCCAGCGCCGTGGCGTCGACGGACAGCGTGTGCGCCTTCGGATCGAATGTGACCGACGGCCCGCCGTAGCGAATCACCTTCGAGAAGGTGCGCACGTCGCGCAGGTCCGGAACGTTGGTGATGGTCGAGGGGCCGTCTCCCAGAAGGGTGGCGGCCATGAGGGGGAGGGCTGTGTTTTTGGACCCTCCGACGGTGAGCGGTCCGGTGAGGGACGAGTCTCCGTGAACGACGAGTTTGTCCATACGGTGGGGGCGCAGGGGGGCGTGCGCCGTGGACGGTGCAGGAGGACGGCGGAACGGGGGCATGAGTGCTGGAACTGGGGCGTGAATGCGACGCTCCGCGCGATTGTTCGTGGCCGGAGCACCAAAACTCTGTGGCCCTTGCCGGCCCGCCCCACCAGGGCTGAATCAGCAGGCCCCGCGTCGCGTATAGCATACGCATTTCAACTCACATCGGCCCTTCCGACGCTGCACATGGAGCGCGTCTATCTCGACCATGCCGCCACCACCCCGCTCGATCCGGAGGTGCTGGAGACGATGACGCCGTACCTGCTGGAGGAGTACGGAAATGCCTCGTCGGTGCACCAACTGGGCCGGCAGGCGCGGGTGGCACTGGAGCAGGCGCGCGAGCAGGTGGCGGCCTGCCTGAACGCAGAGTCCAGTGAGGTCGTGTTTACCAGCGGCGGCACCGAGGCCGACAATCTGGCCCTGAAAGGCGTGCTGCGGGCGGCCTCGGAGGGCGATACGCGTGCCGGCCTTGTGACGTCCGCCGCCGAGCACGAGGCAGTCCTCCGGCCCGCGGAGCGCCTGGCCGAAGAGGGACACCCGGTGCAGATCCTGACGCCGGACGCGCACGGGGCCGTCTCGCCCGAGCAGGTCCGCGCGGCGCTTGACGACCAGACGGCCCTCGTCTCCCTCATGCACACCAACAACGAAACGGGGGTGCAGACGGAAATCCCGGCCATTGCGGACATCTGCGAGTCCCACGATGTTTTGTTGCACTGCGACGCGGTGCAGGCAGCGGGGCTGCAGCCGCTGGACGTAGACGCCCTCGGGGTGGATCTGCTTTCGCTCTCCGGCCACAAGTTTTACGGCCCGAAGGGCACGGGCGTGCTGTACGTGCGCAACGGGGTGGACCTCGGGCCGCTCTTGCAGGGCGGGTCGCAGGAACGAGACCGCCGGGGCGGCACCGAGAATGTGCCCGGGGCGGTGGGGCTGGCGGACGCGCTGGAGCGGGCTGCCGCACGCGCCGAGGCGCGAGCCGAGCGCCTTGCGCACCTCCAGGAGCGTCTGGTGGACGGGCTTGACGACGCGGTGCCGGGGCCCTACCGCCTCAACACCCCCGTTGGCGAGGCGCCCGTTGCCCCTCACGTTGTGAACGTGGCGTTTCCCCCGGACGGCCCCTCCGCCGATCCGCTGGATGGGGAGATGCTGATCTTGAACCTCGACATGCAGGGCGTCCTCGTCTCCGCCGGCTCGGCCTGCACGAGCGGCGCTCTGGAGCCGAGCCACGTCCTCTCCGCCCTCGGGCTCGACCGCCCCACTGCCTCCGCCGCGGTGCGGTTTTCGCTGGGGGCGGGAACCACGGAGGCGGACATCGACTACGCCCTGGACACGTTGCGCGACACCCTGCAGCGGATGCGGTAGCTGCGGGGGGCGCGGCAGCGTTCACGCTGCTTTCCCCGGTTCCAGCGCCATGGACACGGCCCTTCTCGTCTTTGCCAAGGTGCCCCGGCCCGGGGCTGTGAAGACCCGGCTCACGCCGGCCCTGAGCCCGGCGAACGCGGCGCGGCTTTACACGGCGTTTCTGCGCGACACGCTGCGGGCCGTTCGTCCGCTCAAGATGGCCGTGCGGCTCTACGTGGCACCTCCGCTCCCCGACAATGGCTTCGAGGGGCTGCCGAACGACGTGTCCCTACACCCACAGTCGGGGGACGGGCTGGGCGCGCGGATGCGCACGGCCTTCGCCGATACCCTACGCGCCGGCTACGACCGGGCGCTGCTGCTGGGGACGGATCATCCCACCCTGCCGGTGCCCTTCTTAAAGCAGGCCGAGCACGCGCTGGAGACGCCAGAGGCCCTGTGCCTCGGGCCCACTGAGGACGGAGGGTTCTACCTCGTGGGCATGAGCGCGTACTACCCGCAGCTGTTCGAGGACATGTCGTACAGCCACGCGCAGGTGTTTTCTGACACTCTGGCCCGGGTCGATCGCACCACCGCGCGGCTGACCGTCCTGCCGCCGTGGTATGATGTGGATACGCCCTCGGACCTGACGCGAATGCTTGCGGACCTGGACCGGGGCACGGCGGAGGCCCCCAACACGCGGCGCATCGCCAATCAGCTTGAGCTACCTCCCCTCTTGTAATTCGGTGGCCCAGCCGGAGGGCGGCGCGCCCATCTGTGCCCTCGGTCTTGGGAAAGCCCCTCGGGATGTTCAGATCTTCGGATTGTGCGGTCCTCCACTATGTCCCTTGCGCCCGGCACAGCCCCTGGCCTGCACCGGCCGGTGTACAGCCGCAACGGGTCCCCTCCCGGCCCGCCGCGGCCTCCCGGAGACACCCCCGGCCGTGCGCCAAAAAGTTGGAACCGCTTCCAAATACTTGTATGTTGTAGCACGACGACGGGCACCTCTTTTTTTCTGACTCCACAACTTGGCACATACCCATGACTGGACACGTGCGACCGGACGGCGCCTCGTCCCACGCTGGCGACGGCTCCCCGGAAGGGGAACTGGGGACGTTCAAAACCCTGGAGCAATTCATTATCGAACGGCAGGACGCGTTTCCCCATTCCACGGGGGCCTTTTCGCGCCTTCTGCGCGACATCAGCCTCGCGGCCAAAATCGTGAACCGCGACATGCGCCGCGCGGGGCTGATCGATATCTACGGCAGCACCGGCACCACCAACGTGCAGGGCGAGGTACAACAAAAAATGGATGCCCTGGCCCACCGCGAGTTCGTGCAGGCGCTGCGCCGAGGCGGGGAGTGCTGCCTCATCGGATCGGAGGAGCACGCGGAGGCCATCCCCCTCAGCAGCGTCTCGCAGGAAGGAGATGGCACGTACATCGTGCTGCTCGACCCACTCGACGGCTCCTCCAACATCGACGTGAACGTGTCGGTGGGCACCATCTTTAGCATCTACCGCCTGCCGGACGAGTACGACGAAGAGAAGCCGGACCCGGAAGCGGCCTTGCAGCCCGGCACCGAGCAGGTGGCGGCCGGCTACGTCGTGTACGGCTCCTCCACCATGCTGGTGTACACCACCGGCAACGGCGTGAACGGCTTCACGCTCGACCCGTCGATTGGGGAGTTTTTGCTCTCGCACCCGGACCTGCAGACGCCCGACCGGGGCCGCATCTTTTCCATCAATAGCGGCTACTACCACTCGTTCGAGGGGGGGTTGCGCGAATATCTCGACTGGCTGCAGCGGCAAGACCCGGAGACCAACCGGCCGGCCAAGACGCGCTACATCGGGTCGTTTGTGTCGGACTTTCACCGCAATCTACTGAAGGGGGGCATCTACATGTATCCGGCCACGGAGGGCAGCCCCGAGGGCAAGCTGCGACTCATGTACGAGGCCAACCCGATGGGCTTCATCGCGGAGCAGGCCGGCGGGGCGGCGTCCGACGGGCATAAGCGCATTCTGGAAAAAACGCCGGAGAAGCTCCATCAGCGCACGCCGCTCTTTATCGGCAGTGAAGAAATGGTGCGCCGCGCCGAGGCCTTTCTGCAGGGCGAGCCGGAGCGGGTAGAGGCGTAGTGCGAAAGGGCGTATCGGCGTGACGCGTAATGCGTGATCGGGAGGCAGCAGACAGGCCTCACGAACCAAGCTCTATGGGTTACTCGTCTCTCCCAATTCGGGCAAACCCGGTGTAGGGGTGGAGTGCCTCTGGCAGTTCGATGGAGCCGTCGGGCTGCTGGTTGTTTTCGAGAAGGGCGGCCAGGACGCGGGGGAAGGCGAGGCCGCTGCCGTTGAGCGTGTGCACGAGCTCGGGCTTGGCCTCCGGCTCCGGGCGGTAGCGGATCTGCATGCGGCGCGCCTGGAAGGCCTCGAAGTTGGAGACGGAAGAGACCTCCAGCCAGCGCTCCTGCGCGGCGCTCCACACCTCCAGGTCGTACACCTTGGCCTGGGTGAAGCCCATGTCGCCGGTGCACATGAGGAGGCGCCGGTAGGGCAGGCCCAGGGCGTCGAGTGCGCTCTCGGCGTCGGCCAGCAGCTCGTCGAGCGCCCGGTAGCTCTCGTCGGGGTGCACAATGCGGACGAGCTCCACTTTGTCGAACTGGTGCAGGCGGTTCAGGCCGCGCACATCGGCGCCGTAGCTGCCGGCCTCGCGGCGCCAGCAGGGCGAGTAGGTGCAGTACTGGCGCGGCAGGTCGTCGGCCGAGAGAATCTCGTCGCGGTGGAAGTTGGTAACCGGGACTTCGGCGGTGGGAATGGGGTAGAAGTCGTCGCGTGGGATGTCGTACATCAGGTCGTCCTTGTCGGGCAACTGGCCGGTGCCCTTTGCACTTTCCGGGTTGACAAAGAGTGGGGCCTGCATCTCGGTGTAGCCCCGCTCGCGGGCGCGGTCCAGGAAGAAGTTCAGGAGGGCGCGCTGCAGGCGGGCCCCTTTGCCCAGGTAGAACGGGAAGCCGCTTCCCGTCACCTTGGCGCCCCGTTCCAGGTCCACGAGGGCATGGCGGGCGGCCAGGTCCCAGTGCGGCGCGGGCTCGAAGTCGAAGGCGGGCTTCTCGCCGAACGTCTCTTCCACCTCATTGTCGTCCTCGTCGGTGCCCACCGGCACGCTGGGGTGCGGGAGGTTGGGGAGCTTCAGCACGAGCGCCTCCTGCTTCTCTTCCGCCGCCTGCACCTCGTCCTCCAGGCGCTTGATCGTCTCCTTCAGCGCGCTCGTTTGTTCGATGATCGCCTCCGCCTCGGCGTCCTTGCCCTCGCGCTTGAGGGTGCCGATCTGCTGCGACAGGTCGTTCTGGCGCGCCTGCGCCTCCTGCAGCTCCGTGATGGCGCGGCGGCGCGTCTCGTCCACCTCCAGGAGCGTGTCCACAAGGTCGGGCGAGCCCGTGCCCTTGGCCCGGAGGGCTTCCTGTACGCGGCGCGGGTGGGTGCGGACGGTGTCGAGGTCGAGCATCAGTTGGGGGAGGGATGGGAACAGGCAGAGAGAAGAAGGGCGGGCTTGGGGCAGAGGACGCTACGTCCGGTGGCTCCGGAGGGCGCGAAGGCCCTCTTCGAGGGAGCGCGGGGCGTAGTCGAGGTCCGCGCGGGCTTTGTCGAGGACGAACCCCGTGCGTGCAGGGCGCTCCACGTCGTCCTCGAAGAAGTCGCTGGCGACCGGGGTGATGCGCGAGGCGTCGAGGTCGAAGACATCGGCCACGGTACAGGCCAGGTCGTAGATCGACACCAAATCGGGCCCGGAGAGGTGGTAGATGCCGTCCTCTTCGCGGGCCACGATCCGTTCAATGCCGTCGGCCAGGTCGTCGACGTAGGTCGGGGTGCGGTACTGGTCGTCCACCATGTGAAGCGGTTTGCCCTGCGACAGCTGGTCGACAATCCAGTGGACGATGTTGGAGCGGCCGAGGGCACGGGCGGGCCCGTACAACAGCACGGTGCGGACGAGGGCCCAGCGGGCCCGCCCGGCTGCGCGCAGGTGATTCTCGCCGGCAAGCTTGGAGCGGCCGTAGTAATTGACGGGGTCGGGGCGCGCCGTTTCGTCGTAGGGGCCGCGCTTGCCGTTGAACACGAAGTCGGACGACACGTGGACGAGCCGAGCGCCGGTCTGGCGGCACTGCTTGGCCAGGGACTTGACGGCGCGGGCATTGACGGCCCACGCGTCGCTGCGGTGCGCGTCGCACGCGGCCACGTCGGACAAGGCGGCGCAGTTGACCACCACGGTGGGCCCGAAGTCCTCGAACGCATCGGCAATCTCGCGGGGCTGGGTTACGTCCAGGGGCGCGTAGCGGCACAGCCCCTCCTCGAAGCGGGGCGCCTCGTCGCGGGCCGTGGCGAGGACGGCATAGTCGGCGTCCGGCCCCAGCCGGCGCACCAGGGCCTGTCCCAGCAGGCCGTTGGCTCCGGTAATGAGGACGCGGGTGAAGAGCATGGAGAGAACAGAGGCGCGAAGGTCTCAGGGAGTGCGAAGGTAGTAGCGAAGGCCCACGTTGCCGTCAAGCGTGACGCGGTTGGTGGGCAAGAAGCGGAGGGTGGGCGTCAGATGCAAGAAGACCTCGAACCGTTCGGCGTAAAAATTGAGTCCAGCTTCGGTGCTGAGGCCCAGGCGAAGCCGGGGATTGCGCCCGAGGCGGTCCGCGCCGCCCACGAGCCCGGGGCCGAGATAAAAGTGCAGGGGCGAGTCGGGGAGGGGTTGTTCCCACAGCCGGTGGAGGTGCACCACAGCAACCTCGTGGACATCAGTTTTCAGCACCGCGTCGTAGGCCACGGGGGCGGGGCGGTACCACTTGACCGCGAGGCCGCCCGGGCGCCCTACCTGAAAGCCCAGGCCCAGCGCTCCGGGCTGCCGCTGGGCTTCGGCGGGCGTGCCGCCTCCCCCGAGCGCCGCCAGGACCAGTGCGGCGAGGGTCCAGGCGTGGAGGGCAAAGCGCGGGGGGACAAGGCGCGAGGGGACAAGGCACGAGGGGGCAACCCCGAAAGCGAGCGAGAGAGCGGGCCGCCCATCGGTCTCCGTCGTGTCGTCAAGGGCCATCATCCCGCAGCGTCGGTGGAGCGTTGCAGAGCCGCCAGCATGTCGTCCATAAGGCTGGACGCCTGGTCCAACGATTGCCGACCGGCCAGGACGAGGCGGATATCGCGTCGTTTGGCCGCGGCTTCGTATCGGGCACGCTCCGCCTCCGTCTCGGGACGCACATCCGGGACGGGCACTGGGGTGCCTGCATCGTCCAGCGCCACATACGTATAAAACGCACGGTTGGACGCCCGCTCCGTCTCCGCAAGGGGATTTTCGGCGCGCACGTTCAGCTCCACCTCCATCGAGGTACGGAATGCGCGGTTGACGTGGCTCTCAATCACGACCACCTCGCCCTCCTTGATGGCCGACTGGAACTCCACGTTGTCCACGGCGGCGGTTACGCAGATGCGGTTGGCGTGCCGCTGGGCCGAGATGGCCGCGCACTTGTCCATCAGGTGCAGCAGCCGGCCCCCCATCATGTTGCCCAGCCCATTCGTGTCGTTGGGCAACACGATTTCGGTCATCTTGCAGTGGGAGTGGGCGACGGGTTTGGGAGACGACATTTGAAGGGTGTTCAAGGGTTGGGAGGGCACGGCTAAGAGGTGGGGGCTAAAACATCGAAGCCAACTTGTTGTATACGAGATTAGTAGTTAAAAATAAAACGCAAGTTGAGGTTCAAGGAGATAAAGTAGAGAAATAAGAAACAAACAAATTAGAAAATAAGATCTTCAGGTCTTTCGCTTTTTCTTCTTGGCGGCCGGGAAGAGAATGTTGTTGAGGATGAGCCGGTAGCCGGGCGAATTGGGGTGGAGCGACAGGTCCGTCGGCGGGTCGCCCACGAAGTGCTGGTAGTCTTCCGGGTCGTGGCCGCTGTAAAAAGTGAACGTGCCCGTTCCGTGCGTGCCGTGAATGTAGCGCACCTGCGGGCGGTCCGGCGCCTCGGCCAGCACCACCACGTCCTCTTTCAGCACGTCTTCGCTGTAGGCGGTGGTCTGCCCCACGAAGCCCTTGACTGTGGCCACGTGGTTCTGGGTGAGCATGGTCGGCACCGGGTCCCATTTAGCGCTAAAGTTAAAGAGCGTAAAGTAGTCGAGGGACGGATCGCGCATCTCGGATGGGGGCGGCCCCACGTCGATGTTTGAGTGCGAATACTCGCGGGCGTTGAGGTTGGGCGTGAAGTTGCGAAAGGCGAGCGTGTTGTCAAAATCGAGCCGTTGGAGCGCGTCGGGATCCACCGGGTCGCCGTCGTAGGGCGCCGGGACTACATCCGTCTGGTGGGCGGCCAGGGCAATGTCGAAGGTTTCGGTGCCGGAGCACATCGAGAACAGGAAGCCGCCCTGCGAGACGTACTGCTTGAGGCGCTGGGCCACGGCCAGCTTGAGGTCGCTGACCTTTCGGAAGCCGAACGTTTCGGCGGCGGCCTCGGCCCGTTTTTGCTTCTGGATGTACCAGGGCTCGTTGCGGTAGCGGATAAATTTGCCGAACTGGCCGGTGAAGTCCTCGTGGTGGAGATGGACCCAGTCGTAGGACGAGAGCTTCCCGTTGAGAATTTCGGCGTCGTAGATGACGTCGTGAGGCACCTCGGCGTACTCCAGGGCCAGGCGCACCGCATCGTCCCAGGGGACGGCGCCCTCGGGGGCGTAGACGGCAATGTCGGGGGCTTTTTCGAGGGGCACCACCGCCTTGTTGCTGCCGTCGGCTTCCACCGTGGAGAGGAGGGTGGCGGCGTTGCTGGCAGAGAGGCGGCGGGCGGAGACGCCCCGCACCTGCAGCGCGCGCTGAATGCGGGGCGTGGCGGTCGTCAAGAACGAGCCACCCCGGTAATTCAAGAGCCAGTCGACAGTTTGTCCGTCCTGAAGGGCGGCGTAGACGGCCCCGTACGCCTTCAGGTGGTCCGCCTGGTCCTCATCCATCGGGATGAGGAGGTCCTGCGCGGGCGCGGCGGAAAGCCCAAGGGAGGAGCCAGCCAACAGGAGGCCGGCGTGCTTGAGGAAGGTCCGGCGGGACGGAGTGGAGGGCATGGCGGAGCCGGGGCAGACCGGAGAGGGGGCGGCGGAGGTTATCCTTGCGGGGCGGGCAGGGCGCGCAGGCGTCCTCGGGCCTTGCCGGCAAGGAGCGAGCTGGGGTACTCGGTGAGAAGGCGGCTGTAGGTGGAGGCGGCCGCGGCAGGGCGCCCGCTCGATTCCAGCAATTCGCCCACCCGGAACAGACTGCGGTCGGCGTACGGGCTGCGGGGATGGCGCTCGGGCACGGAGCGGAAGGCGGACAGGGCCGCGGCGGTATCGCGCCGGGCGAGGTGAACCGTGCCCCGCTGAAAGCGCGCATTGTCGGCGAGCGGGTGGCGAGGGTGCTCCTGCACGAGGGTGTCGAGCTGGGCGAGCGCCGTGCGGTAGGCTCGCTGGCGCTGGTGCAGCCGGGCCTGTGCGTAGATCTGCAGCGCAGCATCGAGCGAGTCGGGGCCGCGGTTCTCCTGGAGCAGGGTTTTGAGCTCGATTGCGTCATTGGCCACGTCGGCCGCGGGGTCTTGGCTGATTGCGTCGGCCCGGGCCGCAGTGGCATCGAACTCGCCCTGGTAGAAGTGGAGCAGGCTCAGTTCGTACCGCGCGCGGTCGGCAAGGTCGCTGTCTTGCGCACGCTCGGCCAGGCGCGAAAACAGAAGGCGGGCGCGGCGGAGGTGGTCCTGGAAGAGGGCCACACGCGCCTGGTGGTACTGCCCCTGCGCGGCGGCTGTGGTTTGCGGGTGGTTCGAGACCAGCTCTTCAAAGGTGGCTGCGGCCTCTTCGGGGGCGTGGTAAACGTCGAGCTGCAGGGTGCCCAGCTTGAGCAGTCCCTTCGGGCGGTCCGGGTGGCCCGGATGCGACCGCAGAAAAGTGGTGTAGGCCGATCGGGCGCGCTCGTAGCGGGCCGAATCCTGGGCGGCCGTGGTCGTGTCCGTCTCCAGCGAGGCCCACTGCCGGTACAGCGAGCCGAGGGTGAGACGGGCGCTGGGCGCTACGTCCGCATTCGGATGGCGATCCAGCACGGCCGCGCAGGCCCGGGTGGCCACGCCGAACCGCTGCGCGTCCGCGGCCTTCTGGGCAAACCGGTACAGAAGGCGCCCCTGCTGTTGTTCGAGGCGGTCGAGGGCGCGGTAGACGTCGAGCGCCGCGGCGTAGTCGTTTCGCTCCATGTGCAGCCAGGCCAGCAGCTCCCGGTACGCCCGGTTCAGGGGGGCGTCTTCCACGGCGGCCTCCAGGACCGAAATGCTGGCCGCCAGGCCCTGATCCTGCTCCACAAAGGTCCGGAGGCGGTCCTTCACGTATCCCCCCCGCTCCGGAGCGTCGGCGAGCAGCGCCACGTACTCGCGCATGCTTCTGCGGAACTGGCCGTCGAGGCCGTACAGATAGGCCAACTCGGGGCGAAACGCCTCGGGCTGGTTGAGGGTGGAGCGCCCTTTCTTGAGCACCGAAATGGCCTTTTGGAAGTGGCGAAGGTTGACCAGGGTCTGGTAGACGGTCCGGTAGGTCTGGGACGTGTTTGGGGCCAGGCGCAGGGCGCGGTCCCAGGTGGCATTGGCCGCCTGCACGGCCTCCTTCTGGTACTGCAGCCGGGCCTTCTCCGTCAGCAGCGGCACCGTGGGAGAGTCTCCGATGCGGGCGTCCACCAGCCGGAGGGCCGCGTCGTAGCGCTTGAGGCTCTCGTACGCGTCCTTAAGTTTCCGGTAAAAGGCCGCATTCTGGGGCGCCTCTGTGTGCAGGGCTTCCAGCAACGGAATGGCCCGCTTGGGGTCGCCGGACCGCATCAGGGCGTTGGCCCGTTGGAACCGCCGCAACTGGGTACTGTCGGAGTCTTGCGCAGAGGCGGGACTGGCAGGAACGCCGGCCAGCAGCAGGGCCAGGGCCAGAGACAGGAGACGAAGGGCGGGCATGGGCCGAGAAAGGGGCGCCGGGAAGGCGTGTCGCGTCAGGAGGCAAGCAAAGCCGCGGGGAGCAGGCTCGTTCCCAGAAAGCAGGCGCGGCTCCTGGTAGGACATCGGGGCGTTCTACGCCGTCCCCAAGATGGACGTTTCCCTCGCCCATCCCCACCGGCCGCGGCTCCCGGCTCCCCAACCGCCCCCGCACGTCGTTTCGCCACGGATCGCACTTTCCCACGGATGACAATGTCGACGATGCAGACCCCACAGAACGGACAGGCCAGTGCCGCCGCGCCGCGTGGACTTTCCATTCTGGGAGCGACCGGCTCCGTGGGCACACAAACCCTTGAGGTGGTGCGTCTCTTCCCCGATCGGTTCGATGTGCGCGCCCTCACCTGTGGCCGCAACGTGGAGCGCCTTGCCGAGCAGATCCGTGAATTTCGCCCCGCGCAGGTGGCCGTGGGAGCGCCCGAGCGTGCGGAGGCCTTGAAGCAGGAGCTGTCCCCCGACGGGCCCGAGGTGCAGATCCAGACGGGAACCGACGGCCTGTGTGCGGCGGCCACTCGCCCAGACGTGGACGTGGTGATGGGGGCAGTGGTGGGGTTTGCCGGGCTGCGCCCCGTGCTTGCTGCCTTACAGGCGGGCAAGCAGGTGGCGCTGGCCAACAAGGAAACCCTGGTGGTGGGCGGGACGCTCGTGGACCAGGCCCTGGCGGACGGGGACGGCGAGCTGCTGCCGGTCGACAGCGAGCACTCTGCCATCTTCCAGTGCATGGCTGGGGAGGCGGAGCGCCGCGTGGAGGAGGTGGTGCTCACCGCGTCGGGCGGGCCGTTCTGGGACCGCCCGGCCGACTCATTTGCGGACGTAACGGTGAGCGAGGCGCTCGACCACCCCAACTGGTCGATGGGCCCAAAAATCACAATCGATTCGGCCACCATGATGAACAAAGGCCTGGAAGTGATCGAGGCCAAATGGCTGTTCGACCTCGCCGTCGATCAGATTGAGGTGCTGGTGCACCCGCAGTCCATCGTGCACTCGATGGTTGCGTTTGACGACGGCGCGGTGAAGGCGCAGTTGGGCGTGCCCGACATGAAGGTGCCCATCCAGTACGCCCTCAGCCATCCGGCGCGCTGGCCGGCGCCGCACGAGCGCCTGGACTGGAGCTCTCTGTCGCGGCTCGACTTTCAGCGCCCCGACGACGAGAAGTTTCCGTGCCTGCGCCTCGCCTACGAGGCCCTGGAGGCTGGCGGAACGGCGCCCGCGGTCCTCAACGCCGCCAACGAGGTGGCCGTGCAGCGCTTCCTCGACGAAGACATTGGGTTTGCGGACATCCCGCGGGCGGTGGAGGCGGTCCTGGAGCGCCAGCCCCTTCAGTCGGAGCCCAGCCTGGAGGGGCTTGTGAGGGCCGACGCACGAGCGCGAGAGCGGACAGAGGAACTCGCCCTCCCTGTGCGAAATTAAAGTACGGCTCTTTTCGATTGCTGTCGTCTACGTCGCGCGACAGCCGTGGTTATTCGGTCAGTCCTCGTGTTACATGGACGTTCTCATCAGCCTCCTTTCGTCCACCCTGTGGTTCCTGGTGGCGCTCACCATACTGGTGTTCGTACACGAACTGGGCCACTTCCTCACCGCCAAGTATTTTGGGATGCGGGTGGAGCGGTTTTCCATCGGCTTTCCCCCCACCATCCTGGGCCGCACGTACGGCGCGACCGAGTACGCGGTCGGGGCCACGCCCCTCGGCGGGTACGTCAAAATCAGCGGCATGATCGACGAGAGTCTCGACACCGACCACACGGAAAGCACCCCCAATCCGTGGGAGTTCCGGGCCAAGCCGGTGTGGCAGCGCATTATCGTGATCAGCGCGGGGGTAATCTTTAACGCCATCCTTGCCATCGCGATCTTCGGGGGCATTCGATGGAGCGAAGGCGACACGTACATTCCGGCCGAAAACGTGACGCAGGTGTACGTGCAGGAGGGATCGGTGGCGCACGACGTGGGGCTGCGCACGGGCGACCGAATTCTGAAGGTAAATGGACAGTCGTTCGAGCGCTTCGACCAGATGACCCCGTCGTCGCTCGTCGCATCGGACACGCTCACCATCATGGTGCTACGAGCGGGCCGGGACACCACCCTTGTGGGCCCCCCCAACATTATTTCGCGCCTCAGCCGGGCCCGCGACACCGAGCAGCCCTCGCAGTATTTTCCGGGCCTGGGCTTTCAGCCGCCGCTGATCGGCGGGGTGGTACAGGGAACGCCTGCCGACTCGGCCGGGCTGCAGACCGGAGACCGCGTCGTGGGGATTGAGGCCGACACCATTCGGTTTTGGAACGAGATGAGCGCCCGGGTGCAGCAGGCAGAAGGCGCGCCGGTCACACTTCGGTGGTTCCGGCCAGACTCGCTGGTGGGCGCACGGTCGGACCCGGGGGCCTCTCGTCTGGTGCGCGAGACGGCCAACGGCCGCATTCTGACAGCGCGCGTGGCGGCAGAATACGACGAGGAGCGGGACCGCTACCTGCTTGGGGTGCGGGGGCCAGGCGGAAGTCCCGTGACTCAGAAGGTGCTCTTTGAGGAATTTGGGGTGGAAACCCGATCGTACGGCCCGCTGGAAGCCCTGTCGGCGGGCGCGGCGGAAACCTGGGGCTACGGCCGAACCATTGTCGTTACCCTGAAGCGCATCATTGAGGGGCGAGACAGCCTGACCGACAGCCTCGGAGGGCCAGTCATGATTGCCCAGGTCACGAGCGAGGCGGCCTCGGCTGGCTCCATCCCGTACTGGCGCCTCGTAGCGGCCCTCTCCATCACGCTGGCCATCATGAACATCCTGCCCATTCCGGCGCTCGATGGGGGGCAACTGCTGTTCCTGATCTACGAGGCAGTGACCCGCCGGCGCCCCTCGGTGCGGGTGCGGCTCGTGGCACAGCAGGTGGGCATGATCCTGCTGATCGGCTTCATGGCGTTCCTGATCTTCAACGACATTCTGCGGCTTTAGCGCGAGCTCGGCCTGGGCCCTGAATGGGCCGGTGGCCGCGCCTCCTGGCGAAATGGTTCTGGCGAAATGGTTCTGGCGAAATGGTTCTGGCGAAATGGTTCTGGCGAAATGGCGGCCCACGCCGGACCTGCAGTTGACGAAAAATGTGCATCCCGCGCCGTTGACCTTCGCGGCGGCTGCCCGTAGGTTACGATCCTGTTGCCCCGTACAGGCCTCGCGCACAGGCGAACGGCAGCGCGGCGAGGTGAGCAAGGCGCAGCCGCGCAGAAAAGCTTTGAGGTAGGGGGCGGACAGACGCCCCGTCTCGCATGCATTGGTCGGAGACACCCAGTTCTATGGCATCGACCCGGCACACGACGGACGCGTCGGCCCCGTCCGACGCTTCGGAGAAGCACGACCAGCAGCGGCAGCAGGCGCTGAAAGAGCGCGGGCCGCTGCCTACCCACATTGCCTGCATCATGGACGGCAACGGGCGCTGGGCGCAAGAGCGTGGCCAGCCGCGCGCCACAGGACACCACGAGGGGGTTACTTCCGTCCGTGAGATCACCGAAGCCTGTGCTGAATTGGGGGTCGACTTTCTTACGCTCTACACGTTCAGCACCGAGAACTGGGAGCGCCCGGACGCGGAAATCAACGCGCTGATGGAACTGCTCGTAAGTACGGTGCAGAAAGAGCGAGATACCCTCATGGAAAACGGCGTCAAGCTCCGCACCATCGGCGCCCTCTCCGAACTGCCCGACACATGCGAGACGGCCCTCGCAGAAACCAAGCAGGACACGGCGGAAAATCGCCGAATGACCCTGACGCTCGCTCTGTCGTATAGCGGACGCTGGGAGCTCCTGCAGGCGGCCCGGGCCCTGGCTGCGCAGGCGGCCGCGGGCGAGATTGATCCCGATGAGATCGATGCCGCACTTCTGGAGGACCATCTCGACACCCACGGCATGCCCGATCCGGACCTGCTGGTGCGCACCGGCGGGGAGTATCGGCTGTCCAATTTTTTGCTCTGGCAGAGCGCGTATACGGAGCTGTACATCACCGAAGACTTCTGGCCAGACTTCCGTCGGCCTCAGCTCTACGGCGCCATCCGGAGCTACCAGGATCGGGACCGGCGCTTCGGGCGCGTAGGGGAGGGCCCTGGTTCGCCCGCCCCGGACGACGCGTCTGCCTCGGACGAGAGGTAGCCCGCCGTGGGGCCCCGCATCCCCGCCCGCTCCGGTGGCTGCGCAAGGCGGCGGCTCCCCACCACTCGGCCTGTTGTTCTACCGCGTCGTTCGAAACGATCGTCCTGACTCGGGGGGAGAATAATTCCCGGGGAAGGCCCGTTCCTCCTTTACGCCAGGTTGCTTTCTCCGAAACCGCCCGGGTTCAGGTCTGTTGGACCGGGCTGATTGCAATTCACGTAGCCCCTAAATGAGCGCTCCCTCAGCATGCGTCTGCGGCTTTCCGCTTTTTGTGCTCTCTTGCTTTTCGGTGGCGTCCTTTCCGCTGTTGCACAGGCCCCGACGTCCCGCCGTGCCGCTGGCGCCACCGCCCAGTCCACCTACGTGATCGACGCCCTTCAGGTGCGCGGAGTGGAAGACCAACAGACGCGCCAGTTTGTGGTCCAGTCCAGCGGCCTTCGTACCGGACAGCGCATCGCGCTCCCGGCGGGCGACGCCGTGGCGCAAGCCATCCGTGCCATCTACGACCTCCGGATGTTCTCCGACGTGAAGATCTCCCGCGAAAACACGCAGGGCGACCGGATTACGCTCGTGATCGACGTCACGCCCGAGCCCACCCTGCAGGCGTACACCCTGCAAGGCATCGATGGGGGCGACCGCGAAGACCTGAAGAAGAAAATGCCCCTGCTTCGGGGCACCTCCGTACGCCCTGCAGACGTTGAGCGGTCGAAGCAGGTCATTAAGAACTTCTACGAGAGTGAAGGCTACCTGCGCACCGAGGTGGAGGTCACGAGGCGGGAGACAGAAGACAATCGCGTCCGCCTCACCTTCAACGTCAACCGTCGGGAAGAAATTGAGGTAGAGCGAATCCGCTTTCTGGGCAATGAGACGTTCGACGACGGGAAGTTGCGGGGGGCCATGTCGGAAACCCGAGAAAATCGCTGGTGGCGCTTCTGGAAGGGGGAAAAGTTCAAGCGGGACGCGTACGAAAAAGACCTCGACCGCGTCATTGACCACTATCGGGAGAACGGCTACTACGACGCCCGAATTGTTCGGGATTCCATCTATTACGTTGGGGAGGACGGGCTCGGCATCGACATCGAGGTGCGCGAAGGGAACCGCTACTACGTGAGCGATCTGACGTGGGAAGGCAACAGCATCTACCCGGATCGTGTGCTGTCCCAGCAGCTGGGGCTGGAGGAAGGCGATGTGTACAACGGCACGGCCCTCGACGAAAACCTCTACGGCGGCCAGCGCAGCAGCGGCGTGCTGGGCCTGTACATGGACCGTGGCTACATGCGGGCCGATGTGCAGCCCACGGTGCGAGTGGTGGGCGACGACTCGCTGGACATCACGATGGACGTCCGCGAGGGCGACGTCTACAACTTCGGCGACATCGAAATTGCGGGCAATACCAAGACGAAAGACTACGTCATCCGGCGCGAGCTCTACACCGTACCGGGCGACCGCTTCAGCCGGAGTGCCATACAGGAGTCGATTCGTCGGCTCAGCCAGCTGAAGTATTTCAGCAAGCAGTCCCTCTCCGGCGGCCCCGACATCAGCGTGGACCCGGAGGACAAGCAGGCGGACCTCACATACAGCGTGGAAGAGACCGGGAGCGATCAGCTACAGCTTTCGGGCACGTTTGGGCAGTTTGGGCTGGTGCTGCAGTTGGGGTTTCAGTTCAACAATTTCTCTGCGCAGAACCTGTTTGAGCCCGGCGCGTGGCGGCCCTTGCCCTCGGGCGACGGCCAAAAGCTGGGGGTCAACGTGCGCACCAACGGCACCTACTACCAGAATTATTCCCTCTCCTTCACCGAGCCGTGGTTTCAGGGAAATCCTACGCCGGTGGGGGGATCGCTGTCGTACTCGAAGTACACGCGCTCCATCTTCGGGACCACCACGAGCGGCGTCGAGAACGGAAAGTTTGAAAGCTTCTCCGCAAATTTCTTCGTCCGGCAGCGACTCGACTGGCCCGACGACAAATTCATGACAGGGACGCGGCTCGGGTTTCAGCTGTACAACAACCGCGGCAACGACCCCTCCACCCCCGGCCCTGATCCCCTGTTCTCCACCGTCCCCTTCGGCACAAACCAATCCGTTACGGTGCGGCAGTCGCTGAGCCGCAACTCCCTGGACAATCCGCAATTCCCCCGCAGCGGGTCGCAGGTGTCGCTCTCGGTGGAGGTGGCCCCGCCGGTGGGCGACCTGGTACAGTACCACAAGTGGCGCTTCACGTCCAACTGGAATGTGCCGATCGGCGACAACTTCTCATTTGGCATGGGGACCGACTTCGGCTACATCGGGTCGATTACCGGCGAGGAGGTTCGCTTCGAGACCTTCGAGGTGGGGGGCACCCCGTTTGACTACCAGGGCGGCACGTTTGGGACGGATCCGGTGTACATGCGCGGGTATCCGCGCGGTGTGATTGGGCCGCTGGTGCGAGGGGCGCGGGGCACCCTCCGGCCGCAGGGCGGACAGGTGCTCAACAAGTATACGTCGGAGTTTCGGTGGAAGGCCGTAGAGTCGCAACAGCTTCAGGCCCGCCCCTACCTGTTTCTCGATGCGGCCAACGCCTGGAGCAGCCTCAACACCTTCAGTCCCGCGGATCTGTACCGCTCGGCTGGCCTGGGCGTAAAGCTGTTCTTGCCCATCGTGGGGATGATTGAGTTCAACTACGGCTACAACTTCGACGAATTTGTGCCGCTGGAAAATGAGACGGGCCAGCCGGGTTGGACCTTTCAGTTCTCGCTGGGCCAGGGCTTTGGCGGGGGCGGGCGGTAGCGGTACGCATCCCGGTACGCATCCCGGACGGTTCACCACTTTCACCAGTGCGATCCCACCAGTGTCATGCACCAGGAGACCGGCAACTCGCGAGGGGTGGGGGGGCGGAGACGGGCCGCGGCGTGGGGCTACGTGTGGGGCGTCGTCCTGATCGTAGCGGCTTGGGGGACTCTCTCCCCGGCGCACGGACAACAAAAGATTGGCTATGTGGACACCGAGGCCATCCTGGACCGCATTCCAAAGTACGCCAGCGTGCAACAACGGCTCGAAAAGCTGGAGGCGGAGTGGCGCTCGGAAATCCAGTCCCAGCGAGAAACCGTTCAGGCCCTCCGAGACGAATTTCGGGCGTCTGAACTGTTGTTCACGGAGGCGGAGCGCAAAAAGAAGCGTGCGGCCATCCAGCAAGCCCAAAAGAAGGTGCAGGAGCTCCGCAAGCGATACTTTGGGCCGGATGGGCGCCTCTATGCCCGCCAGAAAAAACTGATGCGCCCGATCCAAGAGCGCATTCTCACGGCGGCCGAAGAGGTGGCCACCGAGGAGGGCTACGACTACATCTTTGACAAAAGCGAGAAGGTGCTCTTTCTGTACGCCCGCGAGCAGCACAACCTGAACGATGAGGTGCTGGAGGCGCTTGGCGTGACCCTCAACGAAGACAACCAACGCACCAACGATGGCTCTTGACCCTCCCTGCCCCAAAGCGGACCCCGCAGTCTTGTGGCCTCGTCCCCCCCTTTCGCCTTCGAAGCCCCTTTGAAGACTCCAGTCCCCAAAAACCCCGATTTCTTTGCAGCACGCCCCCCCGAGGGTTCCTGGCGGCACCGAGGCTGCGCACTGTATGCACGGCACTCGGCGGGCCGCTCCTTCTTCCGTTGACAACGATCTTCCCACTCACGTACCCATGGCTATGTCAAAACGAGCGCTTCCTCTCCTCGCCCTCCTGCTACTGGTCGCAACTGTGGGGGAGACCCCCGCACAGGCCCAGCGCCTCGGCTACGTCGACCAGCAAGCGGTGTTGTTTAGCATGCCGGGCATGCAGGACGTACAGCAGCAGATGCAGAAAGAGGTGCAGGCGCAGCAGCGAGAGCTCCAGCAGAAGCGCCAAGAGTTTCAGCAGCAGGTGGAGCAGTTTCAGCAGCAGCAGTCGCTTCTGGAGGACTCTGCACGCGCCGAGCGCCAGCGAGAGCTCCAGCAGCGCCAGCGGGAGCTCCAGCAGTCCACCCGCCGGCAGCAGCAGCAGTTGCAGCAGGAACGCCAGGAACTGATGCAGCCCCTTCTCGAAAAGCTGCAGGGGGCCATCGACAAGGTCTCGGCGCAGCAGAACCTGGAAGCAGTTTTCCGGAGCGAGGTGCTGCTCTACGACGACCAGACCAGCGACCAGGTGGTCGATATTACCCGCGATGTGGCCAGTGAGCTCGACATTTCCCTGTCGCAAACCCCCGGGGAGCCGTCGCCCACCCTCGACCAGCAAGTGCCGCCTGGGGGTGCCGGCGGCGGTGGACAGTAGCGCTCTCGTGCCGGGCGGGGAGGGCCGCCCTCGACATTGCCAGACAATTTGCCTCCAGCCCCCTGCCCACTTCCAGCCCCCTGCCCACTTATGGCTGACCAGTCCTCTCCGCCCGACGTGGCGGACGTGCCGCGTGTGACCACCAAGACGGTTCAGGAAATGAAGGAGGCGGGCGTCCCCATCGCCATGCTCACCGCGTACGACTACACCTCCGCCCGGATTTTTGACAGCGCCGGGGTCGACGTACTGCTCGTGGGCGACTCGGCGGCCAACGTAATGGCCGGGCACGAAACCACGCTTCCCATGACGCTGGACCAGATGATTTACCACGCCCAGTGTGTGGTGCGCGGCATCGATCGTGCACTCGTGGTCGTGGATCTGCCGTTTGGGGCGTACCAGGGCGATTCGAAAGAAGGCCTGCAGTCGGCCATTCGGGTGATGAAGGAGGCGGGTGCCCACGCGGTGAAGCTGGAGGGCGGGGCGGCGGTTACCGACAGTGTGGAGCAAATGGTGACGGCCGGCATCCCGGTAATGGGACACCTCGGCCTTACGCCCCAGAGCATTTACAACTTTGGGACGTACCAAGTGCGGGCGGAGGCCGAGGAAGAAGCCCGCCAACTCCGCAAGGATGCCCAGCGCCTTGAAGAGGCGGGCTGCTTTGCCCTCGTCCTCGAAAAAATTCCCGCGGCCCTCGCCCGCGAGGTCACGGCGTCGCTTTCGATCCCGACCATCGGGATTGGAGCGGGCGATCAGACCGACGGCCAAGTCCTCGTCTCACACGATGCGCTGGGCCTTTCCACCGACTTCAACCCGCGCTTCGTTCGCCGCTACGCGCACCTCAGCGACACCATTGCCGATGCCGTCGGCGCCTACGTGGCGGACGTCCGAACCCGGTCGTTCCCCGCCGAGGACGAAAGCTACTGAGGCGCTGTGTTCCCCACGCCATTCCGTTCAGAGCTTCACTGTGCACCGATGAGCGTCTCTCCGTCCGGCGATTCGCCCCGCATTCTGTTGTGCAATGACGACGGCATTCATGCCCCCGGCATCCGCTCCCTGGCTACGGCCCTGGACGGCGTGGGCGAGCTGTTCGTGGTGGCCCCCACTACGGAGCAAAGTGCCGTTGGGCACGCCATCACCGTGCGCGATCCCGTCCGGGCCCACAGCATTGAGTTTGAAGTGCCGTCGGGCCCCGTGCCGGCCTGGGGCGTTACGGGCACGCCGGCCGACAGTGTGAAGCTGGCCTGCCACCAGCTCCTGGACGCACCGCCCGACCTGGTGGTGAGCGGCATCAATCAAGGCCCCAACACTGCAGTCAACGTGCTGTATTCCGGCACGGTCAGCGCGGCCACGGAGGCCTCCATCCTGGGACTGGACGCCATTGCGGTGTCTCTGTGCGACTGGTCGGCCCCGCAGTTTGAGGCGGCGGGGCGGTGGGCGCGCCGCATCGCGACGTGGGCCCTCGGGCACGGCCTGCCTCCAGGGGTGCTGCTCAATGTGAATGTACCTGCCCGGCCCCACGAAGAGATCGAGGGCGTTGCGCTGACGCGCCAGGCCCGCTCGCGGTGGGAGGAAGGCTTTGATCGCCGCACCGACCCGGCCGACCGGCCGTACTACTGGCTGGCGGGCACTTTTGTCAACTTGGACAACGGACAGAAGACGGACCTCTCGGCCATTGAACGAGGGTACGTTTCCGTCACGCCCATCCAGCACGACATGACGGCCTACGATGCGTTCGACAGCCTTGCGGACGGCGACTGGGACGTGTCGTTTCAGGATGACGCGACGCCCGAGGCGTAGCGCCTGTGCACGGGGCAACCCGGGGAGGCGTTAGGGGCCGGAGGCACCGCCTGCAGGGGCGGACGGCTTGAGGCGAGTGCCGTCAAAGGCTTTTGCCTCGTCCAGAAAGAGTTGGCGATGAGGGAAGGGAATCTCGATGTTTGCGTCGCGCAGCCGCTCGCGTACCTTCTCCGTGTATTCCCATCGCATGGGCATCTCCTGGCTGGGCTCCCGGATGTAAAAGCGCAACGACATGTCGACGCTCGAATCGTTCATCGCCGTGACCACCGCCGTCGGCGTAGGCTCGGGCAGGATGCGATCGTCATCTTCGACAATGGGAAGCAGCACGGCCCGGGCCTCGTCTGGGTGCTCCTTGTACGCAATGCCAAACGGGATGTCGAGGCGCAGCACATTGCGCTTCGTATGGTTCATCACCCGCTGCGTAATCATCTGCGTGTTGGGAAGGACCATGATGCGGTTGCGAACGGTGCGGAGACGGGTCGAGCGGAGCGTAATCTCGTCCACCTGCCCGTACTGATCGTCGATCTCGATGTAGTCGCCCACGCGGAACGGCTTGTCCACAAGCACCGTCACGCCGGCGATGAAATTCTCCAGCGAGTCGCGCGCAGCAAATCCGGCGACGATGCCCGCAATGCCGAGCCCCCCGATGAGGACCGCCACGTTTACGCCCAGTTGGTCCAGCACCACGGTGCCGATGAAGAAGAACGACACCACCCGGAAGGTCTTGAGAAGAAGGCTCTGAAGCCCCGGCTCAATGCTTTCGCTGCGGTCCAGCGCGCGCTCGAGGGTCATCGACAGGAGGCGGTACAGGACAAACAGGAGCAGAAACGCGGCGAGCGACTGCAGCCCGCGTTCCGTAAAGAGCCCAAACAGATACAGGGCTGAAGAGGTGAGGTGGTCGTACAGCGCGTTCCAGTTGCCGTTGAGCAAGAGACGAAGGCCCTCACTGAACGCATTGCTGAACTGATCGACGGCCTGGTTGACGCTGCGTGCCGCCGCCGTTGTGGAGTCCTGGGGCGGCGGAGACTGCTGGAGAGGAGACTGAGGGGACACCATGGCGAAAAACGACTGTAAAGGAGGGGGCCAAGGGAGAAAGGGGGCACGGAAATCGGGGGCGTGGCACGTCCTCACACGCGCGAACAACCCTACGATTAAAGGTTGAGAAGCTGTTTGGCGGATTGACTATGGCCTACGACTTCGCGGATCTTGTGCAACCCTGGGACTACTCGGTCACTCCATTCCCAGCGCAGAATGGGTTCTGCACCCGCCCGGTAGCGCCGCTACAGGGCTCGTCCGTCGCTTCGCTCGTGTCGGCTGAATATCCATCCCCCAAACAGCTTCTGAAGACTGAGGGCGCAGAACGCCCCTGACCTTTCGTCGTGGGATGAATGCGCGGGTAAATCCAGCGATTTGGTTTGCGCTTCGCATCCTGTCTGACGGGGCAAGCGGCAATGCGGAGCCTGAAACGCTCCCGACCGCGCTTTTCAGGCTCGCTCCAAGGGGCGGTCGTACCCAAGCCTCCCCGGCCGAAGCAAAGAAGGATCTTGGGGTGGACAAACCGCCCAAGAATCCCCCGGTCTTTTAGGGGCGTGAATGCTTCGCATTTGTCGTGAGAGTGTCAAACGCACGCACAAACGGACCGGAGAAGGGAGGCGCGTGCACAGCTATGCGTGTGCAGCGTGCAGGCGAGCGGCCTGCAGGGTATTTTTGAGGAGCATGGCCCGCGTCATGAGGCCGACGCCACCGGGCACGGGGGTGATATGGGCAGCCTTGGGCCGCACCTCCGCAAAGTCCACGTCGCCCACAAGCCGGTAGCCGCGCTCCGCCGAGGGATCGTCCACGCGGTTGATGCCCACATCGATTACGACTGCGCCTTCCTTCACCATGTCTGCGTCGATAAAAGCCGCCTGTCCGGCGGCGGCCACGAGCAGGTCGGCGCGGCGGGTGTGCGCGGCCAAGTCGCGGGTACGGCTGTGGCAGACGGTGACCGTGGCGTTGGCCGTGCGCCGCAGCAGAAGGGCGGCGAGGGGTTTCCCGACGATCGTGGACCGCCCCACAATGACGGCGTCCATGCCTTCGGGGTCGATCTCGGAGCGAGACAGCATCTCCAGGATGCCGAAGGGAGTGGCGGGGATGTACCGGGGCGTTCCGCGGAGCAGGCGGCCCAGGTTTTCAGAATGGAACCCGTCGACGTCCTTGGAGGGAGCGACGGCGTCAATGACCGTGTGTTCGTCCATGTGGTCGGGCAGGGGCAGTTGCACCAGAATGCCGTCCACCGAGTCATCTGCGTTCAGGGCATGTACGCGCTCCAGCAGGGCGTCCTGCGACGTATCGGCGTCGAGGTGGTACGTGTTGGTGTCGATGCCTACCTCGGCGGCGTCTTTTTCTTTGCCGCGCACGTAGGCCAGGGAGGCCGGGTTGTCGCCGACCAGCACAGCGGAAAGGAACGGAGCGCGGTGCCCCTCGTCGGTCCACGCCTGGATGTCGGCGCGAACGTCGTCGCGCACGGCCTGCGCCAGGGCACGGCCGTCGAGGAGGGAAGAAGAGGCGTCGTCGGTCATGAGGCGGGAAGCAGTTCAAAAAGCGGGAGGAGACGAGGGCCTTGTAACGTACAAAATGCCGCGTCGGTCGCAAACAGTCCCCCACGAAGAACGTGGAACCATTGCTGCCCATAGGAGCCAAAAAAGTAGAGCCACCGGGCCCAGGCACCGTCGGAGGCCCGTGGCACCGAGAAGAGAAAAGAGGAACACGTCTGAACCCTGGACAGTTGCAGAGCGCGCCGTTTCGGAACGGCCCGGTAGCGGTGGCGGTGCCTCGCAGCCCCGTCTCAGATCCTTCGCACGTACTCTCGGAGCGTTCATGGACGAACATGCGTATCGCGTTGGTATTCTTGGTGCCACCGGGGCCGTTGGGCAGACGTTTATCCGCCTGCTGGCCGACCACCCGTGGTTTTCGGTAACGTCCGTGGCGGCGTCCCAACGCTCGGCGGGGAAGCCCTATCGCGAGGCCGCCAACTGGCTCAGCGGCGCCCCCATCCCCGCGCCCGTCGCCTCCCTGGAGGTGCAGCCCACCGAGCCGTCCGCCCTGGACTGCGACTTCGTGTTTTCTGCGCTTGACTCCTCGGTGGCAGGCGGCATCGAGCAAACCTTTGCGGAAGCGGGCGTGCCGGTGGTCTCCAACGCCAAAAACCATCGCATGCACGAACGCGTGCCGCTCCTCATCCCCGAGGTCAATCCCGAGCACCTGGCGCTCATTGATACGCAAGGGTGGAGCGCGGACGGCTTCATCGTCACCAACCCCAACTGCTCCACCACCGGACTCATCTGTGGGCTACGGCCCCTCATGGACGCATTCGACGTGGAGGCGGTGCAGGTAACGATGCTGCAGGCCCTCTCTGGGGCGGGCTACCCGGGCGTACCCTCGCTCGACGCGGTGGGCAACGTGATTCCCCATATCGGCGGGGAAGAGGACAAGCTGGCCACGGAGCCGCGCAAGATTTTGGGGACGCTGGAGGGCGAGGACATTGCCCCGGCGGACCTGACGCTGAGTGCTCAGTGCACCCGCGTGCCAGTGCGCAATGGCCATCTCGCGTGCGCCTCGGTCCGGTTTCGGGGCGACGTGGACGCTGAGGCGGTGGGAGACGTACTCCGGACGTACGAGGCGCCGGCCGGAACGGAGACACTTCCCAGCCGCCCCGATCCGTTCGTGCAAGTGCTCGATACCCCTGATGCGCCTCAGCCGCAGCGCCACGTGAAAGCGGGCGGCGGCATGACGGTCTCCGTCGGCCGCATCCAAGATTGTCCCGTGAACGACGTCAAGTTCGTCCTCCTCTCGCACAACACTGTGCGCGGCGCGGCCGGCGGGGCCATCCTCAACGCCGAGCTGCTGGCGTCGGAGGGCTATCTGGCCGAGGCGCAGGCCGAGCCGCCGACGGAGCCCACCGGAGCGTAGTGCCTGCTCCGCCAGACGTTCCCCCTCGTGCTCCTCGTCCGCGTTCTCTCCTTCCACGTTCTTCTCCTCCCATGTCCTACCCGGATGTTCGCCGTGCGCAGCCCGCTGATCAGCACGCTGTAGGAACGATGTGGGAGCACCTGCTAAGCGAGCAGGAGGCAGTAGAACATCGATTCGAACAAGCAGACGACGCTCGGGCCCGATGGGACAATGATTATGCGGTGTGGCTGGAGGATGAGACCTACCGCATTTTTGTGGCAGAGGCCGACGGCGACCTGGCCGGTTTTGCGACGGCGCACCGATGGGGCCCGCCGCCCATCTACGCCGAAAGCTCGGAGGTCTATCTGGATGAGCTCTACGTGCGCCCCGACGCCCGCCGACAAGGGCTTGGGACGCAGCTCGTCGCGGCAGTGCGCGACTGGTCGGACCGGCTGGGCACTCGCCGCCTCCGCCTGAGTGTCCTCGCCCGCAACAAGACTGGGCGCGCCTTTTGGGCGCAGCAGGACGCACAGCCCCTCACCATGACGCTCACCATTGAGCAGCAAGCGGCGCAGAACGACGAAGACGACGAAGGATCCAAAAAGATCGGGTTTTGACGGAACGCCTGCACAGCGGCCGCGTCTTAACCTGTGCAATTACGAAGCGGGCGTAGCTCAGCGGCTAGAGCATCTGCTTGCCATGCAGAAGGTCGTGGGTTCGAATCCCATCGCCCGCTCCACTTCCCAGATCGGTGCCCCGAGGCCCCGCCTTCGTCAAGAAAGCGGGGCTTTTCGTATGGAGAAGGCTCGTGTCGAGAAGGTTCCCTTCTCCGCTCCACGTTTGGGGGTTGCGCGGCTATTCAGACCGGTCAGGCACCCCTTCGCCGGCCTGCAACTGGGCATTTGAGGGTCTCGCATGGGGCGGCCGATGCCCCCCCCCGATGTCACAGGACGGATGCTGTAGACCGGATGTGAATGGGCTGATCGTGACGTTGGGCGGCTTCGAATCCGCAGCGTGCATGGTCGTGAAGTCGACCCATACCGGCCACCCTCAGCCGTGCACTCTCTTCATCGACGGGCCGGCGGCGCGCACCGTGTCGCTCACCTGGTCGGCGTACGCCTCAAAGTTATCGGCAAAATCCCTCGCGAGCTCCTGGGCCTGCCGGTCGTAGGCCTGCGGGTCGTCCCACGTCTGCCGCGGGGTGAGGACGGCGTCGGGCACGCCGGGGACCCGGTCTGGGATGGAGAGGCCGAAGACGGGATCGCGGGTGCGGGGCACGTCCGCGAGCGTCCCGTCCAGGATGGCGTCCACCATGGCCCGTGTGTGGTCGAGCTCCATCCGCTGGCCCACGCCGTACGGGCCGCCCGTCATGCCCGTGTTCACGAGCCAGCAGTCCGTGTCGTGGCGCCGGATCTTTTGGCCCAGGAGGTCGGCGTAGACCGACGGATCGCGCACCATGAACGGCTCGCCGAAGCAGGTGCTAAAGGTGGCCTTCGGCTCGCTCACGCCGGCCTCCGTTCCGGCCACCTTGGCGGTGTAGCCGCTCAGGAAATGATACATGGCCTGCGCCGGGGTGAGCTCCGAGACGGGCGGCAGTACGCCGAACGCATCGTACGTGAGGAAGAGGACGTGCTCGGGGTGGGCGCCCTGCCCGTCCTCGGCGGTGTGGGGAAGGGTGGAGAGAGGATACGAGCCGCGCGTGTTCTGCGTGATCGCGTCGTCCGCGAAGTCCGGTTCGCGGGTGTCGTCCTCCAGGATTACGTTCTCCAGGATCGTCCCGAATTCCTGGGTCGTGGCGTGGATTTCGGGCTCGCTCTTGGGGGTGATGTCGATCATCTTCGCGTAGCAGCCGCCCTCGAAATTGTACACGCCCCGGTCGCTCCAGCCGTGCTCGTCGTCGCCAATGAGCGTGCGGCTCGCGTCGGCGGAGAGGGTCGTCTTGCCCGTCCCGCTGAGCCCAAAGAAGACCGCCGTGCGTCCGTCCTCGCCCTCGTTGGCCGAGCAGTGCATGGGGAGCACCCCCTCGTCCGTAAGGAGGTAATTGAGCACCGAGAAAATTGATTTCTTGATCTCTCCGCCGTAGTGGGTCCCGCCGATCAAGATCAGGCTCTGCCCGATGTCGACGAAGATGGCGGCCTCCGAATTCGTACCGTCGCGCTCCGGGTCGGCCTCAAACTCGCAGAGGTCGACGACCGTAAAACCGGGCTCGAACGAGTTGGGCACGGGCCCCTCGGGCCGCACGAACATGTTGCGGGCGAACAGGCTGTGCCAGGCCTTCTCCGTGACGATGCGGACGGGGAGTCGGTACTCCTCGTCCCATCCGGCGTAGAGATCCTGCACGAAGAGGTCGCGGCCCTCGGCGTGCGTGGCCATGCGCTGGTGAAGATGGGTGAACGTGGCTCGGTCCGTAGGCTGGTTGACTGCGCCCCAGTTGATGGCGTCTGCCACGGCCTCGTCTCGCACGATGAACCGATCGTTTGGGCTGCGGCCGGTGTAGGGATCCGTTCGGGTGACCAGGGGCCCATTCGCCGCGAGGACGCCCTCGTCTCGGTCGAGCGCCTCCTCGTAGAGCCGCGGCGGCTTGAGGTTGTAGTGAACCGTGTCGGGGGAGAGGTTGAGACGTTGGAGGTGTGCGTGGATGCGGGGAGGGGCGGACATATCGTTGAGGCAGCGTGGGTCAGCAGGTCGTGCGAGAAGAGAAACCGCCGAAGATCCTTTTCGCGGCGGTCAGGTGTGGAAGCGCTTCCGAGTCAACACTTTCATCCTAAGAGTTCCGGCACGGAATTGCCATGAACAATTCGTGGTGTGGGCCGAAACCCGGAAGGCCCCGCTGGGTGCGGCCGTATATTTCACGAGTTCGTTGAGAATCTGCATCGATCCGTCTTGTTCGCGTACCGCGGCGCATCATGCTTTCCCTCCCGTCTTCGTCCTGGACTGCGGCCGTTCGAGGGCTGTTGTACCACGACCCGGCTGTGGTGGGCGGCGTAGCGGTGGCGCTTCTGCTGGGGACCTACGGCCTTTTCGGAATGGCGGTGGATCTTCCGCTCGTCGTGGCCGGGTTCTGCGCCACCACACTCGTCTACGCTGTGGACCGGGGGTGGAGGGTGCCCGCCGAAGACCGGACGAACCGGCCCGGGCGGGTGGCCTGGGTGGAGGGGCACTGGGGTTGGCTTAGGGGGGAGGCGGGCCTTCTGGGTGCACTCGGGGGGGCGATGGTGCCCGCGCTGGAGCCCTGGACGCTCGTTGGGGCGGGCGCGCTTGGGGCGGTCGCGATGCTGCAGGTGGCGCCCGGACGCTCCGGCCGCGCAGGCCTCACGGGATTGCCGAAGCCCCTCGTCATTGCAGCCACCTGGGCGGTGGGCGGCGGCCTCCTGCCGCTGGTGGAGGCGGGGCGGCCCCTCGGGCTCGACGCAGCGCTGTTTGGCGGGTATCGGTTTCTCTTTATTCTTCCCAACCTGCTGCTGGCCGACTGGGCCGACCGAGCGGGCGATGCCGCCGCCGGCCTCGCGCCGTGGACGACAGGGTGGACCGCCGGGCAGGTGCGGCGCCTGGCCACGGGGCTGCTCCTCGGGGCGGCTCTGCTGGCGGCCGTGTGGGGCGCCCGCACCCCCCATCCGGTGCTGCTGTCCATGGACGCCTGGGGGCTGCTTCTGATGCTGGCGGTGGTGTGGCGGCGTCCTGCCCCGCATCCGCGAAGTGCCCTGCTGGCGGACCTCGTGGTGGCCTGGCCCGTGGTGCCGGCCCTGGGCGCCTGGATGATCGTCTGACGAAGGCGCTCGCCGACTGGAACCTCAGCCCGCGCCGGTGTATGAGGTGCACGGCGCGGCGCCTCGGTCTCACAGCCGCGCTCTTCTCCGTACGCTTTCCACCAGCTTCTCGCCCGCGCATGTCCGACGCTGATTCTTCGCATCCCTCGCTTCGTCCCGAACGGGAGGGGGGCACCATCGAAGATTTTACCCGCATCGAAGACCTCTCAGCGCACGTCGACGAGACGGTGACCCTGAAGGGGTGGCTCCACAACCAGCGCGGCTCCGGGGGGATCAAGTTCCTCATCCTGCGCGATGGCTCCGGCTTTGTGCAGTGCGTTGTCCCGCAGGACGCGGTCGACGAAGAGAGCTGGGCCGTGGCCGACGATGTGCGGCAGGAGGCCGCTCTCGAAATCACCGGCACTGTAAGCGCCGACGAGCGAGCGCCGGGGGGCTACGAGTTGCAGGTGGATCGCATCGAACGGATCGGGGAGTCGGGCGACTATCCCATCACCCCGAAGGAGCACGGGATCGACTTCCTGATGGAGCACCGCCACCTGTGGCTCCGCAGCGAGAGCCAGTGGGCGGTCATGCGCATCCGCAACCGCGTCATTACGGCCATTCACAACTTCTTCCAGGACCGCGGCTTCCTTCAGACCGACGCGCCCATCCTGACCGGCAACGCGGTAGAGGGAACCTCGACCCTCTTCGAGCTCGACTACTTCGACGAGGAAAGTGCCTATCTTACCCAGAGCGGCCAGCTGCACGGGGAAGCGATGGCGATGGCCTACGGCAAAATCTACACGTTCGGCCCCACGTTCCGCGCCGAGAAATCGGCCACCCGCCGCCACCTCACGGAGTTCTGGATGATCGAGCCGGAGATGGCGTTCTACGATCTGGAGATGAATGCCCAGCTCGCGGAGGACTTCGTGGCCCACATCGTCCAGGCGGTCCTCGACGACTGTGAACAGGAGCTGGAAGCGCTGGGGCGCGATACCTCCGTTCTCGAACAGGTGGAGACGCCCTTCCCCCGCATCAGCTACGACGAGGCGGTGGAGCTGCTCCGCAGCGACGAGACGGCCCAGATGATTGACGAGCGCATCGAAGCCCTGAACGAAGAGAAGGCCGAACTCCTGGAGGAAAAAGAAGAGAACCAGACCCGCCGCGGGCAAGCCAAGAAGCACGTCAAGCGCAAGATCGATGCCCGCGAGATCGAGATCAACAAGCGGGTCGACGAGATCGAGGAGGCGCTCCGTAACCTGCCGGACTGGAAGGCGTCGGCCCAGACGTTCGAGTGGGGCTCCGACTTCGGCGGCGACGACGAGACGGTGCTCACCTGGCACTTCGATCGTCCGGTGATCGTGCACCGCTTCCCGGCCGAGATCAAGGCGTTTTACATGAAGCGGGACCCGGACGACGACCGTCTGGCGATGGGCATCGATGTGCTTGCGCCGGAGGGCTACGGCGAAATCATTGGCGGCGGCGAGCGGGCCACGGACCTCGACTTTCTGAAGGAGCAGATTGAGGCGCACGGCCTGCCGGAAGAGGTGTTCGACTGGTACCTCGACCTCCGCACGTTTGGCTCGGTGCCCCACAGCGGCTTCGGCCTGGGGCTGGAGCGGACCGTCTCGTGGCTTTGCGGCCGCGACCATGTCCGCGAAACCATTCCGTTCCCCCGCACCATCGCGCGCCTGCATCCGTAGTGGGCGCCCGTCCCGCGAACGGGGGCGGCCGGGGGGACTGGGCGCCTGGGAGGCCGACGCCCGATACGAATTGGCAGGGGCCACCCGTTCAGGAAGGCCCACACCGGTAGATTTTCCCAGCTCTGCTCCACGTCATGGTCCGACCTCTCTCGCTTTCCTTCGTCCTCGTCCTGAGTGTGCTCGCGGGGCCCGCCCCCGCCACTGCGCAGGACGCGCCTCCCGCCACAGTCACGGTGAGTGGAGAGGGAACGGCGGCGGCCGCCCCCGACCGCGCGGTGGTCCGGTTTGGGGTCGTCACGCGGGCCCCGACCGCCGAGGAGGCGCGCCGCCGCAACGCCACGTCCGCCCGTGACGCGATGAACGCAGTACGGGCCCTCGACATTTCCGAGCAGCAGTTGCGAATGGAGAGCCTGCGCCTGCAGCCGCGCTACGAGTACAACGACGAAAAAAACCGCCGCGAGCTTCGCGGATACACGGCCACCCGTCACGTGGTCGCCGAGGTGGACAGCCTCGACGTGCTGCCGCAGCTTGTGGCGGACGTCGTGGCGGAGGGGGCCAACCGGCTCGATGCCATCGACTACCAGCTTCGAGACCGTGCAGCTCTGCGCAACGAGGCGCTCCGCAGCGCGGCCGGGGCGGCCCGTGAAAAAGCGCAACTGCTCAGCGAATCTCTGGGGGCCGTGCTCGGGCCGGTCCGCACCATCACCGAGCAAAAATTTGACATTGTACGCCCCACTCCGCAGGCGCGTTCGGTCCAGATGGCCACGAAAGCGACAGGCGCCCAGGCGGAGCCAGAAGCCTACGCCGCGGGCGAGATTGAGGTTGGGGCCCAGGTGCAGGTGGTATTTGACCTCCGTACCAACTGAGTCGTGTCGTCACGACGGCTGTGTCGTCACGAAGCGGCCTGCTCCACCGGCTCCAGCCGTGCGTACTCGTCGTCGCTGAAGAGACGCGAGCGCACCACGAAGCGCACGCCCAGAGGGATCTCCAGGGAGAAGCTGGCCCCGCGCCCCTCTTCTACGTCGATGGTGAGTTGCATGTGCTCCCAGTACTCGAACTGGTCGCGGGCCATGTAGAAGGGACAATCGTGGAGGTCGCCCAGGTACACGTCGCTCGTCCCGAGCCGAAAATCGCCCTGTTCATAACACATGGGCGCGGAACCGTCGCAGCAGCCACCGCTCTGGTGAAACATGAGCGGGCCGTGCCGCTCGCGAAGCTGATCAATGACGGCTTTGGCGTCGTCGGTCGCGACAACGCGGGGCGGGGAAGACGGCATGGCAAGGAGGGAACCTCAAGAGGAAATTTGGGAGAGAAGGAGGATCATTGGGCGAGCTCCGCGGTCCCGCTCGGAACGATCTGCACCACTCGGTCGGTGAATTCGGCCGGTGACGGCCGCCTCCCGAACGCGTTCGAAGGGGCCGCTGATGGCGTCCCGTGCCCGTGGTTTCCCGTGCGCAGGACGGAGGACGACACCGCCTCCGTCCCGCGTACGTCTCCGGAACCGCGAGCCGACAGAACGAAGAGGGCGCAACATGGGAAGACTTAGAAAAAGCCCATCGGCTCCTCGTCGTAGCTGACGAGCATGTTCTTCGTCTGGCGGTAATGGTCGAGCATCATCTTGTGGTTCTCGCGCCCGAACCCGCTCTTCTTGTAGCCCCCAAACGCCGCGTGGGCGGGGTAGAGGTGGTAGCAGTTCACCCATACGCGGCCCGCCTCAATGGCCCGCGGCACGCGGTACAGCTCGTGCGCATCGCGCGTCCACACGCCGGCCCCGAGGCCGTAGAGCGTGTCGTTGGAAATCTCGATGGCCTCGTCCACGTCCTTGAACGTCGTGAGGCTCGTCACCGGCCCAAAGATTTCTTCCTGGAACACACGCATCTTATTGTGTCCGCGGAAGATCGTGGGCTTGATGTAGTAGCCCTTGTCAGCGGGCTCCCCATCGCCGCCAGCCGCCACGGCCACTCCCTCGGCCACCTCCCCGCCCGTGAGCACCTCGGCTCCTTCCTCACGCCCCACCTCAAAGTAGTTCTGGATCTTCTTGTACTGGTCGTTGGAGGCCTGCGCGCCCACCTGCGTTTCGGAGTCGAGCGGGTGGCCCACGGTGATGTTTTTCACGCGCTCCACCACCGCCTCCGTAAACGCGTCCGCAATCGACTCCTGCACGAGGATGCGGGACGGACACGTGCAGACCTCACCCTGGTTGAGGGCAAACATCGCCGCGCCCTCCAGCGCCTTGTCCCAGAACGAGCCGTCGGCGTTCTGCACGCTCTCAAAGAACACGTTTGGGCTCTTGCCGCCCAGCTCCATCGTCACACGCGTCAGGTTTTCGGAGGCGTACTGCATGACGAGGCGGCCGGTCGTGGTTTCGCCGGTGAAGGCCACCTTCGCGATGCGGTCCGATTGTGCGAGGGGCTTGCCCACCTCCGGGCCGTAGCCCTGCACCACATTCAGCACCCCGTCCGGCAGCACGTCGGCCTCGTCGACCAGGCGCAGCCACTCCATGATGGAGACCGGGGTCTGCTCGGCGGGCTTCACGACCGTGCAGTTGCCCGCCGCCAGGGCCGGGGCAATTTTCCAGGCCGCCATCAGCAGCGGAAAGTTCCACGGAATGATCTGGCCGACCACCCCCAGCGGCTCCGGCACATGCATCGCCACCGTGTCCGAGTCCAGTTCCGCCATGGAG
Source organism: uncultured Bacteroidota bacterium (assembly GCA_913056185.1). Lineage (GTDB taxonomy): Bacteria > Bacteroidota > Rhodothermia > Rhodothermales > Salinibacteraceae > Salinibacter. Next base: position 58,416 of record CAJXLV010000004.1, read on the forward strand.
CCCTCCTCCGCCCGAATGACCCCCGCAAAGTACCGGAAATGATCCACCACCAGCGGCAGGTCCGCGTTCAGCGTTTCGCGGATCGGCTTCCCGTTGTCGACCGTGTCGACGCGGGCAAGATATTCCAAGTTTTCTTCCGTGATGTCCGCAATGGCATTCAGGATCTGCGCACGCTCAGACGCCGGCACGCGGCCCCAGTCGGCCTTCGCCGCGTGGGCGGCGTCCAGGGCGCGCTCCACATCCGCGTCCGAAGAGCGGGCGACCTGACAGTAGGTCTCGCCGTCGATGGGGGAGGGGTTGTCAAAATATTCGCCATCCACCGGCTCGACGAACGCGCCGTCGATGTAGTTGCCGTAGGTGTCCTGGAGGGAAGGGCGGTCGTAGATCATGGGGGACACATGAGATTTGTAGAAACTCTGTGACAAGTGTAGAAGTAATGAACAAAAGCGCTTCCGGCCTGCGCTTGTGGATTCCTCCGAAGCCATGCCGCAATGCTTGCACCTCACGCCCTGCCCCCCAGGGCCTCCCTCGTCTCGTTGCCGCTTCCCTCATTACGCCATGTCGTCTCTGGACGTATTTCGCCCTGATCGCCCGCCGGAGGTCCTGGTCGAAGACCGGGCCAGTGTCAGTGGCGATGAGCTTGAGTTTTCCGTGTACGACACGCATCAGCCCGCGGAGGGGGTATCTTTACAGACGCCGCACCTGCTGTACTGTGGGATGGTGACGGGGCGCAAGGTGGTGCACGCAGAAGAAGGGGAGGCATTCGCATTTGTGCCCGGTCAGTCTCTGGTCCTGCCCCCGGGAGCGCGCGTGACCATCGACTTTCCGGACGCCGACCGCCAGACTCCCACTACGTGCCTCACTCTGGCCCTGGCCCCAAGCAAGGTGCAGCGCATCCTGGAGCGGGTCCGTCGTCCCTCGTCGCTGGTGTCGGAAGACTGGACGGCGCCGGACGCTCCGGTGCTCATGGACAATGCGCCGGGCCTGGAGCAGGCGCTGCGTACGCTCGCGGGGCTCTTTGCCGGGGCCCACCCCCATCGCGACGCGCTGATCGACATCAACGTTGCCGAGCTTGTGGTGCGCATGCTCCAGACGGAGGCGCGCACGCTGCTGCTGGACCAGACGGAGGCCGCGGACCACGGCCTCGCGGCGGCCCTGCGCTACGTGCACCGGCACCTGGACCGCCACATTGCGGTGCAGGAGTTGGCGGAGGCGGCGTGCATGAGTCCCTCCACGCTCCACCGCACGTTTCGCCAGGCGCTTGGCACGACACCGCTGCAGTACATGACGGACGTCCGCATGCAACGGGCACAAGAGCTCCTGCGAGACCCAGCGCGGACGGTGACGGCGGTGTCGTACGACCTTGGGTTCGACAGTGTGAGCCACTTCATCAAGACGTTTAAGAAGCACGTGGGCGATACGCCGAAGGTGTACCAGGACCGGGTAACCGGGGAGGACGCGGCGTGAGTCGCGTCTGTCATTCGTCGGTGGGAACGCGCGCGGCCAGCCACCGGCTCAGGTCGCGAAGCACCACTGCTTGTTCGGGGGCATTGACAGGTTCGTGGTAGAGGCCGTTGTAGAGGCGGAGCGTCTTGTCGGGCGTGGCGGCTCGTTCGTAGAGCCGCTTGCTCCAGGCGGGAGGCACCAAGGCGTCGGCGGTGCCGTGGAGGACGAGGAAGGGCGTCTGGAGGTGCGAGAGGCGGCGTTTCGCAGCCGCGCCGGCCCGCAGGAGCTCGGCGCCGGTGCGGGCAGGGATGCGGCCGTGGTCGTTGAGCGGGTCCGCTTTGGCAGCGCGGACGACCGCTGGGTCGCGCGACAGGGCGTCGGGGGGGCTGCACACGGTGGGGAGGGTCGGCAGCAGACGTCCCACCGTCTGCGCCACGGGCCGCAGCCAGGCCGCAAGGTCGGGGTTGACATCGATCGCGGGAGCACTCAGCAGGAGGCCGTGCAGGCCCGTGGGATGATCGAGGGCGTGCAGCAGCACCGCGAGGCCGCCCATGCTGTGGCCAAATAGAAACAGCGGGCGGCTGGGCGCATGAGACACGACATGCCGACGGACGCAGCGGAGATCGTCGAGGTAGCGGTCGAAGTGATCGACGTACGCGCGAGGCCCCGCAGACCGGCCGTGCCCACGCTGGTCGTAGGCGTACACCGCAGCCCCGCGGTTCACAAACGCCTCGGCCACGTGGTCGTACCGGCCGCAGTGCTCGGCATAGCCGTGGACGAGAAGCACAGTTGCTACAGCACGGTCGGTCGGCGACCAGCGCTGTGCGTGGAGCCGACGGCCATCGGGGGCAGTGAGCGAGGTGCAAACAGGAGGTGATAGGGACATGGCACGAGAGGGGGGAGTGAGAACGCGAACACGGGGTGAATCCCTTCCCAAATCAAAGCCGAGGGCGATGGCGGGATGTCGTGGAGGAAACAATTCCACCGCGTATGTTATTTTCGATGATCGTCAACGCGCTGATGGACGACGTGTCTCCTTCATGAGTCTCTTTCGGCTGGTTCGGTTTTGCCAGGTGTTGCTTCTGCACCCGCTGCGGCGTCTTGCGGCGGTGTTGCAGTCTGTGTCTCGTTGGGCCCTGGCGCAGGGCCGACGAGTGCGGCACAAGCAGCGGTGGGGGAGGCACGTCATTCGTCCCCAGTCCCGCCTTCTGGAAGATCCGCCCGGGGAGCAGGCGATGCCGCCGTCCTTGCAGTCCCGCTGGTTGGCCCGCGTGCTGGTTGCATCTCGGCCCCTCGGCCCGTAGTCTTTCCCTGCTTCTGGCGGTTAGCGTCTTCCGGCCCCGTACCCGGCCCCCGTACGCTGATTGCGCACGCGCAGTCTCCTCGTAGACCGGCTTCTCGTGGAAGCCTCCGTACGGCTGCGCGCGGCCGCCCGCACGACCCGCCTCTTTCCGCAGTTTACCTTTGGCAACTGAGCGAGTAGATCTTATGCAGGGGAACGGTTTCAAGATTGGACTTACCATTTTTTTCGTTGGGCTGTGTGGGTTCTACCTGTTCCCCACAGTGCAGAACCTGTACGTCAGCTACAAGATGAACGGCATGGAGCCGACTGAGCGGGCCGAGTATCAGGCGGACAACCGCCAGTGGCTCCAGCAGGTGGACCAGAGTTCTCTCAATCTGGGCCTCGACCTCCAGGGCGGCATGCACGTAACGCTGGAGGTAGAGGTGGCCAACCTGCTCGACCAGCTGGCGGTCAACCAGGACGAGGCATTCCGCACAGCGCTCCGTGCGGCCGATCAGCGGGCACGGACAGAGGACATCTCCGTGGTGGAGGCGTTCGTGGACGAGTTTGAGGCCGCGAATCCGGACGGACGCCTCTCCCGCTACTTTCGCAACGAGACGGAGGGCGTGACACGGCGCTCCTCCAACGACGACGTGGCGGAGTATTTGCGCAAGCAAGCCGATAGCGCTGTGCAGAACGGCATTCAGGTGGTGCGCAACCGTGTGAACCAGTACGGCGTGACGGAGCCGTCCATTCAACGCCAGGGCGACGAGCGCATTGTGGTGGAGCTGCCGGGGGTGAGCAATCGCGAGCGGGTGCGCGACCTGCTGGAAAGTGCTTCGCAGCTCAGCTTTCACCTGATGGCCAACCCGCAGCAGCTCAACGAGTCCGTCCAGCGGATCATCGAGTACTACGAGCCGACCGCAGAGGACTCGGCCCGGATTGCGGCGGCGAACGCCGCGGACACGGCAATGGCGTCGGCGGGGGACACGTCGGAGGCGACGACGGGGACCGACATTGCCGGCAGCGCGCAGGAGACACCACAGGAGGGCACGTCGTTGTCTGCGCCGGGCGAGGACCAGCCGGGGCCGCAAAATGACCTGCTGGCCCTCATGCAGCCCATGCCAGCCCAGGGCCAGCCCATCTTTGGGCGCGTCTTTGCGTCCGACACCTCCCGCGTGAACGATTTGCTTGCCCGGCCGGAGGTGCAGCGGATGCTTCCCCCGGGCACCGAATTGATGTGGACGTCGAGCCCGCGCCTGACCACCCAGGACGGACGCGAGGCGTATCACCTGCTGGCCGTCCAGGGAGAGCCGGAGCTTGCCGGCGAAGTGGTCACGCAGGCCTCGGTCCAATTCGACCGTCAGACCAACGAGCCGAAGGTGTCGATTACCATGAACTCCGACGGTGCGCGCATCTGGGACCGCATCACCGCGGCCAACGTGGGCGATCAGGTCTCCATTGTTCTCGACGGCATTGTCTACTCCAACGCCACCATTCAGGGGCGCATCTCGGGCGGGCGCACGGAAATCACAGGCCTGGAGTCGCGTCAGGAAGCCCAGGACATCGTCACGGTCCTGCAGTCGGGTCGTCTGCGCACGGACCTCAACATCATCTCCGAGCGGACGGTCGGGCCGAGCCTCGGTGAAGAGTCTACGCGGGCCGGGTTCATCTCGGTCGTCTCCGGCTTTTTGCTGGTGGTGCTCTTCATGATCATGTACTACCAGACGGCCGGCGTCGTGGCCAATGTGGCCCTGCTGCTCAACGTCATTTTGATTCTGGGCATCCTTGCTGGGTTCGGGGCCACGCTCACCCTGCCCGGGATCGCCGGCATTGTGCTTACCATCGGAATGGCGGTGGACGCGAACGTCCTCATCTTTGATCGGGTGCGAGAGGAGCAATCCACCGGCAAAACGTTACGGGCCGCGGTCAATGCGGGCTACGAAGAGTCGCTAAGTGCCATTCTTGACGCCAACATCACGACGTTTTTCGTCGGGGTGATTCTGTATTCCTTCGGGGTGGGGCCGATCAAAGGCTTTGCCGTAACGCTCATGGCAGGCATCCTGTCGTCTCTCTTCACGGCCATCATTGTGACCCGCATCATCTTCGACTACATGGTCGAGGAACGTCGGCTGCAGGTCAGTTACGGGTAGTCCACTGCCGCACCGCCCCGCGACGAGACTCTCACTCCGGAAATTGAACCACGCCCCACCATGCGCCTCTTTGAAGATGCCGACTACAGCCTGATCCCGAACCGACGGATTGGGTACATGATTTCGGGCACGCTGCTCGTTCTCAGCATCTTGTCGTTACTGTGGCGGGGGCTGGCTCTGGGGATCGACTTTCGGGGCGGTATGGAGTTTGTCGTGGGCAATACCACCGACATCGCGACCGTAGAGCTGCGCTCCGCCCTGGCGGATGAACTGGCGGACGAGCCGGAGGCCAAGCGCTTCGGCGAAACAGGGCACCTGATTCGCATCTCGTCGTCCGACGACATTACTGCGGTCGAAAACCGCGTCGTGAACGTGCTGGAGGCGGCGTTTCCAGGGCACGATGTCCGCATTGAAAAGACCAACGTAGTGGGCCCGCGCTTTGCGGAAGACCTGAAGCGGGGGGCCATTTACGCTGTCTTTGGGGCCCTGCTGGTAATCTTCCTCTACATCATGATCCGGTTTGAGTGGCGGTACAGCCTCGGGGCCGTGGCGGCTCTGGTGCACGATGTCACAATCACACTGGGACTGTTCTCCATCTTTGCGGGCGTCGTCCCGTTCTCGCTACAAATCGATCAGTCCATCATCGCGGCCTTTCTTACCATCGTGGGCTACTCGCTTAACGATACGGTGGTGGTGTTCGACCGGGTGCGCGAGTACGTAAATCTGTTCAAGACGGAGCCCTTCGACGAGATTGTGAACCGCTCCATCAATGCGACCTTGAGCCGTACGGTCGTGACGTCGGTAACTACGCTCATCGTCGTCTCAATTCTCTTCTTGTTTGGGGGAGAGGTCCTGCGCGGATTTTCCTTCGCACTCATTATCGGGGTTGTCATTGGTACCTACTCGTCGATCTTCGTGGCGTCGCCGACCATTGTGGAGCTGGAGCGCCGACTGGAAAAAAGCACCGCGTAGTCTCTGGGGGGCTCCCTTCTGAGAACGAGTCTCCGGGAAGAGGCTCTGCGGGGCTGCCGCGTTCCGTCGGTGCCTTCTCCTGCCATCGTCTCTTTACTTATCAAACTGTGCCATGCCGGTATCTATTGTAATTGGAAGTCAGTGGGGGGACGAAGGAAAAGGAAAAATCGTAGATCTTTTGAGTCCCGAGGTAGACGTGGTGGCGCGCTACCAGGGCGGGGCCAATGCGGGCCATACCATTGTGTGGGAGAATGAGGATGGGGATACCGATGAGTTTGTGCTCCACCTCGTGCCGAGTGGGATCTTCCACGAAGGGGTGACCTGCGTGATTGGGAACGGGGTGGTCTTGGATCCCAAAGCGGTGCTCGACGAGATTGAAAAGATTGAATCGCTGGGCATCGATGTGGAAGGGCGGCTGAAGATTTCCCACAACGCCCACCTTATCATGCCGTACCACAAGGCCATCGAGGCGGCCCAGGAAGAGGAACGGGCTTCGGCCTCGGACGACGACGAAATTGGCACCACGGGCCGCGGCATTGGCCCGGCCTATACCGATAAGTTTGCCCGCACGGGGATCCGCGTGGTGGACCTGCTCGACGAGGAGGCGCTGCGCCGCAAGCTCCGTCGCTCCATCGAGGAAAAAAATGCCATTCTCCGAGACATCTACGACGCGGAAGCCCTCGACGTGGATCGCATTGTGGAGGAGTACGTGGCCTTCGACCAGAAAATCGACGACTACGTCACTGATACGTCGAAGTACCTGGCCGGCGCCCTCGACGAGGGGGGGCGCGTACTGGCGGAGGGGGCGCAGGGGTCGCTGCTCGACGTGGACTTTGGCAGTTACCCGTACGTCACCTCCAGCCACCCCACGGCGGGCGGCTGCTGCACCGGCCTGGGCGTTGCCCCCACCGCAATTGATCGCGTCCTGGGCATTGCCAAGGCGTACTGCACGCGCGTGGGCAATGGGCCCTTCCCGACGGAGCTTCAGAACGAAGCCGGCGAGCAGCTGCGGCAAAAGGGGGCTGAGTTTGGGGCCACGACGGGCCGCCCGCGCCGCTGCGGCTGGCTCGATCTCGTGGCGCTCCGCTACACCAGCATGATCAACGGCTTCAGCGAGCTGGCCATTACTAAGCTCGACATCCTCTCGGGCATGGACACGCTCAAGGTGTGTACGCAGTACCGCTACGACGGCAAAACCACGCGCCGCTTTCCCAGCGAGCCGCAGTCGCTGGAGCGGGTGGAACCGATCTACGAATCTCTCCCCGGCTGGGAAGCCGACATTACCGGCGTGCAGCACGCTGCAGACCTGCCGGTGCATGCACGAGAGTATCTCGCGTTCATTGCGGACTACCTGGACGTGGAGGTGGGGCTTGTCTCCAACGGGCCGCGGCGCGACCAGATCATCACGGATGTGCAGCCCATGGCGACGGCGTAATGAGACGGCGGTACAGGACGATGGTCGAAAGGAAGCACGGCGTACAGGCGTCTTTCTGAGCAAAACTCTGCGGTGTCATGGACGCCTACCGGTGGTCGGCCCGGCTCAAGATCGGGCTCATTGTGTTTGCCGGGATCATCGCGGTGGCGTCGCTCTGGTATACGCAGCGCCTTGTGGATCGGCTGCAGCATCGCGAGCAGGCGGTCATTCAGCTATGGGCCGATGCCCTGGCGCAGGTGGTGAAGACGCAGCAGGCCTCCAATCCCCACCGCGAGGATTTCCGACGGCTGGGTGCGCTGCTTCAGTCCGGTTCGCTTCCCGGTGCCGACACGCTCTCTGCAGAGCGCCGGGCGGACCTGCGCGCGGCGGTGGAGTGGGCCCAGGGCATGCCGCCAACGCGTGAGTTCAACTTTATCCTGAACGAAATCCTGGAGCCCAACCAGTTTGGGGTTCCGGCCATCATTACCGACTCGACTCAAACGCGTCCCCTTTCGTGGCAGAATGTGGGCGTGCCGGACACGCTCCTCGCCCCGCCGACCTACGACTCGACGGGGGCACTGGCCCGGCTGCGCGATAAGCTTTCGGCCATGAAAACAGGCTTCGAGCCCATTCCCATCCGCATCGATCTGCCAAAGGAGCGTCCCCAGGCGGAAGGGCCGCGAGAGCTCACGCAGTATGTCTTCTACGATGAGTCGGCCCTCATCACTGAGCTCCGCATTTTTCCCTGGGTGCAGCTGGTGTTTGTGGGCCTGTTTGTGGCGGTGGGGTACGTGGGCTTTTCGTACATCCGCCGTAGCGAGCAGAGTAGCCTGTGGATGGGAATGGCACGGGAGGCGGCGCACCAGCTGGGCACGCCTCTAACCAGCTTGCTGGGGTGGATTGAGATGCTCCGCTCTCCGAATCTGGAGGCGAGCACGCGGGCAGAGGCGCTCGATGAGATTGAGAACGACGTGGAGCGCCTCCAGCGCGTGGCCGATCGGTTTTCGGATATTGGCTCTCAGCCCAAGCTGGAGCGCTGCGACCTGGTGCCGATTGTGGAACAGACGGCTGCGTATCTGCGCCGCCGCATCCCCCGGCAGGGACAGTCGATTCAGCTGTCGCTCGATCTGCCGGACGCGCTCTGGGCGGAGGCGAACGAGGAGCTGTTCGCGTGGGTGCTGGAGAACCTTCTGAAGAACGCCCTTGACGCGATTGAGGACGCCGAGGGGGCGATTGCGGTCACGGGGCGAGAGGAGGGCGGCACGGTCTACCTCGATGTGCAAGACACCGGCTGTGGCATCGAACGACAGCAGTGGAAAAATGTCTTCCGCCCCGGCTACAGCACCAAGCAGCGCGGGTGGGGCCTGGGGCTGAGCCTGGCGCGCCGCGTGGTGGAAACCTACCACGGGGGCCGCCTGGAATTGGTCACGTCGGCCGTGGGCGAAGGGTCAACGTTCCGCATTGCGGTGCCGACCGCAGAAAAAGCGGCCGCGAGCGAGGCGGCGTGACGCGAATCCGGCGCCGCGTGCCGCTACGGCCGCGGAGGAGACGGGTGGAGGCGCGAACGAAGCGAATTGACGGGGACGGTAGGCGAGAGGACGATGAAGATGTCGTCTCGATTCCGCCAGAGCAGACCCGTGGCACTGCTCTGTGTGTGGCGAATGGGCTGCTTGTGCGGGGCCAGTGCTTTGCGGATCTCCGTGGAGAGGGGGGAGCTGCCGCTTCGGGTCGCGAGGGCGTAGCTGTAAGCAAACGCGGCGATGCGCCCTGTGGTGCTGCTGTCGCGGTACAGGGCGACGGGCACGGGGAGATCCGACGGCAGCATCACGCGCCCCACGCCCGCAAGAGAGGCGTGCGCAAGGGCCGGAAGCTGTACGCGCCGGGCCCAGGTGGAGGCGATGTAGGCCTCTGCGTCTGTTCGGCTGGTCAGGGAGGTATCGAGAGAGACGGTGGTGGCCTGAGTCGCCAAGAAGGGGAGGAGCGATTCCTCTGAGGGGGAGGACGGCGAGGAGCCGAACGGCTGAAGCAGATAGAGGGCGCCGATGCCCGCGACGAGCAGGGCCGCCCCAAACAGCGTCCCGAGGGGCGAACGCGAGGCCCCCCCGCTACGGGACGGGGACGCGTCCGGGGCGTCCGGGGTCTCAGGGGGAGCTGCAGAGGAGCGACCAGCACGCGCTTCGGTGAGTGTCGACGCCACGCGCGACCGCAGCGTGGACGGCAGCGGTGAGTATTCTGCGGCGAGCCAGCTTCGCAGCGCCGCCCGTAGGTCCGCGTCGGAAAAGGCGGCGTCCACGAGCGCGAACTGGGCGTCAGGGAGCACCGATTGGAGAGCGGGCCGGAGGGAACGGGGCGCTGCCGACGCTCCGGGCTTTGGAAGGGAGGCGGTTGCGGACGTGTCGGGCGCGAGGGCAGCGGCTGCGAGTGCAAAGCGGGCCGAGGGCGAGCACGTGGCCAATGCGACGGGAAGGGCCTCTTTGAGGAGCGACTCCGCCACGGTTTGCTGCAGCGGATCGGGGGAGGCGGTCTCGGCAGACGGAGCGGCGGTGGACGATACGCCCGCGCCCTCGTCCGGCAGGGCCGCCTCGGCCAGAAGCATGTGGAGCCAGCGTGGGAGGGCCTCTTGGAGCGCCGCCGCCGAGCGGGACTCGGGCTGGTTCGAGGGGGGCGTCGGCGACGCCTCGGACGCCGCTGCTCGCCGATAGGCCTGCACGACGGGGGGCGGCGCCGCCTCGCGGCCCACAGTGACCGCAGCGGCCGCGTACAGGGCCGGAAGGGCGTCGAGAAGCGACGAGTCGTTGGGGGACGCAGCAGAAGACATATACGAGGCGCCGCGCCGACGCGCAGCAGCTACACAGGTGAGAAGATGCAAGGGGATGGCTCCGCTCCGACTCTTCTTGACTTCTCCCCTGGCTAATGCCGGAGGAGGGACGGCTCCTTCGCGCATCCTCAATACTCTAAGCAGGATCACAAGTCCCTGGACGAGCCGCGGGCCTTTCTCGCAGAATAGGGGTGTGGCGAAGGCCCCGACCGAGGCAAAGCACGTGCGCCCCGCGTTCCTGTTGGGGGGCCATCTACCGGGACGCATCCCGGAAGAGAGAGCCCGGAGAACAGCGCACCGTCGGCCTCCGAGAAGGCATACGGCGGGGGCGGGCCAATCACTCGGACGTGTTTTCGAAAAGGAGTTTTACAGAATCGCCTTTTCGTATGTCCAGGAGCTCCGCTGCGTTCCCCCCGTTGACGGCCACCTCCAGGTGGTCCGTGCTCCCAAAAAGAAGCAACGGGTCTCCCTCCGACACAGCTCCGTAGGTGGGCTGGAGTTCGTGCAGGACGGTGTTGCCGGTGTAGGTCTTGAGCGGCGGAAGGTCCTCGAGCGGCGCCGCGGCGTCGAGCCCCGCTGCTTCCGCCAGGGTAGAGCGGCGAATGTTAGTGATGCAATTCCCAAAATGATCGATGTGTACGACCCACCCCTGCACCGTTCGCGCATCGGCCGAAGGGGTCGCCCAGCGGAGCGGCTTCAGCGTGTCGATCGGCGTCCCAATCTCGTTCACCGCTCGTCCGGCGGCGAGGTGGGCCGCCGCGGGGGCAAAGATGTCGCGGCCGTGGAACGTGGTGCTGGGGGCATTGCTCCGCCAGAACGCAGGGGCGTCGAGCTCGACCGCGGCATCGGGGGAGGCCTGGTTCAACACAAGAGGAAAGACCCCATTGTCCGGGCCCACAAACCACTGATCGTTGGCCCGGAGCGCCACGGCCCGCCGGTCCGTCCCCACGCCCGGGTCCACCACCACCAGGTGCACCGCATCGTCGGGGAAGTAGGGGCCAGCTGTGCGCAGGACAAACGCCGCCTCCATCACGTCCTGCGGGCTGATCTCGTGGGTCACGTCCACAAAGCGCGCCTGCGGACAAATGTCGAGCATGGTCCCCTTCATCGCCGGCACGTATCCGTCCTCGGTGCCAAAGTCGGTCGTGAGCGTGATGACGGGAGCAGGGGGCTGAGAGGCAGAGGGCATACGGGCGGAGACGCAGTGAGAAAGATCGGGCGGAAGATGGGGCGTTGCACAGGCAGCAGGGTCCGCAAAATGTTTTCGTGCACTGCAGTGTACAAACTGGCGTCCGTGATGTGTAGCCGGGCCGCGCCGCAGAGAAACAATTTGGGGGGATTTCGGAGTAAGGTTTTCTCATAGTACCCCGATTTTTCGTAGCCACGGCCCTGTAGCGGCAGCGCTCATGACCGCCCCCGACTCCTCGTCCTCGTCCTCGTCTCCTTCGGTCCCGGATGCGCGAGTGACAGACGTGGGGCCGAGCCCGCGAGCCGAAGCTGCGGTGGACCGATTCGTGTCGCTCTGGGGCGAGATGGCATCGGCCTGGGGCATCAACCGCACGATGGCCAAAATTCACGCGCTGCTTTACTGCTCGAACGCTCCCCTCAACACCGACCAGATCATGGACCGGCTGGACGTGAGCCGCGGAAACGCGAGCATGAACCTCCGCTCGCTTGCCGAATGGAACCTGATCGAGAAAACGCAGCGGGCCGACTCTCGGAAAAACTATTACGAGGCGGAGAAAGACGTCTGGCGGATTACGGCCCGTATTATCGAGGAGCGGCAGCGCCGCGAGGTGCACCCCGTGCGCACCCGGTTGAGAGGGTGCGCAGAGTTGCTGGTGGAAGAGGGCGAATCCCTCGAGGAGCGTCCAGTCGCCGAGCGGGACCTCCACCGCCGGTTCGAGCGCCTCACTCAGCTCATGAAGGTACTGGAAGGGGTGTCCGAAGCCCTGCTTCCTCTCGTCCGCAACAAAAACATCGATCAGATCGAGCGGCTGCTCGAGGTCGCCCTGCGGCTTGGCGGCACGGAGCCATCTTCTTCGAGATCGCCCTCGTCCGAGTCCCCTCGCTAACGCCTTCGACGTTCCCCTCGAGCCCGATGACGACCACCAACGACATTGGCGACCGCGGAGAAAATGTGGCGGCCACCCACCTGGAGGCTGCAGGCTACCGCGTGCTGGAACGCAACTACCACTTCGAGCGGAACGAGGTGGACCTCGTGTGCTACGACCCGGACGCGGGTGGGGAACTGGTGTTTGTGGAGGTCAAAACCCGCAGTGGCACGCAGTTTGGCCCGCCCGAGGCCTCCATCACGGAGGAAAAGCAGGCCGCGCTCGCCAAGGTGGCCCAGGCCTATCTGCACGAGCGCCAGTTCGAGGGTGCTCCGGCCCGGTTCGACGTAGTGACGGTGCTTCTTACCGACGCGGAGCCGGAGGTGAACCACTACGAAAACGCCTTCTGGATGGGTTGACTTCTCCCCCGGCTAAAGCCGGGAGATTCTCCTGCGGGCTTCTCTGCCCTGATCCCACGGGTCTGCATCCCTGCCCACCGAAGTGGGTCTTACGCGAACTCGCCGGGTTACACCGCATGTGCGGTCGATACCGCACGCCGGTGGGCGAAGCCATCTCGCCAGCTACCTGGGTTGCCCCAGGATGCCTCTTGTTCAAGATATTTCGTGCTCCTACCGCATCTCGATGTCCTTCAAACGAGCACTCTGGACAGTCGAAGTCTCTGCCGCTGGGCTTATGCCTGTGCTCGCAGTTTGGACACGTCTGAGACGTGTAGGCTTCGGAGGCCCGCTCTACGGTCATTCCGCGAAGCTGGGCCTTGTATGTGAGCATATGTTCGAATTTCGAGTACGCCCATTGGTGCAAGCGTTGGTTCATCCGGTCCCCGTAGTCGATTCGCTCTCGGATTCCTGTGAGGTCTCCAACTACGACCGTTCCTACCCGTCTCTCGTGGAGGGTATTCGCAAGCCGCGTCGTGACCTTGTGCAGGAAATCCTTGATCTGATTTCGGATCTTCTTAGCCTGTCGGTCCTTGGCTCGAACGAGCCGTTTCCAACGCCTGCTTCCTTTCTCTTTGCGGTCGATCTCCGACCGCAGGTTTCTCAACGTTCGGTTGTGTTGCCTGCGGAGCGAGCGGAGCCGCCCGCCGTGAACACTGATGTTTTCGCCGCCCTCAACGTAGACCGTCGCAAGATGCTTCTCGCCAAAGTCGACGCCCACCTTCGTACTTCCCTTCGGCTCTTCATTTTCTTTGACCTTGTACTGACACCGAAGCTCGTACTGGTCGCCGTCCCAGCCGATCTCAACGCGCTTCGGTTCTTTCTCTGAAGGCCAGTCGATGAGCACTGGATCAGTACCCCGACCATTGGAAAGCCTGAGTACACCGTCGTCTCGAAGGCGTATCGCGGAGGACTTCCACTGCACCTTGAAGTAGCGCTTCTGCTTGTAGGGCGGACGCAGGCCCTCGTAGTTGCCGTTCTTCCGCTTCTTGCGCCACGCTTTCAGGCTGTCGTAGAAGCTATCTGCGACGGCTTGTGCAGACTGGCTGTGAAGTCCGTCGAAGCCCTTGCAGTACAGGGTCTGGGCCTGACTCTTGGACAGCCAGTAGCCCTGGCGGTCGACGAACCGCCAGTGCCACTTCGCTATCGTGGACCACAGATCCCCGGCCCGACGCGCCAAGGCGTCGAGTTGGTCTGTGCGGCCCAATTTGAGTTTGCGGGTCAGATACATGCGCAAATACAAAAACCCTCGCGGCTCTCGGCAGGTGGAACTGGGCATAGTAGGCCCGGCTGCCGATTGCTCACGAGGGCAATCAACACAATCGCACTATGATTTCGGAGTTCCACGTCCGTGTCTATAGGCACGGCAAACGCCGGAAGTGTTCCCGGCTCACTCCGTTCACCGGACGAGAAGAGTCCGTGCTCTGTACACGACAAAACTCACATGACACTTCAATCTTTCGACACAGGTCATTCTGAGTCGCGCAGCGACGAAGAATCTCTTCGAGAAGCGGCGAAAGCGGTGCTCAAGTGGCAAGCCGATCCAACTCGTTTCCGCTTCATTCAAAGAGATTCACTCCGAGAGCACTCGCTACGCAGCGCCTCACTACGCTCGGAATGACGCGGTCGAGGGACGGGAATAGCCGTCTTGTGAAGGCTCGTCCAGCTTTTGTCGTGTACCATGGAGTCCGTGTATGTCCCGGCAAATGAGCGGAGCGAATTCACGTAAGTAAAAGCACGGGACCTTTACCGCTCTTCTCGCGCTCTACTCAATACTGTAAGGCCGTCGGCGCCCCACCGCAGGTTCCGCCAAAAGCCCCACCACGGCCTACCGCGCCGCCCGGATGGCGTCCACCGTGTGGGGGGCTTCCAGGCTGGAGGTGTCGCCAAGGTCGTCGCCGAGATAAGCCGCCCGGATGACACGGCGCATCACCTTGGCGTTGCGCGTCTTGGGCAGCGCGTCGACGAACAGAACCTCGCGGGGCTGGAGGGGCTTGCCCATTTCGTCGACCACCGTCTGCAGGAGCGCCTCGCGGAGCGCGTCGGTCTCGTCGTAGCCGGGCTCCAGCACCGCGAAGGCGACAATTTCGGAGCCTTTCACGTCGTGGGGCACCCCGATGGCGGCGCTCTCCGTGACCGCGTCGTGGGCATTGAGCAGCGCCTCAATCTCGGCGGGCCCCAGCCGCTTTCCGGCCACGTTGATGGTGTCGTCCGAGCGGCCCAGGATGTACCAGCACCCGTCCGCATCGACGGCCGCAAAATCGCCGTGGACCCACGTATCCTCGAAGCGGTCCCAGTACGCCTCGTGGTAGCGGTCGTCCGCGTCCGGTTCCGTCTCGCCCCAGAAGCCGCGGGTCATGCCGATCCACGGGGTGCGGAGCACAAGCTCGCCCACCTCGCCCCGGACCGAGCGGCCCTGTTCGTCCACCACGTCGGCGTCCATGCCGGGCACGGGGCCGGAGAAGGCAGCGGGCTTGAGGGGCTGCAGGAAGTTGCCGCAGAGGATGCCGCCGGAGATTTCGGTGCCGCCGGAGTAGTTGAGGATGGGCTTTTCGCCATTGAGCACCGTGTGGAAGCACCAGCGCCAGGACTCCGGGTCCCAGGGGCTGCCGGTGGAACCGATGGCGCGCAGGCTCGACCGGTCCGACGCGGTCACTGGGGCGTCGCCGTGCGTCTTGAGGGCACGGATGAGGGTGGGCGAGACGCCGAGGTGGGTCACGTCGTGGGCGTCCACCAGGCGCCAGAGGCGGCCGGGGTCGGGGTGGTCGGGCGCGCCGTCGTAGAGCACCATGGTCGCGCCGAGGGTGAGGGTGCCAAAGACGAGCCACGGTCCCATCATCCAGCCCATGTCGCTCATCCAGTACATCGTTTCGCCGGGCTTCAGGTCCATCGGGTGGAACATGTCCTGGGCGGCCTTGACGGGGAAGCCGCAGTGCGTGTGCACCGTGCCCTTGGGCGGGCCGGTGGTGCCGCTGGTGTAAATGATCATCAGCACGTCCTCCGCGTCGGTGCGGGCAGTGGGGGCCTCCGTGCGGTGTTCCGCCATCACGTCGTCCCAGAAGTGATCGCGGCCGTGCGTCATGGGCACGTCGTCGCGCCCCTGGTGCCGGTGCACAATCACATGCTCAACGGAGGGGCACTGGGCCACAGCCGCGTCCGCTGTTTCCTTCATATCGATCGCGCGGCCCCGTCGCGCGAAGCCGTCGGCGGTAAAGAGGGCCGTGGCGCCGGCGCCCTGCAGGCGGGTCACGAGAGCGCCCACGCCATAGCCGCTGAAGAGCGGAAGCAGGACGCCCCCGATCTTGGCAATGGCCAGAAACGCGACCACAATCTCGGGCGTCATCGGCATGTAGAGGCCAATGCGGTCGCCCTGGCCCAGGCCCATGTCGCGAAGAGCATTCGCGCAGCGCCCCACGCGCCGGTGAAGCTCGCCGTACGTCAGCGTTTTCGTATCGCCGTCTTCTCCCTCCCAGCGCAGGGCTGAGCGAGTCTCCACCGGGGTTCCCTGCCACTTGTCGAGCAGGTTATGCACAATATTCATTTTTCCGTCCACGCACCACGTGGGGCGTTCGGGGCCGTCGGAGAGGTCGACGACCTGCTCGTACTCGCGGTAGAATTCAAGATCCAGGTCCGCCAGCACCGCGTCCCAGAACCAGGCAGGATCCGCCGTGGAGCGGCTGTGAAGAGCGTCCAGGTTCGGGATACCGTGGCGGTCCATGAAGCGGCGCAGGTTCGAAGCTGCGACCACCTCCGGATCAGGGGTCCAGGCAACTTCTTGATGAAACGGAAATGAAGACGAGGGGGCAGGCACCGAGGCAGGCATGGGCGCAGGGGAGAGGGAGAAGAACTGCTGAGCAAGCGTACGGAAGCGGTTCCAGAGAGGCGCTTACACAATAATCCACACCGGCCGACAGACGCAACCGATGGGGACGGATCCATTTCCGAAACGTCCGTGTAACGAACCTTCTGTTCAAAAAAAGAACCTGTGTGGGGGGGGATTGTGGGACACAATCCCCTTCTACGGATGTATGACAGAATGCCCGAAATGACAAGCCGGGGTCCAGCAGATGCCAGTGGTGCGCCTGATCGGGTGATCCTCGATGTTCGTTCCCAATGAGTTGAGTTGACGTGGCTGACCAGAATCCTCAAAGCAATAAGAATAGCGGATCCGGGATGACGGGGGGGTCGCCCTCGGGCGCCGGTCGAGGGCGCCTCATCATCTGGGTGATTTTTGGGACGCTCCTTGCGCTGTGGGCGTACAGCTACTGGGGCATGGGGCCGTCCGGGGGGGAACGCATCCCATACAGCGAATTTCGCATCCAGCTCCAGAACGAAAATGTGGAGCGCGTAGTGGTGGAAGGCAATACCATCAATGGCGAGCTGAAATCCCAGGCCAGCAAATCGACGTCGGAAGGGGGCTCGGTCGAATATCAGAAGTTTGTGACGTACCTGCCCTCGTTCGGCGACGAGAAGTTGATGGAGCGGCTGGAAGCCCAGAATGTGGAGGTCATCACCGAGCCGCAGAGCAGCTTTCCGTGGGGCCTGGTGATTATGGGCCTCCTGCCGGTGCTCTTGCTTTTCGGTGTGGGGTACATCTTTCTCCGCCGTATGCAATCGCAGGGACAGGGGCTCTTCTCGGTGCGCCAGAGCAAGGCCCAGCTCTACGACAAGGACGAGGAGACCACCACCTTTGGCGACGTGGCCGGGGCCGACAGTGCCAAGGAAGAGCTGCGCGAGATTATCAAGTTCTTGAAGAATCCGCAGCGCTTTGAAGGGCTGGGTGGAAAGGTGCCCCGAGGCGTCTTGCTGGTGGGGCCGCCGGGCACCGGGAAAACCCTGCTTGCCCGGGCTGTGGCCGGTGAGGCGGACGTTCCCTTCTTCAGTGTATCGGGCTCGGACTTCATGGAGATGTTTGTCGGGGTTGGGGCCTCTCGCGTGCGAGACATGTTTGAGGAGGCCAAGGACACGTCTCCCGCCATCATCTTCATCGATGAGCTCGATTCCATTGGGCGCAAGCGTGGGGCGGGCCTGGGCGGCGGCAACGACGAGCGCGAACAGACCCTCAACCAGTTGCTCTCGGAGCTGGACGGGTTTGAGGAGAACGAGGGAATTGTGGTGATGGCCGCGACCAACCGGCCCGACATCCTCGATTCCGCCCTTACGCGCCCTGGTCGGTTTGACCGTCAGATTACGGTGGACCTGCCCACGCAGAAGGCGCGATACGAAATCCTGAAGATCCACGCACGCAACAAGCCGCTCTCCGAGGAGATTGACCTGGAGGAAATTGCCCGCAGCACGCCTGGCTTCAGCGGGGCCGATCTGGAAAATCTGCTGAATGAGGCGGCTCTCCTTGCGGGGCGGCACGAGCATACCTCCATCCGCCACAGCGACATCGAGGAAGCCCGCGACAAGGTCATGATGGGCCTGAAGCGCGAGGGCATGGTGCTCGATGAGGAAGAAAAGCAACTGCTGGCCTACCACGAGGCGGGGCATGCCATTGTGGCGGCGGACCTTCCCCACGCTGACCCCATCCACAAGGTCACCATTGTCCCGCGGGGGCAAGCCATGGGCGTCACGCAGCAGCTGCCGGAAAAGGACAAGTACCTGTACCGCCTCGACTACCTGCTCGATCGCCTCGCTGTGATCATGGGGGGGCGGGCGGCAGAGGAAATTATCTTCAATACCGCCACCAGTGGGGCGGAGAATGATCTGAAACAGGTGCGCAAGATGGCGCGCAAGATGGTGCTGGACTGGGGCATGGGCAAGACGTTTAAGCACATTTCACTGGGCGAAGATCAGGGGAACGTGTTCCTGGGCGAAGAGCTTGCCAAGGGGCGTGAATACAGCGATCAGACGGCGCGAGAGGTGGACGAAGAGATCCGCCGTATCACGGAAGACGCGTTCCAGCGCGCGGTGGATACCCTCAACGAAAATCGAGATGCCTTCGACCGACTGGCGGCGATGCTCATCGAGCGGGAGGAGGTGCCCGGCAAGGATGTCCTGCAGCTGGTTGGGGACGAGGCGGAGGACGTAGAGCATCTTCCGGCCACCAACGGTGAGGTTGCGTCCGGGGACATGACGCCGGACGGAGCCGACGTGCTGCAGGACGATGATTCGTCTGAAGAGTAGCGTCTCTTCACTGAAGAGCCCCTTTCCATTCCGCACTCTCTCCCACTCACCTCGAGACTGGAACTGCCATGGCCAACGTGGACCGCGATCGTCCCTCGGATGCATCCCTGCGCGAGACCCTGACGGAGGAGCAGTACTACGTCACACAGGAGGCAGGCACCGAGCGGGCTTTTACTGGAAAGTACTGGGACTACAAAGGAGAGGGAACGTACCGCTGCGTGGTCTGTGACGCTCCCCTTTTCGACTCCGATACGAAATTTGAGTCGGGCACGGGGTGGCCCAGCTTTTACGACGTTGTGGAGGCGGGCACTGTGGAGCTAAAAGCCGACCACAGCCTGGGCATGCGCCGCACCGAAGCGGCGTGCGCGAACTGTGGAGCGCACCTCGGGCATCTGTTCGAGGACGGACCGGAGCCGACGGGGAAGCGTTACTGCATCAACTCTGCGGCGCTGGACTTTGAGGAGCGCGACGGCGGTGGCGCTTCTGCGGACCCTTCGGCGTAGCGAGGGAAACGCGGCCTCGTCGGGACGGGCGTGCACTGTGTGCCAACCGCCATTCCTCGATGTTGGCGCCTCATTCCTCTTCATTTGAAATTCGACCCCCCATCGGGCAACTTTTGCGGCCTCAGTAGCTTACATGTAGCCGACCAAGACGAACTGAGCGTGCTGAGAACCCCGCACGTACTGCCCGGGTCGGTAGCGAAGTGGCCAAACGCAGCAGACTGTAAATCTGCCGGCTTATGCCTTCGGAGGTTCGAATCCTCCCCGGCCCACAACCCAACGCGCAGTCCCCAACGATGCCAGTCCCCAACGATGCCAGTCCGCGGGCGGTTGCGCCTGCGCGATTGCTTGCGGGAGTAGCTCAGTGGCAGAGCATCACCCTTCCAAGGTGAACGTCGCGGGTTCGAATCCCGTCTCCCGCTCTGTGTACACGTTCGAGGCGTAGATTGCTTTCTGACACTGCCCTCCGAATGTATCGCCGCCGATGTATCGCCGCCTTAGCTCAGTGGTAGAGCACATCCATGGTAAGGATGGGGTCCCCGGTTCGAGTCCGGGAGGCGGCTCTGTTCTCCGCAGACTCAGCTGGCACAGGAGGCTCCGCAAGGGCCGTTAGAGTGTTGGGGATGCGCGAAGGAGCTGCACCCCCTTCGGCGTTAGTCGGGGGGGGTGCCAAAAGAATGTGAAGACGGAGCGGCCAGGAACATCGCCCCTGCCGCTGGGTACGAGGTTCTACAATTATCGCGGGGTGGAGCAGTGGTAGCTCATCAGGCTCATATCCTGAAGGTCGCGGGTTCGAATCCCGCCCCCGCTACTATTTTATTTCGAACGCCGACGGCTCCGTCTTGCACGGAGCCGTTTTTTTGTTGGAGTCCCCCAGTTGACGCCCTTCAGTTCTCTGGTACGGATTGGCCCGCATCGTGACTGCTCCCCCTTCCCCGCAGACTGACGACGAGGCCCAGGCACTTTTGCTCTTTGACGGGGTCTGTACCCTTTGCAACCAGTTTGTGAACGTCGTTCTCGACGCTGATTCGTCCGGGTATTTTCTCCTCGGTGCCCTTCAGTCCGAGGAGGCCCAGCCCTACCTGGAGTCGTTTGGGGTGGATCCGGACGCCCTTGATTCGGTGGTCTTGATTGAGAAGGGACGCCTCTACACGCACTCGACGGCGGCCCTGCGCGTATGCCGCCGCCTGGATGCTCCGTGGCCGCTGCTCTCTGTCTTTTTGGCGGTGCCGCGTCCGGTGCGGGATTTTGTGTATGACATCATCGCGGAGCATCGCTACGACTGGTTTGGCACACGGGACGAGTGCCGGCTGCCCACGCCGGATGTGCGGGCGCGGTTCTTGGAGGACCCGGCGTAGCGGTCGGGAGGGGGCGGCCTCGGTGCACGAGAGGGACACCCGCACGGCCGCGGCGAGCTGGACCCTGCTCGTACTGGGCAGCGCGCAAGGAGGACGCGCAGGACTCCTGGCTCTCACGCCGAGCCCAAACGCTCCGCATTCGCCAGGAGAGTGTTAATCCGTCGCTCCGGAGCTGCGCTGCAGAAGCTGGAAGTACCGCTTGATGAGCGCCTCATAGTCGGAGCTGTATTCTTTTTCCAGCGCCCGGATGAGGTCACGACGGAGAGCGTCGGTGTCGTCCAAAGAAGGGCGCTCGCCAGGTGGGGAGGCAGAGGGCGACGCGTCGGCGCGTTGGCCGCGGCGCTGCTGCTTCTTGCCCTGCGTACGGAGGGACTGTTGGGCATTGAGCAGGCGTGTGAGAATCTGCTGCTGGCGTGCCAGGAGGTCGCGGCTGTGCCGCTGGCCCTGGAGGTCCTGGGCGGACTGTTCCATCTGGTCCGCAATTTTCTCGAGGTCGCCCATCATCCGCTGCTTCGTATCTGCGTCCATGTCCATCTGCTGAAGCTGCTTCTTAAGGCGGCGCTGTCGGCGGGCCAGCTGTTGGCGGCGCGCCTGCAGATCGGGGGAAAGGCGCTTGCCCTCTGCCTTGTTCAGGAACTGCTGAATCTGCTGGTTGAGCTTTTGCTGTTGGCCGGAGGCCTTCTGGAGCTGCTGCAGGGCCTGCTGCATTGACATCTGGCCCTGCCCGCCGCTCTGCTGCTGTTGCATTTGGTCGAGCAGTCGCGAGAGCAGAAGGGCAAGCTCGTTCAGGTGCATCATGGCTGTCTTCTGCGCTTCCGTGGCCTCCCCGGCGGTGCGCTGGTCCAAGGCGCGGGTCGATGATTGCATGGCGCGCAGGGCGTCTCCGGTCTTCTTCTGTACGGCTTGCGACATGCTGGGCAGGCGCCCGGCAATGGACTGGAGGGAGTCGGCCACGGTGGTGAGGCCGTCGCGGAGCCGCTTCTGCTGCACGGCGTAGCGCCGGACGGCGGGGCCGTCGGCCCCCAGCTGCTGCACGCTGCCACGCAGCGATTCCTGGTCGTTGGAGAGGCGCAGGGTGTTGTCCAGGGCGCTCCGCAGTCCGGCCAGGTTCATCTGGCGCTGTTGGCCCTGCATCTGGCTTTCTAATTGAGAGAGGCGCGACTGCATGCGCTGCATGCGCTGCTGAATGCGCTGCTGCTGCCGACGCGCCCGACGGGGCTGGTTCTGGCGCAGCGTCTGACTGTTTTGGCGCATCTTCTGGGGGAGCTTTTGTTGGGTCGTCTGTTCGCGCAGTTGGCGCAGCTCCTGCGTGGGCGCCGACGGGGATTCTTGGAGGTCCGACTGGGCTTCTTTCATCGCGTCGAGAAGCGCCTCCATCTCTTTTGCGAGCTGGTCTTGCTCCTCGGCGAGGGCCCGCGTGGCCGCAGAGTCGGGCGTGGGCGGTGAAGGCGACAGGGAATCGGCGGCGGTGGAATCGGCGGGAGAGTGGCGCGTGGAGTCTCGGGCGGAGGGGGCAACGGCCGATGAGTCGGAGGGCCCCGCGCGCGAGGACGAGTCGGGCCGTGGAGGCACGGGGGTGGAATCGGGGGGCGGGGGCTCAATTTGTGCCTCGGTCTTCTCGGCGATGCGGTCTTCCTGTTCCCGCAGGGCCTCCGCCCGGCGCGAGAGCTCTTCCATCTTCAGCTGGGCCTGGAGCTGTTTGTAAAGAGAAAGCGTGCGGTCCAGCTGGCGCTGTTGCTGCTGAAGGCGCGACCGGGTCTGCTCCATCGACGATTGCATCTGGCGGAAGCGGCCCGACTGCATGGACTGGCGCATCGCCTCCAGGGCCTTCTGCAGAGACTCCGATTGCAGGGCGTCGACAGTGCGCTTCAGTTCGTCAAACTTCTTGCTGGTCTCGGGGCTCGACAGGTCATTGCGTTGCATCGTGCGGCTCAGCGAGTCGACCGTGCGCGAGAGCGCCTTGCGGTCCTGTGCGAGAGCTGTTTGCTGCTTTTGCAGTTGCTCCATCTGCCGTTGGTCCTCCCAGTCGGCCTCCCGGGTGCGACGCAGCTCGTCGCGAAGGGTGCGAAACTGGTCCTGCAGGGCGGTGGACTGGCGGCTGAGCTTCTGCATCCGGGCGCCGGTGCGCTGCTGGAGTGTATCGAGCGCCTGATACTGATTGCGGAGGGACGGAAACTGGAGGCGCTGGGTGACAGTGCGGCCGCTCTTGGGGCCATTGACGGTGTCGGTGTCCCAGGCCTTCACGTAGTACACCACCGCGTCGCCCCGCTCCAGGTCGAGCCCACTCTCCTGCACCAGCAGCCACGTGTGACGCAGCACCTGGTCGGATTGCTCGGGGGCGGAGAGAGGCAAGGGGAGCGTGGCAAAAGACGAGTCGCTGTCGGCGCGGCGGTAGAAGAGGGCGGCGCGGCGAAAGCCGTAGTCGTCCCTCAACTGCACACGCAGGGGCTGCGTGAGGGCGGGCGTGAGCTCGGCCGTGCCGGTTGGCTCCACGAACGAGACAGACGGGGGGGCGTCGGATTGTGTGGAGATGTCGTACCGGATAGGGGCGCGGTTGGACACACCGGCCGGGCTCTGCAGGTGCAGCGCATAGGTGCCTGGCTGCTCCACGACGAAGCGGCCCGTAGCAGAGTCGCCGCGCACCGTCATGGGCTGGGCCGAGCCGTCTGCGAACGTCACTGCGGCCTCCGCCACGGGCGCGCCGCCGAGCGTGGCCGACACACGCACCTCCGCGCCGGGCAGCGCTGCCACGTCGCCCACATTTGGGGCGAGCGTACGGGGCGAGCGTCCGGTGTAAGACGGGGGCGTGATGCGAAGTTGAAGCTGGCGGAGGAGGGGGCGCTGGGCCACCTCTACATCGTACCACGGGGTACGTACCGGGGCCGCCACCACCCGGTAGCGTAGCGGGCCGCGCACGGCAGGCACCGTGTGGCGAAAGGCGCCCGCCGAGTCGGGCTGGAGGGCGATTCGCCGTGGTGTGTCGGCATCGTCGGGGCGGAGGAGCAGGGTTGCAGCCTCGGGCACTGCGCCGGTGGTACGGACGGCGATGTGGAGCGAGTCGCCCTTCACCAGCTGTGCAGAGCCGGGCGAGACCGAAAGCGTGAAGGGGGCGGGGCGCTCAAACGTAGTTTGGGGCGCAAGCAGGCGCTCCGAGGCGCCAAGAAAGGTGGAGGGGGCAGCCACCAGGAAGACAGCGACGGCGAGGAGCGGGAGGGAGGCCCACTGGGCCGCGGTGCGGGCCGGGGTGAAGTCGGCAATCTCCTCAAACGCGACCTCCTCCACCTGCTGCGCCAGATGCTTCACAGCGCGATCGACGTACGGAGCGGGCGCGTGAGAGCGGGCGCCGTCGGCCAGCTGCAGCAGGTTCACCAGGCGGTCGGCGACGCCAGGGTGAGTAGCGCCCACAGTGCGGGCCACATCCTTGTCGGAGGGGCCGTCGAGAAGCCCAATCAGGCGGCCGAGGGGGCGGAAGAGGAACGCCCCGGCCACGCCGAGGGCAGCGGCGGCCGTAAGCCCAAGAAGCGCTGTTCGAGGAGGAGGCGAGAGCCAGAGGGTCGCCTCCAAGGCTGCCGTCAGCAGCCACAGTGCGGCGAGGGTGCCGACTGCAACAGCGCTTCCCCACGCCAGCTCCGCCCACGTGAGGCGCCGGGTGGCGGTCCGCAGGCGGGCGCGCAGGCGGGCAACAAGGCGGGCCGTTTCGTCACTCATGACGGCGTGGAGGCGAAGGAGCCAGGGGGCAGGCAGTGGAGGTGCAGAGGGGACGAGGGCCGACCGCAGGGGGGACGAACTTGGCGCGGCCCGCCCCCGTCGCGGTTTCGTGATCCCGCAGGAAAGATGACAGGCGCGGAGCCCGAAGCCCGGAACGAGAGCCTCTTCTCAGCGTGCGGACCTCGAAGAAATCATCAGCGCTCTAGGATTTCTGCGGATGCGTACCGCGAGTTTGCGCTTGATGTTTCTCTCACACGAGCGGGCTTTGCAGGATTGTTCAGGCGGAAGAGAAGCGCTCCGGTCCCTGCGGCCCCCAGCCCTTTCGACTCACTTTTTCTGCTGGATTTATGCTGCGGCTGCGTTACACCCCCCTTGTCTTTGCCCTCGCAGGGCTCCTTTTGACCGGGTGCCGAACGTACGGTGACGATTATGGCACGACCCCCAAAACCCATGCGGCGCTCCAGGCGGCGGTGTCCTCATTTGAGGAGGACCTGCGCCGTGCCGAGGCGGACCTACAGCGATTGCGGGAGGCCGCCGACCAGGCGGACACGCTCCGGGCGCTGGCGAACGCGTACGCAGACCTGGTGGAGCAACACGCGTCACTTCTCCAGACGCAGCGCGCGCGTGCGGGCCGCCTCTCCGCCGAGGCGGGCTACCGACGTCTCCATACCGCCTACGGGGCGACCGTGACGGAGCAGCGGATGCAGGAAAAGCGGTATCGGCGGGCCGTCCGGCGCGTGCGAGCGGTGGTGCAAGACTCCGCGTCGGTGCCGACCTCGGGAGAGGAGGCCCCGCGCCGATACATGATTCGCCCGATGAACTTTCCCGAGACGGACGGGACCGGGGACCTGACCATGCCGGAGGCGTTGAGGGGGCGTTGACTACGTCACGAGGAGGAGGCACGAGCGGCCTCCGTGATGGCGGGGGCCGGCCGGGCTACGCGGTAGCTGTGGGCCTCCGGGCGATCGGTGAACAGCGGTTTCACGCGTGCCCAGGTGTCGCGGAACAGGTCGCTTTGGCGATACGCCGACAAGGCTTCGGGGCTCGCCCAGTGGCTGTGCGTGGTGCAGACGACGGGCGCATCCGCATCGCGCCACAGCGCCAGGCGCTCACACCCTGAGACCGACCGGATCTTGGGAGCCGCCGTCTCGAAGCGCTCCAGAAACACCTCCACCGTGGCGGGGGAGAAGGTCATGCGTACGATGCGAACAATCATGGGGACACGAGTGCAGCTTGGGGGACGAGAGACGCTCCCAAACGTAATGGGCAGTCGCCGCGCCCTCAACCCCGCGCGCCCAACCCCGCGGTTCCGTCATGCCGCGTCAATCAGCCGTTGCCCGATGGCACAGTCCAGGCACCCGCCCTCGGAGCAGAAATGGCGATAGAGCTCATGGAGGCCCTGGGCGACGAAGGCCGAGTCGACCTCAGTGCCCAAGGCCTGAAAGCGGCGCACGACCGAGTCGCGGGACGCCGGGAGGCCCTTGAGCAGTGCATACACCGCTTCTTTTTGCGACGCATCGTCGCGGCGTGTTGCATCGCGTAACAGGACCGGGGCCACTGCGTTGATCAAGAGCGTATTGGTGCGCGAAGGGCCCAGGCCCGCCGAGTGCTCGGCGGCCGCCTTCCGAAGATGATAGTGGGTGCGCCAGAACGCAGGGGGGGTGGCCTCCAGTGCAGCGCGTAGCCCCGTCGCCCCGTCTTGGAGGAGGGCCTCGCGCAGCCGGTCGAGAGGCGCGTCCGCCATCACCCCCCCTTCGACGTACCAGGCCGCTGCCTGTGCAATCCGGAGCGGGGGGAAGTTTTGCGGGCGGAGCCGGAAAAAGGTCCACGCGGTGCGCGCCATGGGCGACAGGTTGCGCCGGATCTGCAGGCGCCGAAACCGATCGCGCAGGTCCATCGCGTAGTCCGCGGTCGTGCGGTCCGCCTCCAGCAGATCGCCCGGCTCCGGCACCAGTCCAGCCGTGCCCAGCAACAAGGCCTCGCGGGAGCGGGGGGTGTCGAGCGCCCGGAGGGCCTGTGGCGATACCTTGTGGGCAAGGGTCGACATCGGGGCATCGTTCTTGGCGTAGCCCAGCCCCGCGAAGAGGCGTTCGTGCAGGGCTGGCTCCAGGCCGGCCTCCTCCGAAATGGGGAGCTGCTCGCTCTTGTGCGCGAGGCGGGTTTGCGCCAGGTGGCGGATCCATGCCTGTCGCGGTGCAGGGGGCACTTCGTCCCAGCGGGACGCACACGGCAGCGCGTCGTCGTCGGCCCGCGTGTGAAAGGCGTGCAGCAGCGTGCGGAGCGGCGCCTGGAGGCGGGGATAGAGGACCACCTCGGGCAGGGCCGATGCGTCCGCGCGCAGCAGGCCCCCCGTCCACATGTCGACGTGAAGGGTAACGTGGAGCACGACGCTGTTGTACCGCGGATCGGTGTGGTGCTCGTGCTCGAACCACCCTCCAGAGGTCCGGTGCACCTCCACATGCCCGCGCCAGTCCACGCCATCGATGCGAACGTGAGCGTTTTGAAAATCGGGGCCGGCATCGGTGTTAAGGGTGCCGGGGGCAAGCACCTGCACCGCGGCCCCGTCGCTGGTTTGCAGTGCACGGGCCTCGAACCGCTGCTGGGCCCAAAGGTCTTGTACCAGTGCCTCGGGCACATCTGGGGTGTCGGGGGTGGCCTCGCGCACCACCACGGGCGGCGCTTCGGGGCCGTGCGCGTAGGTATGAAAGGGCGGAGAGGGGGCGGATGTATGCATGGGGACACCTCGAATGAACGTGTCGGGAGCCAAACGGTCGGTGCGCGTGACGAGGGCGCTTCGGACTTCCACCCCGGTGCCGGAGGGCGTGCCTGGAGCCGCGCCGCTCGCGTGGTCCTCGGGAAGAGCTGTCCCTTGTATAGACACAAATTATCCAAAAATATAACGTCTCCGGTCTTGGGCAGCTCCGCCTCCCTGGGGCTGGGGGAGCACACGGGGCGGCGGTTCGTTTGGACGATCGGTCCACGGTGCACGGCAATCCTCATCAATGTGCGAGGGCGCTCCTACGCCGGGGGAACGTTGTGCTGGAGGGCGCTCCCCGGGCCCCGCGGTGCGCAGGGCATAAAACACATGTCGAGTTGTTCTTCGTTGCTACCGATGCTTATGGACGCCCCGCCTCGTTTGCAGCTCCGCGCCTTGACGCGTGCGCACCCTGCCGCTCCCAAGCAGGTGCTTGTGCCCCGGTCTCAGATCGGGCGGGCCCTCGAGGATGCGCTGGCGCGCGAAGAGGGCGGCTGGGCGGGCCTGTCAACGCTCATTGTGCGCCACTACGCCGAGCAGATTGCACGGCCCCGCATTCTGGCGTCCGGGCGCTCTGCGCTTCCCGTGGGCGGACGGTCGTTCCTGGCGGCACGCCTGCTGGAGGCGCTGCAGGCGCGCGGGCATCTCGAGGGCCTGCCGGGACCGGCCCAGCTGGCCTCCACCGTGGCCGACGCCCTGGAGACGCTCCGGCGCGCCGGCGCAGCCCCCGAGGATGTGCAGGCTCGCGCCGAGGCACCGGACGCCTCCGCCACGTTTCGCGTCGTGGCGGCCTGCTATGACCGCTACCTGCAAGCCCTCGACGACGACGGGCTCTACGACGATGCCCAGGTCTTTCGGTGGGCGGCCGAGCGTGTGCGAACCGGCGTCCCGTTCGTGGAGCAGTCCGTGGTGGCGGTGAGCGACGCGGTGGACCTGCCGGAGTGCGCCTACGACTTTCTCCGCGCCGTACAGAACGCCTGCGCGCAGTTCTACCGCCTCGGCGCCCCCGCGCCCCACGACGCCCCGCCCCAAACGGCCGCGGCCCGCTTTGCCACCGCCGCCGTGCCGTCCGCAGACTGGGCCGACCCCAACCCGGACCGCCCCGTGCGGGAGGGGCGTGACCTTCGCCTGCGCCGGGCCGTGGGGGCGCGCAACGAGGTGGACGCTGTGTTTCGGGACGTGCTGGCGGCCGACGTGCCGCTCGACGAGGTGGAGATTGCCGTCGCGGGCGAGCAGCCGTACGTGTCGCTCCTCGCCGCCTGTGCGGAGCAGATGGACATTCCGCTGTCGATTGGGACGGGCCGGCCGGCGGCCCAGACGCGCACCGGCGCGGCGCTGCTGGCGTTCCTGGAGTGGATCACGGAGGGCTTCGCCCCCGACCTCCTGATTCGCATGCTGCGGAGCGGTCGGCTCCGGATCGACCGGGTGCGTGATGATATTGCGGACACGACAGGGCCGGTGGAAATGGAGGCGCACGACGTGGCGACACGGCTGGCAGCCCGCCGCTACGAGCCGGGGCGCGACGGGTACGAACGCGCACTCGCCGGGGCGCTGCACCGAATGGACGAGCGCATCGACAATCTGGAGGCGCGCGGCCTCTCGCCCGACCGCGACCGCACGCGGCGCCGCGAACTGGCGTTTGTGCGTCGCCTTGTTCAGCAGCTGCTCGCCCTTGTGCCTCGGCGCGCCTCGCTCCAAACGATGGCGGCCCAGGCGCGCACTTTTATCGAGACGTTTGGCCCGGTCGATCCACCGTCCGACGAGGGGCCGGAAGCCGAACGCACCCTCGACGAGGCGGCCCGCAACGTCCTGTGGCAGCGCGTGAACCGGTTGGCCGAGGTGCCGGTCCACTACGAGGCGCCGGGCCCGCGCCTGGCCCGGCTGCTGCGGCGGTGGCTCCGCGGGCAGTACGTACGCGCCGAGCACCCGCGCCCCGGCGCTGCCCACGTGGTTCCCCTCGAGAGTGCCGCCTACGGCGACCGCTCGCACCTCTTCGTCGTGGGCATGGATAGCGACACGCTCTCCACGGCCGCCGTGGAGGATGCGCTCCTCCGCGACCCCGACCGACGCGCCCTCGGCGAGGCGCTCGAAGGTGTGCTTCCCGAACAGCGCGCCGCCCCCGACGATGCGCAGTGGCGCCACGAACAGGCCCTGGCGCGCCACACGGGGCCTCTGTCGCTCTATACCCGCGTCTTCGATGTCGAGCGCGGAGAGGAACGGTTCCCTGCGCCGCTCTTTTTGCAGCTTGAGGAGGCGGCCGGCGACGAAGCCGCTCCGCCCCGCGGCTTTCTCCCGGCGGCTGAGGCGCGTCCGCTTAGCGACCTGGAGGCGTGGCTCGTGGCGTATCGGGCGCGAGGCGAGACGGCCGCCCCGGCGCCCTCCGCCCGCACTGCTCTGGCCACGCACTACCCGTGGATCGAACAAGGAGAAGCTGCCCGCGCCGCCCGGGCCGCCGACACCTACACGACCCACGACGGTCTGCTGGACGCAGGCACGTACCCGGCCCTCAACTTCTTGCGAGACGACTACGACGGCCCGCCCATGTCGGCCGGCCGCCTCGAAACCTTCGCCGCCACGCCCTACCTCTACTTTCTGAAGTATGTCCTTGGCGTGGAGCCGCTCGACGAGCCCGCCCTCGACGACGAGCCCTGGCTCAACGCGCTCCGCCGCGGCAGCATCCTCCACGACATCTTCGAGGCGTTCCTGCGGCGGCTGGACGAGATGGGGGAGCCCCCGCGCCCCTCGCACGAGGCGCTCCTCACTGAGATTCTGGACGACCGGATTGAGGAAGAGGCCTCCCGGGTCGCGCCGCCGAGTGAAGGCGTTCAGGAGGCGGCGCGGCGACAACTGCGGGCCGACGCGCAGGTGTTTCTCCAGTCCGAGATCGAGCGCGGCCGCACGCACACCCCGGTGCACCACGAGGTGGGCTTTGGCTACGGGGCCTACCGGCGCCGCGAGGGAGACTTCGGCGCGGTGTCCCTCGCGGTGGACGGGCGTA
This sequence comes from uncultured Bacteroidota bacterium, assembly GCA_913056185.1. Lineage (GTDB taxonomy): Bacteria > Bacteroidota > Rhodothermia > Rhodothermales > Salinibacteraceae > Salinibacter. Next base: position 88,458 of record CAJXLV010000004.1, read on the forward strand.
CCGTGCCGCTGCGGGGCCGCATCGACCGGGTCGACCGCCAGCCCGACGGAACGCTGGCGGTGTGGGACTACAAGACGGGCCGCCGCTCATCGTTCGACGAGGGGGACCCGCTGAAGGACGGCGCACAGCTGCAGTGGGCGCTCTACGCCTACGCGCTGGAGGCGCTGACGGGGGACACGGTGACGGCCTCCGGCTACTACTTTCCCACCACGAAGGAGATGGGCACGCGGCTGGCGTTTGATCCCGCAGAGCACCGGGCCACGGTCACTCGGCACCTCCAGCGCCTGGCCCGCCTCGCCGCGTCGGGCACCTTTCCCATGCACCCGAAGGCCCGGTACCGCAACGCCTGGATGTACCGCGGGTACGACCGCCTCTTCCCTGATCTCGCCGCCCGCAGCCGCCAGCTTCAGGGCAAGACGCTCCCCGACGATCGCCCCGCCCCGCCCTCCTTTTGACGCTCCGGCTCGCCCTCGCTTGCCTTCTTGCCCGTTCCGCGTGTGCCCATGCCCGCCCCCACCCACCGCTCGTCCTCCTACGACGATAGTGCCGTCCGCGCCCGCATCGGGCCGTGGGCCGAGGAGGGCGTGCCCGATCTCTCCCGCTTCGCGCCCGACACCAACTTCTTCGTCCGCGCCGCCGCCGGATCGGGCAAGACCACCGCACTCGTGGCCCGCATGGTGGCGCTCGTTCGCACGGGGGTGCCGCCGGACGACCTGACGGCGATCACCTTTACGCGGAAGGCCGCCGGGGAGATGAGCACGCGGTTCTACGAAGAACTCCGACGCGCGCAGACGGCCCTCCCCACCGACAGCCCGCAGTGGCGGCGCGTCACCCAGGCGCTCGACGATGCGCAGCAGGCCTTCATCGGGACGGTGCACGCCTTCTGCGCCCGCCTGCTGCGCGAGCGGCCCATTGCGGCGAACCTGCCGCCCGACTTTGTGGCGGGGCTCGACGACCGGGAGGCGCGGGAACTGCGTGAGCGGGCCTGGCGGCAGTACCTGGCGCGGGTCCGCGAGCAGCACCCTGAGCGCATCGAGGCGCTTGCACGGCTCGACGTTGAGCCCAACGACCTGGAGCAGTACTTCGAGCGGCTGTGCGCGCATCCCGAGCTTGACCCCTACGTCAATGCCCCCGACACCGTCCCCGATCTCTCCGCGGCGGTGGCGACAGTCCAGGACCGCCTGGACGCCTGGCAGGCCCGCCGCCCCGACGCGGCGCCCGAAGGCCGAGACGATGCGATGCAGGCCTTCGACACGGCGGACAAGATGCGCACCCATCTGTCCCTCGACGCGCCCGCACAGAAGGCCGCCTTTCTGGAGGTGTTCGCCGAGGTGTCGGACGAGGAATCGGGCAGCGTTACCCTGAAGTGCTGGCGCGGGCCGCAGACCGATGCGTACGACTGGGCGCGCGACCTGCGCGACGAGCACCTTCCCGCTCTGTTTCGGGACACCGTGCGCCCGGCCCTCCGGCAGTGGCGCGCCTACGTGCACCGCGAGGTGGTGGCGTTCGTCCGCCCGGCCGTGGCGCACTTCGCCACGCTCCGCCGCGAGGAGGGACGCCTCACGTTTCACGACCTGCTGGCCTGCACCCGCGACCTGCTGCGCGACCACCCGCGCCTCCGCACCACCCTCCAGCAGCGACACCCCCGCCTGCTGGTCGACGAATTCCAGGACACGGACCCCCTGCAGGCCGAGCTGCTGTTCTACCTCACCAGCCAAGATCCCACCGAGACGGAGTGGACCGCGTGCGAGCCCGAGCCTGGCAGCCTCTTCATCGTGGGCGACGATAAGCAGTCGATCTACCGCTTTCGGCGGGCGGACATGGAGGTCTTTGCATCCGTGGGGCGCCTCATCGACAAAAGCGGCGGCGAGGCCGTGACCCTCACCAAAAATTTCCGGTCGTGGGACGTGATCTGCGACTGGTGCGACGCGGCGTTCAGCGATATTTTCGACGACCCGGCGCTGCAGGACCTGCAGGCGCCCTACACGCCGTTCGATCCGCAGCGCACGACGGCGGGAGACACGGGGGGCGTGCGGCGACTCGACATCGACAAGGTGCGCGGGAACTGGGGACGCGACATTGCCGCGGCGGACGCGGAACAGATTGCGCGCTACATCGACGCGGCGCAGTCCGGCGCCCTGCCCGCCCGCCAGGACTGTGAGGAGGCGGCCGCCGAGGGAGCCCGCTACTCCGACTTCCTCCTCCTGACGCGCACCAAGACGCGCCTGTCGATCTACGCCGAGGCCCTGGCCGAGCGCGGCATTCCCTACACCGTGACTGGGAGCGAAGACCTGGGCGAGGCCGAGGAGCTGAAAGCGCTCGTCGATCTGCTGACCTGCGCGCTCCGCCCGGACGATCCGGTGGCGGGCGTGGCGTACCTGAAAGGACCGCTCGTGGGCGCCAGTGATGATGACCTGTACCGGTTTCGGGAGGCGGGGGGCGTGTTCGATCAGATGCACGCGCCGCTCGCGCCCGACGTCACGTCTGCCCTCCCGCCCGAGACGCGGCGTCGCTTTGTGGGGGCCTTCGAGCGGCTGCGGACGGCCCGCACGCGCCTTCGCGAAGAGCGCCCCGGCGTGGCCGTCGAGCGGATTGTCGACACCTTCGGCCTGCTTGCCGGGGCCGCCCATCCGCCCGCTCCCACTGAGGGATCGCTCCGGGCCGGGCGGGTGCTCCGCACGATCACGCTCGTCCAGTCGCTGGCGGCGCAGGGGCTGGGCTGGGCCGAGGTCCTGGACGAGTTGGAGCGCGTGGTGGAGGGGGAGGAGGACGTGGACGGCATGACGCTGGATACGGGAAGGGAGGACGCCGTGCGCGTGATGAACGTGCACCAGGCGAAGGGCCTGGAGGCGCCCGTCGTGTTTCTGGCCGATCCGTACGCGCGCGGCAGCGGGCCGCCCACGCAGCACCACCTCCGCCGCGACGCGGGCGAGCTGGTGGCGCCCATCGTGCAGGGCCGCGGCTACCGGGCCACGGTCACGCATCCACCGCTGGGGTGGAACGCCCCCGTGGCGGGCCAGGAGGAGGGGTTTCGGGCGCGGGAGGAGCGGCACGCGGCGGCCGAGGAGCGACGGCTGCTGTACGTGGCGGCCACCCGGGCGGAAAAGCAACTCGTGGTGTCGACCTATCCCACAAAGCCCACCGACGGCCCCTGGGCGCCGCTCTATCCGCACCTCGACGCGGCGGACGCGCCGGCCCTGCCGGTTCCTGCGGCCGAGGGAGAGGCGCAGCCTGGGCCCGACGCCACGGCTCCCGCCCCCGCCCTGGAGGCGCACCGCGACCGCCGCCGCGCACAGGTGGACGCCGCTGCCCGCCCGTCGTACCGCACAGAAACGGTGACGGGGGCTGCGCCCGAGCCGTCCGCCCCGGCACTCTCCCCCGAGCCCGGACACGACGGATACGGAGAGGCGTTCGGCACGGCGCTCCATGCGCTGCTGGAGCAGGTGGTGCAGGCCCGGCACCAGGGCGCCCCGTCCCTGGACGAGGCGACCCTCCGGGCGGCCCTCGCGCAGCAGGGAGCCGACCCGTCCACCACCGCCGTCTCCCGACTGGACCAGATGATTCAGCGATTTTTGGGCAGTCCTCTGTGGAGAGAGGTCCAGTCCGCCGACGCGGTCTTCACCGAATACCCGCTGGCGCACGTCGACCGAGGCGCCTCCCCGGCTTGTCTTTCTCGGGGCGTCGCCGACCTCGTCTATCGAGGGGCGGCGGGATGGGGCGTGATCGACTACAAGAGCGACCGCTGCACGCCGCCCCTCCCGTCCCACCTGCCGTCCACCCATCCGTACGCACAGCAGGTGCAGACGTACGTCCGGGGGCTGCGTGCCGCCATGGAAGCCCCGCTTCACCGCGCCGGCGTGTGGTTCGCGGACGCCGGAACCCTCGTGTCCATTCCAACGTGACCGGGAAGCCCTCCCCCTCCCCCGTGTTGTCATCCCTCCCCGGTTTCGTCCAGGTTCATGCGTGCGCTTCTGGTGTTGTTCGTGCTTGGAACGCTCCTGTGCGGAAAAATCGCTGGGGCGTCCCCCGAACGTTCTGTGAGCCGCTCCGCCGCGCCTTTGTCGCCCTCCGGCGTGCGCGCTGTGCCGACTGCCGCGGAGGCGCCTCCGGACAGCGCCGTGCCGCCCCTGTCGTACGCCCGTCGTCATTGGACGGTGGAGGAGGGGCTTCCCGTCAACAGCATCCGCGGTCTCACCCAGGGGCCGCAGGGCTACCTCTGGATGGCCACCACCGATGGCCTGGTTCGGTTCGACGGCGTCGACTTTTCCGTCTACCGCACCGACCAGTACGACGGCCTGCCGAGCAACCGCCTCAGCCGGGTGGTCGCGGGGCCGGACAGCACACTGTGGATGTTGACGGGCAGTGCGCGGCTCATCCGCTTTCGGATCAACGCCGGCACCTTTGCTGCCGATACGCTCCCCGAGCCGCTCGCCTCGCGAAAGGTGACGCAGCTGAACTGTGGCCCCGACAGCACCTTGTGGATTAGCACCGAGCAGGGGGCCCTGGCCTGGCGCAACCGCGCAGTGCGGACGGTGCTGGGCGCAGACGACTCCCTGCACGTCTGGCGCACGATCGAAGCCCGCGACGGCACGGTCTGGCTCGCCACCAAGCGGGGCCTGTGGCGCACGCGCCGGGCCGATGTTTCTTCGTCGGGCGCGGCGTCGCCCTCGCTGCGGCGGGTCGCGCCCCAACAAATCCGCTACGCGTACGATGTGCACCAGGGCCCCTCCGGCACCCTCTGGGTCAGCAGCCGACGCGGCCTTTTTGCCCTGCGCGACGGACGGGTGGACCGCCTCTCCCCCGACCACTGCCCCCCCACGGCCACGTGTGTGTTGGAGCGCGGCCCCCCGCACACACTCGTCATGCGGGCCGACTCCGCCGGGACGCTCTGGCTGCGCGACAGCGACGGCCACTACCACGCCTACCGTGAGGGGCGCCTCCAGACGATCGCCCGCGGGGACCTCTCCATCGGGGCGCCGCTCTTGCAGTACGGCCCCGACGGTGCCCGCTGGCGCACCACGGGGAAACACCTCTATCGCAACGGGCGCCGCGTCTTTTCGGTGGACACGGTCATCAACGCACTCACCATCGACCGCCAGGGCAATGTCTGGGTGGGCACGTACCGCGACGGCCTCTACCGCCTTCGCCCCTCCCCGGCGGTGACGTACGGCGTGCCTGAGGGGCTGCGCTCCGACAACGCCTACGCCGTTCACGTCCCCCCGTCCGCCCCCGAAACCGTGTGGGTGGGGACCCTTCGTGGAGGGCTGGCCCGCATCAACTGGTCGATGGGGCGGGTGGATGCCTCGCCCCTCCCAACGCCTGTGCGGCCATCGGTCGTGTGGACGGTCTGGCAAGAGCCGTCGGGGCGCTTGTGGGTGGGCGGGGAAGGCCTTCGCTACGTGGAGGATGGACGCTTGCGGACGGACGGGCTGCCGGAGGCGCTCTACGACGGGCCACCGACAGGGCCGCCGCGGGGCGGGCCGGCCAAGCGCGTGCGCGTCTTTTACGAGGACGCAGCAGGAGGACTGTGGGTGGGCTCGCAGGCGGGGCTCTACCGGCGCGCCCCGTCCGGCACCTGGCGGCGGTTTGGGCCGGAGCACGGCGGGCCCGCATCGCTGGTGCGCGTCATTGAACAGGATCGGCGCGGCGCGCTGTGGATGGGGACGAAGGGGGAGGGCCTCTTCCGGTACCGCCACGGCACGTTTGAGCAACTCACTGCGGCGGACGGTCTCTCCAGCAACTTCGTCCGTGCCATCCATGTGGGCCGTGACGGGGCGCTGTGGGTGGGCACGGAAGGGGAGGGGCTTTGCCGCATCGATCGCCGCGGCACGCCGTCGCTGAGCGACGATCGGATCGAGTGCCTGGCGGAAGAAGAGGGGCTGTTCGACGATGTGATTCACACCATCCTCCCAGATGGGCACGGGCGCTTCTGGATGAGCACCAACCGGGGCATTTTTTGGGTGGAGCGGACCCAGCTCGTGGCGGCGGTCGAGGGGCGCATCGAGGCGGTGGACAGCCGCGGCTACACAGAAGAGGACGGCCTGCGCAACCGCGAGGCCAACGGCGGCGGGCAGCCCGCGGCTACACGCACCCCCGACGGCCGCCTTTGGTTTGCGACCCAGGGCGGGGTGGTCGTCTTTGATCCCAGTCGGCTGGACCGCGACCTTGGGCCGCCCCCGGTGGCCATTGAGCACCTGGCCGTGGACGACTCTACGCTCCGCACGCCGGGCCCCTCCGGTCAGACCCTTCGCCTGACGCCGGAGCAGCGCACCTTCACGATCAAGTACACCGGCCTCAATCTGCGGGAGCCCTCCGCAACCACCTTCCGGTACCGCCTGCGAGGATTTGAGTCGTGGCGCACCGTGGAAAACCAGCGGCGGGCCTACTACACCGATGTCGCCCCTGGCACGTACGCCTTTGAGGTGCAGGCCGCCACCGACGAGGGCACCTGGACCGCCACGCCCGCCCGGCTGTCGATTACGGTGGCTCCGCACTGGTGGGAAACCACCTGGTTCTGGGGACTGAGCGGCCTGGCGCTGGTCGCATTGGGCGGGGCGGCGTATCGGTGGCGCGTGCGTAGCCTCGAGGCCCAGCGCGAAGCCCTGGAGGCCACCATCGACGAGCGGACTGAAGAAATCCGCCGCCAGCGCGACCGGATTGAGGCCCAGGCCGAATCGCTGCGCGAGCTCGACGCGGCCAAAAGCCGCTTCTTCGCCAATGTCAGCCACGAGTTTCGGACGCCGCTCACGCTCATCCTGGGGCCGGTGCGCGACCTCCGGGCGCAACTGCCCGATCGGTGGGCTGCGCCCCTCGATCTGGTGGAGCGCAATGCGCAGCAGCTTCATGACTTGGTAGAGCGCCTCCTCGGCATCGCCCGCATGGACGCGGGCACCTACCGGCTCCAGGTCCGGCCCGTGGCCCTCGACGACGCTGTCCCGCGCATCGCCGAGCGCTTCCACCCGCTCGCTGAACGCCGAGGCCTCACGCTGAGCATCGACACGACCCCCCCGCCCGATAATGCGGCACCGGTGCACGCCGACCCCGAAGCGCTCGATCACATTGTGGGCAATTTGCTGTCCAACGCCCTCAAATTCACACCGACTGATGGGCGCGTGACGGTGCGGGTGAGACATACGACCGACGCGGCCGAGATTGTGGTCGCCGATACGGGCCGAGGCATTCCGCCCAGCAAGCACGAGTCCATCTTTGAACGCTTTACGCAGAGCAGCGACGACGACGCGGACGCCGGCGGGGTGGGCATTGGCCTGGCGTTTGTGAAGGACCTGGTTGACCTCCACGGCGGCCGCGTCTCGGTCGACAGTGCGCCGGGCGAAGGCGCTACGTTTACGGTGCGGCTGCCCCGCGGCGCAGCGCATCTGCCTGACGAGCACCGCGCCCCCGAGTCGGCGTCTTCTACCGACGCGCCGGAGAAGCCCCCACCCGGAACTGCTCTGCCGGTCCCGGAGACGACTGCCGCCCGGCCGTCATCAGAACCCGCCGCCGACGCGCCCCCGGACGACCAGACGACGGTGCTGGTGGTGGACGACAATCCCGACCTCCGCACCTACGTGCGCTCCGTGCTTACCCCCACCTTCCGAGTCCTCGAAGCCTCCAACGGTTGCGAAGGGGCGGTCCGGGCGACGGATGAACAGCCGGACTGCATCCTCGCCGACGAGATGATGCCCAAGATGCGAGGCACCGACATGGTGCGCCAGCTGCGCGCCAATCGGGCCACCGACTACATTCCCATCATTATCCTCACGGCCCGCGCCGATACGGAGGAAGAAGTGGAGGGCCTCACGGCAGGGGCCGACGATTACCTGACGAAGCCGTTCGATCCGGACGTGCTGCGCGCTCGCATCTTTGGACAGATCGAGCGCCGCCGCCAACTGCGCCGTCGCCTGCGGGCTGAACTCAAGCAGCAGGAGGCCTCCCCCAATGCCGCGTCTTCCACCCCCACCGAGCCTCCCACGGGTAGTGCACCGACCCTCAACGTTCCCACCCTCGGGGAAGGCACTGGCTCGTCTGATGAGCCGGAGTTCGTCCACACCGTGCGGCAGACCGTGGAACAACACCTGTCCGATCCCGACTTCACGGTCCAAGAGCTGGCCCGCGAGGTGGCTGTCAGCCGCTCCACCCTCTACCGGCGTCTCAAGTCGGAGACTGGGCAAACGCCCTCGGCGTTCATCCGGCAGGTGCGCCTTGAATACGGCGCCCGGCTGCTGAAGGAGGGCACGGGCACGGTGAGCGAAGTGGCGTACGCTGTCGGCTTCAACAGCCTCACGTACTTCGGGGAAAGTTTCCGGAAGCACGTAGGTGTGCCTCCGTCCGAATACGCCGAAAAAGAGACGTAGGGGCGGCGGCGTTCCGAAGACGGTGGAGTCCACGATTTTGGGCCAAACCCGCTTCGAAGAGACATTTATCTCGTTTCTGACCCGACTGCAACATGAGTTGGAGGGTTTGCAACATGAGTTGGAGGGTTTGCAACATACGTTGTAGCACTTCTACGGGTCGTTCGATAAATTGCGGGTCGAATTGTGAACGTGCCGTGACGCTCCGGCACACCGGTCCCCTTCATTGACGTTTCTCGCGTGTTCGTGAGCCGCCTTCTCCCTGCGGTGGTGGTACTGCTTGCCGTCATCTTCGGGGCGGGCTGTAGCGCGGCGCCGTACTACCAGCACCCGGTCGAGCTGAGCGTGCAGGTCACCGATGCGGCCAATCGAGACATGCCCGTCGCGGTGGAGGTCGTCTACGTGTACGACCCGGCGCTGACCGACACGCTCGCGGGCCTGTCCGCCACCCAGTGGTTTCGGCGACGTCCGGAGCTGGCGTGGCGGCACCCGAATGGCTTTGAACGGTGGCGCTGGGAGTGGGCCCCGGGCCAGTCGGTGCCTCCGAAGCAGCTCCCGACGGTGTTCTTTACGCGGGCGGTGTTCGTATACGCGGGGTATCAGTCCCCAGGGATCCATCGGGCTCGGGTGCCCCCCTTCCGCCCCTTCAAGCTTGAACTCAACCAGACGAACTTTCAGGCCCGAGCAGCCCCGTAGCACTGCAGAAAGCGGTGGCGGATGGTGCATTCTCGTCCACGCGTCCCCCGAATTTGAACCAACACATGAGCCAGTCGGCCGACGACATTCCCGCCGCCATCGAGTGGCACGAGGGCATGATGCTCGTCCCCCAGCACTTCCAGGTGAACGATCGGCGCCAGGAGCAGCTGCAGGCCTTTCATGCGCATCAGCTGCAACCATACTACTGGGGAGTGCGCACGCTCTCCTTCGACGAAGTGCTCCTGGTCGAAGGGCAGTGCCGGGTGGTCTCATTTGAGGCGGTGATGCCCGACGGCACACCGGTAGCGCACACGGCGGGCGAAAGGGGCGATCTCGAGGTGTCCCTTGCGGAGCACGAGGAGGAAGCGCGGGTGTCTCCCCTCACGATTCACGTTGCCCTCCCGGTACCGGCCGAGGGAGGAGGTAGCGATACGCCTGACCGGTACACCTCCGCCGATGGCCCCCGGGTGACGGACCAGGTGACGGGCGACCGCTCCGTGCGCATTCCCCGACGCGTGCCCCGCCTGCGCCTGCTCGTGGCGGAGACACCGCCCAGCCAGTATACGAGCCTGCCGATTGCCCGCGTCGAATATTCGGATGATGGATTTTCGCTCGTTGACTACGAACCGCCGCGCCTCGATGTGCCCCCCGACTCAGAAATTGGAGGCCTCTGCAAGTCGATGCTGGCGCAGGTGCGTAAGAAGGCCGGCTCGCTGGCTGACCGCATCCAGTCCTCCGCCGTCGAGACCGGATCCGCCCAGGAGCTTGCAGAGAAGCGCAAGGTGCAGGCCCTGGTGTCGGCGGTGCCCGCCGCGGAGGCCCAACTCCGGAGCGGGGAGGTGCACCCCTTTCGGCTGTACCAAACGCTCTGCCGCATGGCCGGTGACGTGGCCGGCCTGACGGAGCGGATGGTGCCGCCCCTGTTTTCGGCCTACGACCACGCTGACCTTCGCGCGAGCTATGCGGAGGTAACCTCTTACATCGGGCGGGCCCTCTCGGAAGGCGTGCAGGAAGCGTATGCCCCGGTGCCGTTTCGGAAAACGGACGCCGGGTTTGCACTCTCCATCAAAGAGGACTGGCTCGATACGGATCTGGTGCTTGGCATTCGGGGCCGTCCGGGGCAGGAAGCGGACGCCCTGCGCCGCTGGGGGGAGCAGTGCCTCATTGGGGCTGTGGATCAGATCGCCTCAATGCGCGAGCGGCGCATTTTGGGGGTTGAGCGAATCGCCATCGAACGGGCAGGCGACCTTGTGCCCACACGGGGGATGGTGCTCTTTCGCCTCGATACGACATCGACGTTTATCGAGGCTGGGACAGACCTGGTGGTGCGCCGGGGCGAAGAGCGGGCGGAGGACGAGCACCCTCTCGAACTTATCTTGTTTGTAGAAGACAATTCCACTGGTGAGTAGCAGCGTCGACACCTCATACTGGGAGCGCCTGGACGTGCAGCCCGCCGAACGGGAGGCGTCACTCCTTGTGCGCCAGTTCCGAGCGTTCTATGCGGAACTCGTGCATCTGAAGCGACAAGTGAAGCGGGGCGTCCCCGTGCCCGCCGGAAATGGCCGGTGGCCCGAGGCCGTGGGGAATGAAGCCCAGGCCAGCACGGCGACGGCTGTTCAGCAGCAGATCGTCACGCGGCTCGACAAACAAGCACAGGTCGTTCGGCGGGCTGGCGGGGAGACCCTGCAGCGCCGCTACCGGACGGTCGAATACGCCATGGTCGCCCTTGCCGATGAGGTCTTCTTAAACCTCGACTGGGAGGGGCGGGCCGACTGGTACGACCATCTCCTGGAGTCGCGTCGCTTCGAGTCGCAGAACGCAGGCATGCAGGTCTTCAGCATCATCGACGACATCCTGGCCGACCGGCTGGCCGAGCCCGATGTGCCTGTCGTGTACCTCTACCTCCTCGTGCTCGGGTTTGAGGGCCAGTACCGGGATGCGCCCGATAAGTCGCCCCTCGACGATTATCGGAACCGCCTCTACGAACACATTCAGCGACAGCACGCCGCCGAGCTGAACGATGAAGCCGCTCTCTCGGCGGACGCCTACCGTCATACGCTGGATCAAGGGGAGGTGCAGCTCCTCCCCAATCTTCGGTGGTGGACCGGTAGCCTTCTGGCGACGGGAGGGGTGTATCTGATCGTGTCGACCGGCCTCTGGTGGTGGTACACCGACGCCCTCGCCGAGCTCGCACAGCAGATTCTGTCGGCTCCCTAACGTCCCTTCCTCCGCTGCATTGCTGGACGGTTCAGCCCCATGTGGACAACCCTCGAAACATACGGACGGCGTCTGCTCCAGGACCTTCCCACCCTGATGCCGTACATCCTGGTGGCGATTGGCCTCCTGGTAGTGCTCATCCTCGCGCGCCTGTTCGTCGTGCTGTGGGCCCGCAAGCGCGTCTCGGCCCCTGCGGACGCTGAAGGTGAGGACCGCCCCGACGGGTCCACCGCATCCGGTCGAGAGGCAGCGGGGAGCAGCATTCGCGATTCCTTTCGGGCGGCGATGCAGCAGCTGCGGCGCCTGATGCACAAGCGGGGGTATCACCTCGACTGGTTCGTGCGGTTGACGGGCCACAGCTACCGGTACGAGCTGCCCTGGTTTGCCGTCCTCGGAGAGGAGAACAGTGGCAAAACGACCCTTCTGGAGCGGCTTCCGCTCGATGCCCCCGTGCCCCCTGTGCGGACCGATGATGCGCCCGCGGGCAACTGCAACTGGTGGTTCTACAACCAGGCCCTCGTGGTGGACGTGCCGGGTCGGTTCCTGCACCGTCCCGCCGGCGACACCGACGACGGAGCGTGGGCGAAGGTGATCGCTCAGCTGCGCAAGCATCGCTCGCGCCAGCCGCTCAACGGCATCGTACTGACCCTCCCATGCCCCGATCTGGTGGGAGAAGATGCCCTCTCCCCGGCCGACATTGAGGCGAAAGCCGCCCGCCTGCACAACAAGTTGCGCGATCTTCAGCGTGTTGTGGGCCTGCGCCTTCCCGTCTACGTCGTGCTCACCAAGGCCGATGCCGTGCCGGGCTTTCGCGCCTTCTGCGACGAGTTGCCCGACGAGCGCACCGACGACATGCTCGGATGGTCCAATCCCTACGCGGTCGATGCCGCCTACACGAGTGCGTGGGCCGAAGAGGCGGTTGATGCGCTCCGGGACGACCTCCGGCACGCCCAACTCCGCACCCTCCGCAACGACATCCAAACGGACGACCGGGACGCCTTCTTTCTCTTTCCCGATCGCCTGCAAGAGATACAGAAGGGCCTCACCACATACCTCGACGAGCTGTTCGCGCCGAGCGCCTACCACGAGGGCGTTATGCTGCGGGGCATTTACCTGACGGGCGACCGCACCTCGCCCGCGGGAACAGGGGGAACGGATGGGGCGGCGACCGCCACGGACCCGCATCCGGTGTTTCTCAAGGACTTGTTTCGGCGGAAGATTTTCGAAGAGTGGACGCTGGCCCGCCCCGTGGCGACGGCACAGAGCTGGCAGCAGCGCGCCACGCGCGCCGCGCAGGGCGGGGTGGCCGTCCTTACGCTGCTCGGCGTCGTTGGCCTCTGGTCTGCGGGCAGCAACCTGCACGATCGGCACCGGGCGGTGACCTCAACCCTCACGGAGGCGCAGGCCCACATTGGGCGAGTCACGGAGTGGCAGGAGGGGGCGGCCGACGAACCGGACGGCGAAGAGGCGCTGTCGTTTCGCGAAACGGCAACCAGCCTGCTCCGGAATACAGATACGGCCGCGTCGGTGGACCTAACCTCGGTCCTCATTCCGGCCTCCTGGGTGAGTTCGGTGGAAGAGCAGGTCGACGAAGCGATCGTCGCGACGTACGACAAGGTCATTCTGCGGGCCATGCGGTCGGCCCTTCGCGACCGCGCCGACCGGCTGGTGGCCGGCGGCCTGCGGTCCGGCGAGGAGGCTGCGGCGGCTGCGGACTCGCTCTCGCTGGGGGCCCTGCCGTCCTACCAGGCGTGGCGGGGCTACACGCAGGACTTGGCCGCATGGGAGCGGGCCGTGGCACAGTACAACGGCCTGGCCGACCGCCCCGACCTCAACGCTTTTGCGCACCTGTCGGAGTACCTGTTCGGCGTCGACATCCAGTCGAGCCTCGACCGCTCGCCGGACGTGTATCGCGCGGCCCTTCGCGACGTGCGGGCCGAGCCGATGCGCCTACAGTCGGTCCGGGCGCCGGCCACCAAGAAGATGCGCCGGCACGCCGAACGCTTCAGCGACGCCCTCTCCCGCGAGTACGGCGTGGTTGCGCGCCTGCGCCAGCTGGGCGAGCAGATCGACCGCCTCAGCACCTTTGCCGTGGGGGACGACCGCACAACCCGACAGGAGGACGCCAGCCTCCGATTGGTGCATTCGGGCATTACCCGGGTACAGGCGATGTTGGAGCGCCCCGACAGCCGATGGATCACCTCCGATACCCTCGCCCTGGAGACCGTTTACGGTCCCTTTTTGGCATTTGCCGACACGTCGGCGCTCGCGACTGCCGGACTGAGCGGGGACCTACGTAGGAAGGGACAGTTGGCCGTCAATCGCCTGCAGGATGCGCTCGCGGACGTAGAGTCGAGCATGACGGGCCCGCTCCTGCGGCGCGAAGACGGACAGGTCCGTCGGGAGTGGACCTCCGACGTCGGGGCGCTGCGAGATGCCATCGGTGAACTGCTCGACCAACCCTTCATGCGGTCGCCAGAGGGCTCGTCCGTGTTCCGGACCACCGTGCCAGACGGGCGGCGCCTGCGATGGAATCGGCAGGAGCTCCGCCGCATCGAACAGCACATTCAGGTCTATGACAGCGTCACCACCGAGGGCCTCGCTCGGTTTCCGGGGGCGATGCAGCGGACGGTGCGCCAGTTGGCGGCCGCGGGGCTCGACGACCACCTCCGCACCCACCTGGGCCGGGCGCAGTCCTTCGTCCTGGACGTGCCCTCCGGCGCCGTCGGGCGTCGCGAGGCACAGGTACAGCAGCGGGCCGATCGGTTTCGCGACGCCCTCTCGACCCTCAATACTGTCCTCACCATTCAGGGCGAGTTGGACATGGACGCCTCCCGCCGGCAGCTGGCGCAGGTGACCGCGGAGGAGGCCTACGCCCTCATCAACGAGGTCGACCAGCTTCTCCTCGAGAAAAACTTGTACGGCGTGGGAGAGTCGGCCTTCGACCGGTGGGACGGCCGTCGGTCCCCGTCCCTCGCCCTGGTGAACGCCCGCGATTCCCAGGAGGTGCAGCGCTATCTGGACGTGCAGCGCGAGCAGATGACGTTCCTGGGCGAGACGCTGGCCGGGCCCGCCCTGGCCTTCCTCTCACAGTGGGAGGCGCAGATCCCGCTGACCCGCCGGCCGGTTGTGGCGAAGTGGGAAGACATTCAGCGGGCCCTTCGCCGGTACGAGCAGCAGACGGCAGGCAACACCCTCTCGGCCTACGAAGCCTTCGTTTCCTCCGAGATCCACGGCGTCGAGCCCATCGACTACGTGCTTCGGACGTCACAGGAGGAGGTCGCTGAGCAGAGCAGCGACTTCTTCATACAGCGGCGCAATGCCATTCGGCGGCGGCTGTACGAACGAAGTCGCACGCTCGCCCTCCGCCGGGCCCAGCGGCAGTACACCCGGCTGGCCGCTGTCTTTAACGAGGAACTGAGCGGCCGTTTTCCATTCGCGTCCCTCGACACGGGGGCCGCGCAGGAGGCCTCGCCGACCGCCGTGCAACGCTTCTACGAGCAGTACGACCGCTACGAGTCGACCTACCGCCCGGTGCTCCGCGTCACGGGGGTGGGGACGCAGGCGCGCGACTTTCTGGATCGGGTGGGGGACGCGCGGCCGTTCTTTGCCGCAGTCCTCGACGATCCCGCCGACTATCCCGTGCCCACGGTCGATGTCGTCCCCGACTTCCGGGTGAACCGCGACCAGGAGCAGCTGGGCGATCAGATCATCGAGTGGCGGATAGATGTGGAGGGCGAGCAGGCACGGTATGGGCGAGAGGACACGCTCCACTGGGCGGCCGGCGACTCGGTGCAGATGCGCCTGCGCTGGGCCGCCGATGCGCCCACCCGGCTCGTCGATGCAGCCCGCGGCACGGTCGATCCGCAGGCCGGCACGGTCACGTACCGCTACGGGGGGCAGTGGGCGCTCCTTCGTCTCCTGCGGCGTCACGAGGCCCCGCCCCGCGCCTTCTCCCGCCGCGTGGACCCGAGCCCGTACACGCTCCGCCTGACGGCCGAGACGCAGGGCGACGGCCCGTCTCAGGCCCATGTCTTTGTCCGGCTGCGCCTGTATCGGGCCGACACGGCGGACCGTATTACCACGGCGCCCGCCGTGCCGCGCCAGGCCCCGCCGTTCGCCGCCGACTCCTCGGAGGCGCCGTAGTTCGTTTGTTTCGTTCGTTCCGCCGTGCCATGGCTCACACCATTCACGACATTCCAGTTGACGTCGAGCGACTCCTCGACCCCATATCCCCCGATCAGCCGGCGGGCACGTCCCTCCGCTATGAGGGCACCTACGACGCGGTGAAAGACGCCCGCCACGCGGACAATCCGTCCCTGCCGCAGGGCATCTACGAGCGAGAGCTCGACACCGCGGACTGGGAGGCGGTGGAGCGCCTGTGCACCGACGCCCTCGAAACAAAAACCAAGGACTTGCAACTCGCCGCGTGGCTCACCGAGGCCTGGATTCATCGCTACGGGGTGGGGGGCGCCGCCGCGGGAATCGACCTGATGGCCGGCCTGGTGGAGGGGTTCTGGGCCGACGTGTACCCGCCCATCAAGGACGGGGACCTGGGGTTCCGGCTGGCGCCCATCCGGTGGGTCAACGACAAGCTGTCTCCCACGCTCAAGTCGGTGCCTCTCACCGCGCCGGACGTGTCGGGGGACGCCGATACGTTCACGCTGGCCGACTGGGAACGGGCCGCCCCCGAGGCGGAGGCCGCGGACGATCCGCCCACCCGAAGCGACGTACGCACGAGCGTGACGCTCACCCCAACCGCCTACTACCAGGACCTCGTTGCGGGCCTCGACGAACTGCTTGATGCCTCGCAGGCCCTCGAACGCCTCCTGGCGGATCGGTGTGATCCCGATGTCGCGGGGCTCGACCGCTGGAAAGACACCCTCCGCGAGATGCGCAGCTTTGGGCAGCGGGTGCTGACCGAGCGCGAACCGGCCGAAGAGCCCGAGCCCGAAGCGGACGACGACGAGAAGATGCCCGACTGGATGCCCAGCGCCGCCGGCGAATCCGAGCCTGTGGAGGTCGGGAACGTCACCATTCAAAGCCGGGCAGACGCCTATCAGCTGCTCTGGGAAGCCGCTGAGTTCCTGCTTCGGACCGAACCGCACAGCCCCACACCCTACCTCGTCAAGCGGGCCGTATCGTGGGGCAGCATGTCGCTCGATGAGCTGTTGCACGAGCTCGTGAAGAGCGGCGACGACCTCGATGAGATCTACGAACTGCTGGGCATGGACGATGCGCGCCCCCGCGACGACCCCGCGTAATCCCCGTTTCGTGACTCCCTCTTCCAACGCACACACCATCGACTTTCCACACACAACTGAGGCGGCAACGCCTCGGTCGGCAGGCGGCCTGCCCGCAGGATGCACGCACGGCCGTCCTTACGTTCATCGACGCTCACTTCCTTCACACACAGCACAGGCCCATGGCCGAAAGTACGCAGCACAAACTGGACCGCGTGCGCCCGCCCCGGGTGCAGATTACCTACGACGTCGAAACCGGCGACGCCATCGAGAAGCGGGAGCTTCCCTTCATTGTCGGTGTCCTTGCGGACCTCTCCGGGGACCAGGGCAAACCGCCCCTCAAGGACCGGAAGTTCACTGAGATCGATCGCGACAACTTCAACGAGGTCCTCGGCTCGATCAATCCGGAGCTCAACTTCCGGGTCGACAACAAGCTCACCGACGATGCGGATGATCAGCTCAACGTGAGTCTTGAGTTTGAGGACATGGGGGACTTCACCCCCTCCGAGATCGTCCGGCAGGTGGAGCCGCTCCGCCAGCTCTTTGAGGCGCGGCAGCGATTGTCCGACCTCGCGGCCAAGCTGGAGGGCAACGCCAAGCTGGAGTCGCTCCTCCGGGACATCCTCGACAACACCGAGGTGCAAGAGGAAATCCGCGAGTCGCTCGAGGCAAACGGCGACGCCGCCGACGAGGACGAGGCGGACGCCGCGTAGCCCCGGTGGCGCCGGATCCGTTCGGCCCCGCCCGTCCCTTCACTCCCTTCGCCACAGAACCCATAGTCTCATGGCTGAAGACACCGAGACCCAAGCACAGAACGGAACCCAAACCGAAGCAGAAACCACCCTCGATCGCATCGTGCAGGAAGGCAAGATGGCACGGAGCGAGGAGCAGGAAGAGCGCGCCAGGAGCCTGGTCGGCGAGTTCGTCGATCAGGTGATGGAGGAGGACATGACCGTGCACGCCGACACGCTCAGTTCGATCGAGGAGCGAATTGCCGAGATCGACGACCTGCTCTCTGAGCAGGTCAACGAAATCCTTCACCACGACGAGTTTCAGGACCTGGAGGCCTCCTGGCGCGGCCTCTCGCACCTGGTGTTCAACACCGAGACGAGCCGCACGCTGAAGCTTCGTCTGCTCAATGCCTCGAAGGAAGAGCTGCTCGACGACCTGGAGAAGGCCGTTGAGTTTGACCAGAGCCAGCTCTTCAAAAAGATCTACGAGAAAGAGTACGGCACCTTTGGGGGCAGTCCTTACGGCCTGCTCGTGGGCGACTACGAGATCGATCGCAGCTCCAAAGACATGTCGTTTCTCGACGGCATGTCGAGCGTGGCGTCGGCCGCGCACGCGCCATTTGTCAGCTCGCCCTCGCCGGAACTCTTCGACATGGACAGCTGGACGGAGCTGGACAAGCCGCGAGACCTGTCGAAAATCTTCGAGAGCACGGAGCTTGCGAAGTGGCGCTCGTTTCGCGAGAGCGAGGACTCGCGGTACGTGGCGCTTACGCTTCCGCGCATGCTGATCCGTGAGCCGTACGACCCGGAGGAGAAGCCGGCCGACGACTTCGAGTTCGTCGAGGACGTGCACGGCACGGATCACGGTCGCTACCTCTGGGGCAACGCGGCCTACGCCCTCGGCGAGCGCATGACCAACGCCTTCGCGAAGTACAAGTGGTGCGCCGCCATTCGGGGCGTAGAAGGCGGCGGGCTCGTGGAAGACCTGCCCACACACACCTTCAAAACCGACGACGGCGACGTGGCGATTAAGACGCCGACGGAGATTGCAATTACCGATCGGCGCGAGAATGAGCTCTCGAAGCTGGGCTTCATCTCGCTGGTGCACGACAAGGAAACCGACCGGGCGGCCTTCTTCAGCGGACAGACGACGAACAAGCCGAAGGAGTACGATGCGGACGAGGCCACCGCCAACGCAGCCCTCTCAGCGCGCCTGCCGTACATCATGGCCTCTTCTCGCTTCGCCCACTACATCAAGGCCATCACGCGCGACAAGATCGGGAGCTTCCAGTCGAAGGACGACGTGTCGGCGTTCCTCAACCGCTGGATCAACCAGTACACCCTCGGCAAGGACGACGCCGGGCAGGAGCTGAAGGCGCAGTATCCGCTCCGCGAGGCGCGCATCGACGTCGTCGAGAAGCCCAGCAAGCCGGGCGCCTACGACACAACGGTGTTCGTCCGCCCGCACTTCCAGCTCGAGGAGCTGACCGCATCGATCCGGATGGTCGCCGAGCTTCCGGAGCCTGCATAATCCACCCTCATTCTGACAATTTCCTCATCGGAACGGAGGCCCCTCCGGAAGGCCGGGGGGCGCACTCCCCTTTTCATACTCTCGAACCCTGGTCCCTACGTCCCATGACAAACGTTTATATCAATTTCACTGGTCCCGACATCTCCGGTGAAAGCACCGACGAGAACCACAAGCAGTGGATTGAGGTGCTCTCCTGGAACCACCACTTCGACCAGCCCCAGTCGCCGGTTCGCAGTTCGGTGGGAGGAGGAACGGTCGAACGCGTCAATCACAGTCCCTTCGTGTTTCGCAAGCACATCGATTCCGCCACCGACGACCTCCTGAAGATGTGCTGGACGGGACAACACATCGACAAGGCGGTCTTCCACGCGTACCGGGCCGACGGCAATACCGGTGAACCGATCAAGTATCTCCAGATTGAAATGGAGAAAGTCGTCGTTGCGGACTACAACGTCGTGGGTGGTGAAGGAGACCTGCCGAAGGAAGAGGTTGAGCTCACCTACGGCAAAATCACCTACACCTACACGCCCCAGAAAGAGACCGGCGATGCTGGATCGGCCCAGCCGGTGACCCACGACCTGACCACCAACACGGTCTCCTAAGGCCCTTTCGGAGTATGACTTGGGCTCGGTCCTCGCGGCCCGGGCCCCGGTTTCTCTCCGCTCCTTTTCCGCTGGCTCTGCGTTCTTATGGCGCCCGATCACGACGAGCCCCAAGCTCGCCTCTCCGTCCTGGACCGCCTCATTGATTCGGGCCCGCAGGCGGAGCGGGAGGAGTCGCTCCGCCGGACGGTGCCGGCCAAGGCCCTGAAACGGATCGTCCGGCGCGATCTGGAGTGGCTCCTGAGCACGCGCCGGTCGCCCCAGCACGAGGTCGATGAGAGCATCGGACGGACCGTCACCGAGTACGGGATTCCGGACTTTGCACCGGTGTCGCCCACGGACGAGCAGGCCCTGGGCCGCATTGCCTACGAAGTCCGGACGGCGATCGAGGCCTTCGAGCCCCGCCTGCAGGACGTGACGGTTCGGGTCGAACCGACGCTCGAGCCGGGTCGGGTGCGGGCGGAGGTGAGCGCCCTGCTGGTAACCGGCGAGGTACGCGAGGCCGTGTCGTTTCCCTTCAAGATCCGGACGGCGGGCTGATGCCTTGCGCCCGAAGCGAGGAAGGAGCCATCTCCACTTTCACGAATCGATTGCTTCCATGCCCTCCGAAGCCCTCGACACATTGCTGCCGTACTACCGGCGCGAGCTCCAGTACCTTCGGGAGATGGGGCAGACCTTTGCGGAGGCGTACCCGAAGGTGGCCCGTCGGCTGGCGCTTGGTGATCAGGAAAGCCCCGATCCACACATGGAGCGGCTCATCGAGTCGCTCGCGTTTCTCTGCGGGCGGGTCCAGTACAACATCGAGCGCGACATGCCTCGCATCACGACGGGGCTGCTGGGGGTGCTGTATCCGCAGCTGGTGTCGCCCGTCCCGGCCCAGTCCATCGTGCAGTTTGCGGTGGACCTGAACCAGGGCGTGCCGGGCGACGGTACGCAGGTGCCCGCCGAGACGCCGCTCTACCTCGACGCCCCGACGGGGGAGACCTGTCGCTTTCGTACGGCCTACCCGCTCACGCTCTGGCCGTTCTCGGTGACGCAGGCCGCGATAGAACCGCGGGACCGGTACGATGTGCTCTCGGGCGCGCACGAGGTGGAAGCGGTGCTTCGCCTTCGCATTCGGTGCGACGATGGCGTCTGGTCCGACTACGACCTCCGGCAGGTGCGCCTGCACCTGGCGGGCGACCCGCAGCTGACCTCCAGCCTCTACGAGTTGCTCTTTGCTCACACGCGCCGGGTGGTGCTTCTCGACGAGGATCAGGGCACCCCGGAGTTTTTGCCGACCGACGCCCTGCGGCCCGTCGGCTTTGACGAAGAAGAGGCCACTCTGCCGGCCCCCGACCACGCCCACGACGCTCACCGCCTCATCCAGGAATACGCCACCTTCCCGCGGAAGTACCTCTTCGCGAATCTTCGGCACCTGGATCGGAGCCCGGGCGAGGACTACGTGGACGTGCTCGCACTGCTCGACCGTCCCCCCGACGACACGGTGCAGGTTAGCGCCCAAAACGTGCGGCTCAACTGCACGCCGGCCGTCAACCTGTTTCGGCGCACCACCGACCCCCTCCGCGTCGACCAACGGCAGGTGGAGTACCGGCTGGTGGCCGATCGGCGCCGGGAGGAGACGACCGAGATTCATTCGGTCGAGTCCATCCGCAGTACCCGCGATCCGGAAGCGGGACGGACGTACCGCCCGTACTTCGGCTTCGATCACCGGACCCGGCCCGAGGGGCCGTCGGCCTTCTGGTATACCGAGCGCCGACCGCATCCGCACCACGAGGGGACGGACCTCGTCGTCTCGTTTGTCGATCGCGACCTCGACCCCACACAGCCCGCCGACGAGACGGTGTACGGGCACGTGCTCTGCACGAACCGGCGCCTGCCAGAGGACATCCCGCCGCAGGCCCAGTACACGTCCGATCAGGGGCTTCCGGTGACCGAGATAACGGGCGTGGCAACGCCCTCGAACCCGATCGACCCGCCCCTCGGCGGACAACACCTGTGGCAGCTGGTCTCCAATCTGACGCTCAACCACCTGTCTCTTTCCAGCCGCCCGGAAAGCCTCGACGCCCTCCGTGAGCGGCTCCGCCTCTACAGCGGCGGGGCGCCCGCCGACTTTGAGCAGCAGCTGGAAGGCCTCCGGGCTCTCTCCACGCAGACGGTGGCGCGGCGCGTGGGGGACGAGGCGTGGCGGGGCTACTGTCGGGGCACGGAGGTGGCCCTGACCGTCGACGAGCGCTCGTTCGTCGGGTCGAGCGCCTTTCTGCTCGGCGCTGTGCTCAACCGCGTCGTCGGACTGCACGCCTCCGTCGATTCCTTCACCCAACTCGTGCTCTCCTCCAACCAACGCGACGGCACCTGGCACCGATGGCCCCCCCGAGCCGGCGATCAAAACCTCCTGTAGGGGAGGCGCTGGTCGACGACGCCCACCGGTTTGACTTTTACGAGGCCGTTCGCCTTCTGGAACGGTTCCGCCCGGACTGTGCCCCGGTGGGGACCAGCGCGTCTCCGTCCGAAGAGCCCGTGCGGTTCCGGGCGCACGACGGCATGGCGTTCCCGGCCAGTGAGGTGGTGGCGGTCGAGGTGCCCGACGCGGAGGACGCGCCCGTGGAGATGACAGTCTCGTTTATGAGCCTGACGGGGCCCCACGGCCCGCTCCCCGATCCCTACGCCGAGCAAGTGCAGGCCCGGGCTCGCTCTGGCGACACGGCCCTGCGGGACTTTTTGGACCTGCTGGTTCATCGGCCCATCGCGCTCCAGTACCGGAGCCGAAGGCGCCACCACGTGGGCATGGAGGCCGGCGCGCCGGGCGAGAGCACCGCGGCTCGGTACCTGCGGGCCATTGCGGGGATTGGGACGGAGGCCGCCCAGGACCGATTGTCCGTTCCCGATGAGGCCTTGCTTCGGTACGCGGCCCTGCTCAACCAGTCGCCGGCCTCGGCCCACGGCCTCTCGTCGATACTGCAGGACTACTTCGAAGCCGAGGTCACGGTCTCGACGCTCGATGGCAAGTGGATGGAGCTCGCGCCCGAGCAACGCACGATCCTTGGCCGCTTCGGCCAAAACCAGGCGCTGGGCACCGCTGCGGTGCTGGGCCGGCGGGTGTGGGATCAGACGGCGGGCGGCACGATCTGCGTAGGCGATCTCTCGTACGGGGACTACCTCGGGTTCTTGCCCGGCGGACGGGCGCACCGGGCCCTGGTCGACCTGTCGGAGCTGTATCTCGGGCGCACCATCGATCTCACCCTCGCCCTCACGGTGCAGGGGGGGACGGCGCCCGCGACGCCCCTCAGCACGGCGCTGGGCCCCCGCCTGGGCCGCGATGCCTGGCTCGGGGGGCTCGACGCGGAGGCCCACACCACCCGCGTGTCGCCCGAGACGTTTTCCCCGGAGCAGGAAGTCCTTCGCATCCCCCTGTTCGCCGGCCTCAGCCCCAGCCAGCTCCGGGCGGTGACCGAGTCCCTCCCGACGCGCCAGGTCGAGGCCGAACGGCATGTGGCGCGGCAGGGGCAGGCGGCCGACACCTTTTTCCTCGTCGTAGAAGGCGAGGCCGATGTGCGCTACCAGTCGCCCGAGAGTGACGAGGCAACGGTCCTCGCCACGCTGGAGCCGGGCGGCGTGTTCGGGGACGAGGCCCTCGTACGTGGGGGGCAATACGACGGCTCGTTGGTGACCACGCGGCGCTCTCGTCTCCTGGCGGTGTCGCGCGACCGGCTCCGCTCTCTTGCCGATCGGTACCCGGCGATCGAGCAGGCCCTGGAGGCCGCCTACGCGTCGGCAGAGGGGGAGGCCGCTGGAGGGACAGATGGGGGGGCGGCCGCCCACGCCCCGTCGACCGGCCTTGGCAGGGGTCTCCCCGCGGGGTTCTGGCGCCTGCTCCGGAACGAGGGCACGACCCGCATGGTGGCGGCCGGGGAGCACCTGCTCCCGGACGGCGAGAAGACGGCGGCTCTCGCCGTGCTGCTCGATGGGGGACCGATCCGGGGCCGCGAGGGAGAGGCGGTGGAGACCTCCGGCACGCCCCTCAACCTCCGGTCGGTGGTGCGGAGCGCGGCGCCCGAAGTCCCGCTCCGCGCCGACGGGCCGGCCACGGTGCTCGTCCTCCCGCTCGGTCGACTCCGGCGCCTCCTACAGAAGCACCCCGCCCTCGAGCGGGCCCTCCGTGCGTGGTGGGCCGAGACATCGTCGGGCCGCAGGTAACACCGCATAATCCCGAAGCACTCCGCAACATCCCGATTCGTTATGTCCGCATCGCAGGATCTGGAACAGCTGGTTGGCACCCTCAACTCCGTCTGCCGGACGGCCCTGGAGGAGGCAGCCTCGCTGTGCGTGTCGCAGACACACTACAACGTGGAGGTCGAACACCTGCTCATTAAGCTCCTGGAGCAGGGGCCGGGGACTGACGTGCACCAGATCTTCAAGAACTTCGATCTGGAGCCGACCGCCGTCATTCAGGAGCTGACCGAGGCCACCGAGGCGTTCAAGCGCGGCAACAGCCGCACGCCCAGCATGTCGCCCCAGATCGTGTCGCTCCTGCAGGAGGCCTGGCTACGTGCCTCCACGCAGTACGACCAGGCGGCCGTGCGGTCGGGGCTCGTGCTTCTTGCCCTCCTCGACACCGACGAACTGCTGGGGATCGTAACCGACGCCGCCCCGTCGCTGCTCGCCATCCCGCGCGACAACCTCGGTCAGCTGGTGGCGGCCGTCATGGCCGAAAGCGACGAGGCCGCGAAGCGCACGGGGGAGGCGCCCGCCTCGGGCGGGGCCGCGATGCGCGAGGCGGCGCGCAACGGCGCAGCCGACGGCGAGGCGCTTGCGCAGTACACGCTGGACCTCACGGCGCAGGCCCGACGCGGCGAGATCGACCCGATTCGGGGGCGCGAGGCCGAGATCCGACAGGTGGCCGACATTCTGATGCGCCGCCGCCAGAACAACCCCATCCTCACCGGCAAGGCCGGCGTGGGCAAGACGGCCGTGGTGGAGGGCTTTGCCCAGCGCGTGGCCCGTGGCGAAGTGCCGCCCGCCCTGGAAGACATCGCCGTACGGCAGCTCGACCTGGGCCTGCTCCAGGCGGGGGCGAGCATGCGGGGCGAGTTCGAGGACCGGCTCAAGTCCGTCATCAACGAGGTGAAGGCGTCTCCGCGCCCGGTCATCCTGTTTATCGACGAGGTGCACACGATCATCGGGGCGGGGGCGCAGGAGGGCGGTGCCGATGCCGCGAACCTCCTGAAGCCGGCCCTCGCCCGGGGGGAGTTGCGCACGATTGCCGCGACCACCTGGGCGGAGTATAAGAAATATTTCGAGAAAGACGCTGCGCTGGCCCGTCGCTTCCAGAATGTGCAGGTGAAGGAGCCGGATCAGGACGCCGCCGTGGACATGCTGCGGGGCGTGGCCGAGGCCCTACAGGCCCACCACGAGGTCCGGATTCTCGACGAGGCCATTGAGGACGCCGTGGCCCTCTCGGACCGTTACATCACGGGACGCAACCTGCCCGACAAGGCCATCACCGTGCTCGACACGGCCGGGGCACGCGTCTCAATTGGGCAGAACACGGTGCCGCCTGCGCTGGAGGATGCGCGCCACCGGGCCGATCGCCTGGAGCTCGAAATCGACCGACTGGAGCGCGAGGCGTTTGCGGGACGCGATCACGAGGCGCGGATC
Source organism: uncultured Bacteroidota bacterium (assembly GCA_913056185.1). Classification (GTDB taxonomy): domain Bacteria; phylum Bacteroidota; class Rhodothermia; order Rhodothermales; family Salinibacteraceae; genus Salinibacter. Next base: position 113,487 of record CAJXLV010000004.1, read on the forward strand.
GAGGAGCTTCGGAGCGAGCTCGACGCCGTGCGGGAGCGCCAGGAAGCGCTGGAAACCCAGTGGGAAATCGAATGGTCGCTCGTCTCGGAAATTCGCGCCCTGGAGCAGGACCTGGCCGATCGGGTGCCGACGGACGGCCCCCTGGGGGAAGCCCCCTCGGAGGGAGACGCGGCTGGGAACGAGGCGCCGGCGCGCCCCGAGACAATGGCGCCGCCGACCGCGCCGGACGAGGACGAGTCGACAGGCGACGATGCATCCGAGGGGCGCGACGCAGACGCGATCCGCGACGAGCTCGCCGACCGTCGGGAGGAACTCGCTGCGGTGCGGGAGGGGGAGGCCCTCGTCCCGGTCGCCGTCGACACGAACACCGTCGCCCGCGTGATCTCCGGCTGGACCGGCATCCCGATGGGCAAGATGCAGACGGACGAGCTGGAGGGCATCCTGTCGCTGAAGGACCGCCTGGCCGAGCGCGTGATTGGGCAGGACCACGCGCTGGAGGCCATTGCCCGCCGCATCCGCACCTCGCGGGCCCAGCTGGAAGAGCCCAACGCGCCGGTCGGGGTGTTTTTGCTGGCTGGCCCCAGCGGAGTGGGCAAGACGGAGACGGCCCAGGCCCTCGCCGATGAGCTCTACGGAGGCCACCTCGTGCGCATCAACCTTTCGGAGTACCAGGAGGCACACACGGTGTCGAAGCTGAAGGGGGCCCCGCCGGGCTACAAGGGGCACGGCGAAGGCGGCGTCCTCACCGAAGCGGTGCGCCACTCGCCCTACTCGGTGGTGCTGCTCGACGAAATCGAAAAGGCCCACCCCGACGTGCTGGAGCTCTTCTACCAGATGTTCGACAAGGGCGAACTGGAGGACGCCGACGGCGTGACGGTCGATTTCCGCAACACCGTCATCATCCTCACGAGCAATGTCGGCACCGAGACGATCATGCAGCGGTGCGACTACGGGGCGGCGCGTCCCACCCCGGACACCCTGGGCGACGCGGTGCGGAACGTGCTTCAAGGCCACTTTCGCTCGGCCTTCCTCGGCCGGATGGTGTCCATTCCGTACTACCCGCTCGGCGAGGAGCAGATGGCAAAGATCGTGGAGCTCAAGCTGGAGCGGGTCCAGACCCGCTTTGAGGCCAACCACAACGCCCCGCTCACCTACAGCGACGCCGTCGTGGACCAGATTGCGGCCCGGTGCCAGGAGGTGGAGAGCGGGGCGCGCAACATCGACGCCATCCTCACGCAGACGCTCCTGCCCACCCTTTCTACAAAGGTGCTCGGCCGGATGGCGGACGGAGAGGGCCTCTCCGGAGCGCACATCGATGTTGGCGATGAAGGATTCGCGTACCAGATTCACACGTGAGCCCGGCGCCCACTGGCACGACGCCGACTCCCCAAAACACGAGAGCAATCTCAACCACCGATCCCATGCGATCCACTGACCCAATGAGCTTTGTCTCCTTGTCCGGGCCTGCGATGGAAAAGCTACTGCCGGACACCGGCCCCGATGCCCTCAAGGTCGACCACGTCGAAGGCGAAGAGTCGCTGTCTGGGCTGTTCCGGTACATTGTGCGGTTCCACATCGAGCACGAGCCGTCGTTCGGGGGGGAGGGCGCCGGAGGCCTCGGGGAGACGAGGGCGGGAGCGAATAGTGCCCCCTCTTCGGCCGTGCCGTTCAGCGAGGTGATTGGGCAGCGCATTACGATGGCCCTCGCGCGGGAGGGCCATCCCTCCCGGACGGTCTGCGGAATCGTAAGCCGCGCCCGCCAGCACGGGGCGGGACAGGGGCGAGAACCGTCCCGCCTTGCGGGCTACCGCGTCGAGATTCGCCCGCAGCTGTGGACGCTGCGCTTTTCAAGAACGAGCCGCACCTTCGCCGACGCCCCCGTCGTGACGAGAACGTCGAGCGACGACTCGGAGGACGGCATTCTGAATCGGGTCCTCTCCCGTGCCGGGCTTTCCTTCGGCACAGACCTGAAGGAGACATACCCGCCGCTGAAGCACGTGTCCCAGCACGACGAGACCGACTATGCCTTCTTCCACCGCGTTGCGGAAGAAGCAGGCGTGGTGTACTGGATTGACGCGGACGGGACCGTTGTGCTCTCGGACCACAATGAGGCATTCGATCGATTCACGCGGCGCGACGAGGCCGGGACCGAAAAGCACACGCTCGTCCCCATCTCCAGCACAGACAAGACCGACTACGAAAAGGCCCTCCTCTCCTATTCCTTCGAGCAGAACCTCGTCCCGGAGACGCTGATGGCACAATCCGTGGATTTTGACCAGGGGAAAGAGGTGTCGGCGTCCGCCCGAGGGGCTGACGCGACGGCGCGGGAGACCTCCTCCGAGGAGGTGCACACCGGGGAGGCGCAGTCCGTAGGAACCGTGCGGGAAGGACCGGGCGGCCTGACCCGGTACGCGTCGGAGACCTCCACCGAGGCCTGGACCGAGGGCCCGAACATGAGGCGCCGACGCCAACACCAACTGCGCGCTGCCCAAAAGCTTCTCCGTGGCACTACCCCGGCGCGCCTTCTCGGGGCGGGCCACCGATTTGTCTTGGAAGACGAGACCTGCGGAGATGTACTGCGCCATTTCGACGACGCCGCGCGCATGGAATTTGTGGTGGGGCGATTGCTCTTGGAGACGGAAGGAAACGCGTGCACGGTGGAGTTTGAAGCGGTTCCCATCGGGCCGCCGCCCACCGAGGAGGGCGCAGACCCCGCAGACACCAGGTACCGGGGCGCGCGCTACATGAAGCAATCGGGCGGCACGTCCCCAGGCGGCTCCCCCGAGCGCCCGTCGGTCGACCGGTATGCGTTGTCTGCCGAAGCCACTGCGGGGCCGGGAACGCAGATCCAGCCCGGCATCTACCCAGCGACGGTGACTGACCTCCCGGAAAAAAGCACCCACCGGGACCGGGCGAAGCAGGGGATGGTGAAGGTGGAAGTCGACCTGGGCGGGCAGCCCAACGAGGAGGTATGGGCACGCGTGCTGACGTTCTGGGCGGGCAACAACTACGGAGGCCACTTCCTGCCACGAAAGCACACCAAGGTGGCCATCGCCTATCCGGCCCAGGACTCCAGCGAGGCGCCCTTTGTCATCGGGGGGTTCTTCGACGGGACGCACAGCATGCCCTTCGCCGACACCCCCGCGAAGAAGTCCGGCATCCGGGGCGAGTCTCGCCGGACAAATGGTGAAAATGGAGGCGGCAACGGCCAGAGCAGCAAGAAGTACCTCCACAATGAGATTTCCCTAATTGACGAGGGTGGGGAGGAAGAAATACAAATCCTTGCGCCCAAATACCGGACCGACGTGACCGGGCTCGACGAAGACTACTCGGACGAGAAAAGGGTCTACTACGAACGGGACCTGAGCGGCTTTCCACATCTCGACGTGGACCGAATAACCCCGCACCCGCGCCAGTACGTCACGCCGGAAGAGAAAGAGGCGATGGACTCAAAGGAGGACGCCGGCGTATGTGTCTTGCGCGACGACGTGGAAGAACTGTGGAGCAACGAGGACTTTGAGAGCAGCCGCGGGCGGAGTAGAGACGAGATGAGACGGGTTCGCTTGCAGGAATGGGAAGAGTCCGAAAAAAATACAAAAATAGTTTTAAAGGAAGAGTACAGAAAAAAAGATTATAAAATGAAAGAAGAGTTAAGTATAGAGATGTACAAAAAATTACCTAAAAATATCGAGTTTAAGGTACGGATAGACGACCTGTTAGAAGAAACATTTGAAGATTACTGGGAAAAAGCAGAGGAATACAGAGATATCTTCGAAGAGGAGTGGGTGAAGCTAAGCGAGCATGCTAAAAAAACGTATAGCGTTGAGAAGATAGGAGATATGAGTTTTAGTATAGAAGAAATTATAAACATGCCTGAAAAAACAACTTTTGAGGTGTGGTTTGGTGAAGACGCGGTTTTTAGTTATAAAGAAGGCGGCGAGACAACTAAAGAGGGGGAGGAAAAAGGAGTTAACAGTGTTTTAAAAGAAGCTAAAAACGAAAAAGACCACTTTGGGGGCATACTTGCGACTTGGTGGGAGTGGAGATTAAAAGAGGCTGGGAAAGATCTGTTTACGACGTATAGCGGAGATGTAATCCCTCCATTTAAAAAGGCATACGACACAATAAGGGTCGGGCGTGACGCATACCTTGTACGTCCGTTTCGGGAGGCCTACCCGGCGTCTGTTGAGGTTGACGTGCGGGCACGGGGGGGAGAGTCTCGGGCCGAGTACATAGACGGGGATGCAATTGAGGTAACCAATGGCTGCTTTCAACTCCATGCATTCGGAGACCGGGTGGAAATCAGCCGGAGCAGCGAATCGGACGGGGATGTGTTTGACAAAGAGTTTCGGGAGGAGTGGGAGATGAACGGCCTGCCCGATAAGCACGACCGATTTGACGAGGAGAAGCATAAGCCCATTGCTATCTTGAGCAAAGATGGATCGATCACAATACGGTCGGAAAAAGGAATAAATATAGAATCAGCAAAAGATATAAACGTACAGTCAAATAAGAGTATAAACATGTATGCTAAGAAAAATATAAAAATGGAGGCAGGTAAAAAAATAAAATCTAAATCCGGAAAGAAGAATATAACGGTGTCCCCCAAAATATATCTGGAGGGTACAGGAGGAAGTGGAAAGGTTGATGTGGATGCCAAAAAAGTAAAAGTAGGCAGCATAGATAACACCCAAAAGATAGAAATGGCCGCAAATAGTGTAAAGAAAAAGGATAATCTGAACTACACAGTAGACGGTGGTGTAAAAGTGGTCAGAAAAGGCGTCGTAGCAAGTAATAAAGTTGTCTTTAACACAGCGTCGGCAATGAAAAACATACAAGCTGGATTTGAATCTAAAGCGGTAGGAGCGGAAACCTTCTCCATAATATTTGGAAACAAAAATGTGTTGGCTGAAGCTATGTCCTCACTGGTGAAGTTCGACCTTGACGTAGTAAAAGAGGGGTTGCAAGGTGTTAAAACAGAGAGTGGCGGCATAAAGTTAGTCGCTCACACGATGGAAGGGCACTGAAAAAATATTTTACGCAAGATATAAAAAAGTATGATAAGTAGAGAGTACTACGAAGAAGGTGATATAAAAGAAGTCGAAGAGACCGAGTATGGAGTACTGGAAGGGGAAAAGGTTGAGTACGATCGGGAGGGAAATGTCGTGCTCAAAGAAGAGTATTCGGGGGGACAGCTGCATGGAGTTGTAAAGCGGTACGATGACGGCCGTCTTGAGGAGACGCAAGAGTACGTGAATGGAGACCCGGACGGCCCCCACAAGATCTTCGATGAGGACGGCCAGGTGGTGTGTACGCTGTCGTACCGATCCGGCACCCTCCACGGACGGTGCATGATCGACCAGGGAGAGGGACGGGTCATCGTGTATTACAGAAAGGGAGTTATGCACGGTCCCTACATTGAAAAAGCCCCCGATGGGACGACGCTAAAGAAGGCATCATTTAGAGAGGGACAGTTGGACGGTGAGTGCTGTGAATACAATACCAATGGTGAAATAGCGAGCCGGGTCATGTTCGATCACGGAGAGGTCGATGGCCTGAGGGCCTATCGTGATGGTAACCTGAAGGTCGAAATCTTTTACGAGGGCGGAGAGGCAAGTCTTATAAAAACCTACGAGGATGGGGCTCTAAAAACGCGAATTCCTCTATCGAACGAAAAGGCGGACGGCCTTGTGGAGGTATATGACGACCCAGAGGTTCCGCTGGCGGAAGTGCCCATGAAGGCAGGGAAAATACATGGAACCCTAAACGCATACATTAATGGTGTAAGGCGAGTTATACAGTCGTACAAAAAAGGAAAAAAGAATGGTAGTCAGAAGGCATTTTACGAGGATGGGACAATTGCCCAAGAAGCTGAATACGAAAACGATAAGCTTCACGGCGAAAAGAAAATGTACTCGAAGGGCGGAAATATGATGAGAAAAGAGAACTATAAAAATGGGCGGAAGGTGAAGGCAGAGAAGGTGTTTTATCCGTCCGGAGACCCAATGGAGGAGGTGCAGTACCACGAAGGCCAAAAGCACGGGAAGCACGTCAAGTACAACCCGGGGGGGAAAAAGAAGGAGGAACAGTATTTCGAAATGGGGCGCCCGAAAGGCCCGAAGGCGGAGTACAGTCGAAAAGGCCGCATCAAGGCCCTCAACTTCATCAAGAAGCAGCTCCGCTGGTACTGGCGGAGCCTTAAAACGACGTTTTCAAGTAAGAACCGTGGCGAATAGAGCCATCGCGTCTCCGTTCGTTCGTGTTGTTTTGTTCCAACTATTTCCTGTAGAACGATGCCCGGACCCGTTGCCTTTCTTGGAAGCATGCATGCGTGCCCAATGACGACCCCGGCGATCCCGCCGGTCCCGCATGTGGGCGGTCCCATTGTCTTGCCCTCTGACCCCACATTTTTGGTGACGGGCCTTCCCCTGGCGGGGATGGGGGCGATGGCCACTTGCGCGGGGGTCCCGCCCGTCGATCCGATTGTGATGGGGGTGCCGACCTTTCTCGCAGGCACGCCGGCCGCCGGCATTGGGGCCGTCACGTCGCACGGGGGAATGGTTGCGATGGGCGACCCGACGTTCATTGTGACGTGAGTGTGCATGTGCGTGCACAGACGCGCGCACAGAGGAAGTGCGCCCCGAGCCAAACCGCCGTCTGCTACGAACCTGTCTGCGGTACCAATGACGTACACCTTCAGCCTTCACCGTCGCACCGGAATCGCACTGGCGTCTGGTCTGGCTTTGTGCTTCGGGCTCGTGTTTGTGGCTGGCTGGGTGGCTGGCGTGAATAGCCAAGTTGCTCAGTTGGTGGCGGATACGACGGGCGCTCCGGCAAAGAGGGAAGTCCTTGATTCTCAGCCCCGATCCTCTCCGTTGGCTCCGGATTCTACGTGGGTGGGGGGCACGGCCGCTCCGGGCTCGGGGGCTGTGGCGAAACAACCTCAAGGCGAAGCAAAGCCTCAGCGACAGGGGGGGCAGACTGAAAAGCAGGGTGGAGTATCGGCGCCGGACTCGCGGCATGAAGCAGGCGAAGCGTTGCCGAACTCCGGAGACGCCTCGGCGCACTGGGCCATCCAAATTGGGGGATACACCGATCGCGCCGGCGCCCGCCGGGTGGCAGCGCGCGTGGAGGCGGACGGTCGCCCCGTGCGCCTCCGTGTCGAAGAGCGAGAGGCGGACACCCTGTACAGGGTGTGGGTGGGGCGGTACGCGACGCGAGCCGCGGCATCTCAGCGTGTGGACGCGGTGGCGGATTATACAGGCAATGCTTTCGTGACCCGCGTCCGGAACGCTAAGTAGGTCTCAATCCGGCAGAACGAAGCCGTCGCTCTGCACGCAGTCTCTAGGATAAGACGTCGATCAAAATCGATGGTCAGCACTCAGTGGCTCATAGCTGGAGTTTTTGTCGGTGGGGTTGCCGGGGGACTGCTCGTGTGGTGGGCGGCTTCGATCCACAAGGCGTTAGGCGCGGTCATTGGTGATACTGCGCCCGATGATTCTGCTACGGAAGGTCCGTCGACCACTGATGAAGTATTTTCGTTCCCTAAGTCTCCTCCTGACGCGCATCGATCGCTAGCTGAAGACCACGAGGAGGTGCAGAGTCTCTACGAAGAGATCGGCTTCTCCCCCGTACTTGAGCAGCGAGTCCACCATATCTTACAGGGTCTTCGGGCCTCCATCACTGTTGAGATTCCCGATTATGAGGACTTTCAGGAGGCTCTCCAAGAGGCTAGGACCGAGATGGACCTTCTTCCAACAGGAGAGGGCCTAGATGACGCGGAGGCGCGGGCAGACATGGAGCGGGCGGAAACGCTGCTTGAGGAGATATGGGACCGGCGGGAAACCCCCAAGGCAGTTATTGAAAAGCTGCAAGAAGCCCCGGTAGACCGACAGTTGCCGTATGTGGAACGGGTGCCGGTCACCCGGGAGGGAACGATCCATTGGAGAACTCCCATGCGGGTATCGGTGTTGCGCAAACGGCCGGCTGACACGCAGCAGTTTCGACGACGGCTGGATCGGTTGGCAGCACTGGTAAAAAATTCTTCTCTGCCCCGCTCGCAAGACTTGGAAAGCGAGCTGAGTGCTGCTATCGGGCGCCTTCGGCAAGATCTCGATGAGGAAACCGTCTACGTACCAACTCTTCTCAACCGGCTCGAGCAGGCCGCGACCGCGTGGCTCGAAGAGGCGCCTAGGGCCGAGTGGCAAGCGAAGAAGGACCGGCTCAATACTTTCCTACTTGACGTTTGTTGGTTGCAGGGAGCACGGCCTGTTCTTGTCGAAGACAGATCCCGTCTCGGCGATGCCTCCGCCAAATCTGTCAAGGCTCGCTATAAAGAACTTGCGGTCTCCTGCACCCGGGACTACGTCAATGAGGCTTGGATGCATAAGCCGGTGCTTACAGACTGGCTACTTGCCCACCTTCTCACCATCGAAGCCCTGAGGGCATCAGGAATGGCCAAAGACCGGCTGTCGGTCGTTGCGGATGAGGTGCGTTCTCGAAGCTACGATCCGAAGGAAAGCATGCGGCGCCTACGCGAATACGAAGAAGAGGAGGGCTTTGTGCAGAGCTTAGCCTTCGCGCTTCTTCGACTGCGACAAGAAAAGCAGCCGGTCTCTACGTCCTGACGCACTGAGATCTTTTTCCATACCTTCTTGTATCGACTTGATTGATTTGATCGTGACAGACCTACGTATACAGCATCTACCACTGCGCAGGTGTCTCTCTATCTTCATGGTTGTTACGATTCTCATTACTGGACTTTCTGGGTGTGGACTATTCGGGATCGGTAGTGGTGGAAACAGCTGTGAGAACCTTCAGGTGAGCGTTGACCAGAATCAGAGTTTCCTTGTCAGGTACGCCCTGACGACCTCGGGAGATGCTTCTGTATCTAGCGTTTCGTACCGCACCGATCAGGGTGAACAGCGTGTCGAAAGTCCCACCCAGGTGAGTTCACCATCGGACTCCTGGTCGAAAAGTGTCGAAATCAGTCCCAAGACCCGTGCCGTAGCATCCGCCCAGGCAAGCGCCGAGAGCGGGAAGGTTACGCTACGCCTGCGAGCGACAAGTGGTGGAACCCGTCTTGTTAGAGAAACGGTGTGCGGCTCGCAGAGCAAATAATATGAGAAGTCTGATTGTATTTATGTTATTTCATTGCATTAATGGTACATTATACTAATTTTAGAGCCGTAAAATAAACATGCAGATGCATTTGTTATGCCTGAGTTTAATGTATCCGTTTCCTTTGGGTCGAATGAGGACGAGCGCGCTCAAACGCCTTCCTCATCTGTGGCCCGTAAGAAGGAGCGTCTTCGGAGAAGGCTCCAGAAAAGAGAGAAGAAGGGCCTGACCGTGGAGGTTGGAGACGCTTACATTCGAAAGATTGGAGATGAGGAGGTTTGACCAGTCCATTTTTTGGCACTACCACGCCTGGCAGCGCTTCGCGCTACGCCATTAAGAGATTTATCTCACCCGCGTCGTTTAGCTCGTGGCTACCACTGATCGTCCCTCATACCGTTTTGTGCTGCTGGGGGCACTAGGCTGCGTCTGTTGACTTCTCCCCCAGATAAATCCGGGAGTTTTACGGCTCTCTCGAGCTCACTCAATACTATAATTATCTGCTCAGGTATTTTTCAACGAACGCCCAGTAGAACATATTTTCTCCAACACTCCGTGCAGGTAAGGAGCGGATTTGTATGAAAAAGCGATAGGCCGCAAGGTCTGCTTCGCGACTAAACGAACAGATCCCTACGGCCTATGCTTCCACATCCGCTTCTCGCGCCTGTGGTATCTACCATACTCCGGAAGATGACCGACATTTATAACTCGCTATGCGCAACTCGGCTCTCCTTTTGGGCCTGTCCTTCTTCCTCCTGGCCGTCGTCTTTTTCCTGAAGCTCGGGTGTCGTCGTTCGGCCCCCCAGAAGACACCATTACCCGCCGATTGGTCTGAATCAGCACGGCGGCACGATAGCAGTCTTCGGGCCGGTTCCGACATGTCGTTCCGGTCTCCAGACGTTGGGGATCGTTTTCGGTTTGCCCCCAAGCCCCTCGCCGATTCGACTCTGCCCTCCAATCCCCATCGGCGAAAACTCATTCGCGAGGGACGCGCCCTTCTGGCCAACACGGCCGAGAAGATCCCGCAGTACGTCGGCAATGACCTGTCCTGCGCTAGCTGCCACGGCGGGGGCGGCTCCCCGGTAGCGACGGGGATTGTCGGACAGGACATCTCCATGCTACCACTCGTGGGCACGGCCGCAGGCCTTCCGGAGTGGACAAACCGCACCCATCGGATGCGAGACCTTCGTCAGCGAATTCTTGGCTGCTTCCTTCGAAGCATGAATGGAGGCCCCAATGCCCCGGCCGGCACTCTTCCGGCGTACGACAGCGAGCTGATACAGGCGATGGAGGCCTACATCGTGTGGCTCAACAAGGGCGTGCCGAGCCAAGTCGTCCCCTACTGGCGCAATCTGAAGCACCCACCCGACGAGAAGAAGGTCCCGATACCGAAGATTAATCCTGTGCGAGGGGCCAAGTTGTATCTCGAGCAATGTGCCCGCTGTCACGGACTTGGCGGTCAAGGACGGGCCAATCTCTATCCCCCGCTCTGGGGCCCCAACTCGTACAACGACGGGGCCGGTATGGGCCGCATCTACACCGCAGCAGCCTTCATCCGCGAATCGATGCCCTACCAGAATGCCCACACCCTTGCCAACTGGCGGGACGTCCAGGACCTTGCCGGGTTTGTGAATGGACATGACCGGCCCTCCCTGGCCCGCAAGCCGAAAGATTATCCGAAAACCGCCCCCCCGGATGAAGCGGTCTACTACAAACGGGTTCAACAGCGTTTCGGCTACGACCAAAATCCGATGGCCAAAAAGCTTACGCTAGCGGGACTTCCTACGGATACCTCTGCGCTGAAGTCTGAGGCAATTCCGGACAGCCTGGCCCGCTACGGGCGGCCGCTCAGGGACTCGGAATAGCGTCTTTCCGGTCCCCTTCCCCTCTTCCCCCTGAGTCTCTGGTAAGTTTCCTCCTATCCGTCAGTCTTCAAACGGAAAGCGTAGCGAGTTTATGAATCAGGACTGGATGGAGCGCCTCGGATTGAAGGTGAACACTACGGTATTCGGCACATCTGCGGTTCTCATCCTTAGCGTCGTGGCTTTCGGGGCGTTATGTACGACGACTGCGAAGACAGTTTTTCAGTCCGTACAGAGCAGCATTATCCGAAATGCCGGCTGGTTCTACATCCTTGGCGTCGCGTCTTTTCTATTCTTCGTCCTGGGCCTGCTCGTCAGTCCCTACGGTCACGTGAAGCTTGGGCCGGACGATGCTGATCCGGACTACAGTTATCCGTCGTGGTTCGCCATGCTGTTTAGTGCCGGAATGGGAATCGGTCTTCTATTTTACAGCGTGGCTGAGCCGGTTCTCCACTACGCAGAACCACCAGTAGGAACCGGCGAAACTGCAGCGGCCGCTCACCAAGCCATGCGGATTACATTCTTTCACTGGGGATTTCACGCGTGGGCCATCTATATCGTGGTGGGCCTGTCACTGGGTTACTTTGCTTACCGGCACGACCTGCCGCTTACCCTCCGCTCTTCTCTCTACCCACTGATCGGTGATCGGATCTACGGGCTCATCGGGGACGCCGTTGATACCTTCGCTGTTCTCGGAACGATGTTCGGGGTGGCCACCTCGCTTGGACTCGGCGTAATGCAGGTGAACGCAGGTCTCCACGGACTCATCGGTCTCCCAGACACGACGGGCGTGCAGCTTCTTCTCATTGCCATCATAACGAGCCTGTCGACCATCACCGTTCTTCTCGGCCTCGACACCGGAATGCGACGGCTCAGCGAGATGAATTTGGGCCTCGGTCTACTGCTGGTGCTATTCCTGTTCGTAATGGGTCCCACTGTATTCTTGCTAAATTCCCTCGTGCAGAACATGGGCGGTTACCTCCAACACCTCATTTCCATGACCTTTCGCACCTATCCCTTCCAAGGGGGCGAGTGGAAAAGCAACTGGACCCTCTTCTATTGGAGCTGGTGGATCGCTTGGTCACCCTTCGTTGGAATGTTCATTGCTCGCATCTCGCGGGGACGCACCATCCGAGAGTTCATTGGAGGCGTGCTGTTTGTCCCTACAGTCGTTACTGCCCTCTGGTTTACGACATTTGGTGATACGGCCATCCGGCTCGTGCGACGGGGGCCTGGTCAGGATGTCCTCGCAGCCGCTCAGACAAGTATCCCAACAGCCCTTTTTACGTTGCTCGAACACTATCCGTGGACGGCAGCAAGCTCTGGGGTCGCCATCCTCGTAGTGATTGCCTTCTTCGTGACCTCGGCTGTCTCCGGCTCGGTTGTGATGGACATCCTTACGGCGGGTGGACAACTCGATGCTCCGGTGGTGCAACGGGTGTTTTGGACAATTGCGGCAGGAGCAGTTGCGGCCGTGCTGCTCCTGGCTGGAGGTCTAGATGCCTTGCAGACGGCTACGATCACGACTGCCCTGCCATTCACAGCGGTGCTACTCGTGGCATGCTATGGCGTCATGCAGGGCCTTCGGGGAGAGGACCGAGCGCCGTCGTTTTTAAACCCTTCTGCTCCGCGGTCTGAAGGGACGCCCCCCGGTTGAGGACGTCTCTTCGTGACGCCCGGTGTTTCGCTTGCCCCGAAGGCCCTCGGGCCTGACGATCACCGTTGAGGTCGGCGTTGCGCGCATCCGAGAGCTTGGGGACGACCAGGGACCCCTCGTGAATCGGACCCGCTCCGTGGGTCGTCGCGCTGGCGGGGCCGCTGATTTTGTCTGAGGGCCGATCCATAGGGGACGAATTCCCCGAACTGTGTACACGTCCTATTCCGATCGTGATTTCGCACGCCTGTCGTCGATGCTGGCCGGTCCTGGTCGGCGGGATGAGTATCGTGCTCCTCCTCGCAATCGTTGCGCGGGCGTCCGCCCAGACGAGGTGGACTCCGCCCCATCGCACCAACCAGATTGCCCTGGAGTGGATCGTGCCGACCCTCGGCGGCGGAGACTTTCGGTTGTCCGGCAGGGCTGCGTGCCTGGATCTATCGATTGGGGAGGACACGGCGAGTGGAGCTCATCGCAGGCCTCACTGCCACGGGGCGCGGGACTGGGGATCTCCGGGTCCAAGACATGCTTGTGCTTACCAACTCCGCCCGTGCGCACGGGGCCATCGACTGCGCACGCCTGGCGGTGGAGGTGGGGGGCTGCTCGTGGGGAGCTGCACCGTCACGGTCTCCGGGGCGAAAACGACGTCGGCCAGAGCCGCTGTGGCCGACGCCGGTCTCTGAGCCAACAGTGGCACCGCGCCGACGAATGCAGGCGGACGCTTTCCACGGGTTCACGTTTCTCAACCACATCCCAGCCACGAAGCAACATGACACATGCATGGCAAGACCACTGTCCCTTCACAGACGAGCGCGACCGGCGCGAGGCCTTCCGGGACGGATGGCAGCGCCGCACCCGCACGGATGAGCCAATCACACCGAAGATGGACGTGGTGAGCGAACAGATTGGGGACTCCGAGCTGGTTTCTGCCTGGATGCAGGGCTACCTGGCCGCCGACCAGGTGTTGTCGTCGTCCGGCCCAACGTCCGATCGACCCCAGCGCCCGGTCTTGTAAAGCGTTCTACACGACAAAAATTTCTGGTCGCGAGTCCTCCTGTAGCCGCCCCCCTGTCGGTTGAAGGATCTCTTCGAATACAGCGAAAGCATTCCGGGTTGGCAGGGCCAATCTCCCTGGCTCTACCCAACACCGAAGGGATTCTTCCGTCGCAAGCTCTTTCATAATGGCTGAATGTCGAAGCGATTGGGGCGAATTTAACCGCTAACAAATTTTGTCGTGTCGTGTGGTGGCGACGATCGTTTGGCGAGTGGGCCCACGATGTGCTTTCGCCAGAGGGCGCCCCCGTTCTGCTCCACGGCTCGTGCATGCGATCGTCCCTGCACGGGCGATGACACATATGTTTGAGGAATTGCAACATACATTTGAGCATTTCTCTGTCGCGTTGGGTACCAAACTTAACGCGTACGAGCCCGGCGGAGGCTCCGCGCAGGGCTCCACGCGGCTCAACTGAAACGGATCACTACGAACCAGAATCGAGCGTTTGGACTGATGCGTGATTCTCGTCTTCCATTTTGCTTCGTCTCCGCCACTCTGTTGTCCCGCTTGCGCGGCGGGTCCGGCCCGTCCGCCCGTCAAGGTCGCTTCGGGGTGTTGTTCTGTGCCGTGCTCCTCGCCCTCGTCCTCGTCGGCGCTTCCGCCCCGGCGGCCTGGGGGCAGACCACGTATTACGTAGACGGGGATGCCGGGAGCGATGCATCCAACGGCAAGGACTGGGACTCTGCTTTTGCCACGCTCACGAAGGCCCTCGACGTGGCCACCGGCAGCGACCAAATCTGGATCGCTCAGGGCACCTACTACCCGGACGAGGGGCCGGGCGTCACCGACGGCGACCCCTCCGCCAGCTTCACCATTACGGGCGACCAAGACGGCCTGCGGATCTACGGCGGGTTTGCCGGGGACGAAAACAACCTGTCGGAGCGTGACCTCTCAGCAGGCCACGAAACCATTCTCT
>CAJXLV010000005.1 GCA_913056185.1 uncultured Bacteroidota bacterium
TGGGCAGGGATGCAGCCCCGTGGGATAAGGGCGGAGACGCCCGCAGGAGAATCCCCCGCGCTTTGCCCCGGAGGGGTCCTCTTCAAGCAGCCGGGGGAGAAGTCAAGACAACCAATCCGGACAAACATACACCCGGACACTGCTTAAGAGGTCATGCGACTCCTGCTCACAACGCGCTCCTCCCCCATGGCCGACTGTTCCGTTTTCTCCGCACTTCCAGACGACGCCTCCCTCTGGATCCACACGGCCGATGCGTCCCTTGAAGGCGCTACACAGACGGCCCTGCTCAATCGCCTCTCCGAGTTTATGGAGACGTGGACGTCCCACCAACACCCCGTACACGGTGCCGCCACGGTCCTGCACGATCGGTTCCTGGTGGTGGCCGCCGCGTCTGACGGCCCGGACGATATTTCCGGCTGCGGCATCGACGCCCTCACGCACGCGATCGACGACGCTGCGGTCGCGCTCGGCCTGTCCTGGGTCCCGGCGCTGCACGTGCTTTATCGGGCCCCCGACGGGACCGTGACTGCCGTTCCGCGGCGCGTCTTTCAACAGCGAGCCGAGGAGGGCCTCCTCACGCTCGAGACCCCCGTCTTCGACCCCAGCCTCTGCACGCTGGGTGCCCTGCGCGCCGGTCGGCTTGAGCGTCCGGCTCGGGCCTCCTGGCACGCCCAGCTGCTTCCGGACGCAGCACCGGCTCCCCACACAGCCGACGCGTGAGCGCGCCGATCCTTTGTCTGCTTCCTACCTCTTTCTGCAATGGCAGCCCCCAACACGCCCTGGGAGGCCCTGATCGGCTGGCTGGCCCGGATGGATCCCTCGCGCCGCGAAATCCTCCTGGCAAGCCTGTTCCTCCTTGCGCTGTTCATGCTCGGAACCGGCGGCTACGTCGTCATTGAAGGCTGGACCGTGGCGGACGGCATCTATATGACGTTCATCACGCTGTCCACCATCGGGTTTCAGGAGGTGCACACGCTGTCTGCCCCCGGGCGCTTCTTCACTCTCGGCCTCGGAGCGACCGGCATCGGCTTGCTCAGCTTTGTGGCCGTTCGCTCCGCCCAGCTCTTCTTTGCCAGCGAACGCCTCCAAGAACGACGCATGATGAAACGCATCCGCGACCTCTCCGACCATTACATCGTCTGCGGCCACGGCCGCGTTGGCCAACGCGTGGCGGAGGACCTGCGCCGTGAGGGCAAGGAGGTGGTCGTCATCGATATCGACCCCGACGTGATCGGTGCCCTCGGGTCGGTAGAATACCTGTACATGGTGGGCGACGCTGAAGACGAGGAGGTGCTCCAGACTGCCGGCCTCGACCGGGCCCGCGGCCTCATCCTCACGCTTCCGCAGGACAGCAGCAACGTATTCGTGGCGCTCACGGCCCGCGAGATGACCCCGGACCTGTTCATCCTGGCCCGCACGGTGGACCACGACAACCGCAGTAAGCTGCTCAATGCCGGCGCCGATAAGGTGATTGCTCCCTCTGAAGTCGGTGCCGACCGCATGGCGCAGGTGGTTCTTCGTCCTCATACCGACGGCTTCCTCGAGCATGTGCTACACACCAGCACCCTGAGCCGCCAGATTGACGAGGTGCAGGTCCACGAGCGCGCTCCGCTGGCGGGGCAAACCCTTGCCGAAAGCAACTTCCGCCAGCAATTTGAGGCCATTGTAATCGGCATGATCGACGCCGAGACGGGCTCGATGACCTTCAATCCCCTGCCGTCCGAGCGCATCGACGCCGGCGATATTCTCATTGTGCTCGGCGAGACGCCTGTTATCGATGCCCTGCGGGAGAAGGTGTGCACGCCCTGACCCGCCTGTGGCCTTGCGGAGCGATCGGAAACGGATGTTGGCCCCAAACGTAAATGGCGATGCCCTGCTCATTGTCCGTCTCTCACATGCACCTACGCTTCCTGCTCCTTCTTGCAAGCTGCAGCCTGCTTCTTGCGATCGGCGCTGCGCCCGCGGCCGCCCAGGGCTACTTTGACCAGTACGCCATCGAGGACATTTTGTCGCGGCGGGTGGACAACTTGAACGCGTTGCCGGAGGTATACTACGAGTACGCTGTCGTGGACGACCCCAGTGGCAACAGCGTCATTGCCCGCAACCGACTGTACGCCCGCATCGGGGGCGGGGATGCCGAGGTGGGCCGCGAGCGTGCAAAACTCATTGAGCTACTCAACCGGCAGACGGTGGAGAACACGGCGCTGGGCGACACGCTGGTCGTGCCTACGCAGTATGGGCTCGATTTCCGGGCGTACTCGCCGTTTCCTCGCTACTACCCGGGCGCGCACAGCTTCCAGAAGCTGTTCATCATCCACAAGACGACCCAGGCGTATGCCGCCTACGAGTTTGGGCAGCTGGCGCGCTGGGGCATTGTGAATACAGGCAACCCCGACTCCACAGCGACGCCCACGGGCCGCTTCAATTTCAACTGGAAGGAGAAAGAGCGCGTCTCTACCATGAGTCCGCCCGGCGAGGAGTGGCGCATGCGCTGGGTGGTCAACTTCCACGCCGCCCGCGGCATTCATATCCACCAGTACTCCATGCCCACCGGCGGCCCTACCAGCCACGGCTGCGTCCGCCTCGTGGACGCCGACGCGAAGTGGATTTACGACTGGGCGGAGGCGTGGTCCACGACGCGCGGCCACATCGGCCCTGCCTCGGGGCGCGGCACGTTGAAGGACCCCG
This sequence comes from uncultured Bacteroidota bacterium, assembly GCA_913056185.1. Classification (GTDB taxonomy): domain Bacteria; phylum Bacteroidota; class Rhodothermia; order Rhodothermales; family Salinibacteraceae; genus Salinibacter. The sequence goes on from CAJXLV010000005.1 coordinate 2,689, forward strand.
GCACCATGGTGCTGGTGGTGGGGGACGATCCGGAGGGCACGCCTCAGCCGTTTGACTACGAAGAGCGGTATCCGGTCTTGAAGCGCGTAGACCTGCCCCAGGACCCGTACAGTGTGCCGCCCGGTACCAACCAGCAAAAAATGTGGGACCGGCTCCGCGATCAGCGCCCGTCCCGGTAGCGGTACATGCGCAGTCCCCCAAGGCAGCGCCGGCGCGAATGGGTCAGCGCTCTGCCCGAGCCTTTTGCTCTCCAGCGTCCTCTGTTGAGCGCGTAGAGGCCGCACGGCGCCCCGAGAGCTGCTCCTGCACCGTCTGATCGCGGAAGACGCTCGCGTCCGCAATGGGCCGAAAGATGCGCCCCAGGCGCGGCCGCCACGCTTCATGATCCCAGGAGAAGTAGGTGACCACCGCCTTTCCCACCACGTGCGTCATGGGCACAAATCCCCAGAAGCGGCTGTCCTGCGAATTGTCGCGGTTGTCCCCCATTACGAAAAAGTAGTCCTGCTCGAACGTGTACGTCGTGGCGCGCTCGCCGTCGATGGCAAACGTGGAGTCCGTCATTTGCCGGGCCGACCGGCCTTCGTACTGAACAATGACCGGCCGGTAGGTGGCCCAGTTTTCCGCAGTGAGGGGCACCGTTTCGCCGCGTTGGGGAATGTGGACGGGGCCATAGTTGTCCGGCGAATAGCCGCGCTCAGAGGGGTACATCAGGGCACTGTACTCGTCGCTCGGCACCGTGTAGGGGGAGATGGACTGCACCCAGGAGCGCTCGCTCACGCGGCGGGCCCCAGCGGGGGTCGCGAGGATGCGTACGGTTTCGGGCTGGCGGGTGCGCCGCACCTCGCTGATGCCCATCGCGTCCATGCGGGTTCGTGGGATTTGGTAGCGGGCATCCGTCTTTGTCACGGTCCAGTACTGCTGCATACCGGCCCCGAGTGGCAGGGGCTCGCTGTTGATGTGCACGAGCTTGTCCCGCACCGAGAGGGTTTCGCCGGGCATCCCAATGACGCGCTTTACGTAGTGCACCTTCCGGTCCGTCGGGCCGGCATCGGGCGGGTAGTTGAACACGATGGGGTCCCCCCGCTTCACCTCCGAAAAGCCCGGCAGACGCGTGTAGGGGAACGAGACGCCGGGCAGGTGAATGGAGGTGAGGGGAATGCCCAGCGACATGGGCATGCGGGGCCCGTAGTGCAGCTTCGACACCACGAGGTAATCCCCCACCAGCAGGTTCTCCTCCATGGAGGGCGTGGGAATGCGAAAGAGGTCGAACAGCAATGTCCGAACAACAAGCACAATAACGACCGCCACGATGAGGGACTCGCCCCACTGGCGAAGTTCGCTTTTGGGAGGGTCCGTCTCGGGGTTCGAATCGGGGGTCGACATGCTGGAGGGGGGAACGGTGGGGGCGAGCGAGGAGGGCGTGCGACGCGCTACGGGATGTTGGCAGCGGGGGGCGACGGCGGGGCTGAAGGGGAGGGCTTGGGGGCGGCCCGCTGCCCCGGGACAACGCGGGTGGCGGGAATCTGTTCGAGGAAGAGGGCCTGGCCGTCAAATCCAGTGCGGTACCAGCGTTCGCGCCGCTCATCGTAGAAGTAGTCTGCGTACGGGGCTCGGCGGGCGTTTCGGAGCGGGGCCAGCAGGGTATCGCGGAGGGCGCGGAGCCGGGCGCGGTACGGCCGGGCGGCCGCCACGATGAGCCCACGGCCCTTGGGGCCGCGGGGATCGGTCACCTGCACGGGGATCGAATCGTTGACGACGAACCAGTACTCGAACTGTGTGGTGCGGCGCGGCGGCTTCTTAAGGGGGCGATCGGCCGTCGTCTGGGTGGGGGGACCAAAGACGGCCTGTAGGCGGGCCCGCAGGGTGAGGGTGCGGGTGGTGTCGGGCCATGTGTGCGTGCCCGCATCGCCGAGGAACGACCAGTGCGTGTCCGCGAAGCGAGCGCGGAACCAGGCCCGCTCCAGGCGTCGCACCCGGCGCACGTCGTGTAGGGGGAACGACGGGGGAGCGTCTGCGGAGGGAGACGGGGCGGGGCGGAGGGAGTCGGTGGGAAGGGGCAGACGCTCGGGCGGGTAGACGAGCAGGCGACCATGGCGCTGCAGGTGGCGGCGTGCAAGAGCCCGGTACCTCGCCTGTTGGTACCGCTCGATGAGACGTGGGGTGTCCTGTGCGCGTCCGTCCACGGCGACGGCAGTCTGTGCCCGGGCTGCAGGCGAAGCGCCCCCCACTCCCACGAGCACCATCCCCCCCACGAGCACCCCCCACCCGGCGAGGCCCAGCCCCGCCGCAAGGCCACGTAAGCTACAGCGAGTGAGCAGCGGCAGCAGGCGAGTTGTCGCGCGCATTGTGCAGAGAAAAGAGGTTGTGCCTATCGGGGCGGCGGCAGGGCCGGGAACGAGTGAGGAGGCCCCGGATGGGCCCTGGCGAGGGGAAAGCATTGTCCCCTCCAGCAGCGCATGCGAGACGTTCACTCTTCGTCCATGTCCAGAATGGCAAGAAACGCCTCTTGCGGCACGTCAATCTCGCCCATCTGCTTCATCCGCTTCTTCCCCTCTTTTTGCTCCTCCAGGAGCTTTCGCTTGCGGGTCACGTCCCCGCCGTAGCACTTGGCCGTCACGTCCTTGCGCTGCGCCTTGATGGTTTCGCGCGCCACGATGCGGCGGCCAATCGACGCCTGGATGGGCACCTCGTAGAGCTGACGGGGAATCACGTCCTTGAGCTTCTTGGCCAGCTTGCGCCCCACCTCGTGCGCCTTGTCGCGGTGGACAATGGTGGAAAGCGGCTCGGCCGGGTTCTCGTCGATTAGGATGGACAGCTTCACCAGGTCGCTCTCACGGTACTCCAGCACCTCGTAGTCGAAGGACGCATAGCCGCGGCTCGCGCTTTTGAGGGTGTCGTAGAAGTCGAAGACGATCTCGGCCAGGGGCAGCTCGTACTCCAGCTTCACCGTCTGGCTGTCGAGCCAGCGCTGGCTCCCGTACTCCCCGCGCCGGTCTTCGCAGAGCGCGATGACGTTGCCGATGTAGTCACTGGGCGTAATGATATCGGCCTTCACGTACGGCTCGCGAACCTCTTCAATGTCCCCGTAGTGGGGCATGTCTTCCGGCTTGTCCACAACGACCGTTTTCTCTTCGCCCCGCTCCTCCACGTCCACGTGATACTCCACGTTGGGGACCGTGGTGATAATGTCGAGGTCGAACTCGCGCTCCAGGCGCTCCTGGATGATTTCCATGTGCAGCAGGCCCAGGAACCCCACCCGAAATCCGAAGCCCAGGGCCGAGGAGCTTTCGGCCTGGTAGGTGAGCGAGGCGTCATTGAGCTGCAGCTTCTCGAGGGCGCCGCGCAGCTCTTCGAAGTCGTCGGTGTCGGTGGGGTAGATGCCGCTAAACACCATGGGCTTCACCTCTTCAAAGCCGGGAATGGGGTCCTCGGCCGGGTTGTTGGCCAGCGTGATGGTGTCGCCCACGCGGGTGTCCTGGATGTCCTTGATGGAGCCGATGATGTAGCCCACGTCGCCCGCCGTGAGGGTGTCCACCTGTTGTCGCCCCATGCGCAGGATGCCCAGCTCTTCGGCGTCGTACTGCTTGTTGTTCGACATGAACTCCATCGCGTCGCCCTGCTCCAGGGTCCCGTCGAAGACGCGGGCGTAGACGACGGAGCCGCGGTACGAGTCGTAGATGGAGTCGAAGATGAGGGCGCGCAGCGGAGCGTCCGGGTCGCCGGAGGGAGGCGGCACCCGGTCGATCATCATGTCGAGCATCTCGTCGACGCCCTCGCCCGTCTTGGCGCTGATCTGCAGGATGTCCTCGGCGGGCTCCCCAATCAGGTCCTCCAGCGACTGCGCCACCTCGTCGGGGCGGGCCACGTCCAGGTCTACCTTATTGATGACGGGGATGATCTCCAGGTCCTGCTCCAGGGCCAGCCACAGGTTGGAGATGGTCTGCGCCTCGATGCCCTGCGCGGCGTCGACCAGGAGGAGGGCCCCCTCACACGCCTTGAGCGCCCGGCTCACCTCGTAGGTAAAGTCGACGTGCCCGGGCGTGTCGATGAGGTTGAGCGTGTGCTCGGTGCCGCCGGCGGTGTGCGTCATGCGCACGGCGTGGCTCTTGATGGTAATGCCGCGCTCGCGCTCCAGGTCCATGTCGTCGAGCGTCTGCTCCGTCATCTCCCGCTCGGTAATGGTGCCAGTGCGCTCCAGCAGCCGATCGGCCAGGGTGCTTTTCCCGTGGTCGATGTGGGCGATGATGCAGAAATTTCGGATGGTCGAGAGATCAGGCATGGCGCATGCGCCATCGGGTGTGCGTGCAGCGAACGGCCGGCGGCGATCGGGCGAAGGAGCGCGGAAGGCAGCTTCGGGGGAGGAACAGTAAGGTGCAACGGGCCATCGCAGGTCTCGTTGCACACCGTGCCGTGGGCGATGTGCGGCAGACAAGGGGCGCTACCGGTCCTCGGGGGCCGACGACCGCGCGGCGGCCGTGTCGGGGCGGCTGTGGGCAGAAGGGGTGGGGCGGCCCCGGCGAGGCTTGGAGGAAGAGAGCACCGGAGGCACAGCCGGCGGAGCCCCCAGGTCTTGCGTCAGATCCGAAAACACCGCACCGGGCGCTTCTCGGTGCCGCAGGGCACGGGGGCGTGTGGCCGCACGCTGCTGCACGCGCCGCGCATGGCGGCGCATGTGGAAGGTCTGGTGAAAGAGCATCACCCCGACCACCCCCAGCACAATAGACATATCGGCCACATTCCAGATGGGAAACAGCTCGAGGTAGGACCCCCCGAGAAACGGAACGGCGCGCGGGATGAAGCCCTGCCAGAGGCTTACGTGGATGAAGTCGACCACCCGCCCCGTAAACAGGCTGCCATAGTCGAGAAGCACGCCGTAGAATACGCGGTCGATGATGTTGCCCAGGGCACCGCCCAGGATGAAGGCAAGGCTCCACCGGTAGGGCGCGTAGTCGTGGCGCACCTGGTAGATATAGGCCCCAACCAGGCCCGTCGCAATGAGGGCGAGGATGGTCACCGTGCCGGGTGGCCCGATGGTGATGCCGAAGGCCATACCGGGATTCTCCGTAAAGGTAAACCGCAGCCAGTCGCCCAGGATGGGGATGGACTGCTCTCGGTACATCACCTCCAGGACTGTAGCTTTGGTGGCCTGGTCCAGAAGAACAACAATCCCAGAGATTAAAAAGACGCGACTCATGCGGATGGGGCGAAGTGAACGGGGACGGGAGAGCAATTGCGCCGACTACGTGGAGGAGACCGGCTGTTCGGAGGCGAGGGCCTCGCCCACGGCACGGTCCCACCTCTTCACGATGGGAATGCGGCGCCCCACGCCAAAAGCCTTCTCGGTCACGCGGAGGCCCGGCGGGGCCTGGCGGCGCTTGTACTCGTTCTGGTCCACCTGACGCAGAATGTTGCGCACCAGATCCTCCTCGAGGTCCGTTTCGGCAACGATCGTGCCGAGCTCCTTCTTCTCTTCGATGTAGCGCTTCAGCACCGCATCGAGCGCGTCGTACGGCGGGAGCGTATCGGTGTCCTTCTGTCCCTCTTTCAGCTCCGCCGAGGGCGGCTTGTCGATGGTGGTCTGCGGAATCCGTGCGCCGCCCGCCCGCTGGTTGATGTGGCGCGCCAGTTCGTACACGCGCGTCTTGAGCACGTCGCTGAGCACGGCCACGCCGCCGTTTGTGTCGCCGTAGAGGGTGACGTAGCCCACCGCCATCTCGCTCTTGTTGCCGGTGGAGAGCAACAGGTGCCCGAACTTGTTGGAGAGGGCCATGAGCGTGACGCCGCGGGCGCGCGACTGGATGTTTTCCTCCGCCACGCCCGGCTCGGTGCCCGCAAACGCGTCGGCCAGCATCGTGTCGAACGCGTCCACGGCCGGCTCGATCGAGATCTCCCGGAACTCGATGCCCAGGTTCTTGGCGAGCCGCTCGGAGTCGGTCACCGAGCCTTCGGACGAGATGTCGGAGGGCATTGTGACGCCCACCACGCGTTCGGGGCCGAGCGCGGCAGTGGCCAGGGCGCAGGTCACCGCCGAGTCGATGCCCCCGGACAGGCCCACGAGGGCCTTGTCAAAAATGCCCGTTTTCTCGTAGTAGTCGCGGATGCCGCGCACGAGCGCGTCGTGGAGGTCGGCGACGGGCGTGCGCTGCGGGGTGCAGGCCTTCGGGGACGCCTCCGTGTCCCAGAACAGGAGATCCTCCTCAAACGACGCCGCACAGGCGACCTGCGTGCCGTCGGCAGCGTGGACGCGGCTGTCGCCGTCGTAGATGATTTCGGTGTTGGCGCCCACCTGGTTGCAAAGCAGAAATGGCCGTTCGTGGCGGCGGCAGATGTGCTGCACGAGCTCGTCGCGCACCGCGTGCTTGCCGATGGAGAAGGGCGACGCACTGATGTTGATAAAGAGATCCGGGTCTTGCGCGCCCAACTCGGCCACCGGGTCGCACGCGTAGCGGTGCCCGTTGCGGTAGCCCTCGGGGTGGTGCACGTTCCACATGTCCTCGCACACGTGCAGTGCCAGCCGCACCCCGCGCCACTCGACGATGCGGCGGGCCTCTGCGGAGTCGAAGTAGCGGTCCTCGTCAAAGATGTCGTACGTAGGCAGCAGCGTTTTGTAGACGCGGTCGCGCACCTGCCCATTTTCCAGCAGGAGCGCGGCGTTGTGGAGCGGCTTCCCGTAGGCGTCCGGGTTCCGCACGGGCGCCCCGACGATGACCCCGAGGTCTGGGGGCACACGCTGCGCGATGTCGTCGACCGTCCGCTGCGTGGCCTTCCGGAAGAAGGAGTTTTCGAGCAGGTCCTCTGGCGGGTATCCCGTGACGGACAGCTCGGGGAAGACCACGAGGTCGGCCCCGCGATCGTCGGCGCGGCGGGCGTCCCGAAGAATTTTGTCTCGGTTGCCCTCCAGGTCGCCGATGGTCGGGTTGATCTGGGCAAGGGCGATGTTCATGGGCGGAGGCAGGGTTGTGCCGGCAATGTCCACAGAGGGATACACACGCCCGGGCCTGAGGGTGCGTTCCGCCTTTCCCGCCCCGCGGACTTCGAGGGGGAAGACCTCTCCGACGGAGTCGTTCGGGCACTCGGGGAGACAGGTTCTGACTGGCGTTGCAACGGGCAGGAGCTACACCGCCTCGCCCGCCTCCACGTTTTCGAGCTGCACGCCCTTCAGCCCCATCGCGTCGTACGTTGCGCCCTCGAAGGCCGCCAGTGTCGACTGCACCTCGTCCATAATCTGCTCCGGGCCCTTCGCATAGTCCATGTCCTCCCCGAGCTTCTGGGCCACCGCGGGCAGAATTTCCCAGCTGGGCTTGCAGTTGATGCGGTTCTCGTCGTTGTGCCAGCGGTCGAACGGCGTGCCGTGCTCGTCCTCGCGGTTGGTGCCCATCTCCATCATGAGCGTGCGGTTGACGCCCTGAATCTCCTTTGCCGGGCGCACGCGCTGAGCGCGGCCGTCCTGGTTCACGTAGGTGCCCACCGTCTCCACGATCATGGCTGCGGGGAGGGCCGCCGTGGCGCGGGGCAGCGTCTCGTTGGTGGTGTTGTAGTAGTGGAGCACCACGTCGAGGTCGTCCAGGGCCTCAGCGCTACAGAGGCCGGCTCCGACCGGGTCGTCCTCCAGCACGTAGAGCAGGTCGTACTCGCCGCTCGCGATGCGGGAGCCCACCAGCTCCTCGTCGACCGGGCGGAGGCCGAGCCGCTCGCAGCCCTCGGCGTTGGGCGTCTTGTCGTCGGTAATGAGCCAGTCGTCGCCCGCGCCGGGCTCAATGTGCGGAATGTAGCGCGGGGCGTCGGCGCCGAGCGCGTCGGCCAGCTGCGTGAGCAGGTAGTTGTCCTCCACCGTGGCGTAGGCGGAGCCGAGGAAGAGGATGCGCTCCGGATCGGTGCCGCCGAGCAGCGAGGCGACCTGGGCGTAGGCCTGCTGCCAGTTGCTCTGCGTGCGAGTGCCGTTGCGGCGGATGTGGGGGCCGTCCGGGCGGTTGTCGTTGAACCGGTTGTAGACGAGCCGGTCCTCGTCGGGCAGCCAGTACTCGTTGACCTCCATGTTCTGCCGCGGCGTAATGCGGAGGACCTGGTTGTCGCGCACCCAGTAGTGGCAGTTGCTCCCCGTCGCGTTGGTGGCCGTGATGGACGGCGTGGAGCTCATCTCCCAGATCCGCGCCTTGAAGCGAAAGTCCGACGCTGTGAGCGCGCCCACCGGGCAGATGTCGATTGTATTCATCGAGTACGGATCGTCGAACTCTTCGCCCGGCGCCGTCATCGGGTAGTTCTCCACGCCGCGGTTCGTGATCGTGAGCTGGCCACTGCCGGAGACCTCGTCGGTAAAGCGGGTGCAGCGCGTGCAGTTAATGCAGCGCTCGGCATCGAGCGTGACGCGGGGGCCCAGCTTTACGCGCTTGGGCTTGTGCACCTTGCGGAACTCGAAGCGCGAGCCCTCGGGGCCGTACTTGTAGGCCTGAATCTGGAGCGGGCAGTGGCCCGCCTGGTCGCAGATGGGACAGTCGAGCGGGTGGTTGGCGAGCAGGAACTCCAGGTTGTCGGTCTGGGCATTCTCCACCTCCTCGCTGGAGCGGTGCGTTTTCACCACCATGCCGTCCTGCAGGTCGATGGTGCAGCTGGCCTGCAGGTCGGGGAAGAATTGCACGACCGGTTCGCCATTTTCGTCGAGCTCCGCCTCGCCGGTCTCGCGGTCTCGTTTGGGCATGCCCACCTTCACGAGGCATTGCCGGCAGTTGGCCGGGATGGACATGGCGGGGTGGTAGCAGAAGTGCGGCAGTTCGATGCCTTGATTCAGGCAGAACTGCAGTAGCTTCTGCTCCCCCTCGTACTCGTAGGTCGTTCCGTCGATGGTGACGATCGGCATGGCGGCAAGCGTTCAGGGTTCAGGGGTTGCGCGTGGAGCAAGGGTATTACTCGGAGCCCGACCCCGAGGGTTCGTTCTCGAATACGTCAAGATAGATCTCGGCGAGGGGAAGTTCAGACTCGACGGACGGGAGGGGGATCGTGGTGTCGAGGCCGTCGGTCTCGGTGAAGCGCCAGCTTCCGTCGTCCTGGCGGACGTAGTGCTCGACGTGGGGGGCGTCCTGGGCGACGAGGAGGTACTCTTGAAGGGGGTCGATCTGGCGGTAGCGTGAAAACTTCTTTCCGTGGTCGTAGTCCTCAGTCGTCGGCGAAAGCACCTCGACGATTAAGGTCGGGTTGTAGAGCATGTCGAGATGCTCTTCCTCGAGTTCCGGCTCGCCACAGAACGCCACGACATCCGGGTAGGCGTACTTGTCGAGAGAAGGAAATGCCACCCGCAGATCATTGGCCGTGACCCGACAGTCCGTCTCTCGGAGCTGGTTGCCAAGCTCTCGATTGAGGTTCGATACGATAAAATTGTGCTCTATGCTGGCTCCTGACACTCGAATCACCCACCCGTCAATGTATTCGTGTCGTTCTTGGGTTGCTGCCCGCTCGCGTTCAAGGTATTCCTCCGCCGAGATCGGCTCGTCGTTCACGACCCGATGGGCGATCGAGGGCGGCGGAGCCGGTTGGGTTGCAGTGTCCATAGGCTCGAGGAATTGTATTCGACAGGAGGATGTGTACGCCCCTCCCGCCACAGCGTTGCCTGACACGAGCGGTTAGGCGTCGGGCACTACCCGAATGCCCGTCGCCGCGATCTGCACTTCCTGGGCCTTTGCCGGCGCGGCGCCGTCCTGCTCAAGGTGCTTCTGCGTCGCGGGGTCGAGCTCGACGGTTTGGAGCGTCCCCGTGACCGTGGCCCGGCCGGTCAGCGTTATCGGCACGGTGAATTCGTAGCCGTCGTCGGTGCGGGGCACAAGCACGCGGATCGGTGTTGCCGTGCCGGTCTCCAGCGCCAGCCAGCAGCCCTTCTTCTGGCAGACCGTAGAGATGCGCCCGCGGACCGTCACGGTTGCTCCGTCCAGCGCCGACGGCTCTGCGGCCACCTCCGCCGCCGTGCGGGCCGACGCCGTGTCGACCGACGCGCCGTACGTCTGAACGGGTGCGTCCGGGGCCGTCGACTCCGACTGGCAGGCGCCCAGGATCATGGAGCCGAGGAGGAGCGCAGAAAGGCAGCAGAGGCGGAATCGTGCGGACATGGCGGACAATGCGGTGATTCGTGCAGCGTGGCCGGGCGCTATCCCGTTGCCGCCACCGCCGAGTCGGCCCCGCCCGACACTTCGGCGCTCACCGGGTGGACCGACGGCTTGCACTTCGCCTCAAAGTCCTCGCGGAAGCGCTGCACGGTGTAGCGCACCGGCCACGACGCCGCGTCGGCGAAGGCGCAGATGGTGCGGCCCTCCATCTGGTCGCAGAGGTCGAGCAGGAGGTCGAGGTCGCGCATGTTGCCCTCGCCCTGGTCGATGCGGGTGACGAGGTTTTCGAGCCAGCCGGTGCCCTCGCGGCAGGGGGTGCACTGGCCACAGCTCTCGTCCTGGAAGAAGTGCGTCACGCGCCGGAGCCAAGAGACCATGTCCGTGTCCTCGTCAAGGATGAGCATGCCGCCGGTCCCAAACATCGTCCCCGCCTCGTTGAGGCTGTCCGAGTTCATCGTCACGCCCTCGATCCGGTCCGCGGGGATGGGCGGCGTCGATGCGCCCCCGGGCACAAACGCCTTCAGGTCTTTATCGCCGCGCACGCCCCCGGCCACCTCGTAGATGAGGTCGGAAACAAGCATCCCCGTGGGATACTCGTAGACGCCCGGGCGGTTGACGTGGCCCGAGATGCCGTAGAGGACCGGGCCGGGGTGGTCTTCGGCGCCCGTGCCCGCGAACCAGTCGGCGCCCTTCTCCATGATGAGCGGGACGCAGGCGAGCGTCTCCACGTTGTTGATGGTAGTAGGGCAGCCGAAGATGCCTTTCTGGGCGGGGAAGGGCGGCTTGTACCGCGGGTAGCCCCGCTTGCCCTCCACACTCTCCATCAGGCTCGTCTCTTCGCCGCAGATGTAGGCCCCAGCGCCCTTGTGCAGCACAATCTCCATCGAGAAGTCGGAGCCCATGATGTTTTCGCCCACGTAGCCCTTCTCGTAGGCCTTTTGCAGCTCCGTGGCCATGTGCGAGATCCAGTCGGCGTACTCGCCGCGCACGTACACGTAGCAGGTGTCGATCTGAAGCGCGTAGCCCGCAATCAGGATCCCCTCAAACATGAGGTGCGGGTTGTACTCCATGATCTGCCGGTCCTTAAAGGTGCCCGGCTCGCTCTCGTCGGCGTTGCAGGCCAGGTAGCGCGGCCGTTCGTCCTTCTCAGGCATAAAGCTCCACTTCATGCCAGTATTGAAGGCCGCGCCGCCCCGCCCCCGCAGGCCCGACTGCTTCACGATGTTGATGAGTTCGTCCGAGTCGAGGGCGTCGTCCTCCAGGACGGTGCGGAGCCGACCGTACCCGTTTTCCGCCTCCTCGTAGACCTCCAGCTTGTGCAGGTCCTCAACGGCCGGAAGCAGCACCCGATCGTACGAGCGCCAGTCGCCGGCCTTGCTGTCGTGGGGCATTCCGTTCGCTTCCATTTGACGTGTCGGATTACAAAATCAATTGTCGAAAGCCTACTGATTCGTGAAACGTGATGCGTGAAACCTGAGGCGGCTCCCTTCTCACGTTTCACGTCTCACGCATCACTCTTCACGCATCACGAGTCATTCCATGTGCTCAGCGCGGGGCTGCGTCTCGTACGTGATCGTCTTGTCGACATCGGTGCGCCGGTTGCCGCCCATCTCGTCTTCGTCCTGCGGCAGGGTGACGGACGTAAATGCCGGCATCTCGCCGTCCTTCAGGCTGTGGAGGAGGGCGTCCACCTTTTCCTCAGTCAGCTGGTGAACGTACGGCCCGTTCGAGACCTCCATCATGGGCGCCGAGCCGCAGGCGCCGAGGCACTCGGCCTCCTGCAGCGTGAACATCCCGTCGTCGGTCGTCTCGCCGGCGTGGATGCCCAGCGTGTCCTCCAGGTAGTGCAGAATGTCGTAGCCCCCGCACATCTGGCACGTGAAGCAGGTGCACACGTCGAGCACGAATTGCCCCTTCTCCTCTTTGTAGTACTGGTGGTAGAAGGTGGCCACGCCGTAGGCCTGCGAAAAGGTCATGTCGAGCGTCTCGCCACAGAACTTGACGACCTCCGGCGGCAGGTAGCCAAACTTTTCCTGCGCCAGCCAGAGCACTTTCATGATCGCGCCCTGGTCCTCCGCGTACTGCTCTTTCCAGGCCGCAATTTGCTCCTGCTCCGCGTCGGTCCAGACGAGCTCCTCGTCGGAAAACTCCGGGTCCGGATCCTGGTCCGGGAGCTCAACGATGGGCTTTTGGATGTCGAAACTAGACATATTCGCGTGTCGATTTTCGAATGTCGAATTCTTGCGGTCAAGCGCGATGCCAACTGTCAGGTCCCTCGACACTCGACATTCGCCCCCCCAACTTCCCTCTCTGCAACTGCCCTCTCTGTCGGCCCTACTTGTCGGCTTCTCCCATGACGGGGTCGAGGGAGCCAATAATGACGACCGTGTCGGCCACGAGGGAGCCCTCCATCATGTACTCCATGGCCTGCAGGTTGGTGAAGGAGGGCGCGTTGATGCGCACGCGCCAGGGCCGCCCCGTGCCGTCGGACGTGAGGTAAAAGCCGAGCTCCCCCTTCGGCGCCTCGATGGCGTGGTAGGAGTGTGCGCCCTTGGGCGGCACGGTGCCCACGTCGGTGTACATGAAGTCGTGAATCATGCCCTCCATCGAGTAATAGACCTCGTCCTTGGAGGGATAGGCCTGCTTTGCGTCGTCGGCGCGGATGGGGCCCTCCGTCATGCGGTCGAGGCACTGCTCGATGATGCGCACGCTCTGCTTCATCTCATCGAGGCGCAGGAAGTAGCGCGCCAGGCAGTCGCCCTCCTCGCGCACCGGAATGGTGAAGTCGACCTCGTCGTACTTCAGGTACGGCTCGAAGCGGCGAATGTCGTACGGCACGCCGGAGCCGCGCAGGTTGGGGCCGGTGAGGCCGAGCTCCAGCGCCTCCTCCTTGGTGACGCGGCCCACCCCCTTGTTGCGCTCGATCCAGATGCGGTTCTTGTTGAGCAGGCCCTCCCAGCCTTCTACCCGATCCGGAAACTTGTCCACGAAGTCGCGAATCATCTCGATTGCCCGCGGCGAGAAATCCGTCGATACGCCGCCGATGCGGCTGTGGCTGACCGTGAAGCGCGCCCCGGCCACCTCGTCCATAATCGAGTAGATCTCCTCCCGCTCCTGAAAGGTCCAGACGAAGCCCGAGACGGCGCCCGCGTCCATCATGCCCACGCCCAGCCAGAGGCAGTGCGACGAGATGCGCGCCAGCTCGCTCATGATCATGCGGATCCACTGCGCGCGCTCCGGCACCTCGATGCCGGCCAGCTTCTCCACCGCCAGGCACCACGCCACGTTGTTGGAGTAGGGCGACAGGTAGTCCATGCGGTCGGTGTACGGCATGAACTCCTGGTACGTCTTGTGCTCCGCGAGCTTCTCGATGCCGCGGTGCAGGTACCCAATGTCGAGGACCGACTTCTCGATCGTCTCCCCGTCGAGCTTCACGACGCAGCGCAGCACCCCGTGGGTGGCCGGGTGCTGCGGGCCGATGTTGAGGACCATCTCGTTCTCCAGCGGGTCCAGCTCCGACTTCTGGGTCGCCGGCGGCTCGCCGTCGCCCTGCGCGGCAGCTTGTTTCTCTTCGAGCCAGGCGTGCTTGCTCTCCAGCCGCTCGTAAATCTTCTCGTTGTGCTTCGGCCAGAAGCGGAACTGGTCGCCGAGGTCGTGCCCGGGGAAGTTGGGTTTCTGGGGCTGGGCCATGCTTTGGGGCGTTAAGCGTTTAGGGTTGAGTGTTGAGAGTTTGAGCAGCGGGCGGAGCGCTGTTCAAAACACTCACTCAGAATCGGAGTCGGTGTCGGGCTCTTCGTAGCTTTTGACGGGCTTGGAGCCGTGGGCCGCGGCGAAGGGGTCCATGGTGAGCTCCCCGTCCGGCGTCTGCGGGGGGAGCGGCAGCGAGCCCGGAACGCCCAGCTGCGGAAATTCCTTGCGCAGCGGGTGGTAGTCGAAGTCCTCCGGCATGTACATGCGCCGGGGATCCGGGTGGTCCACAAACGTGAAGCCGAACATGTCGTAGGCCTCCCGCTCGTTCCAGTTGGCCGCGCGGTAGACCTCCACCACGCTCGGCACGCGCATGTCTTCTTCGTCGACCCGAATCTTGAGCCGGATGCGCTTCTGCCGCTCGGTGCTCACGAGGTTGTAGAAGACCTCGTAGCGGTCCTCCTCGGTGAAGTTGTCGATGCCGCCGAGGTCGGCAAAGTAGTCGAACCCCTGCGCCTTCAGGAAGCGGCAGATGGGGCGGATTTTCTGCTTTTCAACGTACACGGTGTCCTCGTTGGCGTAGCGCTCCACCTCAAGCACTGCGTCGCCGAACTCGTCTCGGAGCGCCTCAATCACGTCGGGCACGCGGGTTGTGGCCTTCGCGTGGGGGTTGTCGGTCTCGTGCTCGGGCGTCGGCTCGTCCGACGGAGTAAAGTGGAAGCGGAGTTCCTCGGGGTCTTGGGGGTCCGAGGCGCGAGGGTCATCAGGGTTACTCATCGGGAATCGAGCAGGTTGGGGCGTCGGGGCCTCCGGACGCCATTCGAGGAAAACGAAGCAGCACGGGCCGTACGCCTACGCGGCAACCGGCTCTCGCGACGAGGCATCGTCCGCGTCGCCGGTCGCCTCGTCCGGCGCCTCCAGCGTGAGGTCCGTGGCCTTCGGCTTCTCCAGCTGCCCCGGAAACTTGCTCGTGTTCTCCGGCATGATCGGCGCCCGTTCGCGGGCCGCCCCAAACTCGTAGTCCTGCACCACCGAGTACTCGTTGCGGATTTTCTCCTGAATGTCCATCAGCGCGTGCAGCACCGACTCCGGGCGCGGCGGGCAGCCGGAGATGTAGACGTCGACCGGCAGGAAGTTGTCCACGCCCTGCACCACGCCGTAGCAGCGGTGCATGCCGCCGGTGGAGGCGCAGGCCCCCATCGCGATGCACCACTTCGGGTCGCCCATCTGGTCCCACACGCGGCGGATGGCGTGGCTCATCTTGTAGGAGCACCAGCCAGCCACGATCATGAGGTCGGCCTGGCGCGGCGAAAAGCGCATCGCTTCGCTCCCGAAGCGGGCCGCGTCGTACTTCGGGCCGGCAAAGCCCATCATTTCAATCGCGCAACATGCCAGCCCCATGGGCATCGGCATGAGGGAGTTGGAACGGGCCCAGTTCAAAATCGCGTCGACCCGGGTCGTAAAGAAGCCCTGTCCGTTGCTTCCTGTGGGTCCAGCCATGGGAGAGAGTCGGGTGGTTGGTAAGTCGTGAGCGACGGCCCTGCTGCGATCGGAGGCCCTGCTGCAGGGGGCGAAGCAGAGCAGTACGAATCCCGAAATGTAGGAGCTGCAGCACGGGCGTTCTGGATCGGCTTAAATGGGACGGGGGACACCCTGTTTCCCCCAGATGCAAAATCACTGCAACCAGACGGAACGGGCTCCGCGGCCCCGCGGTGGCTATTGCTCAAAGTCCAGCCCGCCCTTTTTCACGTCGTAGAGCAGCCCCACGAGCAGAATGAGCGTGAAGAGGGAAATGACGGCAATCACGCCCAGCCCGGCTCCACTCTCCACAAAACGGTGGAAACTGGCCGCCCAGGGCCACATGAACACAACCTCCACGTCGAAGACGATGAAGATCATGGCCACGAGGTAAAACTTCACCGAGTACCGTTCGTGGGCACTGCCCACCGGGTCCATCCCGCTCTCGTACGGCATGGTCTTCGTACCGCTGGGGCGGCTTGGCCCCACGTATGCAGCAGCCGCCAGCAGGGTGAGGGCCAGCCCGAGGGCCAGCGCAATCATGAGAAACAGCGGCACGAAGTCGCCAAACATGGCCGTTCGCGGTTAACGATTGAAGAGGCGGCAAGGGAGAACACAAAACAGTACAGAATTCCCCTCGCGGATGCAACGACGCACTGTCCCTCCCCCCCAAAGAGCAGGTGAAACCACCGCGAACGGAGGACAGAACGGACGGGCGAGTGGACGGCTGGATGGCAGCGCGGAGCGCGCGTCGGCTGCGGAAAGTCTCCTCCTCGGCCGGTCCGTCCATTCGGTGTCAGGGAGCGTAGGTGAGGCGGACTCTCACGAAGCGCCCCAGTTCGGGCGCCCCAACAAACTCACGGTGCTCGTTCCCGAGCACATTCTTGGCGGTGAGGGTTAGGTACGCTCCCGGCACGGAGGGCACGGGGGTTCCCGCCCGCAGATCGATCAGGGCGTAGCGGTCGACGGGACCGGCGTACGGCCCGGCCCGCACGGGAAATGCGTCCACGTAGTGGACCGTGGCACCGACCGATGCGCCGACGGGCAGGCCATAGTCCGCCCCGCCCTGTAGCCTGAACGACGGAGCCTCCAGTGCCGCCTCCGGCTCGGCCGACGAGGCGGCGTCGTCCCATACGGACGATGCGTTCACGAAGGTTGTGAGCGAGGGACGGGGACGTGCCTCCAGTGCGACCTCCACGCCCCCGTACCCGACCCGTCCGGCCCGGCGGTAGGTGAGCGGCTCCGCCTGCGCGGTGGTGACGACGTTTTTCGTTTCCGCGTAGTAGCCGGCCAGGTCGAGCCATGCCCCCTCCCAGACGGTGCCCCTGTACCCAACCTCAACGGTCTGCGTTATGGACTGGAGCGCCGGCGAAAGGCCGGGCGAGAACCGCGCACCAAGCTGCAGAGGGGCGGCCGGAGGGGCGAGGGACCGGTTGTAGCTGGCCCGCAGGGCGTGGCGCGCCCATGGGGTGTACACGAGCGCCGCGCGCGGCGACAGGTGCACGTCGCCCGCAATGCTGGAATAGTCGCCCCGAGCGGCGAGGGTCAGCGACAGGGACGACGCGAGCGGCGTCCTGGTATGAACGTACACGCCCAGCTCGTCCACCGCCCCGATGCCCTCGCCGCCCCCCGCAGCGCCGGAGCGGCGAGTGAGGGTCGCCTCCCCGCCCAGGACCCCGCGTGTGTCGAGTGCGGAAAGGTCGACGCGGGTTGTCCACAGCCCGCTCCACCGCCGGCTCTCGTCAATGGGCGCGGTGCCGGTGCGTAGGCGGTAGAGGTCCTCCCCAGCCTGGAGGTCGGTGAGCGCGAGCTGGGCCGTGAGCGAAGGGGTCTCGACACGGAGCTGACCGTAGCTGTACGCCAGCCCATCGGCCTGGAGCGTTCCGATGCCCGTCTGGAGGGGGCTTGTGAGCGACGCGTAGCCGCCCCGCAACGAGAGACGCGCGTCGCGGCCGAGCCGGTAGCGGAGCCGCCCGCTCGCCCGGTACGTCCGGATCTCCTTCTTGCGACGGAGCCGCCGGTCGACGGTCCGCCGCCCCGCAGGAATTGTCTCTGCAGGACCGTACCGGTAGTAGCGCTGAATCTCCACTGCGTCCTGTGGGTTCTGGGGATCCAGCCCCCACTCGTCTGCCCGCCCAAACTGCGCCGTCACCGCGTACCCGACACGGCCGCCCACCACGCCCGCCCGCCGGATCTGGCCGTCTACGTACCGCCGCGAGCCACCGGTTACCGACACGGCGGTGCCGGGCGTGCGGAACGGATTGGTCGTTTCGGTATGCACCACGCCCTCACTCGCTCCGGGGCCGTACAGGGCCGAGGCGGGCCCCCGCACCACCTCCACGCGGCGCACGTCGAGCCCGGGGACGGGCACGGCGCCGTACACATCGCGCCCAAGCAGGGGCATCGCGGCCGCCCGATGGTCTACGCGCACGTGCGGCCCGCCCAGCCCCCCTCCCGCGCCTCCGCGCAGCAACACCCGCCGCCGCGCCACCCCGGTCTGTGCCACCTCCACCCCAGGCATGCCCCGCAGGGCCTCCCCCGTCGAGATTGCCATCTCTCGCCAAAGCCGCTCCGGCTCCACCACCGACACCGAAACGGGCACCTCCAGACGCCGCTCACGCTGCCGCGAGGGCGCCCAGACCGTCGCCTTCAGGCTCTCTGTCTTCAGGGGCAGCGCCACGTCAATCGCCCGCGACTCTCCCACCTCCAGCCGGAGCGAGCGGCG
Source organism: uncultured Bacteroidota bacterium (assembly GCA_913056185.1). Taxonomy (GTDB): domain Bacteria; phylum Bacteroidota; class Rhodothermia; order Rhodothermales; family Salinibacteraceae; genus Salinibacter. Next base: position 20,710 of record CAJXLV010000005.1, read on the forward strand.
GCGCTCCGTGTACCCGAGCTGCTGCACCTCCACCACGTAACGGCCCGGACGCACGCGAGCGAACGCAAAATCGCCACACGCATCGGTCGCGGTCTGCCGCACCACCTCCGCCGACGCCGCACTTCGCAGGAGCACGTGGGCGCCCACCAGCGCCGTCCCGCCCTCCGCCTCCACCACCGTGCCCGTCACGGCCGCCCACGACTGAGCCCCCGCCGGGCGCGGCACCGCCCCCAGGACTCCAACAAGCACAGCCCCCCACCACAGCCCCACGCACCGCAGAAACCAATGGTGCCCTCTGTGTTCTCCATTCATCCCACTGCTGCCGACTTGTGCGCCCGCGTTTTGCCTGTCCAGACACGCCGCCCCCGAACGAAAGACGAACGAAAGAGGCATCTTGGTTTTGAAACGCCGAGGGACTGCGTGCGCGTTCCAAACGCGTCCAGAATGCGCCACAGGCGCACAGGCAATCGTCCTCATCGGCAGGCGCCTGGTGCGGTCACGCGCTCTCGCCTGCGCCCTGCGGGACGGCAGGGCGCGTGCAGGCCGCCGGTGTCGTGGGGCGCCCGACCAGGCAGAGGCCCGTGCGGAGCAGCGAGGGAGCGACGTGTTGTCCCATGCGGTCGAGCCCTCCGCACAGCAGCGCCAGGGGCCGCGGCAGGTCGCCACTCGGAACGAAGCGCCAGAACCCCACCTCCGGCCGCAGTCCGCTGTCGCGAAGGAGCTGCCGCGCCTGCCCTGGCGGGAAGCGGCGGTCGGTGTCGAGGTGACGAGTGGGCACCCCCACGCGATCTGCGAGGCGGTACCACCAGTGCGCTCCGTTCAGCGTCAGGGCCACGAAGCGGCCCGACGGCCGTAGCACGCGCGCCACCTGTTGCAGGGCGCGGCCCGGTCGCAGCAGGTGCTCCAGCACCCCCACACAGAAGACGACGTCCACCGAGGCCGACGGGATTGATGCGAGCCGTTCGGCATCGCCCGTCCGAAACTCAAGCGCCGGGTGCTCCGTCTGCCGCCGGGCATTCTGAATCATGCGGGGCGAGAGGTCCACCCCGATGCCGCTCTCGATGCGCCCGGCAACCGCGCGCAGGTGGGTGCCGTCGCCACACCCCAGGTCCAGCACCACATCCGACGACGAAAAGGCAGCGTGGCGGTGGAGCACCCGAAGCCGACGGGCGAGCAGAGCCGCGGCGGAGCCGTGCCGTTCGCTGTTGTTGCGGGCCAGGGTGTCGAAAAAGGCCCGCACGTCGGCCTTGGTGGAGGCCGAGACGGGATCCGGAAATGAGGGCATGGGGGTGGAGAGAAAGGCGCGGGCTACGGGCGGGGGGGCAGAAGGGCGGCGCGCCCGACCCCGCGGGGGCGGTACGGGGGACGATCCGCTGTGGGACGACGGTCTGCGTCGTGCGCCGCAAGCACACGCACGAGCAGCGAGTAGAGGCCCGCGTGACGAAGCGAGCCGCCACGGCCCTTGGGCTGGAGGCCACGCTCAAACCCGTACGGCCCCAGCCGGCGGATGAGCGCTTCGTCTCGGCTGAGCATGTGAACCGGCGTGGCGGTACTTTCGGTGTCGGCAAAGTAGGGCTGATGGTCTCCCACCACCACGACGAGGCTGTTGGGCGGCGCCTTTCGGCGCAGGTAGTCGCGAAGCGTCCGCCAGGTGTACTGCACATGGCGGAAAAGGCGCGTGCGTCGGGCGCGGACGTCGGCCCACGAGGAGCTGTCCCCGGGCACGGGCAGAACCGCCGGTGCCGAAGGCGATGCGGAAGCGTCCGGACGCCCCATCGACAGAGGATCGTCCACGAGCGGCGGAGGGGGCGCCGTCCAGGGGGCGTGGGAGGTCACTGTTTCGAAGAAGAGAAAAAACGGCGGTGAGGCGGGGGCCACGAAGCGCTCGTGCGCCACCGCGAGGCTGTACTGGTCCGGCACAATCCCCCACCCCACGCGCGGGCCCTGGTAGTTCAGATCTTCCAGGTAAAACGTGCGGTCGAACCCGTACCGGTTGTCTACCGACAGGCCGGGCCGTGGGCGCACGGGCGGCTGCAGCGTCGCCGTCTCGTAGCCGTGGTGCTGCAGCAGGCGCACCAGATGCGGATAGCGCGGGAGCGTGGGCCGCAGCACATCGAGCACGGGCTGGTGCTCCACAGGCGTGCCCAGAAGCAAGCTGGCCGCGCTCAGCCACGAAAGCCCCCCGAACACCGGCGCTGTGCTCTGCGCACTGGCCATGTGCCAGCCGGCCGTGCGCAGCGAATCGGACGTGCGGGCCATGAAGCGACCGTAGCCCGGCGCTCCCGCTGGCCCTGCCAGTGCCATTCCGTACGATTCGATCATCACCAGATAAATCGACGGGGGCTGCTTCCACTCGTGCGCCCAGTACGTGGCGTAGGTGGAGTCAACGGTGCTCTGTGCCCGGCGGACGATATCGTCTCGAAGGGTCCGCGACGCCTGCACATTGCGCACAAGGGCCTCGGTGGTGGAGAGGCACACGCTCCGGTACGTCTGTCGGTGCAGGTACGACCCGCGCTCTCCCAGCGCGACCGCCGCAATGACCGGCCAGGTCACGAGATTCGCAGCGAGGACGAGCCGCCGCCCTGCGGGCGTGCGCACCCAGTGATGAATCCGCCGCACACCGGCCGGCACGATGCTGGCCAGGACGCCCACCAGCACGAGGCCTCCGGCCCCCATCACGACATGCCGCCAGGGCAACGCGGCATTGACCAGCAGATAAAACGCCCCAACAAGGTGCGAGGCGTCAGCGTAAAAAATCGGACTGCGGTGCAGCATCGCCATCACCGTGGCGTCGTACGTGCGGTACCCCAGCAGCACGAACAGGACGCCGACCACCACGGCCCGCACGCGCGATCGTCCCTCTGGAACGGGAACGACGGCCAGCAAGGACACGAGCACGAAGAGATCGAGGCTGAAGAGGTAATACAGCCGCGCAGGGTGGGCCACGTACTGTGTCACCTCCGTAGGGACAGTGCCCGCCACCAGGTCCGGGACGCGAAGAAGTATGCTTAGCCCCATCCCAATGGCGAGCACAACGCCTCCTTCGCACCACGGGGCCGTAGCTCGCATGCTCCCTGCCTCGGATGTTGATGCGGCGGGGCCAGGGGGGGCAGAAGAGGGCTGTGCCACAGGACGGATCTGCAGGATGGATCTGCGTTAGGAATGGGCCCGGGGCGGCGCCTCAGACGATTGGCCTACTGGCGCCCCGGGGGACGCCCTGCCGTCTGGGGAACGGGAGGGCCGACTGGGTGCTCACGGGCCGGCCCCATGCGGCTCCGCTCCGCGCTCGACGGCACCGCGATCGCCCCGCGGATTCGTGCGTCGATCCGAATCGTATCCCCAATGGACGCCCAGAGGAGGGAGGGCCGTTCTACCTCGAACCGCGTAAGCGAGACGGCGAACTGGGCGCGGGCGTACACCGAGTCCGTGTCGGCACGAATCCGTACCGGCGCCTCCACCGGGTGGGTGCGGCCGTGAAAGGTAAGCGTGCCCGTTGCGCGCCACCGCCCGGCCCGTCCGTCGGTCGTGCGCCCCCAGATGAGCGGCTCGATGTCTGTGGCTCGGAATTCCACCTGTGGGTACTTCGCAGCCTCCGTCACCTCGCGCATTTTACGGTCGCGCCGGTCATTGCCACTGTCGAAACTGGCCACGGACGCCCGCACCACCGCACGGCTACTGTCGGCCTGGGTGGGGTCAAGCACAAACCGCCCGGAGACGCTGCGGCTGGTGCCCGTCCAGTCGTGCAGGGGGGCCGAGCCGGTGTAATCGATCACGCTCTCCGTTGAGTCGACGGTGGCAACCAGCTGCTGGGCCTGGGACGGGACGTGTGCTGCGCCCCATCCAGCCCCCACAAGTGCACAGAGGATCGAGACGCGCAACGCCGAGGCAAAGCGGGGAAAGTCCATCACAATCCAGGCACCGGGGAGCAAAGACAACGCCAAGGAACGAAGACCCTGCAGATGAAGACCCTGCAGCGGTGGGAAGTCTGCAGTCGCATGTGGCGGTTCATGCACCCTTCAAATCACTATTCAGACGGAAAGGTCCCTGTGCAGCACTGATGTCCGTAACGCATTTGCCATATGCAGGACCCGTCTTCCGACGAACAAAAACTTTTCCCACGACACGTTCAGAAGATTCTCCATTCCCGATCGGTCACCGGCAGTCATGCGCCCGAGAAGGGCTGGGTTGTAATCTACGACAGATCGAAGTCCCCGTCCCACAAGCCGTCTTGCAACGGGCGGAATCGTGATGGGGGCTTCTCGCAGGAAGGCCGTCTTTTGTGCCAATCCTCATGGTACGTGACAAACAGCGGACGCCCCCTCACATTCTGCGGCAAAAAATCCCAGCCCCTGTCGTCACCCTGAGCCTGCCCCAAGATCTTTTCGGAATTAAAAAAGGCACCGTTGTACGCGAAAAGAGGCCGCATCGGGGGGGTGGCATGACATGCCAGGCAGGGCGTTTTGCCGCGAAAACGGGAGTCTGAAAATGGGAAATGTTTTGTCGTGTACTGGGGCCCGTCCTTTTCTCTTTTCTACAGCTCTTTTCTACAGCCTTTATGTCTTCTGTTGCCAAGTCCATCGAACTCCTCGCCGAAGGCGATTCTTTGGAAGCGGCCACCGAGGCGGCCGTCACCGAGGCATCCAAAACGATTGACGACATCCGGAGCGTATACGTTGACAACTACCGAGCAGTGGTGGACGACGGGCGGATTCAGTCGTACCGCGTCCACGCCAAGATCACCTTTGTTATTCAGGAGGGAGCAGTGACATGACGTCGGCCGCGTCTGAGCCGATGGGTCCGGTACAGCCTGTCCCCCACTCGAATGCACCGGTGCGATGGTTACAGTCTCTCCCGCAGTGATGGTTGACGTCTCGACACCGCCCCCTGCGAACCTGAAGGTGGCCGAGCGCTTTCGCGAGGCAGCCGATTTGTTGGAGGCCCAGGGCGCCGGTCCCTTCCGGGTGCGGGCGTACCGCCGAGGTGCGGCCACGCTGTCGCAGCTCCGTCGCTCCGTGGATGTGCTGTACCGTGAGCATGGCCACGAGGCCCTGCAAGACCTGCCCGGCATCGGGACCGCCCTTGCCAATGCAATCGCCGAAATTCTGGACACGGGACGGTGGCGGTTTTTGGAGCGCCTGCAGGGCGTCGTCTCCCCGGAGTCGGTGCTTCGGCAGGTCGCGGGCATCGGCCCAGCGCTGGCCGCGCGAATCCACGATCGGCTTGGGGTCGACTCTCTGGAGGCACTGGAGCAGGCCGCGCACGACGGGCGGCTTGCGGAGGTGAAGGGGGTTGGCGAGCGGCGCCTCCAGGCGGTTCGTGAATCGCTGGATGCAAAGCTGCGACGACGACGCTCCGGGGACTGGCACGTGCCGGTGGCCGAGCTGTTCAGCGTGGATGCGGAGTACCGTCGCAAGGCTGCCCAGGGCGTCCTGCGCACGATTGCTCCCCGCCGCTTCAACCCGGACGGCGAGGCATGGCTGCCCATCTTGCACACCGAGCGCGAGGGCCGGGCGTACACGGCGCTGTTTTCCAACACGGCCCGTGCCCACGAACTCGGAACGACCGACGATTGGGTGGTGCTGTACCTGGAGGACGATCTTCAGGCGCAGTGGACGGTGGTTACGGAAACGACGGGGCCCCTGGCCGGGAAGCGTGTGGTGCGGGGCCGAGAGCAAGCGTGCCGGCGCTACTACGACGAGCATACCGACGGAGCGCTCTCTTTTCGCTGATTGGGCCCTTCGGCACTGTCCAGGCGCCATTGCCACGGCGGTGGGGTTTCATGGGGAGCAAACGGAAGGGACGGGCCCGCTCCCCCTCCCCAAACGCCCCAACACGCGACGCTACTCCTCGAGGCCGACCCGCCGGAAGATGCGATCCACATTGCGAACGTGGTACGTGGGGTCGAACGCCTCGTCAATTTCGTCGGCCGACAGCACCTCCGTGATGGCGTCCGCCCCGGCCACCACCTCTTGGAACGGACGCTCCTCCTCCCAGGCCGTCATGGCAAGGGGCTGTACACGGTCGTACGCCTCCTCGCGGCTGAGCCCTTTGTCGATCAGCTTCAGCATGAGGCGCTGGCTGTTGTAGAGGCCGTGGGTCGCCTCCATGTTCTCGCGCATCGTGTCCTCGTAGACCACGAGGCCGTCGATGATGCCGCGGAAGCGGCGGAGGGCGTAGTGCAGCAGCGTCGTCGCGTCCGGCAGCACCACGCGCTCGACCGACGAGTGGCTGATGTCGCGCTCGTGCCAGAGGGCGACGTTGTCGAACTCGCTGTTCATGTAGCCGCGCAGCAGCCGCGCACAGCCGGTGATGTTTTCGGAGCCGACCGGATTGCGCTTGTGCGGCATGGCCGAGGACCCCTTCTGTCCCGCGCTGAACGCTTCTTCGGCCTCCCGCACCTCGCTGCGCTGCAGGTGGCGCACCTCCACGGCCATCTTTTCGAGCGTGGCCCCGATGCCTGCGATCACGCTCAAGTAATGCGCGTGGCGGTCGCGTGAGAGGATCTGCGTGGAGATAGGCGCCGGCTTGAGGCCCAGGCGCTCACATGTGTGGCGCTCCACCTCAGGCGGAATGTGGGCGAAGGTGCCCACGGCCCCGCTGAGCTTGCCCACGCGCAGTGTCTCGGCGGCCCGCTCGAAGCGCTCCTTCTGGCGGCGCATCTCGTCGTAGTAGCGCGCCATCTTGAGGCCGAACGTAGTGGGCTCGGCGTGCACCCCGTGCGTGCGGCCCATCGTGAGCGTGTGCTTGTGCTCGCGGGCCTTCTCCGCCAGCGTCTCGATCATCTTGTCGAGCTGAGTGCGGATGAGGCTGTTGGCCTTTTTGAGGCGCACCATGTAGGCGGTGTCCACCACATCGGTAGAGGTGAGGCCGTAGTGGACCCACTTCTTCTCCTCGCCCAGCGTCTCGCTCACGGCCCGCGTAAAGGCCACCACGTCGTGCTTCGTCTCCTGCTCAATTTTCTTGATGCGGTCGATGTCAAAGTCGGCCTCGTCGTAGAGCGTCTCCACGTCCGCGGGCGGGATGGCGCCGATCTCGCTCCACGCGGCGCAGGCGGCGAGCTCGACATCGAGCCACGACCGGAATTTTTGTTCTTCGCTCCAGAGATCCGCCATCGGCGGACGGGTATAGCGGTCGATCATCGGCGGGCAACGTTGGGGGCGGAAAAGTGTGCACGAACGCCTGGGCTCGGCGGGGGGGCTCCGTAGTGGTTGCGCCCCCAAAAGGTCCCACTCGGCGGCGCGCGCCGGCGGACGCCCTGCTTCTCGGAGCGGAATTCAAACGTCCCTACAAGGGGCCAGCCCGCGGGACGCTGCCCTCCCCCATGCAAAAGCGGCCGACCTCCGTGCACGGGAGATCGGCCGCTGCAGGGCCTGCGGGCACGGTGCTACAAGCCGCCCCGGGCCACAAACGTACGAGAAGGAGTGCGCGCTCGGACTCTTTTCGTCCCGGCCTCCTTTCGGCACCGCCCCGTCCCGGGGCGTACACATCTCGTGTCGTTAGAACGTTTCCAGGTAGCGGTCAAGCTCCCACTCGGAGACGGACGCAAGAAACTCGGTGTACTCGTGCGACTTGGCCTGCACATACTTCTCGCTCACGTGCGAGCCGAGGGCCTCGAGAACCACGTCGTCGTCTTCCAGGGCCGAGACTGCCTGGCCCAGCGTGCTCGGGAGCGTTTCGATGCCACGCTCCAGGCGGTCTGCCTCCGTAAATTCGTAGATGTTTTCGCGGACCGGGCCGGGCGCTTCGTTGCCCTTCTCAATGCCATCCAGCCCCGCACTCAGCATCACCGCGAAGGCGAGGTACGGATTGCACGTGGGGTCCGGCGAGCGCAGCTCAATGCGGGAGGCCGCCGGCACGCGCGCCGCGGGCTTGCGCACCAGTGCCGAGCGGTTCACGTCGCTCCACGCCACGTAGATGGGCGCCTCGTACCCCGGCACCAGCCGCTTGTAGGAATTGACCGTGGGGTTGCACACCGCCGTGATGGCCGGGGCATGCTCCAGGATGCCGCCCAGGAACTCGTAGGCCAGCGTGCTGAGGTTAAACTCGTCGTCTTCGTCGTGGAAGGCGTTCTCGCCGTCCTCAAAGAGCGACATGTGGGTATGCATGCCCGAGCCGTTGATGCCCGAGATGGGCTTGGGCATGAACGTCGCATGCACGTCGTGCAGCTCTGCCGTCGCACGGACCACCGAACGGAAGGTCGCCACATTGTCCGCTGTGGTGAGCGCATCGGCGTACTTGAAGTCAATCTCGTGCTGGCCACGGGCCACCTCGTGGTGACTTGCCTCGACCTCAAAGCCCATTGCCTCAAGGTTGTAGATGATTTCCGCGCGGATTTCCTGCGCCATGTCCTTGGGGGCGAGGTCGAAATAGCCGCCCGCGTCGTGCGTAACGGTCGTGGCCCTGCCGTCCTCGTCGTTCTCGAAGACGAAGAATTCAGGCTCCGGCCCCGCGTTCATCTCAAAGCCCATCTCCTCTGCCTTCGCAATGGCCCGCTTCAAAACGAAGCGCGGGTCCCCGGCAAAGGGCTCGTTGGTGGACGTGTTGATCACGTCGCAGATCATGCGGGCCGTCACCGTATCGTCACTCCGAGCGCTGCGCCACGGCAGCACGGAAAAGGTGTCGGGATCGGGCTTCAGGCGCATGTCCGACTCTTGGATGCGGACAAATCCTTCGATGGAGGATCCATCGAAGTAGATCCCCTCCCCAAACGCTTTCTCCGCTTGGCTGGCGGGGATGGAGATGTTTTTGACGGTCCCCAAAATATCGGTGAACTGCAGGCGCAGAAAGTCCACGCCCTTCGCTTCAATCTGCTCTAAGACGTCGCTTTTGGTTGGCATTGATAAATGCGGGGAGTTGGTCCAAGAAAACGAGAAAAGCGGCCGGAAAGGCCATGCTGCAGGCTGCTGCGGGGCCGTTAGGGCACGGGGTCCTCAGCGCTGTCGTAGTCGTACAGCTCCATCGGCTCGGTGGGCACTGCGCGCGTGTCCTTGAAGGTGCTTAGCACGATACTGGTCGTCGTGTGCCCGACCCCCGGAAGGGCCTGTATCCGGGACAGAAATCGCTCCAGGTACGTGGTGTCTTTTACGCGCACCTTCATCAGATGAGACCCCTCTCCGGTAATGGAATGCAATTCCAGCACGTGCTCCATGTCTTGTACGCGCTCCACAAACTCCGGGTAGTGCTCCGACCCATCGACCGACACGCGAATGAATGCCGTGATGTCGAGCCGAAGTCGCTTCGCGTCTACGATGGCTGTGTATCCCTCGATCACGCCTCGCTCTTCGAGCTTGCGCATGCGCTCGCTGACCGCAGAGATCGAAAGGCCGACCTCGTCGGCGACGTCGCTTCGCTTCATGCGCCCGCTGCCCTGAAGCAGCTCCAAAATCTTCGCGTCGATTTCGTCGATGCTGTGCGCCACAAATTCTCTCTGTCTGTTTCTTTTTGCCTCGCTCCCCACTCTACTTTATTTTCTTTGGCCTGTCAACCTGTACGGGCAAATAATTTTGCAAAACGCGTAAAATTCCTTGATGTAAGCGCTTTTCTTCACAGGGGCTGATTGTTTCGATTTTCTGGAAGCGGTTCCGAACGGAAAGGACCTCAGCCCGTTTGGCTGGCGGACGTGTGGATCTGCATTGCTGCACGGAAACGGGCATGCCCTCCTTCGGAAATTCCTGCCCGGGGCCCTGTACGTGTTAGCTGCGCTACGCGCCTTTGCGTGCCCCTCTCACTTTCGGTCTGTGCGTATGTCTCATGTTCTCGTGACCGGTGCCAACGGTCAGCTTGGCAGCGAACTCGTCGAGGCTCTTCGCTCGCGGCACGGTCCCTCTGGGGTGATCCGGCTCGATCTGCAGCCGCCGCCAGGCCCCGACGGCCACGCGGCTGGGGGCCCGTTCGTGGTGGCCGACGTGCGCGACCGGGAGGCCCTGGCCGATTGCATCTCGCAGTACCAGATCGACACGGTCTACCACCTGGCCAGCCTCCTCTCGGCCACCGGCGAGCAACACCCCGACCGCGCCTGGGACGTGAACATGGAGGGGCTCAAAAACGTCCTCGACCTCGCCTGCACACACCATCTCCGCGTCTTCTGGCCCAGCTCCATCGCCGTGTTCGGGCCCTCCACGCCCAAAGCGGACACGCCGCAAAAGACTGTCCTCGACCCCACCACCATGTACGGCGTCACCAAGCGCAGCGGCGAGCTGCTCTGCCGGTACTACCACCGCCGCTACGGCCTCGACGTGCGGAGCCTGCGCTACCCCGGCCTCATCAGCCACAAAACGGCGCCCGGCGGTGGCACCACGGACTATGCCGTCGACATGTACACCTCCGCCGCGAACGGACGGGACTACACCTGCTTTCTGGAGCCCGACGCCTGCCTGCCCATGATGTACATGCCGGACGCCATCCGTGCCACGCTCTCCCTCATGGAGGCCCCGGCCGAGGCCCTCTCGGTGCGCGATAGCTACAATGTTGCGGCCTTCAGCTTCTCGCCCCAGGACCTCGCCGCCGCTCTCCAGCGCCATGTCTCCAACTTTGCCTGCACCTACGCCTCCGACGAGCGCCAGCAGATCGCCGACGCCTGGCCCGCTTCCATCGACGACACCGCCGCCCGCACCGACTGGAACTGGACCCCCACGTACGACCTGGACGCAATGACGGAAGACATGCTCGACCACCTCCAAGAGGACGAGAGGCTCCGAGAGGACGAGGGGGTAAGAGGGTGAGAGGAACCCTCAGCGACGTTGCGTCCTTCGATCAACTGTGCCTCGATGCCCGGGCGCTCTTTCCCTCCCCTTTTCCCCTTTCTCCCCAACGCCACTGCCCACGACCGGCGCCTCCGTCCCACCTGCCTACTCACTCTTCCCCGCACCACCCCTTCACACCGCCATGCCGATGACCGACGACGTGACGGCCGACTTTCGGGAAACGCTTCAGGAGATCCGAAACGCCGGCACCTACAACGAAGAGCGCGTCATTACCTCCCAGCAAGACGCCGACATCGAGGTTGAGGGCGGACAACACGTCATTAACTTCTGCGCGAACAACTACCTCGGCCTCGCCAACCACCCGGAAATCATGGACGCCGCCAAGCGGGGCGTCGACCGCTACGGCTTCGGCGTCGCCAGCGTCCGCTTCATCTGCGGCACGCAGTCGGTGCACAAGGACCTGGAGCACGCCCTGTCGGCCTTCCACGACACCGACGACACGATCCTCTACAACTCGTGCTTCGACGCCAATACGGGGCTGTTTGAGACGATTCTGGGCGAGGACGACGCCATCATCAGCGACGCCCTCAACCACGCCTCCATTATCGACGGCATCCGGCTCTGCAAGGCCGACCTCCACGTCTTCGACCACAGCGACATGGCCGATCTGGAGGCGAAGCTGCAGGCCGCCCAACGCGCCGAGAAGCGCCTGATCGCCACCGACGGCGTCTTTTCGATGGACGGCGACGTGGCGAAGCTCGACGAGATCTGCCGCCTGGCCGACGCGTACGACGCGATGGTGATGGTCGATGAGTGCCACGCCACCGGCTTCATGGGCGAGGGGGGCCGCGGCGCCAGCGAGGCGAAGGGCGTCCTGGACGAGGTCGACATCATCACCTCCACGCTCGGCAAGGCCCTCGGCGGCGCCACCGGCGGCTTTACCACCGGGCGGCAGGAGATCATCGACCTGCTGCGCCAGGAGTCGCGCCCGTACCTCTTCTCCAACGCCATCGCGCCGATGATCGCGAACGCCAGCCTCAAGGTGCTGGAGATGCTGCAGACGAGCGGCGAGCGGCGCGAGAAGATCTGGGAGAACGCCCGCTACTTCCGCAGCGAGATGGAAGACCGCGGCTTCGACATCAAGCCGGGCGACCACCCCATCGTGCCCATCATGTTCTACGACGCGAAGACGAGCGGCGCCATCGCCGACGAACTACTCGACCGCGGCATCTACGTCATCAGCTTCAGCTATCCCGTGGTGCCGAAGGAAGAGGCCCGCATCCGCGTGCAGATGTCGGCCGCCCACTCCAAAGACCAGCTCGACCGGGCGATCGACGCGTTTACAGACGTGGCCCGCACACACGACGTGATTGAATAGATTCGGTTGAGCGTTAAGCGTTGTGGGTTGAGCGTGTGCCTGTTCGTACCTCTGAGCCGAATCAAGGAATTCCCCAACTCAAAACTCTCAACCCACAACCCACAACCCACAACCCACAACCCACAACCCGCAACCCGAAAACCCACCAACTCAAAACGAGCGGTTTCTATCGATGACTCAGATTCGAACGGTCCTTTTTGGCACACTCCTTTTGCTCCTCATCGGCGGGACGGCGCACGCACAGGAGAAGGCGATGCCGGGACCGACGCGGTCGCTGCCGCCGGACACGGCCATCACCCAGTCCGACCAGGTGACCATCCAGGACGAGCCGGTGCCCTACGAGGTGACGACGGGCACGCAGCCGGTGTACGGCGAGAACGACCACGCCATCGCGTCGCTCCACTACACCTACTACGAGCGCTCCGACGTGGACGACCGCACGCGCCGCCCCCTTGTGATCTCCTTCAACGGCGGCCCCGGCTCCGGCTCCCTCTGGATGCATCTCGGCTACACCAGCCCCAAGCACCTGAAGATCAGCGACGAGGGCTTCCCCGTCCAACCCTACGGGGTGGAGGACAACGAGCACTCGATCCTCGACGTGGCCGACATCGTGTACGTCAACCCCGTCAACACCGGCTTCTCCCGCATCCTGGACGCGGAGGTGTCCCGCGACAAATTCTTTGGGGTAAACGCCGACGTGGACTACCTGGCCGCCTGGATCGACAATTTTGTCTCGCGGCAGGACCGCTGGCGCTCGCCGAAGTACCTCATCGGCGAAAGCTACGGCACCACGCGCGTCGCGGGCCTGGCCGGGCAGCTCCAGAACCGGCACTGGATGTACCTCAACGGCGTGATCCTCGTCTCCCCCACGGGCCTCGGCATGGAGCCGGCCGGCCCCTCGCCCCGCTCCGAAGCCCTCAAGCTGCCCTACTACGCGGCCACGGCCTGGTACCACGAGCAACTCCCGCCTGCGCTCCAAAACCGGGACCTCCAGGCCCTACTCTCGGAGGTCGAGAACTACACGGTCGAAGAATACATCCCGGCGCTCACGCGCGGCGGATACATCGACAGCACACGACGGCAGACGGTGGCGCAGCAGGTGGCCCGCTACTCCGGCCTCTCCGAGCAGTTCGTGCTCAACCACAACCTCGCGGTGCCCGCCCGCGCCTTCTGGAAGGAGCTCCTGCAGGACGAGGGGCACACCGTGGGTCGCCTCGACTCTCGTTACCAGGGCGTGGATGTCAAAAACGCCGGAGACACCTACGACTATCCGGCGGAGCTCACGGCCTGGAACCACGCCTTCACGCCCGCCATCAACCACTACCTCCGCGACGAGCTCGGCTTCGAGACGGACCTCACGTACAACGTCTTTGGGCCCGTGCGGCCGTGGGAGGACGACGACAATGATACCGGCGAGCAGCTGCGCCGGGCCATGGCCCAGAACCCCTACCTCCATGTCCTGGTACAGTCCGGCTACTACGACGGGGCCACCGACTACTTCTCGGCCAAGTACGTGATGTGGAACCTGGGCACGCGTCAGACGATGCGCGACCGGCTTCGCTTCGAAGGCTACCGCAGCGGCCACATGATGTACCTGCGCTCCGAAGATCTGGAGACGTCCAACCAGGACATTCGGGCGTTTATCGAGGCCTCGATTCCGGACGCGGGCACGCCGGCCCGCTACGGCCCGCGGCGGCAGTAGGACCGGGATCGTCGAGACCATACGGCCTCTACGGTCAACATATTGAGGGAAACGCGTAGGGACGACCAGCCGGTCGTCCCTACCGCTTTGTAGGTGGGGGAGAGCCCCGGTACTTGTGGATCCGGGGCGTACGCCCTACCCTTGTCGTACGTCTCGTTTCCAGACCGCCCCGCCACTATGCGCCCCCGTCTCCTCGCAACCGCCGTGTTGGCCCTGTGCCTCGTGCTGCCCGCCCAGGCGCAGGAGCAGCCCCACGTCTTCCGCAACGCGACCCTCTACCCCATCTCGTCGGAGCCCATCGAGAGCGGCACGATGGTGGTGCAGGACGGCACCATTCAGGCCCTCGGCCCCACCGGCTCGGTAGAGGTCCCCGACGGGGCCGTGAGCCACGACGTAGCGGGCGCGGTCCTCATGCCGGGCCTCGTCGACACGCACTCCCACATCGGGCAGGTGAGCGGGGGCGACGGCTCGGCGGCGATGCACCCGGACGTGCGCACCCTCGACGCGATCAACGCGCGGCACCCGTCGCTCGACCGGGCCCGCGCCGGCGGCATCACCACCGTGCAGGTGCTGTCGGGCTCGGGCCACCTGATGAGCGGGCAGACCACCTTCCTCAAGCTGCGCGACGGCAATACGGCATCCGACCTGACGGCCTGCGACGACCGCCCCGTGGAGGCATGCGGCGGGATGAAGATGGCCAACGGCACCAACCCGCAGCGCGAGGCGGGGCCGTTCCCGCAGACGCGCGGCCACGCCGCCGCCATGGTGCGCCAGCAGTTTGTGGAGGCACAGGCGTACCAGCGCAAGAAGGAGCAGGCCGAGTCGGAGGCCGCGGGGCCGGACCGCGATCTGCGCATGGAGGGCCTCGTCGACGTGCTGGAAGGAAACCGCACCGTCCACTTCCACACGCACCGCCACGACGACGTGCTCACCGCCATCCGGCTCAGCGAGGAATTTGGCTTCGATCTGGTGCTGCACCACGTGAGCGAGGCGTGGAAGGTGGCCGACGACATCGCCGCGGCCGACGTGCCGGCTTCCATCATCCTCCTCGATGCCCCCGGCGGCAAGCCGGAGGCCGACGAGATTGCCTACCGCAATGGCCGGGTGCTCAACCAGGCGGGCGTGGACGTCGCGTACCACACCGACGACCCCATCACCGACTCGCGCCTCTTCCTCCGCCAGGCGGCCCTCGGCGTACGGGCCGGACTGTCGCGCGAAGCCGCTCTGGAGTCCGTCACGCTGGCCGGAGCCCGCATGCTCGGGCTGGCCGACGACACCGGCGCGCTGGAGGTGGGCAAAGATGCCGACTTCATCGTCCTCTCCGGCGATCCACTCAGCGTGTACACGAAGATCGAGCAGACGTGGGTGGAAGGCGCCAAGGTGTTCGACCGCTCTGCCCCCGAGGACCGCGGCTTTGCCACGGGCGGCTACCGCGTCTACGACGACGCCATTCAGCACGTCCACGAGTAACGCCCGGCCCGTTCCTCCTGCTTCTGCCCTTCCCGTCAGATGGTTGTCCCCATGCCCTCTCTTGTCTCTCTCCGTCGCCTTCCGCTTCTCCTCGCCGTCCTCATGGGCGGCCTGCTGCCCGGCCTCGCCCAGGCGCAGCACGCCGTCCGGGCCGACACCCTCTACACCATGACCGGCGACGGACCCATTGTGAACGGCGTCGTGCTCATCGAGGGCTCCACAATCGCCGAGGTGGGCCCGGCCGCCGACGTCGATATTCCCTCAGACGTCACGGTGCACGAAGCCACCGTCGCCACCCCCGGCCTCATCGACCCGCGGGGCACCGTGGGCGTCTCGGGCCTCGAGAATGTGCCGGCCAACCAGGACCAGCTCGACACCTCCGCCCCCATCCAGCCCCACCTCCGCGCCATCGACGCCTACAATCCGCGCGAGGACCTCGTGCGGTTCGTGCGGCAGCTCGGCATCACGACGGTGCACACCGGCCACGCGCCCGGCGCCCTCGTGAGTGGGCAGACGGCCGCCTTTTCCACGACGGGCGGTACGGTAGGCGAGGCCCTGCGCGACTCGCTCACGACGGTCGCCTTCACGCTGGGCCCCGATGCCCAGGCGCGCTTCGAGACGCCCGGCACGCGGCCAAAGGGCGTGGCGATGCTGCGACAAGCATTGCTCGACGCCCGGGCCGCGATGGATGACGACGGCCCGACGACGGATCTCGGGCAGGCCACCCTCCAGATGGTGCTGCGCGGAGAGGTGCCGGCCCTCGTCACGGCGCACCGCGCCCACGACATCCAGGCGGCGCTTCGGCTGCAGAAAGAGTTTGGATTTGACCTCATCTTAGACGGAGCCGCCGAGGCCTACCTCCTGGCCGACGAAATTGCCGCGGCCGACGTGCCTGTGATCCTGCACTCCACCATGACGCGCCCAAGCGGCACGACCGCCAACGCCGCCTTTACCACGGCGGGCGTGCTGCACGAGGCGGGCGTCCCGGTCGCCATCCAGAGCGGCTGGGAGCCCTACGTGCCCAAGACGCGCGTCGTCCTCTACGAAGCGGCCATTGCGGTCGCCAACGGACTGCCCCGACGTGCGGGGCTGGCAAGCATCACGAGCGCTCCCGCCCAAATTCTGGGCCTCGACAACATCGGGACGCTCGCCCCCGGCCAGACGGCCGACCTCGCGCTCTTCGACGGCGACCCGCTCGAATACACGACGCACGTGTGTACCGTCTTGAGCGAGGGCACCGTGGTGAGCGACGCATGCAAGTAGCCCCGGCGTCCGCTCAGGGGAAAAGCCCGCGCGGAAGTGCATCTACAGCTCCTCCGCCACCACCTTTAGCATGTCCATGGCCGTAATCACACCGCGGATCTCACTGTCACGCGTCACAAACAGCCGGTGGATTCCGCTCCGGTGCATCACCTGGGCCACCTGCCGAATGGAGGTGTGCTCGTTGACGTCGTAGACCTGCGGCGTCATCACGTGTTCGGCCGTTGTATCGCCGGCCTGGCTCACACGCAGGTCGTCGAGGTCTTCCGTGGCGTACTTGCCCTCCAGCTCCGTACGGTAGTAAGCCGCAGGCCGATCCGTCGCCGGGCTCCCCGAAGTGCTGTTGTGACGAGCAATATCGGTCAGCGAAATCACCCCCTCCAGCACTTCATCCTTCACGACCGGCGCGCCGGAAATGTTGTGGTCGATGAGAAACTCCGCGACGCGATCGACCGGCCAGTCGGCCTCGACCGTCTTCACGTCCGTCGTCATCAAATCCTTGGCACTGTTCCACTTCATGGCGGTGAGAGCAGTTGTGAGTGGAGCGCAAAAGGGCTTACAGGGTCGCACGAACCGCCCCTATCCGTGTTGCGTCCCTCGCGTGGAACCGCAGCGAATTTTCCGGGGCCTGCACGGACCGGAACCCAAACCGGCACCATTCCGTGGAGATGCCTGTGATTGCCTGGGCCCGTAGCTCAACCGGTAGAGCACCGACCTCATAAGTCGAGGGTTGTGGGTTCGAGCCCCGCCGGGCCCACCCATTGTTCTGGCCATGTCTCCTCCGCCCCATGCCGCGGACCATCCAGCACCTCCAGTGGAAACGTGCCGACGCGGACGCCTACACCGACATCACCGATGCCATCGCGGAGGGCACTGTGTCCGCCACCCCACACCCCGACCCCAGCGTAGACCGGCCGAAGGGCTACTCGATCACTCTCACGCTGCATCCGCACAGCACCGCGCTTGCTGACGCCCTGCAGGCAGCCCTGCTTGATGTAGAGCCCGCCCGCCTCTCCCTTCACCTCGAGGGCGTCGAGACGCCGGTCTCAGACCTTCCGGTGAGTGTGAGCAAGGTGCCTCATCTCGATGCCCAGCCCACGGCCGAGATGGGCGTTCCGCCTGAGGGACACGATCAGCTCTGCCCTCTGTTTTGAGCTCCGGGCGGCCGGTACGGCATCTGTTCCGCCCCGTGTGCCCCCCCTCTTCTCCCAATGCCTTGCCCGCGTGTCCCATGGACGTGCCCCCTCCCTCGCCGAGCAACGGCTCTGCCCATCAGTCGTTTGCCTGCCCCGCCTGCGAACGTGAGGTCGGCCACGCCAATGTGGTCACCGGCGATTTTTCGTTCAGCGATGCAACGCCGCTCACTACCGAGGACGACGGCACGCCTGCATTTCAAGAAACGGGGCTGGCGGACGGGCCGCAGAAGGCCATTGAACTGCGGTGCGACTTCTGCGGGGAGACGTTTATGTTGGGGGTAGAGACGGGCGGAGAGTAAGGCCTACCGCCGTGGCACATCCGGGCCGGACCCAGAACGCTGCGAGCGGGGTGGGGGACGCTGCGGGAGCTCCGCATTGTAGTACCAGGAGAACCCGCCCACAATCACGACAAAGGCAAGAGCAAGACCGCCCATCTCTCCCGGGGACGTGTCAGGGGCCCCGAGCTCCGGCAGCGTCACGAGCGCCCCTACAAAGACCACAAACCCAAAGATAAAGACCCCAAAGTACTCGACGATAAACTTCATTGCGCAACCACCTCAGCCTGGTCGACGAGATCAGCGAGAACCCATAGAGAAGGGACCCATAGCCCGACGAAAATGGCCGCCTGCTGGCTGCCGCTAAACCAAAGGTAGAGCGACAAGGCAAGCGCTACAACACCGGCGGCAAAGATCCATCCTTTGCTATTGGACATGAGAATTGGGAGTCTGGAGAGGGTCGTTGGGAGTGCAGAGGAGCGTGTGTACCCCTGATGTGTGTCAGCCTAACTTTGCAACCCTATAGGCGGGCTGTACGGAACGCCTTCGACCTGAGATCCGGAGCGGGAGAAATTGTTGCAGCCGCGCCACATTGTGCGGCGGTGCCCGGCTGCTCGGCCCGGGGGCAGCCATTTCGGGATGCAGACGCGGGCGCCTCAGTGTCGCAGCGCGAGCAGGTGGCCGAGGATCAGGGTTGCCGCCGTGCCGATGGCCGTGTACCAGGGCCAGCCAACGCCTTTGAGCCCTTCTCGTGCCACGGCAGCGTCAGAGGGATTGAGAATGAACACCCACCCCTCCGCGGGGCTGTGCCACAGCCCAAAGATCACGAGCGTCATGAGGACAATGGTCACGAGAAAGGCCGCGATGGCATCCGACTGCTGCACCCGACGATGCCACAGCCCGAGCACAAAGGCCCCCAGCAGACTGCCGTAGGTAAAGGAGGCAATGGACAGCCCAAGTTCCACGACGGGATTACTGCTGTCGCGGAAGAGGCTGGCAAACCCGATAAAGACAACGCCCCAGAAGAGCGTCAGGCCCCGTGAGACCAGCAGCCCCCGATCGTCCGACAGCGAACGACCCGTGAGACGGGGATACAGGTCGTTCACCGACGACGAGGCGAGAGCATTCAGGGACGACGACAAGGAGCTCATGGCCGCGGCCACGATGCCGGCCAGGATGAGGCCAGAGAGTCCGGGCGGCAGCCCCTCTACGATGTACTTCGGAAACACCTCGTCGCCGCGCTGCAGGCCGAGGGCTTCGACAGAGGCCCCGCCGTAGTGCGCCCACAGCAGCAGCCCTACGCCGAGGAACAACGCGAACTGCACCATTACCACCAGTGCACTTCCGATTAGTGCCTTCCGGCTGTCGTGCTGGTTTCGGCAGGCGAGCAGGCGCTGCACAATCAGTTGATCGGTGCCGTGGGAAGCCATAGAGAAAATGGCTCCGCCCACCACGGCCGTCCCCAGCGTGTAGGGCTGCGTCAGCCAGCGCCCCATCGACTGGTCGAACCCAAGGTCAAGCAGATTCGTCTTTCCTGCCGCCACCGCCTCGCCCCACCAGCCCGTCGGCACGTCGCCCAACAGAAAGCCGATCGCCGCAAGCGCTCCGCCCACGTAGAGCCCCATCTGCACCACATCGACCCACACGACCGCCCGCAGCCCCCCCACCAGCGTGTAGAGCGCCGTCCCAATGCCAATCCCCGCAATCACCGCAAAGTAGCTCACGTCCAGCCCCGCCATGGTCGCAATTACCTTGATGGGGATGGCCGTGGCAAAGAGCCGTACTCCGTCGGCCAGGAGGCGCGTGCCAAGAAAGGTGACGGAGGCAACAGCCTGCATGGACTCCCCAAAGCGATTGCCCAGAAAGGCGTAGGCGGTCTGCAGCTGGCCTGCGTAGTAGCGCGGCAGCAAGAACGCCCCAACCGCCACGCGCCCAACCAGGTAGCCGAGTGTGATCTGCAAAAACGTGAGCGTGCCCCCGTACGCCACAGCCGGCACGCCGACCACCGTCAGCGTACTCGTCTCCGTAGCCACCACCGAGAAGCACACCGCCCACCACGGCAGGTCGCGCCCGCCGAGAAAATAATCGTCTGTGGACCGCTGCCGCCCTCCCGCCCAGATTCCAAAGCCCACGACCCCAATCAGGTAGGTCGCAATGACGAGATAGTCGAGCGGGGTGAGCATACAAATGGATGCATGAATGGAAAACGGGGAGCAACCCTTCGTAGAGGACGCCTCGTCAATCGGGGCCGGTTGGGGCACAGTGCAGCCCCGCAGCCGCGGACACCCACGCCTCTCTGTGAGGAAACCACGCCCCCTGAGCAGCTCCCGTGACCGGGAAGAAGCTATTGGGGCGAGGGGCCTGGCAGCAGCGGCTGCGGCGGGCCGTCAATGGCGCCGTGCACGAGGTCGGCGGCGCGGGGACGCACCTGCGAGATTTGCTCGTCGGTGTCGTCGGGATAGACGCGGTTCGTGAGCAGGACAAAGAAGAGGTCCTCCGCCGGATCCACCCAGAACGAGGTGCCGGTGTAGCCGGTGTGGCCAAAGCTGGACGCCGAAAAGGCCTCGCCCGCGGACGAGTAGCCCTCCGTGCTCTTGGTATCCCATCCCAGCGCGCGGGTGCTGCCCGGCACGTCGCTCCGCGCCGTAAATGTCTCGAGGGTCTGCGGCGCCAGGAACGAGCGCCCATCAATGCGCCCCTCGTTCACCAGCATGTAGCCGAAGCGGGCCAGGTCCTCGGCCGTAGAGAAGAGCCCCGCATTGGCGGACACGCCCCCCAGCGCCCGCGCCAGGGGATCGTGCACAGTGCCCTGCAGGTGCGTGCCACTCGTGTCGGTCGTGGGCACCGTCCACCCGTGCGTGCCCTCCGTGTTGTAGAAGCCCGTGTCGTGCATGCCAAGGGGGTCGAAAATGCGCGTCTGGCAGAAGCGCCGGAAGGACTGCCCGCTGATGGCCTCTACAATTTCCATGAGCGTGATCATGTTGAGCCCGCTGTAGCGCGACTCGGTGCCCGGCGTATACGCGAGCGGCTGGGCCAGGACGGTATCGAGGGTGGCGGCGCGTGTAGGACCGCGTTCCTCCGGCCCCAGGTACGGCTGCAGGCCCGAGGTGTGGGCCAGAAGCTGCCGCACCGTCACGGCCTCCTTCCCGTTCTGCGCAAAGGCGGGAAGATAGCGGGTCACCGGGGCATCCAGGGCCAGCGAGTCCGCCTCGTACAGCAGCATGGCGGCGGTGGTCGTGGCCACCACCTTGGTGAGGGAGGCGAGGTCGTACTGCGCGTCCGTCGTCACAGGCTTTCTCTGCTCGTACGTAAAGTAGCCGTGTCCGTCCAGCTTCACCACAGCGGGCCCGCGCCCCACGGCCACCGCGGCCCCCGGGAACGCGCCCTCCAGCATGGCCGAGCGCAGCAGCGTGTCCACGCGGGCGAGCGACGTCCCGTCCATGCCCACCGACTCGGGCAGCCCGCGGCGCGGCGCCACCGGGTCCAGCGACAGGCCGGCCCCAGTGTCCGCCACGTCGGGGATGGTGACGGGAAGGCGACCGGGCGTCCCCGCAGCCCCAGCGATCGCCTGCGCGGCGGCCCGCTGCGAGGCAGTGCCCGATCCGTACGCGGCCAGGAGCGCCTCCGGCGCGGGGTCGAGCCCGGTCGGGGCATACGGATTGCCGAAGGCCACGAAGGCCACCGGCGGGCCGTCCTGGCGCACAAGATCCTCAAGGAAGTCATGGTGCCGCTCGTCCAGCCCAATGGAGCCGCTCCAGGCCCGCACGCGCAGGAAGGACGGCACAATCACCACGTCGTAGTCCGAGGCCACCGACAGGTGCTCCGCAATGTCGGCCGAGTCGGAGCGCGGGTCGAGGCGACGCGTATCGAGAGTTTCGATGGCGGGCTGACCGCGGAGCCGGTCGATGAATGCGGCCCCTGTGCCGGGATACTCGCTGTCGCTCAGCGTGACGACCAGTGCCTCGTACTGCTCCGGCGGAGTCAGGGGCAGCAGGCTGTCGGTGTTTGACAGAAGCGTAAGCGACTCGCGCGCCACGGTGCGCGAGAGCACCTCGTGCGACCGGCGGTCTACCTGCCGGCGGGTCTTCGTGAGCGGCACCTGGCGGTCGGTATGGAGGCCCAGTTGCTGCTTTGCCTCCAGCACGCGGCGGGCCGAGGTCGTGATCTGCGTCGTATCGAGCCGCCCGGTCGTCACGGCCGTCCGAATGGCCTCGTGCGCCCCCCACGGATCCGTCGACATCAGGACGAGGTCGGCCCCGGCCTCCAGCACGCGCACCGCCGTTTCCCCCACGCCAAAGGTGCGCGTGACAGCCTTCATGTTGAGCGCATCGGTGACCACAAGCCCGTCGAACCCAAGGTCCTCTCGCAGCAGGTCGTGCGTGAGGGGCCGCGAAAGGGTTGCAGGCACGCTGTCGGCCGCGAGGGCCGGCAGGGCGAGGTGGCCCGTCATCACGCTCCGCGCCCCCGCCTCAAGGGCCTGCCGAAACGGCGGCAGCTCCAGGGAGTCGAGGCGGGCGCGATCGAAGCGGAGGACCGGCAGATTGAGGTGGGAGTCGACGTCTGTATCGCCGTGTCCGGGAAAGTGCTTCACCGTCGCCAGCGTGCCGCCCGCCTGCGCCCCGCGCACGAAGGCCGCCGCCATGGTACCCACCAGCGGCGGTGCCCCGCCGAACGAGCGAATGTTGATGATTGGATTTTCGGGGTTGTTGTTGACATCGGCCACCGGGGCGTAGAGCTGGTGCACCCCGAGCGCACGGGCCTCGCGGGCCGTCACGTAGCCGACGCGGAAGGCGTGCGAGGCGTCCCGCGTCGCCCCAATCGCCATGGCGGGCGGGAACGAGGTGGCCTCATCGATGCGCATGCCCACGCCCCACTCCGTGTCCTGGGCCACGAGCAAGGGCCGCTCGACCTTTTCCTGCAGGTCGTTGGCCATCGTGATCTGCGTCATCGGGCGGCCCGGTCCAAAGATCAGCCCGCCGGCCCCGAACGTCTCCACGAGCGACGCCGTGCGGCGGTACGCAGGACTCTCCGCATTCTGAAACTCCCCGTCGAGACGAATCACAAAGAGCTGCGCGATCTTCTCGTCGAGCGTCATGTCCCGGAGCTGCCGCTCCGCCCAGGCGGGCCCGGCGGGAGGGGCTGTCGTGTCGGCGGAGGCCGCCGCCCGCCATCCCGGCGCAGGGCCTCGCGCCCCGAGGACAAACCCAGCAATGAGGAGCACAGACGCGAGGACTGTGACGAGAGCACTTCGGGAGAGCGGGGACGACATACAGCAAGGGGTGGGTTGAGCAGGACGATCCGCGCCCCGGGAGCCCCCACGGCGGACGCCCCACAAAGATTGAGCGATTGCAGGAGCCACACAAAGGATAGGTGAAACGGCACCACTTCGCAACGCCGCACGGGAATTTGTTTCGTGTGCTGCTTCGTGTGCTGTTTCGTATGCGCGTGGCCTACCGCGAACGAACCCCCTCTGGATGCCCGTGGCCCCGTGCCCGCCGAACGGCGAGCCACGCGCCCAGGCCCGCCCCGGCCAGGGCAAGCCCTGCCAGCACGCCGAACAGGAGCGGCGGGCCGGCAACGTAAAGAAGCCCGCCGGCCAGCGCTGCCCCCAGTGCTCCTACCCCAAAGATGGCGAGGTAGGTATAGCCGTACGAAAGACCGCGTGCATCGGGCGGGGTGTGGTCGGCCACGGTGGCCTGGTAGAGCGGCTGCACGAGGAAGAGGAAAAACCCGAGCCCCGCGCTTGCGGCGAGCAGAGCCGCGGTCCCCCGCCCCGCTACCGGCAGAAAGACGACGGCCACCCCGGCCAACACCGCCAGGGCCGCCGCCAGAATGCGCTCCGCATCGTCCCGATCCGAGAGGCGCCCCCCCACGTACTGCCCCGCGATGCCGACCGCCAGGAGCCCGGCGTAGACGTAGCGCCCGGCCGACACGTCGATGGGGAGATCGATCGTGACCAGGGGCGTAAGGAGGTCGGGCAAAAAAGTGAGCACGCCGCGGTAATAAAGCCCCGACAGGGCCACGAGCGCAAAGACGACCACAAAGCCCGAGGCAAAGAGGGAGCGGGTTTGCCGCCACAGCGCCGCCGCGTCCATTGCCCCCGCAGCCGATGCTGGCTCCCTCCCACCCACGGCTGGTTCGTCTCCCCCCGCAGCATTGGGCGCCTCCACGGCCGCCTCCACGGCCGCCGCCTCGTCAAAGGAGGCCCGCCAGGCCCCCACAGCCGCAACGAGCGCGGGCAGCCCCAGCAGGATCGCCACCACAGACCAGTCGAAGACCCGCAGAAGCAGGGCCGTCACGAGCGGCCCCCCCGCGATGCCCACGTTGCCCGCAATGCCGTGGTACGCCAGGGCACGTCCCCGCTGCCGCACGCCCGTACTGATCAGCGAGAGCCCGGCGGGGTGGTACACGCTCGCCGCCGCGCCCCACGCCAGGAGCGCGGCCCCGAGGCCCCAGAGGCCCGGCAGCAGCCCCAGCAGGACAAACGCGCCTCCCATGCCCACAAAACAGCCCGCAATAAGCCGCCGCGACCCAACCCGATCGGCAAGGATGCCTCCCGGCAACGCCCCCGCCCCAAACAAAAAGTACCCGGCCCCCACGAGCCCTCCCAGGAACGCTTCCGACACGCCCATCTCCGCGAGCCACACCGTCATGAAGATCGGGATGGAGAGCTCGTAGGTGTGAACCAGGCCGTGGCCCGTCATGACAAGGGTCACGATGGAGCGGTCGTTGGCGTTCATCGGAGCAGCCAGAAATGGCGGAATCGAGTCAACGTGGCCTGTCCTGCCCTGCCGGATGCGCCCTGCGCTCCGTACTGGACAGTGCGTGTTGCGGACGAAATCGGCACAGCGTGCGATACGACAGCATGCGCCCTACGCAATGTACACTCCACAATGTACACCACGCAATGTACACCGCGCAATATGCACTATTCCAGCTCTCGCAGCACCGGCATCTCTTCCAGGTCTTCGTCCGTAAGGGCATTCCAGTCGATGCCGGACGGAGGCTCGGGGGGATCGTTGACGCGGATCGTTTCGTCCGGCGTTACAACGCAGGCGAGGGGCAGATCGTGCGCGTCGGTGGGGATCTGATCGACGACCTGAATCGGGTGGACGGTAGTGCCCACCGGAACGGGATCGTGTCCGAGCTCACGGAGGAGCGCGTACTCCAGGTCGCTGTAGCCTTCGCCCTTCCCGCACCGACGGCCGCCTTGGGTCACCGCCACCGAGCCCGTTACAATGCCGTCGATTTGCGGCAGGGCACGGAGCGCAACCGGCTCGGCCCAGCGGTCCATGTTGGAGAGAGCAGCGGCGGATTCGAGATTCTCCGCCGGAATGGTCGCCGGGTCCAGCCGCTTGAAGCCGCCCCGCAGGCGCGGCGTCGGCACGTACACCACGCACCCGCGCCGCAGCGCCTCGATGCGAACGTGCCGCTGGGGCGCATCGGGATTCACCTTGAGGGTATCCGCGTCGGCCAGGGGCGACTGCTCAAACAGGCGCTCGGCCGCAGCGGCAGCGCCGTCGAAATTGGGGATGCGGCCGTGAGGCGGAACGGGGAACCGTGCGATCCCGCGACTGTCGAGTGCGTCCCAGACGGCCTGACGGGCTGCATCTTTCGTCTCGAACTGTTTGTTCATGGGCGGCTTCGACAAAAAAGCAGTCCTACTCAGTACGCGGTCCCTGTACGCTCCAGACACGGGGGCGTTCGCCCCCTCCTCCCGCGCCTTTTTTGAGAAGATCGAGCAAAGATAGCCACATTCGACGCCGCCCTCCGTCCAAGCATTCACTTTGTCCCCCAACCAAGCCCTGCTCAGCCATGCTCGACCGGCTGCTCTTCCCTCTTCTCGCTACGTGCTGCGCAGCCCTACTCGCCGTGTCCCCGGCAGCGGCCCAGTCGTCCAATCTCGATACGGTGGAGGGGCCGGGCTCGGGAGAAAAAACCACGCTCACCATCACGCCCCACCGCCTCACCGACCGGGTCTCTGCCCGGGCCTTGGGGGTCAAACGCCCTGCGGGAACGCGCTGGGCGCTCACCCTGATCGGCGTCTCTCCCTCAGACTCCCTCCGGCTCACTCTGGGCGAAGAGCCGCTCCCCCTCCGAGACCTTACGCGCCCTGCCGAGGGAGACGTGGGGCCCACCCGCCTCTACCTGTCACGGAGCACGTTCCGCACAGTTGCCGAGCGCGGCGCAGTGCGGCTCCACATCGGCGACACGGCCACCTCGTTTCCCGAGCAAATGCGCACGGAGATGCAGCAAATTCTGGAAGACGTGATTTAGCCCGGTGCCGGGGGCCCACGACTCGTTCCGGAGCGACACGGCCCAGAGCGACACGGACCAGGGCCGCACGGAGGGGCTACCGCGAGGGGCTACCGCGATTCGGTGGGCGAACGTCGTCCGGCGGGCGCGGAAGCGGTCTCGGGATCGGGCGGTGCAGGCTCCGAGGGCGGGGGGCCTGTGCGGAACGAAGCAGGCCGAGGGGCTCCTTCCGGCGACGGGGCAGTGCGGCGAGCCAGCAGCCATCCGCTTCCGAGGGCCGTAGCCATCACCCCGAACGCGAGCACGTAGAACAGAAGTGGCGGGCCCACCTGCCCCACCACCCCGACCCCTCCGGCCAGGAGCCCGCCGCCACAGAGCAGTGCCAGGACCTGTCGCTCCGACCACTGGAGGCGCGCAAGGCGGTGCATCGTGTGGTCGGTCCCCCCATTCGCAACGGACTCTCCCCGTTGCGTGCGCGTGACGCTCACAAACGTGGTGTCGAAGATGGGCACCGCAAGAATGAGGACCGGCACGAGGGCGGGCGCGCCTCCGCCGCCGCCCTGCACGCCAAGGCCGAGCACGGCCAGCACATAGCCGAGCACGAGGCTTCCACAGTCCCCCATGAAGATGCGTGCCGGCGGCGCGTTGAACACCAAAAACCCCGCGGCCGCGCCGGCCGTCGCCGCCGCCACGGTGGCCTGCGCCGGCAGCCCCTGCAGCCCCGCTACGCCCCCAAAGAACACCGCCGCGAGGACCGCCACACTGGCGGCCACCCCATCCATCGCGTCGAGCAGGTTGAGCGCATTGGGAAGCCCCAGAAGCCACACGAGCGTAAGGGGCAGCGACACCCACAGGGGCGCGGCCGGGGCAAAAAGAAGCCCTCCAGATAGAGCCAGAACCGCACTTCCAAGCTGCACGAGCAGCTTCGCCCACGGACCCAGCCCTCGCATGTCGTCTACGAGACCGGCCACGAAGAGGAGGGCAGCGCCCGCCCACACCGGTGCCGGAAACGCTTCTGCCCCCACCCCTCCGGCAAGCACGACGCCCCCCGCGGCAAACATGGCAATCCCGCCCAGAAGTGCTGTTGGTGAGGTGTGCCATTTTTCGGCCTCAGGACGCGCCACCCATCCGGTCTTGCGTGTGCCCCACTGCACCACGGGCGTGAGCGCCACCGCCACCAGGAAGGCAAGGCCTCCACTGCCCCAGGGCACGAGCGTTGGCGACAAAAACTCAGACAGCATGGCTGCGACGAAACAGACGAGATGAAGAATGGAGGGGCAGGTGCACGCGCCCGGTCCGGGGACGAGCCGAAAAGGGCTCTTGCCGAAGAGAAGTGTCTTTTAAAGAATAGCGGTCGGTGTCGAAAAGCCGTACGCGCCTCCCGTGGATTTTCAACAAACCCGCGGCTGGTTGGGGCTGCCCCTGCCCCCGCACCATCCGGTCCTGGCGCTACCGGAGGGCCCGAGATGCCTCGCCCCGAAGAACGAGACCCGTGTGTCCGGGCACCTCCAGCAGCAGCGCAGTGCCGTCCTGCTGAACCCGCACCGCAGCATGTTTGGGCACGGTGCGCAGCACTTCGTAGGGCTGCCGAAGGGAATCGGGCAGGGGCACGCGCGCACTGTGGGCCGCCGCGCTCCGGTTCAAGGTAACGAGAAGCGTGTCGGACAAGTGGGTGCGGGCGTAGGTGAGCAGGTCTCGCTCATCGTCGGCCTGCACAACGCCAAATGCGCCGCGGCGGAGAGATGCGTGGTTGCGACGCAGCGAAATGAGCTCCTGATAGGTCGCAAAAAGGCCCTCGTTGAAGCGAACCGGGTCGGCGGGCCGGTCGTGGCCGTAGGGGTGATTGTCCTCCACATCGTAGCTCTTGTCGGGCCAGACCATCGGCTTGCGGTCGTCGGGATCGTCGGCGCCCCACATGCCAGCCTCGTCGCCGTGGTACACCATCGGTGCGCCCACATAGGTCATCTGGAAGAGTGCCA
The DNA here is from genome assembly GCA_913056185.1 of uncultured Bacteroidota bacterium. Lineage (GTDB taxonomy): Bacteria > Bacteroidota > Rhodothermia > Rhodothermales > Salinibacteraceae > Salinibacter. The sequence goes on from CAJXLV010000005.1 coordinate 48,929, forward strand.
CGAGCCGCTGGAGGCGCCGCTCCTCAGCGGTCGGGGCGCGGACCTTGTAGTCCTCGTTCTGGCGCAGGTCCACCACCGCGCCGTTGTCGTAGTCGAACCGCTCGGGCTGAGCGTAGCCCGTGTCGGTGCGGTTCACCAGCATGGTGGCGAGCCGCGGCGTGTCGTGCGAGCCGATGAGGTTTTGCAGGGCGCCCCGCACCCGCGGCGGATGGGCCAGCCGGCGCTCGCGCAACAACTCGGCAAAGCGGGACGGCTCGAGGGCGCGGTCGATGAGGAACCCCTTCACGGGAAAGGCGAACCCGTGGTAGTTCATCGTGGCCGAGAAGCCCGCGTCTTCGAGATACCCAGACGCCTCCTCCCACACCTCCGACACGGTGTAAGCGTCCGGGTTCAGATCGCGGACGTGCGCGTTCCAGTCTCGCCAGAACCCGACCGGCACCTCCTCCGCCACGTCGAGCCGCCAGCCGTCCACCCCGTCGGACGGGTCGCCGTCGCCGTTCGGGTCCATCCACCTCGCGGTGGCGGCCCGGATGTACTGCCGCGGCCCGGCCTGCAGGGTGGTCCCGGCCTCGTTGGTGGCGAACTCGGGGAGCGACTTCACGCCCCACCAGCCCGTGTAGTCGAACTCGCTGGTGTCGGGCGTGGCGGGGTCGTCAAAGGAATTGACCGCGTACCAGTCGGCGTAGCGAGAATCGGACTGATTCTCGGCCAGGTCCTGGAAGGCAAAGAAGTCGCGCCCCGTGTGGTTGAACACCCCGTCGATAATCACCCGCATGTCGCGGGCGTGGGTCTTCCGCACGAGAGCAAAGAAAAGGGAATCGGCCGCGGTGACGTGCCAGGTGGAGGGGTCGGTGGGGTCCTCTTGGGCGATGAGCGCACGGTCGCCCGCCGGGTCCGGGCCAAAATTGGGGTCGATGTGGTGGTAGCTCGACCCGTCGTACTTGTGGAGAGAGCGGGCCGAGAAGACCGGGTTGAAGTACAGCGCCGTGACACCCAGCGAATCGAGGTACGGCAGGCGGTCGATCACGCCCTGCAGGTCGCCCCCGTAGCGGCGGTCGTAGACGCCGTCGTAGAACCCGCCCATCTGCTGTTCCCAGTCGGCCTGCTCGTACCAGTCGCGCGTCCAGCGGGTGGGCTGCCACGAGGTCGGCACGTCCGCAATCGGACGCTGGAGCGTTTGCCGCGTGGGGTCGTTCGACGGATCGCCGTTGCGGAAGCGCTCGGGGAAGACCTGGTACCACACTGCATCCTGTGCCCAGGCCGGCGTACGCTCGGCCGGGGCCGTGAGGGAACGCTCCTCCAGGTCAGACTGACACCCCACCAGGCTCAAAAGTCCAACCGACACCCCCAGTACCACCGCGAGCGAGACTGATAAAGGTCTCGTCTTTGATCTTCTTCGGTCCATCACTGGCAGAAACTACGACCTTGGCACACAGAACAATCTCTCACTCAGGCGGGCGATCGGGCGGGTCGGCAAAGACCGACACGCCAAACCGATCGGTGGCCTCTCCTGCCTCGTTCGAGGCCGTAACCGTGACGTCCGCCGTGCCGCCCGTTTGGGGCGCCACGCGCAGACGCCCCTCCGACACGCTCACCCGCGCGACCGTGGAGTCGGACGAGGAAGCGCTGTACGACAGGGCCGCGCCTGACGGGGCGGAAAACACTGGACCGAGATCAATCTCGATGGCGTCGCCCCCTGCCGTGGCGTCCTGGTCCTGGATGGCGGCCTCCACGACCGGCGCATCGGGCCCGTCGCCCGACGTTCCGCCCCCGTCGCAGCCGGCCACCACAACGGACAGCGCGAGCAGACACGACAGGCCCCAGCGCAGGGGGAGTGCAGCCCATTTACGCATCTCGGTCGATCGCATAACGGAAGAAAAGGCGTGCTGGCACGAGCAAGGCGAGAGGCGCTACCGAACGAACGTGATGCGTCGGGACTGCACCGCATCCCCCGCCTTCAAGCGCACGAAATAAATGCCACTTGCGAGGGGGGACCCGTCTTCTCCGGGCGACCAGGTGACGCTGTACTGCCCCGCAGAGCGCTCTCCCCGCACAAGGGTCGCCACGCGACGCCCCAGTACGTCGAACACCGAGAGCCGAACCGACATCTGCTCCGGAATGTCGTATTTGATGGTGGTGGCGCTGCGGAAGGGATTCGGGTAGTTGGGGTGTAGCCGCACCGTTTCCGGCGAGAGGCGGGTCTTGTCGTCCGGGACCGCCCCGACGCGAAGGTGCAGGCGCACGGGGGAGGCAGACGGCGTGATCCGGACCGTCGCATCGGATTGAAGTTCGTGCGACGCCCCGGTTTGGCGGTTGATCAGCGTCACCGGACGGTTGGTGAACGCGTCGAGCCCCGATGTCCGCAGCGACACCGGCTGCCCATCCGGGGCGGAAAGCCGGAGGTCGAACGAGAGCCGTTCGGCCGATACTGTATCCGACGCGAGCGGTTGGACATGGGTGGCAAGGGGCGCCTGGTCGGTGCCCGTGGCCGTGAGCCGCACATCGCTGAAGGCCGTTCGGGGAGCGGCGTGTTGCACTGCCTGCTGGCCATCCGCATAGCCGAGACGCACCGCGGAGGCGGTGCCATTGGCCTGCGCTTGAAGCCGGAACGTGGAGGCTCTGCGCGCGCCCTGCACCTCTGCCGGCAGGGTGGTTTCGGCGGCCTGCCGGTCGGCCACACTGCCCGGGTAGGGCACCGACAGCGAGTCGAGACCGGCGGCGTTGTTGAAGTAGAAGGCCTCGCCCGTGGTGGCGGCCCGAAAGGTGTCGACGGGGACAAAGCTGCCGTCCGCCCATCGGTAGAGCGGCGCACTCACGCCATTGTCGGCGCGCACGCGGTCCCAGGGCACGTCCAGCCCCAGCGGGTTGCTGATGATATTCCATCCCTCGTGCAGAGCAATGCGGGCGCGTCCGTCCTGCACCGGCACGCTCGTCACCGAGTCCTCGTAGGCAAACGAGCGCTCGCTGAGGAGCCAAAGCCCGCGGCCCTGCCCCAGCGCAAACCGGTCGTCCCCCGCGCTGTATTCGACCAGGTAGTCCGACGACGAGCCGTCGTCGTAGAACGCGCGCCACGTGTTGCCGGGCGTCCCAAACGCGGCCTGCGGCAGCGGAATGCGCGTGGACCCGGGCAGGGCAACGAGGCGATAGTTGCTGCGGTCCGTCACCGGCCCAAACGACTGGCTGATGTCCACCGGAAGGCGGGATGGGGGCGTGACGGTGCTGGGCACGAGTCCCGCGTCGGGGCTCACCGCCGGGGGGCGGGACGTATACACGCGGAACTCTCCCGGACGGAGCGGGACGGTCTTCGTGGTGTCCTGAATGCGGACGTCCTCGTTGGCAAACACGTTGTACCAGGTGCCCGTCTGTGAGAACGTCACGGTGGCGTTTCGCTGCAGGAGCCCAAAGTTGCCCACCACCAGCGCGTCCATCGAGGGATGCGTCAGGCGGATGGACCGCACGCGGGCTCCGCTGCCCACCTGCATGTCGACCTCCGTCTCCGCACTCCGGAAGACCTCGTGGGCCTGCCGCAGGCGGAGAAGCGTGGACCAGGTCTTGTAGAGGCGTACGCGGTCGGGGTGGGTGTTGGGGTTGCGGTACTCCCAGCGGACGGGCTTGGGGCCGGTGCGCCCCGGATCGCTGGGGTCGCAGGCCCCCTCAGCGTCGCCGTCCTCCTTCAGGCACTCGTCCGCCCCCCAGCCGTAGCCCAGTTCGCCAAACTGCCACATCATGCGCGGACCGGGCACAGTGAAGAAAAACGCCCCCATCAGCTTCTGGCGGTTTAGGGCCGTCTCCAGGTCGCGCGTGCTGTAGCCCGCCCGCTCGTTCCCGAAGGCCTTCTTGCGGCGCATGAGCCACTGCTCATCGTGGCTCTCCATGTAGGTCAGGTTGCTGGGCTGGTCGTATCCCGATCGATTTCCGAAGTAGGAGGCGGAGAGGTCGCTGTTCTCCTGGTACCCCATGTCCGCCTGGCTGTAGGGGCGGTTCAGGTTTTCCCAGGTCAGAAAGCCGCCGGTGTCCTGGGCCCGGTAGCCCCCCAGCTCGTTCTCCACGGCGGGCGTCCCAAAAAACTCCAGGATCATGTACGTGTCTGCATCTACCGCGTCCCAGACGTGATCGGCCACGTCCTTCCACCCGGCCTGCACCGCATCGGAGTGACCAGCGTCGTTAATGTTGACCCCGTTGTCGGCCACGCACTTGGCAAGGTCGAACCGGAAGCCATCGACGTTGAAGCGCTCCACCCAGTACTCGTTGGTACGGTCGATGTAGGTCTGGATGAAGGGGCTTCCCTGGTTGAGCTCGCGGAAGAAGGCCCCGCAGATGCCCCGGTTCGGCCCCACCTCCAGGAACGGATTCTCGGGCGTCGCGCCGTAGAGCTGAACCAGGGGCGACTGGTCGGTCACGTGGTTGTACACCACGTCCATGAGGACGGCCATGTCGCGCCGGTGCGCCTCCCGCACAAACTCGCGGAAGCCCGCGGGCGTGCCGTACGCTTTGTCGAGGGCCAGGTGGGCGTTGGGATTGTAGCCCCAGCTGTTGTTGCCGCCAAAGTTGGCGACCGGCATGACCTCCACCGCGTTCACCCCGAGACGCTCCAGGTACCCCAGCGTGTCGGCAAGGACCTCGTAGGAGCTGCGCTCCACGAAATCGCGCACCAGAAGCTCGTAGATTACGAGGTCCTCCCGCGGCGGCGGCTCAAACTGCACGGTGTCTGCTGGGGCCTGTGCGCCCGGCCGCAGGACCGACACGAGGTTCTCGGTCTTGTCGTGGGGATAGGGCTGAAGGTCCGGGTACACCGCGTCGCTGATGCCGTCGTCTTGCGGGCTGCGCACCTTGTGGGCGAAGGGGTCGGCCACGCGAATGGTCCCGTCCACGAGGTACTGGAAGTCGTACTCCTCGCCCGCGGTGAAGTCGCTGGCCGGGAGTGTAATCCACCAGTGATCCCCGTCCCGCTTCATGAAGTAGTCGGCGTCGATTTCCCAGTCGGAGAAGTCCCCAATCGCGTACACGAACTCCTTGCCCGGCGCGTAGAGGGAGAGGGTGATGCTGCCATCGTCGTTGTACGTAATGCCGTCGTGCTCGCCAGGCCCGCCCTGAATGGCCGCGGGACGGGGCTCGGTGGGCACGTCCGGCGAGCGGATGAAGGAACGGGTCGTCGAGTCCGTGAAGGTGGAGTCGCCCGCCGTGGCCGTGGTCTCTACCCGAAGCGAGAAGCGGCCCGGCGACGCGGTGTTCAGCGCGTACGTCAGGGAGTCCGACGCGGTGGTGGCCACCTCGGTGCCGTCCACAAACAGCCGCAGGGCCGACAGCGCGTCTACGTTGGCGGTGTCGGCCGTTACGGTCACGTCGACGGTGTCCTGCTGCGTGATGAACGGATAGAGCGGCGGGGCGCCGGTGGGGCGCTGGATGGAGGCCTGAAGTACGGGGGCGTCTCCCACGCTCAGCACATCCACGTAAATGTCCTGTCCGCCTTCGGCCTTTCCCTCCCGCGACCCGTCGGCGTTTCGGAAAACCAGGTTCATGGTTTCGATCTCTTCCTCCGCCCCAAGAGTGCACTGCGTGCTGGTGTTCTGGTAGTAGGCCCGGATGTCCTGAATCTCCAGGCGGTACCGGTTCGGGCCCACCTGCGTGAGCTGTGTGTCGCCCCGGTTGCCCGCAAAGCCCGACTCCGTGGGCCAGTGATTTTTCACGCACTTCCACGCCCGGTCGGGATTCTGGTCGGTAGAGATGCCGGTGTGGGCGTACACCGCCCCGTCATATCCGGCCAGCCCTCCCGTGCCCTCCTCCGCATTAAAAACGACCGTGACCGACTGATCGGTGCGAGGCGGACTCGGCGTCGTTTCCACAACCTGACCGGTTGCGGGCGGGGCCACCAGCAGGGCGAGGCCGACCACAAGAAGCCACCAGAGACGAGACATGCCGTGCGCAAGCGCGTGGAGAAAGAACTACGCGGAGGGCAAATGCCGGAGGCGCACCGGCGCATTAGGCCAGTGCGCCTCCGACGCCGATTTCTGCAGATGCGGCGCAGATTCTCAGCGAGGCCGGGCTACTCCTTCGGCACGATCTTGACGTCGTCGAGCAGGAAGGTGCCATCCGCGTTGAACCCGATGTTGTTGATGCCCGGATCCAGCAGCGCCGACGGATCGTCGCCCAGCTGGCTGACGGGCACCTCGAAGGTTTCCCAGGTTCCGTCAGTAGCGCCCCGGCTCACAGTGCCGCCAAAGCCCCCGGCACCGCCGGTCTCTACGAACACCTCAATGACATCCTCGCCGGCAGTGTCCATGCTTCCCTTTGCCCGGAAAGACAGCACGTCGTTGCCGTCCACGTCAACGTACAGCCGCCCGTAGTTGTACCCAAAGAAGCTCTCTCCGCTGATGCGACGCGAGGTCAACCCATCGCTTTGTGCACTGACAGAGTCAGTTCCCGTGGCGAAGCCAAAGGTGTTGTCTCCGAAAGGGGGTCCGTACGCGAGCGTGGTGCGCTCGAAGTCGTGAAACTCGGCGCGTCCCCCCACGCCCTGCGTTCCGAAGACCAGTTCGTCGATGGCGTACGTCACGTCGCGGTCCGCCGAGAAGTCGATGCTGGTCAGCGGGCCGTTGCCGCCGGCGCGGGGGGCCACCGGATTGAAGCCCTCGAAGAATTCGAAGGGCACGCCAATCTTGAGCCAGCCGCCGCCCGCGGGAATCGGGAGGTCCAGCTCGTAGGTTTCGGGGCCGTTTTCCGTTTCCTCCGTAAAGGAGACCGTGAGGATGAACGACGAGGACGCCGGCCGCACCAAGAAGGTGAAGATGTCGGCGTTCGGAACGCTCGTCCAGCGCTGGATGGTGGTGGAGCCGGAGCTACTGCCCTCAATCTCCAGGTAGCGCACGCCGTTGCTGCCCCCCGGCTGGTTGGTGCTCTGCGAGAACGACTGGTTCACGAGCGTCGTGGAGGTGCCCCCACTGGTCTGGATGGTGCGCTGCGATCCCTCGTAGGCCTCGGTCGCCGGGTCGTTGCCCCCGTACGTGCTGGCCGTAACGTCCCCCTCGTAGTCCGCCACAACGGCGAAGCTGCTCGTAAAGTCGCGCTGCACCTGCAGGGTCGTAGTGGCCGAGACCGCCAGGGTGTCGGTGATGGTGCGTCCCCCCGTAGTGCGCCCCTCAATGAGAACGCTCGCCTGCGCGAGCACCTGGTCGATGTTGTCGGTCGTGAGGCTCAGGCGCCAGCGCCGCTCGCCGCCCCGGGTCGCATCGCCCTGGGTGGACACCGTGTCGATGGCGAGGATATCAGACGGCGAGGAGGCGGTGGGGGCCGCCGCAAGGCCCTGGTAGTCCACCGAGAACTCCGGGCTCAGGTCCGGCGTCACGGTGCGGCCGGTCGGCGTGTTCATGTTCCCCTGAATGTCGAAGTCCTCCACCTCAGACGGACTGCTGTCGAAGGTGTCGCACCCTGTAAGCCACCCGAGGGATGCGAGGACAAGAAGGCCGGTAAAGAGTGTGACGGAACGTCGCATATCGAACGCAGAGGGTAGGGAGAAGCTCAGTGTGTAGGTCTCGATGCAGAGGCGGCGCCGGGGCTGGGGGAGGGCGGAGGGCGCCGTCTCCTCCGCCCCCAGCGCCTGCGACTAATAGCCTGGGTTCTGCTCCAGGTTCGGGTTCACCTGCAGTTCCGACTGCGGGAGCGGATACAGGGCCCGGTAGTCCGGAATGGAGGCCCCCGCCTGGGTGTTGCCCTTCCACGACCACGTGTAGTCGCTGCCGGTGAACAAGCCGAACCGAATCAGGTCCGTCCGGCGGCGGGCTTCCCAGAAGAGCTCGCGCCCGCGCTCCTGCAGCAGAAACGGCGTGCCCGACTGGTCGAAGTCTTGCAGGTCCGCGGCCGCCACGTCGCGGCCCAGGCCGGCCCGCTGCCGCAGGTCGTTCACCAGGGAGACGGCCCGGCCAATGTCGCCGTTGCTGGCGCCCCGCACGGTCGCCTCGGCGTAGATGAGGTAGGCCTCCGCGAGGCGGAACATCGGGTAATCGGTGTCGGGGAAGGTGGGATTCACGCCCGGCTGCCCGTCCGAGGTCACGTTTTGGTACTTCGGCACTGCGTAGCCGTCCTGGAAGTTGAGCAGGTCGTTCACCTGCAGCGACTGGCCGTCGGTGAAGAAGATGCGGCGGTCGTCGGACGCTTCGCCGTACAGGTTCACGCCCTCGGGGGTGGTGCGCAGGCCGGCGTAGCCGAAGTCGATGCCGTAGGTACTGGGCTCCATGTTGCCCCCCACGGCTGCGTGGGTCAGGAACTGCGTGCCGCCGTAGTGCTGGGTCGTTTCCCCGTCGTGCGGAATGGCGAAGACGACCCCGTCGGCGGTGTGGTTGTCGGCCAGGAACAGGTCCTGGTAGTTCGTCTCGAGAGAGAAGGTGCCCGAGTCGATCACGCGTCCAGCGTATTCCACGGCGCGGTTCATGGGGTCGGCGCCGATGACCTCTTGCGGGCTGTCGAGGTAGACGGGGGCGTTGAGGTAGAGGTTCGCCAGCACCATGTAGGCGGCTGCGCGGTCGGCCCGGCCGTACGGGGCAGCCCCGGTCGGCGCAAGGGTTTCGCCATCCCCGTCGGTAATGGCCAGGAGCTCACTCTCCACGAACTCAAAAACCTCTCGGCGCGTGTTGTCCGACGGCGGGGCACCGCCCCGGGGCTGGTCCTGCGTCACCACCGGAATGCCCCCGAAGAGGTCCACCCCGTGCCAGTAGCTGAGGGCACGCAGGAACCGCGCCTCGGCACGCCACTGCGGCATCTTGTCCTGCACCTCCTGGCTTACCCCGCGCGAGTCGAGCTTGCCCGGCGTGGACTCTCGCAAAAACTCGTTGGCCTGCATCACCTGGAAGGAGATGCGCGAGTACATCGCCGAAAGGAAGCCGTTCGTCGACGACCAGTTGGTGCGCTGGAGGGTCTGCGGCGCGCCGCCGGCGTCCTGGAAGGTAATCACCGCCTCGTCGGTGGGGAGCTCCTGCATTTGCCACCAGAGCCGTACGTACTGCGAGAACCCCTCATCGATGCCTTCAATGTCGGCGTTTCCGGCCGGCCCCGACTGGCCTGTCACGTTCAGGCCGGCGTACAGCTTGGCGAGGTACGACTCGTAGGCCCCATCGTCCTGAAAGATGTTGTCTCCGGAGGCCAGGCCCTTTGGCTGCGTGCCGACCTGATCGCAGCCGGAGAGCCCGACGGCTACGGCGAGCAGGAGCATGAGGCCCAGGGAGGCGCGTCCGAATATCGTCGTCATGGAAGTACGCATGGTAATTGGTTCGGTATGCAAGAGTTGGAAGACCAGTGGACCTGCCGCTGCGTTAGAGCCGGATGTTGAGGCCGGCGGTCCAGGTGCGGGAGCGCGGGTACACGGTGTCATCGATGCCGACCCCCGAGGAGTAGACCTCCGGGTCGGGGCCACTGTATCCGGTAAGCACGAGGGCGTTGCTCACGCGCCCGTAGATGCGCACCTGGTCGATCGACGGGAGGGACCGAATGGTGTATCCGAGGGTCACGTTGTCGAGGCGCAGGAACGAGGCGTCCTCCACGTACACGTCGGAGAGGTACTGCGGGGACTGGAAGTTCGTCTCCAGTACCGACTCGTGGACGTTGGTCGGGACCTGGTTGGTGGCAATCCGGTCGTAGTTGCCAAAGTTGGACGCCACATTGTTGTACACCTGCTGGCCAAGCTGCGCCCGCAGTGTAACGCTGAGGTCAAAGTTCTGGTAGCGCAGGTTCGACGTATGCCCGAGGATCACGTCCGGGCGCGGGTTGCCAGTAATTTGCCGGTCCTGTGCGTTGATGGTTCCATCGCCGTTCACGTCCACGAACTGCGTGGTGTCCATCGCGGCGGCCTCGGCCCCCGTAAGTGGCGAGCCGTCGTCGTCGCGCACATGCTCATAAGTGAAGAAGGCGTTGATCGGCTCGCCCTCCTTCAGCACCTGCACCTGGTTGCCGATGCCGCCACTGATGCCGCCGGTCAGGATCTGCTCCGCCGCCGTGCTGATGCTGAGCAGTTCGTTCTGGTTGTACGACGCGTTGAACTGGGCGTCGTAGGAGAAGTCGCCCGAGTTAACCACGGTGCCGTCCACCGAGAACTCAATGCCCTGGTTGCGCATCTCTCCCACGTTTGTGAGCACAAAGTTGCTCAGGTTTGAGAACCCGGCGGCGGTGGTGTTGAAGAGGAGGTTGTCGGTGTTCTTGCGGTAGAACTCCAGCGACCCGCTCACGCGGCCGTCGAACAGGCCGTAGTCGATCGCGGCGTTGTAGGTGGTCGTCTCCTCCCACTGGATCGTCTGGTCGGCGGCACGCGGCCGAATCGTGGTCACGGCTCCGTCCCCGAAGAGGGCCTGGGCGCGGCGCCCGCCCGTGGTGTAGAACGGCGCGTAGTTAAAGTCGCCAATCTCCTGGTTTCCGGCGGTTCCGGCGGAGAGCCGCAGCTTGAGGGAGGAAATGGCGGGCACGGCGTCCATAAACGGCTCGCGGTGAATGCGCCAGCCAATGGCGGCGGACGGGAACGTGCCCCAGCGGTTGGCGGGGCCAAACTTCGAGGAGCCGTCTCGGCGCACCGTGGCCGTCAGGAGGTATTTCTCCTGAAAAGTGTAGTTGACGCGGGCAAAGACCGAGATCAGCTTGCTCGGAATTTCCGCGACCGTCGGGCTCACCTGGCTCAGCGAGTCGGACCGGAGCACGTCCACCCGGTTGGGCCCGTAGATGTTTGAGCTCAACCCATTGACGTTGTACTCGGGGTACTCCTCGTTGAATTCCTGCCAGGAGTAGCCGAGCGTGCCCTCAATGCTGCTACTGATCTGGTCAATGTCGCGGGTGTAGTCGAGGAAGGCGTTGAGCCGCGTGTTGAGCTGGCGGAAGTTCGCACGCGTGACCGAGCCGGGAAAGGTGCTTTCGGCCTGTCCCTTCAAGAAGGTGGGGGCAAAGAACTCCCGCTCGCCAGTCGTGACGTCGGCCCCTACGTTGGCGCGCAGGCTCAGCCCAGTGAGGAAGGGCATGCGGTACTCTGCCTCCACGTTGCCGAGGCCGCGGTAGGTTTCACCGCGGTTCTGCTCGTAGATGTAGGTCGCAACCGGGTTGTTTTCGGGGAGGGAGCGTTCCCACTCGAAGAACCCGCCGTACGGACTGCCCGGGTCGCGCACCGGCTGCGTGGGGTCGAAGCTGGCAGCGTTGCCCACCATCGACCCGGGTTCGAACACGTCGCTGGTTTTCGATCCCTTCAGACTGGTTCGCACCGTGAGGTCGTTGTCCAAGAGGTCCTGATTGTAGTTCAGCGACAGGCTCACCCGCTCGGTGGAAGACGACTGGAGGATGCCCTCCTCGTCGAGGTAGTTGAGCGAGAGCCGGACGTCGGAGTCCTCGTACCCGCGCGAGAAGCTGAGAGAATGGCTCTGCCCAAGAGAAGTGCGCTGGACGAGGTCTTGCCAGTCGGTGTTGGTGTCGCCGAGCCGGGACGACACGCTGGGCGCTTCCTGGCGCACCACGCTGCGGAACTGGCTGGCACCGAGCATATCGATCTGGTCAGTCACACTGCTCGACGAGATCGATCCGCTGTAATTAACAGTGGCTTCGCCCTCCTCGGCGTTCTTGGTCTCGATCAGGATAACGCCGTTGGCGCCGCGCGAGCCGTAGATGGCGGTGGCTGAGGCGTCTTTCAGCACCGTAATGTTCGCGATGTCGTTCGGGCTTAGGAAATTCAGCGGATTTCGCTGGGCTGTGTTGCCGTCATTGGTGATGGGCACCCCGTCCACCACAAAGAGCGGGCGGCTGCTTGCGTTCACCGACGACGGCCCGCGAATGCGGATGAAGGACCCGGCCCCCGGCGCTCCGCTGCTGGAGGAGATCTGCACCCCGGACACCTTGCCGGAAATCAGCTTTTCGGGACTCACGTTGGACGACTCGTTGAAGTCGGCTGCATCGACCTTGTCGACCGAACCTGTCACGTCACCGGCCCGCTGCTCACCATACCCCACTACGACCAGCTCGTCAATTTGCCGAGCGGCGGGGGCGAGGGCCACATCGATCGTCGTACGGCCCGCAATGGCCACAGTCTGTGCCTCAAACCCCACGAAGGAGAATCGCAGCGAGTCCGCGTCGCTGGGCACACGCAGCGAATACTGTCCTTCTTCGTTGGTGGCCGTTCCGACGGTGACCCCCGGGACGGATACGTTCGCGCCGGGCAACGGCGCGCTGTCGTCGGCGCTGGTCACGGTGCCACTAATCTGCCGCTCCTGAGCATGGCCCGTGCCCACGCAGAGGGCCAGGCTCAGAAGCACAAGGGTAAAGATCGAGCCTCGGTATTGCATAGGATGGATGCTGTGTCGATGATGCAAAATTATACGAGGAGGGGCGGCCCCTCCAACACCGGGGCGATGCTCGCAATTGGACGGCGCCCCTATGTGGCCGACCCGTGCTTTGTATCCGCTGCAATGAACATCTTCTTTATGAAAGCGCTTTCTCCCGGAGCAGATCGGGCAGGCTGCGCAGAGGGCGAGTGCCTCTTTTTGCTACGATGCTTTGCCCTACCCCGACGCCTCACTGAACGGAAACCGGGGCGACGCGCCCGGCTCGCCGTCCCGTGCGCCACAGGTTTGCCGCACCACGAGCTCCGGTGAGAATACTGTACTTGAGACCGGGGGCTCCCCTGAGGCATCAATGCGCCGCAACAGGTTTCGCGTAGCTCGGATGCCCATGGTGCGGGCCGGTTGGCGAAGCGTAGTGAGGCCGGCACAGCGGCTCAGCTCAATGTCGTCGAACCCAACAATGGCGAGATCGCCGGGCACGCGGAGGTCAGATTCACGGGCTGCCTGAATTGCCCCGAAGGCCTGCATGTCGGAGGCGGCAAACACGGCGTCAGGGGGCGGCCTCTGGTTCAACAGGATGCGCATGGCCCGGTAGCCACCCTCGGCGGAAAAGGCGAAGGGACGCTCATCGCTGGCCGCAATAAAGCCCTGATCCACCGATCGCCCGTCATCTCGCAGCGCTTGTTCGTACCCCTCGCGACGGAGACGAGCCGGGGGCGGGTCATACTCCACCGTAATGTGCCCGATGCGCTCGTATCCGAGATCAATCAGGTGCTGCGTCGCCTCGTATCCTCCTTTCCGGCTGTCGACTGCGAACGACTCGAACGCCGAATGCTCAATGTCGACCAGCACGATGGACTGTCCGCTTTCTCTCAGGCGCTTGGCCCACTCGTCGGTGAGCGGCACGGAGAGCAGCAGCAGGCCATCGCTGCGGCCGGGCTGAAGGGCCCGCGCTATGTGTGCGTTAAGCGGATCCGGGTCCGGCCGCTCGTGAATACGTCCCTGCGCCTTGGCCGGCGCGTGCACCACAAGGTCCATGTCTCGGTCGGCCAGCACATGCTGGATGCCGCGCATCACGTGCATGTAAAAGTAGTTGGCCACCACAGGCGCCACGACAGCAATCTGGTTCGTGTGCTCCCGCGCAAGATTTTGCGCCGACGCGTGCGGACGGTAGTTGAGGACGTCCGCTGCCTCGATCACATTCTGCCGGGTCTCCTCACTCACCCCGGGTTCGTCGTTGAAGACGCGCGATACCGTGGCGGTAGATACACCTGCTCGTTCAGCAATGTCGTAAATCGTTGCTGACACAAGGACGGAAGCTAACGCAATGTTTATCGTAAGCGCTTACATAGTATTTTTCCTGGAATCCAATGTCAAACCGGTGAGATTGCCCCCCGCAGGCGATCCTCTCTTGCGTCCCTGCTTGTCCCTTGATACTTTTCCCGAAACCGCTTACAACCATGCTGTCGCCAATTTTTGGGCTTGCTGAGGGCAAAGCCAGCCCCACAGGCCCCTGCCCCCTTGTCTCGCGTTCCTCGGTTTCGTCCGCGTCTCCTCAGAATTGACGCCGACTCCATGTCCCCGGATTTTCCGCTCGCCACGCTGGATCTCGCCATCATTGTCGGCTACTTCGCGGTTGTCGGGGGGATCGGGTACGTGGTAGCCCAGCGCATCGACAGTGGTGACGACTTGTTTCTCGCCGGGCGCACGCTCGCGTGGGGAACGATTGGGTTCTCCCTCTTTGCGTCGAACATTTCGAGCACCACGCTCATCGGGCTCGCGGGGGATGCCTACCGCACGGGCATTGCGGTGTCGAACTACGAGTGGATGGCGGGAGTGGTGCTCGTGTTCATCGCCATCTTCTTCGTGCCGTTTTTCATCCGGTCGGGGCTTACGACCATTCCAGAGTACTTGGAAAAGCGGTTCGACGTGCGGTCACGCAAGTACTTTTCGGGCCTTACCATCTTCACGAGCGTCATTATTGACACGGCGGGGGGGATCTACGCCGGGACCGTGGTGCTGCGGACGTTCTTTCCGGAGCTGCCGTTCGTGCCCACCGCACTGGCCCTGGCCCTCATTGCGGGCGTGTACACCGCGGCGGGCGGCCTCGCGGCCGTCGTGTACACCGACATCCTGCAGGCCGTCATCCTGCTCATCGGCTCCACGTTTATCGCCGGCATCACCTTCGCGGAGTTCGACTTCTCCTGGGCCAAGGCGACGGCCCAACTGCCGGAGGGTCACCTGTCGCTCATTCGGCCGATGGACAGCGAGGGGCTGCCCTGGCTCGGCACCCTCGTGGGCGTGCCCATCCTCGGCTTCTACTACTGGGGCCTTAACCAGTACATCGTGCAGCGCATCCTGGGCGCGCGCAATCTCAAGAATGCCCGGTGGGGCGCCATGCTCGGTGGCTTTCTGAAGCTGCTGCCGCTTTTCATCATGGTGCTTCCGGGCGCCTTTGCGCTGCAGCTGTATCCAGACCTGGGAAACCCCGATCAGGTCTTCCCGACGCTCGTCACGGACCTGCTGCCGGTGGGTGTCGTGGGGATCGTGATGGCCGGCCTCATCGCCGCCATCATGTCCACCATCGACTCCACGCTCAACTCGGCCTCGACGCTCATCACGATCGACTTCATCAAGCCCCGGCGCGAGAACCTTTCGCCCGAAGAGACCGGGCGCATCGGGCGCATCACCACCATCGTGCTGATGCTCGTGGCTGCCGGCTGGGCGCCCATGATTCGGTACTTTCCGGGGCTCTGGAGCTACATCCAGTCGGTGCTGTCATACCTCGTCCCGCCGGTGGTGGCCATCTTTCTGCTCGGCGTGTTCTGGCCGCGTACGAACGGGAAGGGGGCCTTTGCCACACTGGTGGGGGGGCACGCGCTGTCCCTCGGCGTCTTTGTGCTGAGTCAGATGGGACTGATCAACCTGCACTTCACCATCATCGCGGGCCTCCTGACGGCCGTCTGCATCGGGATGCTCGTGGTGTTCTCCCTTGTGCTGGGCGACGCGCCCGCGAAGGCGAAGGTCGATGACCTGACCTGGGCCAATCGGGTATCCGGGACCGGCTCCTCGGCCGTATGGTACAAAAACTACCGCGTCCATGCGGCCACGGTGCTCGTCCTCACAGGGGCGATGCTGGTCGTGTTCTGGTAGCCCCCAAACCCTACGCGCTCTCGTCTTCACGAGGCCCCTCTTCGCGAGGCCTCTCGGCCGGCCAACAAGTTTCGCCCGCACCAGGAGCAGCGTGCGTGCCCGAATGGGCGCCCAGGAGCCCGTGCCGGCCAGTACGGGTTGCCCTCCTGCAGGGGCCCTCGACGGCGCCCCCCTGCTCCGCCCGTCCCCCCAGCACGCTCGCCCGCTTCCCGCAGCATGCCCCCTTCCGTCTGTTTCGTTGTTCAGCAAGTTGCCCCGTCGGCCCCGCCGCTGTGGCTGGTCGCCCTCCTCGCAGGGACCGTGGTCGTAGGACTCGGCGTGCTTTATCGCCGCGCCTACCCGGGGATGCACACGGGCGCCTCCTCGGACGAAGAGGAGGCGGGCACCGTCTACGTCCTGACCAACCCCGAGCACGAACACCTGGTGAAGGTCGGCTACACGACCCGGAGTGCCCAAACCCGGGCCAGAGAACTCTCGTCGGCCACCGGCGTGCCCGGCGACTTTTCCGTGGCCTACGAAGCCTCCACCCCAACCCCGCGGGCGGTGGAGCAGGCCGCCCACAGCCGGCTGTCGGATCACAAGGTGAAGCGGAACCGGGAGTTCTTTGAGGTGTCCCCACAAACAGCGCGTGAGGCCATCGAGGCCGAAATCGGGGCACGCTCGTCGGGCGCGCGGCGCGGACTGGGGGGAGTGCTGTTGGCCGTCGCTCTCTTCGGCGGCCTGTCGCTGGTTACGTTTCATCCGGGAGATCCGGCGCCGGAGTCTCCCCTCTCGATCGGGGACTCCCCGGAGACGGATTCTAAAAAAACCGGCGCGCACAACCTTCTCGGCCTGCCGGGCGCGTGGGGCGCGTCGCTCCTTATGCGATACGGCTTCGGCTACCTGACTCTGCTCCCAATCGGGGTACTGGGACTGGTCGGGGCTGCCTTCGTGCAGCGGCGTCCCCTGCGCCCTCTCCTGGTGCCCGCCCTGCTGATTCTCCTCGCCACCGCGGCCACTGCCAGCTTCCTCGGCGAACTCATCGCGACTGCCCCCGTCCCGGTTGGCTGGAACGGAGCCTCCCCGTCTCCGTCCGAGGTGCCTCTCTGGAACGGGGGCTACGGACAGACGCTCGCCGCGTGGCTTCGCGGGCTCTACGGCTCGGGGCGGGCCCTCCTGATTTCCGGAGCCACCGCGGGCGTCAGCACTGCCTGCCTCGCCTGGTGGGGGCGGTAGCGCGCGCCCCTCACATCATCACGAATCCGCGCGCCCGGACAGTGCATCCAGCTCGAGTACTGTCGAAGAATCCCTCTCGACGACGCATGAGCGATGAGACGACCTCCCTTCTGGTTGATGGCCTCCTGGTTGATGGCCTCAACGGCGAAGGCCTGGGCGGCCCCCACGTCACGCTGATGCGCCAGATCAAGAGCGAGCCCCTCCCCGACCACGAACGCCGCCCAGGCGACCTTGTGATGATCCCGAGACAAGACCCGCGCCGCGTCGCGGGACCCCGTTGGGCTCCTTGTCGTTGGGGGCGGTGGAGCCCAAGTGGGCCCTGCTCGCCTCTTTCCACAGACGCCCCCCGTTTGCCCCATGCGCCCCCCGTTCCTGCTCGTGCTGGTGACCCTTCTGCTCGCCGCCTGCACCACCGTCAACGTTCAACCACCCCCGCCGACCGACGACGAACCGGCCGCGCCGTCTGCAGAAACGGCCACGGCTAATGCCGAGACGAAGGACGACAAAGAGGCAGACGAGGACGAAGAAGACGAGGACGATCCGTTCACGCCCTGGAAAAAGGCCCTCGAGGACACCGAGGAGATTGAGGGCTTCCTCCCCCTCCACCGGACCGAGGACGGCACGCTCTACGCCGAAATCCCCGATGAGCGCCTCGGCACCCTCTTCGGACTCACCCTCCACATCAGCCAGGGCGCCGGCGTCTTTAACCTGCACGACGGCCTTCCGCTCAGCAACACGCGCCTGATGCAGTTTCGGCGCGTAGACCACACGGTGCACCTCGTCCACCGCAACGTCCGCTTCCGCGCCGACGCAGGCCCGATGCGCCAATCGCTGACCGACAACACGGCCCACTCCACCGTCCAGGCCTTCGACATCGTGAGCCGCAACGACTCGACGGGCCACGTGCTCGTTGAATTTTCCGACTTCCTGGTGTCCGACTATCCCCAGATCGGGGACCGCCTGCGGCTCTACTTCGGCGGGGCATCCGCCACGCTACAGCGCGGCAAGAGCTACGTGGACCGGGCGCTGGGCTTTCCGGACAACACCGAGATCGACGTGTCGCTCACCTACCAGGGGTCGAGCCCGCCACTCATTGGGGGCGAGGCGGTGCCCGACTACCGCGCCGTGCCCGTGGGCGTGCGGTACTCGCTGTTTGAACTGCCCGACACAAAAATGCAGCGACGGCTCGCCGACAACCGGGTGGGCTACTTCACCAACGCCGTAAAGGACTTCTCGCGCGACCCGCAGGCCTCCCCGTACGTGCAATACGTACAGCGCTGGCGGCTGGCCCCCAGCGACACCGCTGCGTACAAGGCAGGCGATCTCGTGGAGCCGGCCGAGCCGATTGTGTACTACGTAGACCGCACCGTTCCCGCGCGCTACCGCCCGTACGTGAGGCAGGGCATTGAGGCCTGGAACGAGGCCTTCCGGGCCGCCGGCTACAAGAACGCCGTGGTGGCCAAACGGGCCCCGGACGACTCTACCTGGAGCGCCGAGGACATCCGCTACTCCACCGTGCGCTGGACGGCGGCCCACCAGATGGGCTACGCCATCGGCCCCTCGCAGACGGACCCGCGAACGGGCGAAATCCTGAACGCCGACATTCTCATCTCCTCCTCGTTCGTGCGCGGCTGGCAGCAATCCTTTCGTCAGCTCACGCCCGAAACGGCAGCCCCCGGCGACGCGGCGGGCCGCCTTCCGGTTCGCCCCCGCACGCCCCAGACGCTCCGCACGATGCTCTCGCCCGCTCTCGCCCGCCGGGCCTGCTGGGCCGAGCGCGGCAAGGCCCAACAACTGGGGCTGCAGCGCACCCTGCTGCTCGCCCGCGGCCACATGGAGCCCGGCGCTCCCATGCCCGACGACTACCTCGGCGCCGCCATCAAAGACCTTGTGATGCACGAGGTGGGCCACACGCTCGGCCTGCGCCACAACTTCAAGGCCTCCTCCGGCATCCCCAGCGACAAGCTCCACGACGAACGCTACACCCGGGAGCACGGCGTCAGCCTCTCGGTGATGGACTACGCGCCGGTAAACGTGGCGCTCAACGAAGACAAGCAGGGCCACTACTGGAACCCAAACGTGGGGCCCTACGACGAGTGGGCCATCCAGTACGGCTACATGCCCATTGCGGAACAGGCGGAGAAGGGCCCGCTCACGCAAAACGGCCCCCTGGCCGACACCCTGACCGCCGAGACGGCCGGGCTCGACAAGATTGCCGCTGCGTCGAGCGACCCGGAGCACCGCTACGGCACCGACGAGGACACCTGGCTGGGGGCCTACGCCGTCGATCCCCTCACCAACGCCTGGGAGCTGGGCCACGACCCCAAGGCGTTTGCCCGCTCCCGCACCCGGCTCGTGGACAAGGTGATGCCGAAGCTCGATGAACGGCTCGTGGCGGAGGGCGAACGCTACTCCCCCCTCCGCCGGGCTACCACGTCCCTCCTCCTCACCCGCTACCAGGCGCTCCTCCCGGTCGCCAAATCCGTGGGTGGCAACTACGTGGCCCGCGACCACAAGGGCACGCCCAACGCCCGCCCCCCGCTCCGGCCCGTGCCGGCAGAAGAGCAGCGCGCGGCCGTGCAGTTGCTCGTCGACGACGCTTTTGCCCCCGACGCCTTTCAGTTTGAGGCCGAGCGCCTCAACAAGCTGGCGCCCAACCGCAACAACCACTGGGGCGCCTCGCTGAGCCTGCCGGTGGACTACCCCGTGCACAGCTACGTGGACCGCGTGCAGTCGAACCTGCTCCGCGAGCTGCTCCATCCGGCCCGCCTGCGGCGCATGATCGACAATGACGTGCGCACCTCGGGCGACACCTACCGGCCCGGTGCTCTCCTGCAGGACCTGACGGCGGCCATCTGGAGCGAACTGAATGCGAGCGCCCCCCCAACCCCCATCAACTCGTTCCGCCGCCCGCTGCAGCGCACCTACACCGACCTGCTCATCGAGCTCATGATGGGCAAAACCAGCTGGATCACCATCACGATGGCCGGGGCCGACCAGGTGGAGTCTCCCGAGGACGTGCGCTCAATGGCGCGGCTCGAACTGGCCGAACTGGCCGACCGGGTCGCCCAGGCCCTTCAGGCCTCGGGCCTCGACCGGGAAACGCAGGCCCACCTCGCCGAGACGAAGGCCCGCCTCGACCGCGCCCTCAATGCCTCGCTGGACCTGGCCCCGTAAGAGCCTGCGTCCTACCGAGGGTGGACCGGGCCCTCCCAGATGATCTCTCCGACTCCGACGGTTGATACGTGATGAGTGATTCGTGATCTTTGGGCTGGAGCGCCAATCACGCCTCACGCTCCACGCCTCGCGTTCCACGCCTCACACATCTCCCTCACGCATTACGCCCCTCCCATGCCCTTCGACGACCACCTCCGCCCGGAGACATCTGCCCTGTACACGGACCTCTATCAGCTCACCATGCTCCAGGCCTACTGGCGCGAAGGCATGGACGCCCCCGCCGTGTTCGACCTCTTCGTGCGCCGCCTGCAGGGCCGCAACTACCTGCTGGCCTGCGGGCTGGAACAGGCGCTGGAGTTTCTCGAGACGCTGTCCTTCTCCGAGGCCGCCCTCGACTACCTCCACGACCAGGAGCAGTTCGACGATGCCTTCCTCGACTGGCTCTCGGGCTTCGAATTTACCGGCGACGTGTACGCCGTTCCGGAGGGCACCCCGGTGTTTGCCGATGAGCCCATCGTGGAGGTCGTCGCGCCCATCGGCGAGGCGCAGCTCGTGGAAACCTTTCTGCTGAACCAGATCACGTTCCAGACCGCCATCGCCTCCAAGGCCTGCCGCGTGGTGGACGCCGCCCAACGGGACGACGCGGACCGGCTGGTGGCCGACTTTGGGATGCGCCGCATGCAGGGCACCGACGCGGCAATGAAGGGCGCCCGCGCCGCCCTCATCGCGGGCGCCGACGCCACCTCCAACGTGGCCGCCGGACAGGCCTACGACGCCCCCATCACCGGCACCATGGCCCACAGCTACGTCGAGGCCCACGACTCGGAGCTGGACGCCCTGCGCGCCTTCGCGCAGCAGTACCCGGAGACGGTCCTGCTGGTGGATACGTACGACACGCTCGACGGCGTGCGCAAGGTGATCGACCTCGTGACCGACCCCAAGCTCGACATCGAGGTGGGCGGCATCCGGCTCGACTCTGGCGACCTGGCGGCCCTGGCTCAGCAGTCGCGTCGCCTGCTCGACGAGGCCGGCCTCCACGACGTTCTCATTCTGGCCAGCGGCGGGCTCGACGAATACGCAATCGCGGAGCTCCTCGATCGCGGCGCGCCCCTCGACGGCTTCGGGGTGGGCACCAAAATGGGAACCTCGGCCGATCATCCCGCGCTCGACAGCGCCTACAAGCTCTCGGGCTACGCCGGCGAGCCCCGCATGAAGCTCTCCAAGGCGAAGTCGAACCTGCCGGGCCGCAAGCAGGTGGTGCGGCAGTACGAAAACGGCATGGCCGTGCGCGATGTGATTGCTACGGACGCAGAGCAGGTCAGCGGCGCGCCCCTGCTGGAGCGCGTCATGGCCAACGGGCAGCGCACGGAGGCCGGCGCCTCGCGTCCCCTCACGGCCCTGCGCGAACACGCCGCGGCGCGCCTCGCGGAACTGCCGGCGCGCCTCCGGGCCCTCTCCCCCGACGTGCCGCCGCACGAGGTGGTCCTCAGCGACGGGCTGGAGGCGCGCCGCCGCTCTACCCGGCGCGCCCTCGAAGCAGAGATGGCCGCCGAAGCCTCCTAACGGTTCGCCGGCTGCTACAAAACGGGCATTCATTCTTTCGGCCCCGCGTGTGCCACGGATGCACCCGTCGGCCGATTTTGAAGTGGGGCTGCGCGCTACGAATCCTGCGCACTGTCGCCGCGGCTCCGTACAGCCCCCCGCGGCCCACCAGCCCCTCCCCGCCCGGATCATCTCTAATTCACAAATGTAACACGGCTGAAACCCAAATCGTCCTCGGCCACGCGCCGTGTGCCCTGCCCTCCGCGCCAAGCCGCCCTGCGCCATGTCTGTGTCTCCCCCCGAATCTCAGCCCTCCGCCCCCTGCCCTGAGCAGGCGGCCCCCACCTCCGAGCCCCCGCTCCCTGCCCTGCTCGACCACCTCACCGACGCTTTCCTCACCGTCGACGCAGACTGGCGACTCACGTACCTGAACCCGTCGGCCGCTGCCCTCCTGGACCGCCCACGCGAGGAGCTGCGCGGGGCTCGCCTGTGGGACCTGCCCCTCTTCAGCCGTGCGCCGCTCCGCTCACGCTGCACATCGGCCGTGGCCGAGGACTGCACGGCCAAATTCACACTCCACACCGCGTCCGATCGCGCGCTGGACGTGCGGGCCTACCCCCTGGCCCGTGGGCTCGCCCTCTTCGTCGAAGACGTCACCGACCGCGTAGCCGCACGCCGCGCCCTGGTAGCTGCGAAGGAGGATGCCGAGCGCGCCAACGAGCGAAAAGCCACGTTCTTCTCCAACGTCACGCACGACCTCCGCACGCCCCTTACCTCCATCATCGGATCGGTCGAAATGCTGGCGCCGCACGTCCCCGACGCCCACCAGGACAGCGTGCAGCGCATCGAGCGAAGCGCACAGCGCCTGCTCGCAACGATCAACTCCGTGCTCAACCTCTCGAAGCTGGAGACCGGCGCGGTGACGCCGGACTGGGAGCGCATCGACCTGGCAGACGAGGTGCTGGGCACCGCCGAAATCTTCCGCCCTCAGGCCGCAGAACAGAACATCTCGCTCAATACGGAGGTCAACCCGCCCCACATTGCGGTGGACCTCGACCCCACCCTCTTGCATCGCATCCTGGACAACCTGGTGAGCAATGCCCTCAAGTTTACCGACGCGGGCGGCACGGTCACCCTGCGCGCGCAAGCAACCAAGGCGGCTGTTGTGCTGAAGGTGGCGGACACGGGCGTGGGCATCGACGAGGCATTTTTGCCGCACCTCTTTGAGTCCTTTGCGCGCGGCGACGAGGCCGACGCGCAGAGGGGAAGTGGGCTGGGCCTCCCCATCACAAAGCGCCTCACAGAGCTGATGGGCGGCACGATCCACGTGGAGAGCGAGTCGGGAGTAGGCACCACGGTTACCGTCCGCTTCACACGGTCGCCCCACATATGCAAGGACTCCCCCCACGACTGATGGACTGGGGGCGCGTATTTTTTTGCTCGAACCGCCCGACGACGGCCGCATGGCGCTTTCCGGGGATCTCCGCATTCTCGGATCGGAAATTTCCTGACCCCCCTCCCAACCCACCCACCCCCCAATCGTTCTAACCTCCTTTTCTGTGAATTTACAGAAAATAGAGGCGAAGAAATGACTCCCTGGTCTTGTACGCTTCGCCTTCTCGCCCCGGTCCGTCGGTGAACTTCCCCCCGCCCTGAGGCTTCACAAAGGCGCAGGCCTGTGTTCGGGGCTCCACGAGGCGCCCGTAACCGCTTTCCCTCTCTACACTGCGCGACATCCGCATGCCTTCTCTCCGCCCGCTATCTCCGGAGGCCATTGCGGACTGGGAGGCCCTGCTGGACCTTCAGGCAGCAACGGACGCCGTGCCGCCATGGCGCACGCCGTTGCTGTACGCCTCCCACTCGGTGCAGGGCCTTTTTCGCTGCACCCTGCGGCCGAGTGGGCTCCTCGTGCTCAGTGCCGTGGCCCCGCCATCCGCCCCGCACGCGCCTGTGCCCCTCGTGCCCCCCTCCCAGCTTTACATCCTTTTCAGCGCGGATGAGGAGGCGGCCTTGCCCGGCCCAGCCCACGCCCCACTCTGCACGTCTCACTTCCCCAGCGCCGCCCTCCGCTCGCTGGAGGCGCGCGTGCAGGCCCTCCAGAACACCAGCCGCGACCTGCGCAATCTGATGCAGGCCACTCAGGTGGTCAGCCTGTTCTTGAACCGAAGCCTTCGTCTTGAATGGTTCACGCCCCCTGTGCGCGAGCACTTTGGGCTGCGAGAGTCCGACAGGGGACAGCCCCTCTCAGCCCTTGCGGAGCAGCTTCAGTACGAGGGGCTGGAGGCAGACGCGGAGGCCGTCCTGGAGCGACTGGCCCCCATCGAGCGGGAGGTACAAAGCGTCCACGACGCATGGTATTTGGTGCGACTGCAGCCCTACCGCTCACTCGAGGATACGGTGGAGGGTATTGTCGTCACGTTCGTAGACATCACGGATCGCAAACAGGCAGAATTGGAGGTGCGCAGGGACCGGAGCTTCATTGAAGGGCTCCTGGACACCGTGGGGGCGCTCATCGTGGTGCTCGATGCCGACTACCGCATCGTGCGCTTCAACCAGAAGTGCGAGTCGGTAACGGGATACTCCGCCGCAGAGGTAATGGGAGAGTCCATCTTTGGACGCCTGATCCCTCCGGGGGAAGAGACAGAGCTCCGGTCATTGCTCGCGGCCCTGCAAAACGGCGTGGACCTGCCGCCCCACGAGGCCGCCCTGGTGACCCGAAGTGGAGAGTGGCGGCGGATTCGGTGGTCCAATACGCTTCTGCGCACCCAGGACGGAGCGGGAAAACACATCATCAAGACGGGGGTGGATGTGTCCGAGCGGCGCCGCCTGGAACGAGAACTGATCGCCATCAGCGACCGCGAGCGGCAGCGCATTGGGGAAGAGTTGCACGACATCCTGGCCTCGCACCTGTCGGGCACTGCCATGATGGTGCAGGGCCTGGCACAGCGCGTAGCGGAGGGGGACGATGTGGAGGCCGAGGAGATCCGCGAGATCTCAACGCTGGTGCAAGATGCGAGCGAGCAGGCGCGTAGCCTGTCCCACTCGCTTATGCCGCTCGACATCCGCGGCACGGGTTTGCTGAAGGGCCTTGAGAGCCTGGCGCGCCGCCGGGAAAACATGGCCGCCGTCACCTGCACCGTCGACGGCCCGGACGCGCCGCCGTCGCTGGCCCCGGACATGACCTCTCACCTCTATCGCATCGCCAGCGAAGCCCTCCTCAATGCGATTCAGCACGGGAAGGCCGACCGCATCGACATCCGACTGGACGTCACCCCGGGGACCCTGGAGTTGTGCATACGCGACGACGGGGTGGGCCTGCCCGACGAGACAGCGAACGAGTCGGCACTCGGCCTCAAGATGATGCAGTATCGCACCGATCTGATTGGAGGGTCTCTGCATGTGGGCTCTGTGGACGATGAGACGGGCGGGACCCTCGTCCGGTGTACCCTCCCCCTCGCCAAAGCCACACAATCCCCTACTCCACAGGCGTAATGGGTGCTTCCGCCTGCTTTTAACATCGACTCCATACGTCTCCCGCGGTTGAGACCGTTTTCAAGAGTATTCGGTCGACATTTCCTACATTTTTGTACTACCTTCCTAAAGGTACGCTTTTCTCTCCGGTACCTAACCCGGAACTCATAGCTCTCCTTTCTTTCCTATGACCTACCAGATCTATATTGTCGAAGACCACCCCGTGGTGCGGCGCGGCTTGGCTTCTCTCATCACCCCCGAGCCGGACCTCACGATCTCCGGTGAAACCGGCTCTGCCAAGGAGGCCCGTGCAGACCTGTTTGAGGAGGCTCCCGACCTTGTGCTGCTCGATCTCTCGTTGGAAGAAGGCAGCGGGCTGAGTCTCCTCGACCACCTCCATAACACTCGTCCACATCTGCCGGTATTGGTCGTCTCGATGCACGATGAAGCGCTTTACGCACGCCGTGCGCTCGACGCCGGAGCGCGGGGCTACCTCATGAAGAGCAACGCCGACACAAAAGTGGTGGAGGCCATTCGTCATCTCCTGAATGGCAACGTGTATCTGAGTCCCGAGATGACCTCGACAATCCTATCGGAGCACGTAGGGGGCGGGCCGCCCGAGGACTTGTCGCCGCTCGACCGTCTGAGCGACCGCGAGTTGGAGGTGCTCATTCTATTGGGCAAGGGCTACGAGCGACGGGAGATTGCGGATGAGCTTGCGCTCAGCCCAAAAACCATCGACACGTACAAGAACCACCTTAAGGAGAAGCTCTCGCTTGAGAGCAATGCGTTGCTGCGCCGGTACGCGGCTGTGTGGGAGGCGTCGGACGATTTTCCCGCGCCGCAATGAGGGCCCGTCCTCCCTTTCTACGTCCTGCGTGGGAGGAGCCGCCCCTCTTCATTCCGGGCGGAGCCCGCGGCGCCCAAGGGATTTTTCGAGGGCATCAATCACAAAGCCCGCAATCTCGTGGCCGAGCCGCGGAACGAGCGCAAGGGGCGTTTCCGCATCCGGCTCGCCGGAGAGGCAGTACACAAAGGTCTGAGTCGGCCCCTCGTCCATCGTGCAGTGGACGTCGTACACATTCCCGCCCACGTGCTGAACGGCGAGGCGAAAGGAGAAGGGCTCGTGCCTGGGGCACTGCACCTGGAGACGCACGAGGGATTCCGCAGCGGCCCGCTCCACGGTCACTGTCTGGCCATGACGATCTGCGCACTGATCAGCGAAGGCATCTTGAAAGCTCCGGGACACCACATCGGCGATGCGGTTGCGCAGGGCTTTGGTGTCTTGAAACGGGGACGATGCGTGGCTGTCCATGGCGGAGGGGGCCGGTCGGTGTACGGCGGTCTCGTGCAGGGCGCCGCGCAACCGGCTTTGCGGACGGAGCGGCTTTGCGGACGGGGCGGCGCGTCTGGGCACTGCAAGGGCGCGAAGGCGGAGCCGTGCAGGCTGCCGACACGCCCGGGCTTGCCTGCCCCGCCCCACCTTCGCCGATCCGCGGCCGCAGCCCTACAGGGCAGTCTGCGAGGATCCGCGCTCCCCAAAGCGTGTGCCCCAAAGCGTGTGCCCCAAAGCGTGTGCCCTGAAGGAACAGGGCTGCGGGGAAGCAGAGGAAGGCGACGCTGAGCAACAACATACCCCGTCTCTTGAGCCGGTTACAACCCGAGACATCCGTGTTGCTCGTTGGGAAATATTCCGGCGACGCGTACGAGCATTCCCCCACGCTCCCATTGCTTTTGGCATGGGGAGGCAGCCCGCGCCCTCCACGGTCTGTTGCAGGGCTGCCCCCCATTGGGGCACAACCTATTGCTGGCCTCGCGGGGCCGGCGTGGGAGGGACGGGTTGGCGTCGGAGGGGGCTCTCGTCCGGAAGGCGCTGGAGGGCCTCCTGCACGGCGCGGTCGAGCTGCGGGTCGGCCCCATTGATGACAGCGCGCGGGCGCTGGATCACCCGAATGTCGGGCGCCACGCCCTCGTTCTCCACGTCCCACGCGCCATCGAGGTTGTAAAAGCCGCCCCGTGGCACGGTAAGGGTGCCGCCGTCGATGAGAGGCGGGGTGTCCCAGATGCCCACGAGACCGCCCCACGTGCGGCGTCCCACGGTGGGCCCCAGGTCGGCCTTCTTGAACATGTAGGGCAGCAGGTCGCCGCCGGAGCCGGCCGCCTCGTTGGTGATCATCACCTTGGGCCCCCAGATGCCGGCCCCGGGCGTGGTGAAGGGGGCCTTGTCGCCGATCGGGTTGTTAAAGAAGCCGAAGAGCTCGCGGTCCATGATGTCGATCATGTAGTCGGCCGCCGAGCCGCCGCCGTTGAACCGTTCGTCGACGATGATGCCGGCGCGGTCCTGCTGTGCAAAGTAGTAGCGGTTGAAGTAGGTGTAGCCGGCCTGTGCGGTGTTGGGCACCCACACGTACCCGATCTGCCCGTCGGTGGCTTCGGTGACGCGCTCGCGGTTGGCCTCCACCCAGGCGCGGGTGCGCAGCTCCGTCTCGCTGCCCACCGGCACGACCGTCACCTCGCGGGCGCCCTCCCGCGTCGGCACGTCGTTGATGAGGAGCGTGGTCTGGCGGTCCACTGTGCCCTCGAAGAAGCGGTACGGGTTCGCGTCGGCGGTCACGGCCTCCCCGTCCACCGCGATCAGGTAGTCGCCCTCCTCCACGTTCAGGCCGGGACCGCGGAGCGGGGCGCGCAGAGTGGGGTTCCAGCTCTCCCCGTCGTAGATGCGGGCGAAGCGCCAGCGGCCATTCGCCGCCTCAAAGTCGGCGCCCAGCAGGCCGGTGCCCGGCCCCTCCACCTCCGGCAGGTCGCCGCCGCCCACGTAGGTGTGGCCGAGCGAGAGCTCCCCGATCATGTTGGCGATCAGGTAGTTGAGGTCGGCGCGGTGCTGCACGTGGCCGAGCCAGGGGTCGTAGAGGGTGCGAACGTTGTCCCAGTCGAGGCCGTGGTAGTTGTCCACGTAGAGGTAATCGCGGTAGAGGCGCCACGCCTCGTCGAAAATCTGCTCCCACTCCGTCTCCGGATCGACCTCCATGTCGAGGCCCGAGACGTCGATGGAGCCGTCCCCCACAGACGGGCTGCCCCCCGTTTCAACGATGCCCCACTGTCCACGGGCCTGGTAGAGCGCCTTCTCACCGTTGTGGGAGACGGAGAAGCTCATGACGCCGTCGAGGTAGGGCGTCGCCTCCCGCTCCGAGAGCTGGTAGCGGTGGATCTGCATGCCGGGCCCGTCGCCCCCCGTCTCGCCGAAGAAGAGGGTGCCCTCGGTGGCGGCGTAGAGCCCGTTGTAGGTGTCCACGGGCACGTCGAGAGACAGGATGCGCTGGTCGAGGCCGTCGAGGTCGATCTGCACGTCGGCCCCCTCCTCCTCCGCGGCCGCGGTCCCGTCCTGCTCTTCGTCTTCCGCCACCGGTTCCTCGTCGCTCTCGGGGAGCAGGGGCGAGGGCTGATCGGCGTCGAGCACGGCCATGTAGAGCCCACGCTCCACCGGGCGGCCGTACGAGCTCATGTCCAGCCAGCCGGTGTCGAGCCCGTAGTCGGTGCTGGCCATGAAATAGAGGTACTCGCCGCTTTTGTCCCAGGTGGGGTGCACCGCATCGGCCAGTCCGTCGGTGAGGGCGAGGCTCGTGTCCCGTTCCAGCGAATACGTGTAGAGGACGCGGAACTGGCTGTCGGTGCGCTTCGAGTAGGCGATCCAGTCGCCATCGGGCGACCACTCGGGATTGAGCGAGCGCTCGGGATGGGCGTAGAGGTCGTAGTCGATTTTTTCCAGGGTGCCGGACTCCACCTCCAGGAGCCAGAGGGTGCGGTCGGCGTCCGTAAAGAGGAGGTGCGACCCGTCGGGCGACCACTGCGGGCGGTAGTAGAACGAGGACGGCAGATCGATCCGGCGCGGGGCCTCCTGCCCGTCCTGCGGCCCGATGTAGAGCTCGTACTCGCCGGTGCGGTCCGAGAACCAGGCCACCTGTTGCCCGTCGGGCGACCACGCCGGAAAGCGGTCCGCGTGGCCGGGCGTCTCAGAGATGTTTCGCCAGTCGCCCTTCTCGGCGGGGACCGTAAAGAGGTCGCCGCGAGCGCTGAAGAGGGCGCGGACGCCGGAGGGAGAGAGCCCCGCGCTCATAATGTCGTCGCCCACCTCTTTCCACTGGGGCCGCGTCCACGGAAAGTCGCCCTGCACCGTGATGTCGAGCGTCGTGGTCTCGCCGGAGTTCAGGTCGAGCCGGTGGAGGCGCCCGGCCTGCTCGTAGACCAGCGTGCCGTCGGCAGCGCCCATCGACTTCACGTCGAACTCGGTGTGATTCGTAAGGGCCCGCACCGCGTCGCCCCCCACGGTGTAGGCGTGCACGTTGCGCACCATATCGGTGCGGTCGGAGATGAAGTAGACGGTGTCGCCGACCCAGAAGGGCCGCGTGTCGATGCCCCCCTCAAACGGAATTTCAGTGACGCCGTAGTCGTCCAGGTCGATAATCCAGAGGGGGTGCGTCTGCCCGCCGCGGTAGCCACGCCAGTGGGGCTGCCAGCGCTCGATGGGCTGGTACACCATCTGCTCCCCGTCGGGTCCGTAGCGGCCCACGTCGGCGCGGGGAATGTTGAGGGCGGTGGGCTTGCCGCCATCCGGCGAGACCGTCCAGAACCGGTCGTAAGACGCGGGGGCACTGTCGCGGCCCGACGCAAACAGCACGTGCGAACCGTCGGGCGCCCACCCCTGCACCTCGTCGCTGCTGGGGTGCCACGTGAGGCGCTCGGGCGTGCCGCCGTCGATGGGCACCAGGTAGACGTCCGTCTGCCCCTTGTAAGTGCCCGAGAAGGCCACCTGCTCGCCGTCGGGGGAGAGGCGCGGGTGCGAGGCCACGCCGCGGAAGCTGGTGAGGCGCTCGGCGTCGCCCCCGTTGTGCCCCACCCGCCACAACTCGCCCGCATACGCGAACACAATGTGGTTCTGGCTGACGGTGGGCTGGCGGAGGAGACGCGTGGGATCCTCGTCTTGTGCCATCGCGGGATTGGCCAAGGCGGCAACGAGGAGGAGCAGCGCGCAGCGGCGGAGGGCTCGGGCGATCATGGCAATACCAGACAGGAGACAGAAGTGTGCGAGCGAAGGACGATTTTAGAGATGTATTGTAAAGATCTGCCTTCGCGTGCGGGAATTCAACAAAGAGTTGCCCCTTCGCATGAGCACCACGGTGCACCGTGGGAATGCGGGCATCTGTGTACGCCACACGCCCCCACACACCGTTGCGGCCTGGAACGTGCCCGCACGCTGGACGTGATCGTTTTGTGACTGCCGACCTCCCCTGTGCCTTTTCCTGGCCGGTGCCTCTTCTCCGCGGCCACACCGTGCCGCCCCGACTCTCGCCGCCTTCGTCTTTCTGATGCAGGTCGACACTCGATACACCGACGGCACCCTGGTCGTGCGGCCCACGGGCGACTGGACGCTCGACCGCCCCCTGCCCGACATCCAGGCGGTGGCGGTCAGTGCTGCGCCGTCGAGCCCCGTGCACGCGGTGGCCTTCGACACGTCCGACCTGGGCGACTGGGACAGCAGCCTCGTGGCGTTCCTGTACGAAACGGTGGAGTACGGCCGCGCCCACGACCTGGAGGTGCAGACCGATACCCTGCCGGCCTCCCTCGCGCGGCTCGTTTCTCTCTCGCAGGCCGTGCCCGAGCAGGACACGACGCGCACCGAGGCCCCGCCGTCCGTGCTCACGCGGCTCGGCACCTGGGGGCTGGCCGGGTACGACGAGGTGCGGGGGTTCGTCCGCTTCCTGGGGCAGGCGGTCCGGAGCCTGGCCGCCGTGCTGACGGGCCGCGGGCGAATGCGCTGGCGCACCTTCGGGGTGGCGCTGCAGTCGAGCACCGCCTCGGCGCTGCCCATCGTCACCGTCATCAGCCTCCTCGTGGGGCTCATCATCGCGTTTCTGGGGGCCGTGGTGCTGCGGCGGTTCGGGGCGGAGTACTTCGTGTCGTACCTCGTCAGCTACGGCATGCTGCGCGAGCTGGGCGCCCTCATGACCGCCATCATCATGACGGGGCGCACCGGCGCGGCCTTTGCCGCCGAGCTGGGCAGCATGAAGGTGGGGGAGGAGATCGACGCGCTGGAGACGTTCGGCATCTCGCCGATCGACTTTCTGGTGACGCCGCGCATCCTCGCGGTGGTGGTGGCCCTCCCCATGCTCACGCTCTACGCGGACCTCCTCGGCATCCTCGGGGGCATGGCCGTGGCCGTGACCATGCTCGACCTCACGACGACGCAGTTCCTCACGGGGCTTTTGGAGCCGGTCGTCCTCAGCGACGGCCTCATCGGGCTGTTCAAGGCCGTCGTGTACGGCAGCATTATCGGCCTGGCCGGGTGCATGCGGGGGATGCAGACGGGCGACGACGCCTCGGCGGTCGGCAGCGCCACCACCTCCGCCGTCGTCACGGGCATCATCCTCATCGTCCTCGCCAACGCCATCATCGACTGGGGCGCGGCCGTGCTCCAGTTTTAGCGCGGCTCGCTGGCCCTGCCGAGAACGATGCGCCTGCCCCACCCGCAGACGGCCGGAGGGGGATGCGCAAATCGGAGCGTGTGGGCCGTGGCGGCCGGCCGGTCGTGAGCCGTGGGGACGCCTCACAAGGCTCTCATCATGACGCCCTCATCACGAATCTCTCATCACGAGTCGCGCCGCATTCCGACTCGTCCTCGCGCACCGCTCGGCACCCGCAATCGTCGTCCATGTCGCCTCCCGAATCCCCCCCCGTCATTTCGGCCGAGGATCTGCTGCTGGCCTTCGGCTCGTTCGTAGTGATGCGGGACCTTACCTTCGACATCCACCCGGGCGAGATTTTCGCCATTATGGGCGGCAGTGGGTCGGGCAAAAGCACGCTCCTGAAGCACCTGATCGGGCTGATGGAGCCGAGCGCGGGCACTGTGCGGGTGCGGGGGCGCGACCTCTGGACCCTCTCCGATGCCGAACGGGCGGCCATGCTGCGCGACATGGGCGTGCTGTACCAGGAAGACGCGCTCTGGAGCACCATGACCCTCGCCGAAAACGTCGCCCTGCCGCTCGAAGAGCACACTGCCCTTTCGGACACGGACATTCAGCGCATTGTGTCGCTGAAACTGGCCCTCGTGGGCCTACGGGGGTTCGAGGACTTTTCCCCCCACGAAATCAGCGGCGGCATGCAGAAACGCGCCGCTCTCGCCCGCGCCATCGCCCTGGACCCCGACGTGCTGTTCTTCGACGAGCCGACCTCCGGCCTCGACCCCCTCAGTGCCCGCCGCCTCGACGACCTCGTGCTGCAGCTGCGCGACAGCCTGGGCACCACCATCATCGTGGTCAGCCACGACCTCGAAAGCATCTTCACGGTTGCCGACCGCGCGCTGTACCTCGACATCGAGACCAAAACCATGACGGCCCTCGGGCCGCCGACGGAGCTGCGGCGCAACCCTCCGAACCAACAGGTGTACCAGTTTTTGACTCGGTCCCTCGACGCAGACTCGCCTTGATTCTTGCGGACGCGCCCTGATCTCTGTCGCCGCCGGGGTGCCCGTTCACTGGTTCCGCACGCCCCATGAGTCAACGCGCCAACCCGACGCTCATCGGCCTCTTCGTTCTCGGGGCCATCGCGCTCGCCATTGCCGGTGTGGCCGCACTGGGCGCGGGGCACTTCTTCGAGCAACGAACCACCTTCATCAGCTACTTCGACGAGTCGGTGAACGGGCTCGACGTGGGCGCCCCCGTCAAGTTCAAGGGCGTCCCCATCGGCGAGGTGACCGACATCAAGCTGCGCGTGGACCTCGAGAATGAGACCTTTCAGGTGCCGGTGCAATACGCCATCAATCTCGCCCCCGTGACGGACACCACCGGCGCCCCCCTCAACCTGGACCGCCCCCGGCTCCTGCGCGAGCAGGTGGACAACGGCCTCCGCGCCCAGCTCCAGCTCGAGAGCATTGTCACTGGCAAGCTCTACGTGGAGCTGACCTACGTCTCGGAGCCCGACTCGGCCGTCTACGCCACCGCCCCGGGGCGCCGCCTCGAAATCCCCACTGAGCTCTCCCCCCTTGCCAAGCTGGGCGAGGGCGCCTCGGGCCTCGTCACCGACCTGCGCCAGTTTGACGTGACCCAGATCAACGAGAACCTCGTTACCTTCCTCGTCAACGCCAACGACAAGCTGGAGCAACTCGACGCCGCCCAGATCAACCGCGAAGTGCTGGCCACCATCGAGTCGGTGCAGGCCGTGGTGGAGTCCGAGGATGTGCGCGCCGCCCTGCGCGATCTGCCCAAGGCCACCGACCAGCTGCGCGCCACAATCAGCGATGCCCGGCAGCTCATCCAGCGGCTCGACCAGGGCGTCGACCCCACGGCCCAGGAGCTGAAAAAGACGAGCCGGGACCTGCGGGCCACCCTGCAGACGATGCGCCAGACCCTGCAACGGGCCAACCAGACCCTCTCCACCGATTCGGGGATGGGCTACCAGATGCAAGAGGCCCTCACAAACCTGTCCGAAGCGACCAAGGCCCTTCGCGTGCTCATTCAGTCGCTGGAGCGAAACCCCAGCATGTTCCTGCGGGGCCGCGAAGAACCTCCCCCTCCGAACCAGCAGTAATCGCATGGCTTACTTCGCCCATTCCTCGTTTCGCCTGCGCCGGCTTGGGGTCTTCGCCCTTGCCGCCGGCCTGCTCGCGCTCTCGGTCGCGGGCTGCGTGCGCCTGCTGGAGCCGCGCACGAGCGACGCGACGTACTACCTGCTCGGCGAACGTGCGGCGCCCTCCGCGGCATCTCCGC
The DNA here is from genome assembly GCA_913056185.1 of uncultured Bacteroidota bacterium. Taxonomy (GTDB): domain Bacteria; phylum Bacteroidota; class Rhodothermia; order Rhodothermales; family Salinibacteraceae; genus Salinibacter. The sequence continues at coordinate 82,539 of CAJXLV010000005.1, forward strand.
AGGCGCCCTCTCCGACAGACACGACGGGGCTGCGGGTGGGCCTGCGCAAGCCCCGCCTCGCCTCGTACCTCGACGCCACGCGCATCGTGACGCGGCGCGGCCCGCACCAGGTCCAGTTCGCTGAGTTTCATCGGTGGGGAGAGGAGCTGGATCGGGGCATCGGCCGCACGGTGGCCACCCGGCTGGCCGCACGGCCCGAGGTTCGAGGCGTGGAGGTGGTGCCCTGGTCGCCCGGTGCCTCGTTCGACTACGTGGTGGAGCTGCACGTTCTTCGGTTTGAGGGCGTGGGCCCTGCCCCCGATCCCGAGGCAGACGAGGACGCGCCGCCCCCCGACGGACACGCCCAGGTCGTCGTGGAGTGGACGGTTCTGCGCCCCGGCACCGACGCCGTGCTGGCCCGCCAGACGACCCGTCACCGCGCTGCGGCGTGGCCCGTGGGCAACTACTCGGCCCTTGTCGCGCGCCTGGGAGCCGGCCTCGACACGCTGGTGGAGGAGGTGGCGGCGCAGCTGTCCCGGCTCAACGCATCGTGACCCCCGCCCGCCTTTTGGCTTTTGCCTACTGGCTCGTCCAGTCGAGCCAGCCGGACAGGCCGAAGTAGAAGGCCGGGTAGAGAAACGAGACCCAGAGCACCCAGCCGTCCCCCCAGGCCGGGAGCTCGGGGAAGGTGGGCAACAGCGCCAGGAGCAGCCCCAGCCACGCAATGCCGCCCCCCGTCACAATGGCGCGCCACGGCGACGGCGCCTCGTTGGGGTAGACGAAACGAACCGGCACCAGGGTCAGCACCGTCAGGAGCAGAACGGCGGCGAGCGAGACGTACGCCCCGTCCGTCCCGTACTCCACCGCAAGAAGCCCTACGTAGTACGCCACCACGTTCCAGTAGGAAGGGAAGCCGAGGAAGAAGCCTTCTTGGGCCTGCTTGGCCGACGTGTTGGCGAAGCCGAGGAGGCTGGCCACCATGGCAAGCACCACCCAGAGGCCGTCCCAGCCGGGCAGCCAGTCCATCCGCCAAACGAGAACGAGCGGGATGAAGGTAAACGTGAGGTAGTCGACAATCTCGTCGATGGTACCGCCCAAGATGCGGGAAGCGTACAGCTTTACGTCCCACGCTCGTGCCAGAGGGCCGTCGGCCGCGTCGATAAAGACGGCCAGGGTCAGCCACCCGAACACCCACCGGGGATCGAGGCCGGGCTGGACCACCTCGGCCATGGCCAAAAACGCAAATGCCACCCCCGACGCTGTGAAGAGGTGGACGAGGTATGCACGCGCCTTTCGCCCCAGCCGAATCCGCTCGGACCGGTCTTTCAAATCACTCAGGTCGGTGGAGGGCATGGCCGTGGAGGAATCTGCGGGACCCTGCTGGGGGGCGCCGCACAAGGAGAGAGAATTTGGTTCTTGCTTCTCATACAGACCAAGACGGGCGTGTGTCCGCCCACAATCTGCCTATTTTGTTTCCCCTCTCCGCCGTGGCTTCCCCGCCTCCGTGCAACGGCGAAGACGCCTCCCCGCCCCCACGGACACACATAGTGCGCATCAGCACACAGAGTGCCCATCAGATGGTGCCCATCAGGAGTTGTCCCCCTGATTTGTAGACCGCAGCTCTTACTTCTCTTTGAACACCAGCGTCAGCGGCACGCCCTCAAACCCGAACGCCTCCCGCAACTTCCCCTCCAGGTACCGCTCATAGTCGGTCCGGATGCCCTCCGGGTGGTTGGCAAAAAACGCAAACACGGGCGGCGCCTCGCGGACCTGCGTCACGTAGTTGATGTTTACGAACGCTCCGCTGCTGGTGGTGGGCGGGTGCTTCTCCTGCAGGGCCGCCTGCACCGCGTCGTTGAGGGCGCTCGTCTGCACGCGCTTCTCCCGCTCCTCCGCCACCGCCAGGGCCTTGTCCAGCAGCTCGTACACCCGCTGCTTGGTGACGGCCGAAACGTAGACGATGGGCGCGTGGTCGAGCCGGCCGAGGTACTGCTTCAGGTACTTCGTGTACTGCTTCATCGTCCCGCCGTCCTTGGGCACAAGGTCCCACTTGTTGACGGCAATCACCATGCCCTTCTTGTGCGTGTTGACCTCGTTGAGCACGCTGAGGTCCTGCTTGTGCAGCTCCTCGGTGGCGTCGAGCACCAGCACGCACACGTCGCCCGCCCTAATGGCCCGCTCGCTGCGGACGGTGGCGTAGAACTCCACCCCCTCCGTCTTGGAGCGTTTGCGCATCCCGGCCGTGTCTACGAGCATGAGCTCTCGGTCCTCGTACTGCACCAGCGACTGCACCGTGTCGCGCGTGGTGCCGGGCTTCTCGGTGACGATGGCGCGGTCGAAGCCCAGGGTGGCATTCACGAGCGACGACTTGCCCACGTTGGGCTTGCCCACCAGCGAGATGCGGACCCGGTCCGCGTCGGCGGCTTCTTCCGTGCCGGGCAGCGCCTCGACGAGCACCCGCATCATGTCGTCGATGCCCCGCCTGTTGGTGCTGCTCACAGAATGGACGTCGCCGAGGCCCAGCTGGTAGAATTCGCTCGCCGCCCATTCGCGCTCCTGGTTGTCCGCTTTGTTGGCCACCACCAGAACCGGCGTGTCGGCCCGGCGGAGCACATTCGCAATCGCCTGGTCCGTGTCCGTGATGCCGGTGGTCACGTCCACCACGAAGAGGATGACGTCGGCGTCTTCGAGCGCAATCTCGGCCTGCTCGCGGATGGCCCGTTCGTAGGGGTCATCCGAGCGCGGGACGTAGCCGCCAGTGTCAACGAGGGGGATGGTGTGTCCCTCCCACTCGGCCTCGCCGTACACGCGGTCGCGCGTGACGCCGGGCGTGTCTTCGACGATGGCCTGGCGCGAGCCGGTAAGGCGGTTAAAAAGGGTGGACTTGCCGACGTTCGGCCGTCCGACGATGGCTACAAGCACAGGGAGTAGGTGATGGGTAAGAGGTAAGGGGTGACGGGGGCGGACTTACGACTGGAGGGAGCGCATGAGGGAGAGGAGCATTTTGCTCTCTGTGGTCGTCTCACGGAGAAGATCGTTTCGCATATCCTCCGTGATGTACGACAAGCGCTCCGCAATGATGAGTTGCGTCTCCACCTCCAGCAGCGAACTCCGAGCCTGCTCCAGATAGTACACGTACTGATCGCGCGAACTGTATCCCCAGCCCTCGGCAATATTCGATGGAATTGCCACCGCGGCCCGACGCAGCTGCGAGGTCAGCTCGTACTGCTCCCGATCTGGAAATCCATCCGTCGCTTCGTACACCCGCTCCACGAGCACAATTCCCCGCTGCCACACCTCCAAATCCCGATAGCTTTCAACGGAGCTCTGGTCAGACATGATTGGCTCTCTCCATTGAGGTGAGCAGCCAGTCCCTCTTCCCCCTTCCCCCCTACCTCTTCCCCCGAAAAGTCAACGTCGTTCCTTCCAGTCCAGATAGAGCGCCCGGGTGCACATGAAGGCCGACTCGGCGGTCTGCGTGGTGAACCAGTAGTTGACGCCCGCCCCCACGGCGGCCCCGGCCAGCGGGATCGTCTGCCCCAGCTTGCGCTCCAGAAGCGTCTTGGCAATCTCGCGGGGCAGGTGCCGGTTCTGGTCGCGGAAGGTGCCGGAGACGCGCCCTGCATAGTCGAGGTCGTCCGCAAACGCCGCCGCGGCCACGCTCACCTCACGCAGCGCCTCGTTGCGCGCCTCCCGCCCGCCCGACGCGGCGACGTTAAAGATCGACAGCACGAGCGGCCGAAACATCGGCCCCTCCAGCGAAAAGCCGTAGCTGGCCGCGATCTGCTGGATCAGGCGGAGGTTGATGGTAAACAGCAGCGGGATGTCGGCGGCGACGAAGGCGGTGCCCGCCAGCCCCGTGCCCCCTCCGCCCAGCGCCGCGAGAATCGTGTTCTGACGAAAGCGACTGCGGGCCAGCGCGTCGAGGTCGGCAATGGGACGATTGCGCAGGTCTTTGACCGTGTCGGCCGGGATGCCGCGGTCTTCGGCCGCCGCCAGGATGTCGTCCGCCTCGTGGGTCCACTCCGAGGCGTCGCTCAGCGTAGAGAGAAACTGCTCAATGCGCTCCGTGACTGTGTCCATCTGCTCGGGCGCGACCACCTGCTCCACGGCCCAGTCGACGGGCCGCATGGCCCAGTTCATGGCCTGCGACGCCATCGAAGCGTCGGCGTGCTGCCAGTCTTCAATCTCGCGGCGAACGGCTCTTTCCTCGTCGGTCAGTCGCATGGGGCGGGGAAGGCGCGGGGAAAAGAATCGGCCGCGTGTATAACGCAGATCTCAGAGGAAAGATGCAGTTGACTTCTCCCCCGGATAAATCCGGGGGATTCTTGCTCACGCGACGGGCACGAAGCGACAGCTTCTATGCCTGTACTCAGAAGTACTCATTCACAGGACCATGCGCGTTCAGCCCGAATCGTTCGATCCGGTAGGCGTCCCGCGTCTTACTGTGTCCTCCAGAGTCACTCGCCTTGTCAAAGGCTCCCGCCAGCCCAGCGGTACGAATGTTTTCGGCAGCGTTCACGTCTCGGTCGTGACTGGCCTCACAACGAGGACAGTCCCACGACCGTACCGACAGCTTCTTGCCGTGCAGCGTGAAGGCGTTCGACGCGAAGCGAGCGGCTTCTTTGTCGCGTCTGGACTTGAAGTTGGGATATCCGCAGCGCCCGTCGAAGAAGTTCTGAAACGCTTGGTCGAGGTCCCGGAGCTTCTGTTGGAGGGCTACGCTCGATACTTCGCGGAGCCATGTCTTCTCCTTCTTGAGATCCGTCAGACGCCGAGAGGTATCGGTGTAGCTAAGACTTTCGCCTTCTTCGTAGTAGGCGTTTGTCCGAAGTTCCAGGGCCCAATTCCAGACGTACCGGGTGTGTCCGAAGACGTTGGCGAGGACCGCCTCTTGTCTTTCGGTCGGATAGAACCGATACTTGAAGCCTTTCTTTCGAGCCATATCATTCACAGCAACAAGGTTGACTTCTCCCCCGGCGAAAGCCGGGAGTTTTACGGCCCTTCTCGCACTCTACCCAATACTATAACCGCCTCGGCGCGGCACTCTACGGGGGACGTGAGGGGCGACGCAATTGTTACGTGCAGAGCGTCGAGATGCCCAGCACCCCCCACCCGTAGTACACCGGACTCCGCTCCACGAGCGCGGACGACACAGCGGACTTCTTCGAGGACGCCATCCCCTCCAATCTGCCCAACACGACGGCGAACGCTTCCCCCTTCCCCAAACATCCTACAGCAGCCAGAGCCCCAGCCCTCCGATGAGGAAGCAGTAGTACGCGAAGTACTGCAGATTCCCCCGCCGCACCACGTCGAGCACCACGTAGATGGCCACGATGCCGGACCCGTACGCCGCCACCGTGCCCAGCAGGAGCGGCATGCCCGCCGTCCCGAGGCCCTGCTCCGCGAGCTCCAGGCCCTTGAGAATCGTCGCCCCGATCACCACGGGAAGCAGCATCAGAAACGAGAAGTTGGCCGCCCGCTCCGGCTTCACATTCTGGTAGAGCGCCGTGCAGATGGTAGCCCCCGACCGCGAGATGCCCGGAATCATCGCAAACGACTGCGCCACCCCCACGACGACGGCCTTGATGCCGTTCAGCTCGCCCCCCGGCTGCGGCCGAATCATCGTCAGCAGCAGAAGAAGGCCCGTCACCAGCAGCATGGCGCTCGTGAGTTGCGGACTGCTGAACGCCTGCTCCAGCGCATCCCGAAAGAGCACGTACGCCACACCGGTGGGAACGAGCGTGACGAGGATGAACACACCGAGGCGAAAGGTGTCGTTCTCGGCGTAGCGCGCAGGCACCTTGGCCGGCGCCCGCAGGCCCGCCCAGGCCTCCCCCAGCAGCTCGGCCACCTCATCCCAGTACACCGTAAGAATGCTGAGCACCGTGCCAAAGTGCACGAACACCTCGAACGTCACATCGGCGGTCTCCTTGTCGAGCCCCAGCAGGTACTGGCCCAGGACCAGGTGGCCGGACGAGGACACCGGAATAAACTCGGTAAGGCCCTGAACGAGGCCGAGGAGCAAGGCTTCCCACCAGGTCATCTTGGGAATGAGGAGTTGAGAAAAGAATTGGCATCTCCGCAATCTACAAAGCACACCGCCCCCGCCCAAGCGACTGTCTTGAAGCCAAGATGAGGTTGTGGACGATGCCCGAGCACGTTGACCCACCCCCCACCGGGGATCGAAGGGACAGCAGACTGGTTTCATGTGCGCGTCCATGCGTCCCCACATCCAGACGTCCACCCCCCTTCAGTCCGTCACGTCCCCATGCCCACCTGCACCTACTGCGACGCCCCGAGCGAGGCCCCCGTGACGTCCGAGGACGTAGACGGCGTGTTCTGCTGCGGCGGCTGCCTGGAGGCGCACCGCGTCGCCACGGAACCCGAACGTCACGACCACGGCGATGAACACTGCTGCCACCACGATGACGACGGACACGACCACGCCTCCCCTCACGGAGCGCACGCCCCCGCGACGGAAACGGCGTTCCTCCACGTCCGCGGCATGCACTGCACCAGCTGCGAGGACTTCATCGAAACAGTCGCTGAGTCGACGGACGGGCTCCACGAGGCCGAGGCGAGCTACGCCTCCGACATGGCCAAGGTGGCGTACGACCCATCCCGGCATAGCGAGTCGGACCTCCCGGCCCTCCTCACGCAGGCCGGCTACGAGGCCCACCTGAAAGCGCCGGACGAGGACACGGCCGACCAAGACGCCGCTGTCCGGCTCGTGTTCGGCGGCTTTTTCACGATGATGGTCATGGCCGTGTACATCGTTCTCCTCTACCCCGTACACCTTGGCGGGGAGGGGCTCGTGGACCTCAGCGGCACGGGCGGCACGTACGCCCTCACCAACGTATGGGCCTACACCACCTTCGTCCTCCTCATGACCGGGTGGCCCACGCTGCGGGGGGCGGCAGTGAGCCTGCGCGTGCTGCAGCCGAACATGGACCTGCTCGTGAGCCTGGCCGCCGTGAGCGCCTACCTGTACAGTGCGGGCGCGGTGCTCATGGGACAGACGGACGTCTATTTCGACGTGACGGTGGTCATCATTATGGCGGTGTCGCTGGGCCACTACTACGAGGATCAGGTGAAGCGCCGGGCCACCGACCTACTGAGTGCCCTTACCCGCGAGCAGGTGGACGAGGCGCGTCGGGCCACGGAGGCGGGCACAGAAACAGTGGCCGTCGACGCCCTCTCGCCGGGCGATCGGGTGTTGGTACGGGCGGGGGAGCGGATCCCGGTGGACGGCACGGTGGTGGACGGGCGCGCCGCCGTCGACGAGTCGCTGATGACGGGCGAGTCGCTGCCGGTGACGCGGGCAGAGGGGGACGACGTGATCGGCGGCGCCGTGGTGACGAACAACGCCCTGACGATTGAGGTGGGGGCTGCGGCCGAGAGCACGCTCGACCGCCTCGTGAACCTCATGTGGAACATCCAGTCGAGCCAGCCGGGTGCACAGCGCGTGGCCGACCGCATCGCGGCCGTCTTTGTGCCGCTCGTGCTGGTGCTGGCGGCGGTGGCGTTCGGGTGGCAGCTCTGGAGCGGCGCCTCCGCCACCGCGGCCCTGCTCACGGGCCTCGCCGTCCTCATCGTGTCCTGCCCCTGCGCGCTGGGCTTGGCAACGCCGCTCGCCGTGGCTTCGGGCCTGCGGACGGCCCTGGAGAACGGCATTGTGGTGCGCGACGCCTCCCTCTTCGAGACGGCGCCGGACGTGGACACGCTGGCGGTGGACAAGACCGGCACCCTCACCACGGGCGCCATGCAGGTGGTCGATGCCGTGGCCGACGACGCGGTGTGGCAACGGGCCCGTGCCGTGGAGCAGCACGCCGCCCATCCCGTGGCTCGGGCCATCGTAGAGGCCGCTGCCCCTGGCGGCGACGGCGTTCCGGTCGGCGACGGCGCGCCGGCGACCGCCACCGACGTGCGCAGCCATCCGCGGGGCGTCGAGGGCCGCATCAGTGGCGATCGCGTGCGGGTGGGGCACCCCGAGTGGCTGCAGTCGGAAGGCCTCTCGATGAATGGTGATCTGACCGCCCGCGCCGAAACCGCTCAGGGCAACGCCCAGGTCCCGGTCGCGGTGGGGTGGAACGGTGCGGTGCGCGGCCTCATCGTGGTGGGCGACACGCTGCGCGACGAAGGCCTCGACGTGATGGACGCGCTGCGCGGCGACGAGCGAGAGGTGGTCGTCCTCACGGGCGACAGCGCCGCGGCGGCCCGTCCGCTCCGCACCCAGGACGCCATCGATCGCGTGATCGCAGAGGTAAAGCCCGCCGAGAAGTCGGACATCATCCGGGGGCTGCGGGACGAGGGCGCCGTCGCCATGATCGGGGACGGCAGCAACGACGCCCCCGCCCTCGCCGAAGCAGACGTGGGCATCGCCTTCGGCCCCACCGCCCTCGCCGCCGATTCCGCCGACGTCGTCGTCCTGCGCGGCGACCTGACGCGGATTCCGACCGTCTTTTCCCTGGCGCAGGCGGCTCGCCGCCGCATCCGGCAAAACCTGGCGTGGGCGTTCCTCTACAACGTCGTGGCCATCCCCCTTGCCCTGGCCGGCCTCATCAACCCCCTCTTCGCCGCCCTCGCCATGGCCGCCAGCAGCCTTGGCGTCGTCGGCAACTCGGCGCGCGCATTGCGCCAGGCCTCGTAACCGTTGTCACCGCCGCTCTCGGCCCGCGCCGGTGGAGCCCCCCGGGGGCGGCGGCGCAGAGGACACTGGGCCCTCTTCCGGAATGTACGTTGTCTCTTCCACCGTCTTGTTGATATAGATCACGTCATACACCACGGAGTCGCTCCGCACCACGTACACCATGTCTCGCACCCGCACAGTGTCCGGAGGGCCCATGTCTGGCGGCTCAAACCGCATCCTCGACTCGTCGTAGTTCCACATCTCGACCGTAAGCCCCTGATCGGTGCGTTCCAACAGCACGCTCAACGAATCGCCCGAGTAGTTGCGCTGCACCGCTTCCAGCAAGTCCGCCGTGATGCTGTACTGGGCCGGCTTGCGCAGCCCAGCCGCTCCGGCACGCACAGAATCTGACCGCGACGCCCCGGCCTGCGCCGTGTCGGGACGGAGCGAATCGGCCGCAATGAGCGCCCCGTCGTACTGAAACTCCGACTCCAGCCGCCAGCTGCTCATAATGTCCGCCACCCGCTCGGTGATCATGCCCGGCTGGATGTTAAACGTTTCTCCGGACGGATACACCACCACCAGGTCGTCTGGGCCGTATCCGTTTTCCGTCACGTCAATCACCTCGATGCGGCTCACGGAGTCGCGAGGAATGCGGGGGGTAATGATCAGTTCGTTCATCAGCCGGTTGATGGCCCCGCGCTGCGTAATCTGGGCCACTGGCCGGGTCACTTGTGTAAAGGCGGCCCCCCGCAGGCTGTCCATCGGGGCCTGTGCCCATCCCGCCAGGGGCATTAGGGCCGCCGCGGCCAGCAGCCCGGCCAAGAAACGTCGTGTGCAGTGCGTCATGTCGGGGGCAGCGTCAATCGGTAGTTATCGAGCCTCGCGTCGCAGCGCCATGAATCGCTTGCGGTAGGCAACCGCCTCCTCGCGGTTCCCGAGGCGACGGTGCTGGTTGACCAGGGTGCGGTAGAGGCGCATCTTGTCCTTCGTTCCCAACTCGTCCGGGCGCTGAGCGGCGCGCTCAAGGTAGTCGATGGAGGCTTCCACATCGTTGCGCAGGAGCTGCCCGACCTCCAACTCGGCCAGCGCCCGCTGCTTCCATGCCACCGCGGCCGACTGTTTTAAGTATTTCAGAGCGGTGCGGAGGTTCTTGCGCCGGAACCGGCGGCCCAGGTTCAGGCAGATGGTGCCGTAGGTATTCAGGTATCGCTGCGTGGTGGAATCCGCGGCGGCGCTCGCAGTCGTGTCAGGGCGCGGGGCAAGGCGCTGCACAAGCCGCTGCAATCGGTCGGCCGCCGGCTGGCGCTCGCCCAGCTGGTACTCAGCCTGGGCCAGGCGCCAGTCAACCTCGTTGCGGGCCGACGCGGTGCGGAGCTGTGATTTGAGCGCGCGAAAGCCTTCCGCAGCAGCGGCAGCGTCGCCGCGGCCCGCCAGCTGCTGCAAGGAGTCCCGCGCAAAACTGGCGGCGATATTCCCGTCGTCCCAGTTGATCCACTCCACCCATCCCTGCATCGACCGCCGCTGGGCGGGGGTGATGGCATACGTCTTGGCCCGGCGGTAGGCCCGAAGCGATTGCTCCGCCTCCCGCGCGTACCGAAATGCCTCCGCCTCCGCTCGGGCGTAGTTGTACACCCGCCCGGAGTCCACCCGGACAGAGTCCAGCGCAAGCTCTACCGATTCGAGATACGTATCGAGCGCCCGGCCGTAATTGGTCGCCGCTGCGTCGTAGCGCTCAATCTGGAAATAGACGTTGGCGAGACCGAGGTACAGGCCGGGCTGATCCTTCCGGAGACGCGTAAGCTTCTGATAGATGGCAATTGCCTTCTGGTAGTCTTCCTCGCGCCCCAGCCGATTTGCCCGTCGCTGGTACACCTGCGCCAGCAGGCTCTGCGTGCCCTGGTCGTAGGGATTGAGCTGAATGGCCTCTTCAAATGCCGTCTGTGCGTTTTTCAAGAGGTCAGCCTGCATCTGGGCCAGCTTCGCACTGTCCAGCTCTGCCGCCCGCGTCACCTTTTGGTACTTAATCAACGATTTGGCACCGCGGTTGTAGGCGCGCAGGGCCTCCGCACGTCGGTCCTGGCCTACACTGTCGGCCGCACTCGTATCGGCGGCCAGGTCGAGATATTTCCAGAGCGTATCGCTCACCTCCACCAGTGAGTCCCCCCTCTCGACTTGCGACCGGGCCTCCTGCTGTTTCTCCAGAGACACGAACGCGTCCTGTGCCATGGAATCGGCCCTCTGAGCCGTACTGCTGTCCACCCCTGGCGGCACATACGCACGAAAGCTACGGGAGGAGGCGTCCGGCGTAGGGGCTGTGGTGGGCTCGCTCGTCCCACATCCCACAAGAAGCACGGCAACGGCAAGAATCGAGAGCGATCGCATCATGCAAACGGGAAAACTGAAAAGATCTGTGCACAACGTCACACGTCTGCCTTCGCCTCGTCCCACCACGAAAGAAAGACGCTGTAGAACTGCTTCGACTTCTGTCCCCTCGACTGGGCGCGGGTCTGCACCCCGATGATGGTGCCGCCGCTGCGGCGAATCGGCCCGACTCGAAACTTCCGGCTCTGCTTCTGGAAGCTGCGGTCAACCAGGTACTTGGCCTCTCCGTTCTGCACAAGGACTACGTGGATCTCGCGAAGATCGGGCTTGCACATGAGGTACATTTCGTACTCGCCCTGACTCGTTGACAGGTCGCTAATCGTGGACGATAGAAAGCTGGGCTGGTACCCCACGAGCTGATTGATGCCAGGCGGGAGGGCGGCAGGATTCTGGCGCATCCACTGAATCAGCTTGCTCGCTTCTACGCTCGTATAGTCCTCCTGGCTGGCGTCCTGAATGGTTACCGCTGCCGCGCCGTCGCCTTCTGAGTCCGCCTCCTCCGCCCCCGCCGCGAGGGGACCGCCGCTCGCAAATGCGTCCTCGCCCCCGCCCCCGGATGATCCATCTCCGGCCTCCTCCACCGCGATGCCGGCCCCGCTGCCACTGCCGCCTGAAGGCTGCGACGGGGCGTTGGGCAGGGCCGCCGCCGTGGGCGAACGGGACGATTCGGATGCATCGAGCCCGCCCACCTGAGTCCGCTCCACCGATACCTCGCCGCCGCCGGACGAGGCCTCCACCTCGGCCTCCGACTGCGCGTCCGCGGCCGCCGTGGCCTGGGGGGTGGGCTCTTGGGTGGGAGAGTTGAGCTGCAGGTCCGGCGCCTCGATCCGCTCCGGCGTTGTCTCCGGCTCTTCCTCCTGCGGCTCTTCCGGCTCCTCCTCCGGCTGCTCCGTGGACTGCTCCGGGGGGGGATCGGGGCGCAGCTGGGTGAGCTGCGCCGGGTCGATCTCCTTAAATGTGTCGCGGGGACTCCGAAATTCCGGCACGCTCACCACGGCCATCAACACCGAGGACAGCACCACCATGCCCACTGTTGCCAGTGCGGCGACGCGGCGCCGGACAGAACTGTCATCCCGAGGAGACGGTGTAATCATGGCTACAGCTGAAGCTCACTCTTATTGATGTTTTTGGCGATGCCCAGGCGGTCGCACACGTCCATCACGTCGACGGTGTGCTGTACGGCCGACTCGTCGCTGGGCTCAATCAGCACAATGGGGCGGCGGTCGTTGCCCTCAAGCCGGTCCTTCGTTGCACGCAGACAGTCTTCCAGGGCGGCCCGCCCGTCTGGGGCACAAATCTCTTCTGCAGGCTCCACTTGTCGCACGACGAATTGCCCCGCCTTTGCCACATCCACCCGCACGAACGTAAGCGACTGCTGCTGCGACGCCTCGCTCTGCTCTGGCGGCTTGTTGGGCATCTCGATGTGCGTGAACGAGCTGATGTCGCTGATCCAGAGAAACCCGAGCAGCAAGATGAGCCCAATGTCGATAAACCGAATCAAAAATCCGCTGCTGCTGAGCATAGAGGGAAAGAACCGTTAGCGTGAGCGATTAATTTCGACCTCGATGGACTTCGGAATGCCAAGCTGTTTGCAGATCTTGGCCGCCTGCATAAGGTAGTAAATTGGGGCTGTCTGGCTGCTGCGGAGGCGCGCTTTCATCTCCGCTCGGCCGAGGGCGTCTCGCTTCTGCCGTAAGAATGTCCGGAGCTTCGCAGGGGTGCGCAGTGTTCGGCGTTCATCCTCCACGAGAAACGACCCGTCGTTTTGGATGCTCACAAAAACGATTTGGCTCGGGTCGATGTTTTTGTAGGGGGCCTCAGAACTCTCCGGGGGCTGCACGCTGCTGGGCTTGATGCTGGAGATGCAGATGAACCCGAAGAGCAGAATGAGCACGATGTCGACGAAGCGTAGCAGGTATCCGGCCTGTCCCATGTCGCACGAAAGGGAAGTCTAAACAGGAAAGCGGAGAGGAACGGGGCTCCTGCCCCAGCGTCTACTGCCTCGGCGTCTATTGCCCCAGCGTCATGGCCTGAAACTGCACCGTCTCACTCCCGATGCTCGCTTCTACGGTGTTTAGCCCGGGCTCTGCGCCGACGGCGAAAGGCACCGCCGCCTGCCCTTCCTCGTCGGTGGTTACCTCTTGGGTTTGCGCCCCGTCGCCAAAGGTGCCCCCGCCGGAGACGACCTCAAACCGGACGGTGTGGTCGGGAACGGGATTTTTGTATTCGTCGGCCAGCGCCACGAGGAGGGGATTGGGCAGTTCCTGCCCCCCGGCCGCGCCCTGGTTGTTGCCCTGGGTGCGGTAGTGGTGGGGCGCCGCGGGGCGGGCCTGTACGCTGAGGGTGCGAGCGGCCGATGCCTCAGCGCCCGGCAGCTGGGCCTCCGCCGTGCAACGGCCCGCCGCCTCGGGCAGCGCCCAGTCAAACTGCACCGTACCGTCTTCCTCTGTCCGCAGCGTCACCTCGGCATGGCTTCCGTTGAGGGTGCCGTCGTCCGCCCCTACCCGTACCTGTACCGGCACATCAGGGACAGGCGTGCCGTCTTCTGCCGCGGCCCGGAGCTGCACCGCAGACAGCTCGGTCCCGACCACGCCCTCCTTCGGAATGCCAACGAGCTCCAGGCGCTGGGGCGTGGGGGGGGCGGCAGTTGCCGTGGCGGAGGCTGTGGAGGCCGGGACGCCTGCGTCCGGCGCGCCCGCCGCACTGGCTTCCGCGGGCGAGGGGGCCGCCGGGGACGCCTGCCCGTCTCCGCTGCCGTCCGGGACGGAGCCCTCGGCGGCGGCGCCGTTTTTATGGGGCGACAACTCCAGAAGGCGGAAGCGCAACTCATCGCCCTCGTCCTCAATCTGATCGATGCGGCTGTCGAAGAAGCTGTAGACTTCCGTCGAGATGAGGTTGAGGGTAATGCTCGCAATGAGTCCCAGGAGCGTCGAAATCAGCGCAACGCCCATGCCCCCAAGGATGGCCTGCTTGTCGCTGATGTTGCCACCGTAGAAGAGCGTAAACATGCCCCATACGGTTCCGAGCAGGCCCACGGCGCCCGCCGTGTCCGCCAAGAAATCGACCCGCCGCTTAAACGTATCGAACCGCTCGCGCTGCGACTGCACAAAGTTGGCCACCTCCTCGTGCAGGGTTCCGGCGTCCTGGGTGGTGCGATACACATTCAGCAGCGTCGCGTGCATCTCCGCAAGCATGCTCTGCTGCTGGTCCTGCACCAAGTCCACGATCTCCTGCGTGCCCATCTCCGGAATGTGCGCCTCCTCCAGTGCAGCCCCCGCCCAGCGGTCCTGAAACAGCTCGTACACCTTCGCGAGGATGAGGAAGAGCCCGATCGCCAGGATGCCCAAAATGGGCCATTGGAAGCCCCCTGCCTTTCCAATAATGTTCCACAGAACGAGCCCGCCCTCCGAGCCCGCCGCGGCCGTTGTGTCGGCGGCTTGCTGGGCATAGCTGACGCCTGCAGGGCCGCCAATCAGGAATAGAGTGACAAAAGCAATCCGAAAGCACGTATTCATTGCGCGCATGGGCCAGTTCACTTTTTGTTAGGAGCAGGATCGTCGTCGGTGCGGATCTCGATGGCGTCGGACGGGGCCTCCAGGACGCCGGGTTGTTGTGTCACTTCGAAGGTGATTTTCCGGACGGTTTTCTGGACGGTGAATTTTTTCTTGTTCGACCGGTAGGTGCGCCCGTTCAGGCCCTCCCATTCCAGGACGTAGGTGTATACGCCCTGGTCCAGCGGCTCGCCCTGGTCGTCGGTCCACGACCACGTCAGCTGTGCAGGCGGCACGCCGCGCCCACGGAAGAGGCGCACCGGCACACCGGCCCGGTCCTGGATGCGGACGCGCCAGAGGCCGTCTCGCCCCTTCAGGTAGGGGAAGAGGAGCGTAAAGGTGGTGCGTTCGGGGTTAAGGATGTGCAGGCGCGTTTCTCGCGGAAGGCGGAGAGAGTCGGCAGGCGCGGCGGCGGCGGTGTCCGTCGGCGCAATCACGCGAAGCTGCTCCGGAGACAAATCGGTGGTTTCGCGGAGACGGTTGTACAGCCCGTAGGTCCGGAGGCTGTCCTTTGCGCCCGCAATGAGCTGTAGCGTATTGGGCGACTGGGCAGCGAGGCGCTGCGAGAGCCGGCCGAAGGTGGAATCGTACGTCGCCGTGAGCACATCGGGGAGCTTCACGTAATCGGGCACAGCGTCGACGGGCCGGCCGGGCGTGCGGCCACGCGTGGAAGCAAAGCTGCTGTCGAGGCGCCCCAGGCCTTGCTCTGCCAGGGCCGCCTCTACGGCCGGCGGCACGTCCACGGCACGCTCCACCCGCTTTTCCAGGTGCTGCATGGTGGGGTGCGGAGACGAGATGTACAGGCTTGGGCGCAGGCGTGGCGCGACCTCCGTTCGCTCCGCCTCCAGCATCAGTGACGGTGGCTCCGGCATCTCCGGCGGCTCCGGCGCCCGGCCAAATTCGTACACCACCCCAAACCGGTGGGAGCCAGTGGAGGCGCTGCGCAGGGACGAGGTCGGCAGGGTGTACTGATAGTTTACGCTCAGCGGCCCCCCGACATGCAATTGTCCCTCCACGCGGCCGGTGTTGAACATCGCGTCGCTCCCCACCCGCACGTATGAGCCGTCGGTCGAGTACGCCTCCACGCCCGCCCGCACGTCCAGTCCATACTCGCCGTGCGACACTTCCGCCCGCGCCCGGATGGGGCCGACGGCATAGGACGCGCCCCCAAAAATCTCCGGTTCGGCCCGGAAGGTGCCACCTCCGAGAGCGAGATTGGGCCGGTTGAGATTGCGCACCCCCGCGGCAAGATTGAGCGCGGGCAGCGGCTTGGCAAACAGCCCAAGCGTGCCGGTAAGCGTGGTTTTGCCCGTGCCTTGCTCAAACACCGGATCGGGCTCTACCCCTACGAACTCGCTTCGGTTGTACGACAGGTTGAGGGCCGAGACCCGCGCCCCGACCGAGAACACCTGCAGGAAGCGCCCCGAGACGCTCAGCCCAAACGCGCGCTTCTTAAAAATGGGCGTGTCAAAATAACGGACGGCGCCCCCCACTCCCAGCCAATCGCCCACCAGGAATGGGGTCGAGGCCGCAAGGTATCCCTGCCGCAGCGGCACCCCCGATGCGCTGCCCAGGCCTACGTGGTGCGCCTTGGCACCCAGCGCAATTTGTGTACGGTGAAACCCCATGGTGGCGGGATTGCGCAGCATCGACGTTGCATCGTCGAGCGCCATGGACGGCCCCGTGATGAAGCGCTGCGCGTGGCTTATAGGCGGCAACAGCGCGCCGACCAGCAGCAGAAGAGCGCCCCAGGCCCATCCAGAATGTCTGGAAACGTCAATCATGCTGTGTATCCCGTTTCCCATTAGCGTGCAAGCGTGATGTGGCCGGACGAAACCGTCTCGCCCCCGTCCTCCACGACGTATAGGTACACCCCTGGGGGTTGCCCATCGCCTCCAGAATCGGTACCATTCCACCGGAGCTCTCCGGCCTGGAGCTGGTCGATGGTGCGCAGCTCTCGCCCCTCAAACGTGTAGATCCGCAGCACAGGCTGCCGCAACCCAAACTCGCTCACCTTGAACCGGACAGTGTCGTTAATGCCGTCTCCGTTCGGGGTGAACGGATTGGGCGCTACCGACAGCTGGTCGGGGCGCTGAACGGTAAGGGTTAGCACTGCAGTGTTGTTGTCCAACCGCCCCCGCTCGTCAACCTGCTCCTCCGGATCCACTTCGCAGCGAATCTCCGTGCGGCCCTCTTGCGGAAATGCGATCGATATGGTTGGCGTCTGCGCGGCCGCCCCCACCCCCAATCCCTCCACGGTCTGGGATTCTACGGTCGTCCCTCCCCGCGAGACGCGCACCTGGAACGGGCCCGCATCGGCAGAGCCCTGGTTGGCATAGTCGCAAACAACCCCCAGCGTGTCATCGATCTGGACGTTATCGGCACTGCGCCCGACGCTCCGAAGATCTTCGGCGACCAGGTCGGGCGCCGGGGGCGGCTGGACCGTCAGCGTGCGCTCCACGACATTATTGGTCGTTCGCCCACGCTCGTCCACCTCTCCCTCTGCGTCCGCCGTACAGCGGATGGTTACCGTCCCCGCGGCCACCAGCGGAACGGTCGTCGTGTCCGTTTGCACCGTGGCCCCCACCGACAGCGAGTCCACCGTCTCCTCTTGCACCCGCGCGCCGTTGCGGGCAATCCCCACCAAAAACGACCCCGCCCCCTCACTGCCCGCATTCGAGATCGTGCACGCCACCGCCACCGAATCCGTCACGCGCAGCGGACTCGGCACCTCCCCCACCAAGTCCAGCGACTCCGCGACCAGGTCGGGCGCCGGGGGAGCAAGCACCTCGATCGTTCGCTCCACCCGATTGTTGTCCTCCCGTCGTTCGTCCACCTCCGCGTCCGCGTCCACAACACAGGCCAGCCGTGCGGTGCCCGGCGTCGGAAACGATACCTGGACCGCTTCCGCGCGAACCGTCGCCCCCGTCGCCAGGGAATCGTAAGAGCGAGTCTGCACCCGATTGCCGTCCCGCAAGACGGCGAGGGAGAAGGGGCCGCTCGTGGTGTCGCCCTGGTTGGAAAACTCACACACCACCCCGCGGCGTTCGGTCGCACGTACGGTATCGTCAGGGCCGTCCACAATGTCCAGCGCCTCGGCCACGAGGTCCGCCTTCAGGGGCGCGGTGCTCCCCCGAAGCACCACCTTCGTCGTATCGGCGCCACAGTTGCCAGACGTGATTACCGCCGCGGTGTCGACATAGGCACGGTTTGGCTCCGGTGGATCGAACCGAAAGGTGGCCGTTCGCCCCCCTCGATCCGGAATGAGCGCAGGCATCTGCTCCACAGCAAACGCCGCGCCATCAAGCCCCAGCACTGTATCGACCTGCGCGTCGATATTGCCGTCGTTCTCGAGGGTGGTTTGACGCGTTGCCGTACTGCCGGCGTAGACCTCCCCGAAGGAGAGAGTGTCCGGGATGGCGGCAATAGCCGCCTCTACGCCGGTGCCCGACAGGTTGATGGACACGCCCTGTGTCCCCATCGCCGTTCCAGTCTCTTCGGTCAGCTCCAGCACCAAGCTGCCCCCGTAAAGGCCACGCTGTGTGGGGGCAAAGGCAATCTCAAGCGCGCGGCTCTGGTCCGGCGCCAGGGTATCGGGGACGGAGGAGACCAGCGCAAAGCCGTCGGGAACCGACAGCGCACGCACCACCAGCGGCCGATTCGTGAGATTGGTCACGGACACGGTCGCTGTGCTATCATCGCCCACGCACACTTCCCCAAATGCAACCTGCGTGCGACTCACGATGCCAAGTCCCGGGCGTCCACCTTGGTTTCTGAGAACCTGAAGACGGCCGCCCGATTGGTCGGCCACTACGTAGTCCTGGTCCTCATCCCGGTCGAGGTCCAGTGCGGCCCCGCCCACCGGCGGAAAGGCGGTTTTCACGAGGCGATCCGGAATAAACTCGTCGTTGTCTCGGTTGCCCGCAACCTGTACCGTATCCTGGGGGGAGTGGGTGCTAAACAGGTCCAGATCATAGGTCGATTCCTGCTCCGGGTCCACATCCGCAAGGCCGACAGTGCGGGCGGGAGACGACGGCGATGCAATGTCCTGCCGGTCGAACGCAAACTCGCCCGTGCCCCGGTTCGCAAACCCGAGCACCCGGTCCTGGTCTTGGCCGGCAACCACCAAATCCACCCATCCATCCCCCACCGTTCCCCCCTGCGTTCCGAACACATCCCGCGCCGCAAGCACAGCCGGCACGAAGGGCAGCGACTGGCGCCCCGCCCCGACCGAAAACGTGCCGGCACCCTCATTCTTGAGCCAAAGGATCGCCTCCTCCGCAGCACTCGTCACGAGCAGATCCAGGTCTCCATCCCGGTCCACGTCCCGCGCAACAACACTGGTGAGCGCCGCGCTTCCGACGGTCGGCTGCCCCTCGGAAAACCCACCAGTGCCGTCGTTCACGTGCACCACACTTCCGCTTCCACCAAACGGCGTGACGACAAGGTCCGGGGCTCCGTCCCCAGTTACATCTGCAATCTCTACGTCCGTGGGCCGTGATCCTGTCGGCACCCGAGAGATGCTCCACCCGCTCGGCTCGTTCAGAAGGATGCCGAGGGAATCTTGAAAGCTGTGTACCGTCACAAGATCGGGCCGCCCATCGCCGTTCACATCCCCCTGCGCAAGGGTGACCGCCCCCGGCATGGAAATCAACGACGCGTTGGAGAGCGTACTTCCATATCGCACCTGCACAGTGTCACTGGGTTGATGCACGACCGCGACATCGGCCCGTTGGTCCTCATTGAAGTCTGCCGACACCACCGCCGACGGGATGGACACGCCTCCCACCTTCACAGGCGGTGCCTCCGCCTCGGCCCCTGCTCTTGCCAGCGCCTGCGGCCTCTGCACGGGCGGCTCCGGCTCGAAGATGCCGGTTCCGTACTCGGTACGAACCGTGAACTGCCACACGTACGGCGCCCCGATCGGCGTGCCCCCCACCTGCAGGTCCTCGGAAAGCACCACCGTCACCTGCTCTCCCGGGCGAAAAGGCTCATCGGGCACGTACAAAAGCGTGTCCCCCGTCGGCCGCCCCGTCCCTGAGATGCGTCCGGAACG
Organism: uncultured Bacteroidota bacterium; assembly: GCA_913056185.1. Lineage (GTDB taxonomy): Bacteria > Bacteroidota > Rhodothermia > Rhodothermales > Salinibacteraceae > Salinibacter. The sequence goes on from CAJXLV010000005.1 coordinate 102,142, forward strand.
GCTGCCGTACACGTCAACCAGGTCTTGCCCGGGCGGGATCTCCACCGCCCCCGCGAACTCGACCCGCACAGAGTCGGTCGGCTCCGCCACGACCGACCCCTGAGCCGGCGCGACGGCCTGGACCTCACCCGTCTGCGCGTGGGCCTGGGACAACGCCACCGCGCCCCACAGCCCACAGAAAAGAAGGAGCACGAGCCACCACCGGCCCGTCGCGCTCAGAGCGCTTGCCATCATGCTATTCGTCCTCATCGGTTCGTACACGCTGTAGGCGAGTCCGGAGCTCGTTCACGGCGGCCTCATCGCCGAGTCGTTCGTACGCAATCACCAGCCGCTGCAGGGCCTGCAGGTCGTCGGGGCGCCGCTGCAAGACGCGACGGTAGGTCTGTGCCGCCGCCTCTGCGCGTCCCAGCGCTCCGTAGGCCTCTCCCAGTGCCCGAAGCACCTTCACGGAGGTCTCTCCACCGGCCAGCCGCTCCAGCAGGGGCAGGGCTTGCCCGTACTTCTCACGGTTGAACAGCAGAAACGCATAGTCACGGCGCACCGTGGACGACGGTGCGGTCTGGAGCAGCTTGTCAAACGCCCCGAGCGCCTCGGGCCACTGCTCGGTCTCCACAAACGCATACGCCAGTCGCTTACGAATCCGGGGCTGGGGCGACGACTGCTCCAGGGCACGCCGACCGTACCGAATGGCTGCAGAGTAGTCGTCGGCCTCCGCCGCCAAGGCCGAAAGGTTGTTGAGGAGCTCAATGTCCTCGGGCGCCATCTCCAGCGCCTCGCGGTAGGCGGCCCGCGCCTCCTCGGGGCGCCCCGCCTCCACCCGCACCTGCCCCAGGGCTTTCACCGGTGCCACATTGTCCGGTTGGATCACCCGCACGGCCTGAAAAGCCGCCTCCGCCGCTCCATACGCGCTGCTCTCCAGCGCCTTCGTCCCCGTCGCAAACTCCTCGCGGGCGTGCTTCTGCTTCACATACCGGATTTGCTCGGCAAATCGTGGAGACTGTGCCCGAGAAGCGTCGAGAGCAGAGATGCCCTTCTTGTACGCGCCCTCGCGCATGTACAACCGCCCGAGTAGAAAATGGGCTTCTGCATTTTCCGGCTCGCTACGCGTGGTCTGCACGAGCAACTGCTTCGCGGCTGCCGTATCGTTCATCCGCTCGTAATTGCTGATGCGGCGGGCAAGATCGCTCTCACACCCCCCAAGCACCACCATCACGGCCAGGAGCAAAGGCAACCGATACGGTAACGCAGAAGGAAGCACGCAGTGGTAAAAGGCTATGTATAGGTCCTTGACGCATCTTTTTCCTGAACGTGGTCCTCAGCTCTGATCCTGGAGTGTGCCCCTCATGCGTTGCTGCTTTTCTTCAGTCTGTTTTGCCCGAACTGCGTTGCTCTTCCGATGTCTCCGTGCGGGCACAAGCAGAAAAACAACCTCTCAACTCGTTCCTGTCTTCGCAAGTGCCAATGTGCATGCCCCCCTCCATCGCTTTTCGTGTTCGTCTCTTCTCGTCCGTTCCGAGCCTCTTCTCCGCCTCGCTAACCGCGACGGTAGGCTCACAGATTGGGCAACGGCTGCGATGGAATGACCAAAGTGAGACATCTTCGCAAGGATGACTCCTCTCCACATGGGCAGGCTGCTGAACAAACCGTTGCTACGCTCATGATTTAATACGCAGTGCACACAAGAACTGGAAAGCGCCCATGCCTCGCCTCTTCACGCTGGCCCTATCTGTGGCCTCGTTCTATTCTATGGCTTCTCATGCGGTCTCTCATGCGCGCGGCCCGAATCACAGCACCGCATCATGGAACGGGGGTGGATTCCATTTGCGTACATGCCCCCCTAACGGTACCGATATTGGTGAGACTTTTCAATGGCGGGGCTTATTTCCGCCTGAGAGAGTCCTAACGCCTTTCCAGGGTACCTGTTGATTCTTGGAAAATCAAATTTTTTATCTTTATAAACCATTGCGCCAAGACATGCGTTCGCCTCTTGCCAGCACGGCTTCTCTTCTCTAACCGTCTTCTCTTCCCTCCCTCATGACCCACAACGACTGGAGCTGTCCCAAGTGCGATCACGATGCCTTCGAGACCGCCGAACTCCGCGCGTCCGGCGGCGCCCTCTCCTCAATGTTCGACGTTGAGAACCAACAGTTCACGACGGTTACCTGCACGCAGTGCCGGTATACCGAGCTCTACGCCACCGACACGGGCTCCCTCCAGCAGGTCCTCGATTTTCTGGCGACGTGACTCGCGCACGAACGCTCACACTCCCAAACGCCCCATGGACCTCCTCCTCTTCAGCGACGTGCACGGCGATCTCGACGCCTGCCGCCACCTCGTCGATCGCGCCGCGGACGTGGACGTAGTCGTCGGCGCGGGTGACTTTTGCGTGGCGCGGCGCAACCTGGCAGCCCCCATCGAGACGCTTTCGGCCATCGACACGCCCACCGTGCTGGTGCCCGGCAACGCCGAAACCGAGGACGAGATCGCCGCGCAGGTGTCGGCCGCGGGCTGGGACGCGGCGCACGTGCTCCACGGAGACGGCGTCACCATCAACGGGCAGTCGTTCTTTGGGATTGGGGGCGGCATTCCCATCACCCCCTTCGGCCCGTGGAGCTACGACTTTAGCGAGGCGGAGGCGCGGGACCTGCTGGCGGGGTGTCCGGAGGGGGCGGTCCTCGTTTCCCACTCCCCGCCCAAAAACGCCGTCGATCGCGACTCGAAGGGCCAGTCGCTCGGCAGCACCGCCGTCCGGGCCGCCATCGAAGAGACCCGCCCCGTGCTGACCGTCTGCGGCCACATCCACGGCAGCTGGGACGAGGCCGCCGAGATCGGGACCACGTCTGTCGTCAACGCCGGGCCGGAGGGCGTTGCCTGGGCACTGTCCTCCCGGACCTAAGCCCGAGCCCGCCGTTGCATTTTCCCTCCGCGCCTCCTACGTTTGGCGTGAAGCTGGGGGTGTTCGGCGCCACGCGGCGGCCGGGCTGAGAGAGTCCCTCCGAACCTGATCCGGTTCACACCGGCGCAGGAAAGCCCACATCGCAGTCGTTTTCCGCGGGTGTGTCCCGCCCCTGGCTTCGCCTCCTCGTTCGTCGCATCGATTCTGCGAAGCCATGCCCGCCTCCCTTGCCGCTCCCCTCGACACGCGCGCGTTCTCCGTCCCGCCCTTCGCGGAGGCCTGCCTCGAACACGCCCACGACGCGTGGACGGAGGCTTTCGACCATCCGTTCGTGCACGCCCTGGCCGAGGGCACGCTGGACGCGGACGCCTTCACGTTCTACCAGATGCAGGACGCGCGCTACCTGGAGGCCTTCGCCGACGCCGCCTCCCTGCTCTCCACCCGCTGCCCCGCCCCCGACGACAAGCTCTGGTTTATCGACGCGGCTCGGCTGGCACTCGTGGTGGAGGGGGAATTGCACGAAGGCTACGGCGAGGAGCTCGGCTATGGCCCGGACGACATCCGGCAGCTCACGCTTACGCCGAACAACCGCGCCTACCAAAACCACATGATGGAGCGGGCCCAGCGCGGGACGCTCGTGGAGGGCACGGCGGCCCTCACCCCCTGCCCCTGGCTCTACGTGGAGCTCGGCCAGCGCCTTGAGCGCGAGATGGGCGCCATTCCGGACAACCACCCGTACGCCGAGTGGCTCGCCCTATACCGCGACCCGGAGTTTAACGAGTACATGGACAACCTGCTGGCACGCCTGCAGCGATTCGCCGACGCGGCCGACGCCTCGGCCCGGCGCCGCGCCAAGACGGCCTTCACCACCAGCGTCCGCTACGAGTGGATGTTCTGGGACCAGGCCTGGACCCAGCAGGAGTGGCCCGTGTAGGCTGCTTCAGCGCTGCATGCGCACCGGCACGTGCCCGAACGAAACGCGACGGCGCACGGTACGGGTCGAGTCGCCCGCTCCCTCCCACTCGGCCACCGCCGTGAGGGCTCGGGGGCGGGCCTCCGCCCCAATCGGCCATGTCGCCACGAGGCGCGTGGAGTCGCCCGGCGCACACGTGACCGACGGCGCCTCCTCGTAGACGGTCCCGTCGTCGGCCTCCAGGGCCTTGAGGGAAAGGCGGTACTCGCCCTCTCCCGTGTTGGCCACCTCCACCGTCAGCCGAAAGGCCCATGCTCCCCCCGAGCGGGCCTGCATTCGCATTCGAGCAATGCGCTCCGAGACGGCCGTGCTGGGCAGCAAATCGTCCCCGATCCCCAGGGCGGGCGGTTCATCGGTCGCATCCGCCTGCTGCTCGGTCGGCTCCTCTCCGTCCAGAAGGTACGACCGCACCAGGGTCATCCCCTCGATGCCGAACGCGACCCCGAACGCGAGAATGAGGAAGAGGCGCACCACCCACGGGCGTACGCCGTCCGCGTCGTCGGACGCAGGCCGCGCGGGGGCCTCATCGGCATCGGGAGGTGGAGGACTCATCGAATGAGGAAAGGAATCCGGCAGACCGCTGCCCTTCACGAAGACGGGCAGCCACGACCGCTGTTCAGTGCCCACACCAGCCGTCCCCCCCAGCTCCCCCCGGCACCTGGTTTATACCGGGGCAGGGAAGGCGCCCGGCGAGAACAACCCGTCCATCACCATCTCAGCGAGCGGGAGCGAGTACGCGATGAGGACCAGCGCCACGGCCACCCCCACCCATAGCTTCAGGTTGTCCAACACTTTCGGCGAGTGCTCCGGCCCCGAAAGCGGCGGCGGAATGGTGTCGTCGACGTTTGTGGCGGGCGCCCCGGCCCAGAACGTGCCACCCACGACCACCAGGAAGAAGATCAGCGCGACGAACAGGGTGATGCCGCCGATCGCGACCTGCCAGTTCATCTCCGCCATCGTGCCAAACGGCACGTCGTAGCTAATGCCTGCGTATTCCGGCTCCGAGACGCGGCGCGGCACGCCGGCGAGGCCCTGGCGGTGCAGTGCATTGGACATCAGTGTCATTCCAATGAACCACGTGTAGGGCTGCGCCAGGGCGAGGCCCTTGAACTTGAGCTCTTTCCCCGTGAGCTGCGGCAGCAGCCAGTACGTAATCGCCATAAAGGTAAGCGCCGTCGCCGTGCCGACCGTCAGGTGGAAGTGGCCCGGAATCCAGGCGGTGTTGTGCACCAGCATATCGATGTTGAGCGAGGCGTTAATCATGCCGCTGAAGCCGCCCGCGGCGAACATGATTCCGGCCAGCGCACAGCCCACAAACGCGGGCCGTCCCCACGGCAGCGCGCCCATCCACGCAAAGTAGCCGCTGCCGCCCCGCTGCCGGGCCCCGTGCTCCATCGACGAGATGACCGTAAACGCCGTCATGAGGCTCGGCAGCAGAATGACGAGCGTCATGATAAGCGCCCACATCTTGTAGACCAGCGAGATGCCCGGGTCGGCGTACTGGTGGTGGTACCCGATGGGCGTAGACAGCAGAAGGAAGAAAATGAACACCACCCGCGTGAGCGGATCGCTGAAGAGGCGTCCCCCCGAGAGCTTCGGCAGGATGGAGTACCACACGAAGTAGGCCGGCAGGAGCCAGAAGTAGACCACCGCGTGGCCGAAGAACCAGAACAGCGTGCGGGGCAGCAGCGGATCGATTTTTTGCACAATGCCGAGCGACCACGGAATGAGAAGCACCACCACCTCCAGCGCCACGCCCAGCGAGCAGATGTACCACATGAGCCACGTAAAGATGACCATGTAGGTCTGCAGCGGAATGCGGGCGTCCGGGTTGTTGGCCCGCCACTTTCGGTAGCTCCAGAACCAGTCGCCCCCGGCCATCCAGGACCCGACCACCAGCAGTGCGAGGCCGATGTAGAAGAGCGGATGGCCCTGCAGGGGCGGATAGAAGGTGTAAAGCACGGCTGCGCTCATGCCACTGCCGGGCACGAGGCCAGCGAGAATGGCCGTGGCCGTCATCACTGTGCCCACCACCATCATCACAAACCAGGACCACGAGAACGTGGTGTTTTCCGGCTCTCGCTCCATGGTGCGCGTCACGCCCCACTGGTAGAGACCGGTGATGAAGAACGTGGTGAAGACAAGCGCCAGCAGGACGCCGTGGCCAGTGAGCACGTCGTAGTACTCCACCGAGGACACAAAGCCCCGAAAGACGTCCGTGCGGTGCAGGGCCTGGATGAGGCCGAAGAAGCCCCCGATGGCAAGGGCCACGAAGGCGACAATAAAGTTCGCCTTCACCAGGCGCGCCGCTTTCGGGTAGTGGTTGACAAACGTCATTGCGATATCAGGTTGCTCTCGTCAAACTCGGATGGGGGGACGACGTTGATCTTGCCCTGCATGTTGTGATGGGCCGCCCCGCAGTACTGGTGGCAGATGATGCCGTAGCTTTTGGCCTCAGGGAAGCGCGTGCTAAAGGTCGCAATCTGCCCCGGAATGATTGTCGCATTCAGGCCGCTTCCCGGCACTTCAAACCCGTGCATGACGTCTGGGGCCGTCATGTGGAAGGTAATCCTGGTGTTGGCCGGGAGGGTCAGGGGCTGGGTGCTTCCCGGCCGGAAGATAAACTGCTGGGCGATCATGTAGACCTCGTAGTGGTCGTCGCTGATCTTGCGCACCCCCGGCCTGGAAAACTCTTCGTCCGAGAGAACGGTTGTCGGGTCAACCTGTCGACCCTCCTCAATGCCGGGCACCTTCAGGTCCATCACTGTGAAGCCGAAGAGCACAATGCCGATGAACCCTGCGATCAGGAGCAGGGACAGCCCGATCCAGAGCTTTTCGAAACGGTGGACGTGCATGGTCGATCAGGACGTAACAGGGTTGGGTAGAGCGCAAGAAGACGACCGCTGATGGGGCGAACGCGGCATCACGTGGCGTTGCCGACCTGTGCGAAACGGGCTGTCCCCCCAAGACTCTTCCCGCTTGTACTCCCTCTTTCCCCCCGTGCGTGCCTCGCCTCTGCCGGGGGTGTATCAATCAATGATGTGGGGAGCATGCGTGGCAAACTCGACGAAGTACAGCAGTGCGTACAGCACGAGCAGGAGCACGAAGTAGGAGCCGGTGACGGCGAGCGTCCCGTAGGGCTCAAACTCGTCGAGAGAAATTTCCTTCGATCCCTCCGAGGGTGCCTCCGGCCCAGAGGCCTTGCCCGGCGCAGCAGACTCAGGAGTCGACATGAAAACCAGAACGCGATTGTGAGAAACGAGGGAGCGGGGAGGGGCGGGCACTTCCAATTGCACCGCGAACCACGGCCACATGTTACGAGATGAAAGCATTTCCTTCAAGGACAGCCGCAGAAATTTGAGGAAGTGGGGCATTCCCCCACTCTTTCTCTGTCGTGTAGCGGCTCAGGGCCGTGCGACCGAACGGCCTCGGGCTCGCTCTGCCTTCTGCGCAGGGCCAACGCTCGGGCGAGACCAGCCGCCTCCCGGCAGTCCCCGAGCCACAGCGGACGTGTGTGCCACAGCGGACGTCCGCCCAAAAAGCGTTGCCCCTCGCCGGCCACTTCGCCCTGGACTAAAAGCCGGGCGAGACGCGGAAGCCAAGCTCCCAAGTCGTGTCGCGGCGCTGGAAGGGACGGGCGTAGTAGGCCTCCAGCAAGAAGCTGCCCAGGATGTTGAAGCGGGCCGCCACGCCGGTGCTCACAACCGGGAGGGTCGTGTCGGCGCTCTTCGTCTCGAAGGCGAGAGTGGGGGCCTCGTCGCCGGTCCACGTGACGCCTGCATCCACAAACGGCGCCAGCGTGGTCGGCAGGTACCGAAACGGAATCAGGCTGAGGCGCTCCGGCCCCAGAAGTGGAATGCGGACTTCAGCGCGCGTTGTAACGGCCCGCGTTCCGTACAGCCGGTCGATCTCGGCGCAACGCGAGCGCGTGGGGTCGCCCTCCACCGGCGTGCAGCCTCCGTTTTCCCGAATGCCATTCGCAATGCTCTGCACGCTGTAGCCGCGCACGAAGCCCTGGCCGTAGGGGTAGCCAATGTACTCGTTCCCCACGCCAAACTCGTCGCTAAACGAGGCGCCGTAGTTTCCCACGTGCAGCGCCTGAAACGCGAGGGTCACCGGCTCCGCGTATACGTACCGACGCAGGTCGGCGCGGGCCGTCACGAAGTTTTGCGTCCCCACCGTGGGGGCCACCTCCAGCCGCCAGCGGCCGCCCTGCAGCGGGCCCGTAAGCCCATTGGTCGTAAAGTCGCGCACGTAGGCCACACTTGCATTCGCGAGGTACTTGGGGGTGCGGTCGCCAAAAGACGCCTCCAGTTGCTCCGCGGTGCCGTCGGGGACGAGCCCAGCGGTGCGCACGTTGGTGCCAAACCCGTATCGCGTACCGCCGAGCGCAGCCTCAAACCGCCGCGTAGGGCCGAGTGGATACGACGCAGTGCCACTGGCGGACGTGATGTATGCTCGCTGGACCACGCTCGCCAGTCCGGTGACCTGTCCCCCCTCCGATCTTACCGGCACCGTTCCGGCGGAGAAGATGAGCGGCGTGTGGCTGAGGGTGCCGCCCCAGTTGAGCTGGCCGCGCCGGTTGACGTAGGAGACCCCGCCGCCGATGTCCCGAAAGCTGCCCTGCGCCTGCACGGCCACCGTAAGGCTGCGGTGGCCCAGCATGTCGCCAAACCGGAACCCAATCCCCCCCGAGAGCCCGCCCCCAAACGGCCCCCCGATGGAGGCCCCTACGCGCGGCGGAGCAATGGCCTCGAGGCGGAGGGTGGGCTCGTAGTCTTCTGCCTCATACGTCGTGGAGGCAGGAGGAAGCCCGGTGGACGCGTCGCGGAGATTGGCGGCCACCAGCCCTTCTTCTTCTGCCCCGCCGGGCGGAAGCACCCCTGCCGGCTCCGCCGTATCGGGCGGGGCCGCAGCGACCGCCGGCGCAGCCGCGGTGGTGTCTCGGCTGTGGGGCGTCCCCACAGAACGAGCGCCTCCCGACGCCACGGACGACACCGGCCTGCCCTCCACCTTGTCCGCCGGGCGGCGCACGCCGGTGTACTCCCCGTCGGCGTAGACGGAGAACAGCATGTCGCCGCTCCGTTGCGCGACAGAGAGGGCCGGCGAGAGCGCGGTGATGCCGGTCACGCCGGTCTTGAGGCGCGTCACCCGTGCACGCTCCCCACTCGACAGGCCCACCCGATAGACGTCCTTAAATCCATCCTGGTCGCTAATGAAATACAGGCTCTGTCCATCCGGGGCAAACTGCGGGGTGTGGTGCAGCGCATCCCCAAACGGCTCGCGCACCGTCACCGCCCCGCTCGATACGTCCAGAAGCCCCAGGTCCATCCGAGACGAAGGATTGAGCGCCCCGAAATCGGTTTCCGCCCGGTCGGTCGTGAACGCAATCGTCTCCCCATCCGGCGCCCAGGTGGGCTGGAGGTCGGCGTAGCGATCGTTCGTCAGCTGGCGCACCTTCTCAGTGTTCAGGTCGAGCACGTACAGGTCGCTGATGCCGCCGTCGGTGCCCGTGAAGGCCAACCGCTCTCCGCCCGGCGCCCACGCAGGATTCTTCATCGACGTGACGCCGTCCACCGAAAAGCTCCGCTCAATTTCTTCCGTCACCACGTTCCAGAGGGTGATCTGGTTGTCGCCGTCTTCGTAGCTCACAAAAGCGAGGCGGCGCCCGTCCGGCGACCAGGTGCCCGACGAGCTGATAAAGCGCAGCGCGTTGAAGTGGCCGGTGGTGCCGGCGCGGTCGAGCTCCGCGATCACCTCGCCGGTTTCCGCATCCGCCACGTACAAGTTGAAGGAAAAGAGCTCCTGCTCCGAGATAAACGCCACGTAGCGCCCGTCGGGGCTGAGAGAAGGGGCAATGTTGACACGACCGCCGTTCGTCTCGGGGCTGAGCACCGTCTGCCCGGCCGAATCGGGCGGCGTGCGGCCCTCCAGAAGCGGCAGGTACGCCTCGCGGGTGGCCGCGCCCCACTCCTCGACCAGCGAGTCGGCCGAGACGCCAAAGAGCTCCTCGTGGGCGGCCTTCACCCCCACCTGGCCGCCGCGCTTAAAAAGATCCGTCACGGATTGATCGCCGTACTTGCCGCCGAGGTAGGCGAGGTAGGCCTGCCCGTAGCGGTACGGAAAGTACTCGCGGGGATTGGCCAGGGCCTCGAACGACGGCATGTCGTCGCGGCGCACCGCATCGCGCATCCACAGGGCCGTATGGGTGTCCTGCCGCCCCAGCGACAGATACTCGGCCATGCCCTCAATGAGCCACGTGGGGAAGTTGCGGAGGTTAAGGCCGAGGGTGTCCTGGTTGAGCGCCAGGTCGTACTGGAAGGAGTGCACCAGCTCGTGGCCGAGGACGTGGCTCGTCTCGCCGTAGGACGTCGTGAACGGCATGACCACACGCTCCTGGAGGGGCTCCGTGAAGCCGCCGGTGCCGGGGCCCAGCGGCGCCTGCGTCACGTTGGTCTGCTGGAAGTCCGCGTCGTTGGCGTAAAAGATGATGGGCTTCTTCTCGTCGAAGCGGTGCAGAAAGACCTCCGTGTGGCGCTCGTACCAGCGCTCGGCCATGCGCGCAGCATCCCGCACGGCCCGCTCCTCTTCGGGGTAGAAGTAGAAGACGAAGTGCTCGGTCTCCAGAGTGCGAAAGTCGAAGGCGTCGTACTGGACCTTGTTTTTGCCAAAGTATTGCGCCTGTGCCGGGGGAGCCCACGCAACCAGCAGCGGAAGCAGCCCCAACAGAAATGCAAGGGACGTGAGGGACAGTCGTCGCATGACGGAAGGCAGATTGGCAAAAAGTCAAGCGAGTGCATGCGGAAAAGAAAAGGGATAGTTGAACGTGTCCACGCCGGGGGATATTGTTTTGGGCACGGCTACGCAGGGTTTGTTACAACATCGAGCAACACGCCCGCATTCTCACGCACAGCCCCCGGGCCGGAGGACGCGTTCCCGCACGTCGTGCCCAATGGTGCTCCGCCGTCCCGGAGCCTGTGAGCGTGCCCTTCGCCACTGGAGAGCCGAGCGGGGGCCATCTTCTGCATCATCGCGCCCCGCTGGTTGGTGCCAAAGTGCCCTCGACCCTCCGGCTCGTCCGCACGCTGCATCCAGCTGGGCGCCCCGCCGTACCAGCGGTGTGCCGCTTCCTATTGCCTCTCACCCTCCGTCTTCCCTATGCTTCGTCCATTTCTATACAGCATCGCCGGTCTGTTCGTCCTCGTCCTGCTCGGCTACTTCACCGTCGCGGCCCCTGTTGCCGACGCCCGCTTCAACCCAAAGCCGGAAGCCCCCGCAGCACCGCCGTCCGCTCGTGCACAGGCCCTGCACGACTCGCTCCTCGTGGCCGATCTCCACAACGATCTTCTCCTCTGGTCCCGCGATCCCCTGGAGCGTCACGACTACGGCCACACCGACGTGCCCCGCCTCCGCGACGGCGGCGTGGGGCTGCAGGTCTTCGCCGCTGTCACCCAGAGCCCCTCCGACCGGAGCTACGCCGGCACCGCCGGCGACTCCGACCAGCTTCCCTACCTCGTGGCGGCTCAGCGCTGGCCCGTCCGTACCTGGACGAGCCGCCTGGAGCGTGCCCTGTACCAGGCGCAAAAGCTTCGTCGCGCCGTCGCCCGCGACGACCCCCTTACCCTCCTCCGTACCCGGGCCGACCTTGACCGTACCCTGGACCGGCGCCGGGACGCCCCCGCGACGATGGGCACCCTCCTCGCCATCGAAGGCCTGCATGCCCTGGAGGGCACCGCTGCGAACGTCGACACGCTCGTGGACGCCGGCTACCGCATGATGAGCCTCACCCACCTCCACGACAACGCCCTCGGCGGGTCGAATACCGGCCTCGAAAAGGGCGGGCTCACGCAGTTCGGCGAACACGTACTCCGGCGGATGAGCGCCCAAAATGTCCTCGTCGACCTCGCCCACGCCTCCAACGCCCTCATCGAGGACGTCCTCACCCGCACGGACGCCCCCGTGGTGGTGTCCCACACCGGCGTGCGCGCCACCTGCGACACTCCCCGCAATCTGAGCGATCGACACCTCCGCATGATCGCCGCGCAGGACGGGGTTGTCGGCATCGGCCTCTGGGAGAGTGTCGTCTGCGGAGAATCGGCCGCGGCCACCGCCCGCGCCATGCGTCACGTGGCCACCCTCGTGGGGGTAGAGCACGTGGCACTCGGCTCCGACTACGACGGCACCGTCTCGGTCCCGTTCGATGCCACTGGCCTGCCCCACCTCACCGAGGCCCTGCTGGACGCGGGCTTCTCGCCGGACGAGATCGAGCAGATCATGGGCGGAAATGTGGCCCGGCTCCTTCGCCAGACGCTGCCCGCCGCCGATGCCTGACCCCCCCGCCCCATTGGCCTCTTCCGCCCCCGGCGCCCAAAGAACGCTGTGGCCAAAAATGTTGATCTTGTCTTCATTTTTTCGTAGCCTCCCAGGTACCGTCTGCCCCCCGGCGGCCCCCCATGCAACCGTCCGTCTCATCCACCGCTGCGCACCGCTATGCCCTCTCTGCTCCCTGGCTCAGGGTTTTCCCGATGGCTTTTTGGAACCGCTTTTTTCCTCCTCGTTGTCCCCTTCTCGGCCACCGCCCAGGACACAGCCGTAGTCACCGGCACGGTGGTGGACGGCGCACAGGGCACGCCCCTGCCGGGCGCCAACGTGGCCTTTCGCACGGAGGAGACAGCCGCAATTGCCGGGGCCTCCACAGACGCTGACGGGTCGTTCCGAATTGAGGGCCTTGCCCCGGGGGCGTACACCGTCGAGGTTCGGTTCGTCGGGTACGAGGCCCGAACGGTCTCGGTAACGCTCACCGCAGGGAGCACGCGCACGCTGGACGTGAAGCTGTCGCCGGCCACCCAGAGCCTCGAGACGATCGTCGTGTCCGCCTCCCGCCGGCAGGAGAAGATCTTGGATGCGCCCGCCTCCATCTCCGTCCTGCAGCCGGAGGAGATCCAGCGCGAGGTCAACACCTCCTCGATTGAAGCCATCCGGTCGGCCCCGGGCGTCGACATGGCACAGACCGGCATCGACCGGCGTGAGGTCGTGCTGCGCGGCTTCAACGAAGCGTTCAGCGGCTCCGCCTACGTGCTCACCGACTACCGCGAGGCGGCGGTGCCCTCGCTGGCCGTAAACCTCCACGCCATCATGCCCAACATGTCCACCGATATCGAACGGATGGAGGTGGTGCGCGGGCCCGGCTCGGCCCTCTACGGGCCCGGTGTGGACAGCGGCGTCATCCACTACTTCACCAAAGACCCCTTCCAGTACCCGGGCACGACGGTCTCCGTCGCGGGCGGCTCGCGCGAGTACTTCGCCGGGCAGTTTCGCAACGCCGGCACCTTTACCGACAACCTCGGCTACAAAGTCACCGGCCAGTACGCCCGCGCCGACGAATGGGGGCTCGATCCCAGCGACGCTCCCGACGCCCGCGAGATTGGGCGGTACCGTGTCTACGAACAGCAGAGTCAGGTGCCCGACGGGCGCGACGTTCAGGAGGCCGACCTCGACGACGACGGTGATAACGAATTTCAGCTGCGTCGCGAAGACCTCTACCAGAAGTTTAACGTCAACGGCCTGCTGCAGTACAAACCGGGCGACGCAACCACCCTCTCCCTCAACGGCGGCTACGCGGAGCTGACGGGCGTCGTGCAGTCCGGCATCGGCACGCTCCAGGCGGACGGGTTCGGGTACGCCTACGGGCAGCTTCGCGTCCAGTCCGGCGGGCTGTTCGGGCAGTTCTACCTCAACGCCAACAATTCCGGCACCGACACCTACGTCTACGGCTCCGGGGACCGCGTCATCGACGAGGGACTGCAGTGGAACGGCCAGTTGCAGTACGATTTCGACCTCGCCTCGCTGGGCACGCAGATGGTGACGGGCGTCGACGCCGACATTGTGGTGCCCCGCACGGACGGGCGCATCGTGGGACGCAACGAGGGCAGCGACCGCATCGAGGCGTACGGCGGCTACGTGCAGACGACCACGGGCCTCACCGACCGGCTCGAACTGACCCTGGCCGGGCGGCTCGATTACAACAACGTCGTGGAGACCCTGCAGCTCTCCCCCCGCGCCGCACTGGTCTACAAGGCGACCCCGCAGAACACCGTCCGCGCCAGCTACAACCGCTCCTTCTCCTCCCCGGGCACCAACTCGCTGTTCCTCGACATTGAGGCCCAACGACAAACGCTCGGCTCCACCCCCGAGGGAGAACCTCTCGACTTTGTGCTTCAAGGCCTCGGAGCGGCAGAGGGGTTCTCGTTCGAAAATTACAACCAGGACGGCACCGTTCGCTTCTCACTCCCCGTGCCAGGGTTTTTCAATCAGGCGGTTCGCATCAGCAGCCTGCCGTACTACCCGATGCACGCCGCCGTGGCAAGTCAGGCGCTGACGGACGAGGGGGGGTTTACCCCTCAAATCTCACAGCTGTTGTCCCAGAACGGCGTTCCGTCCTCCCAGCAGAACACGCTAGCAACCCTCTTCGGCTATCTGGCCCAGACCCCGGGCGTGCTGAGCGGCACGTCCGTGTCTCGCGCCTCGGTCCAGCTCGGCATTCCTGACGACAGCGACGACGGCTTCTCCCCCCAGGAAAACCCCGAGCGGGTGCCAAACATTCCGCCGCTCGACCAGACGATCACTCAGACGTTTGAAGTAGGCTATAAGGGCGTGATCTCCGATCGCGTGATCCTCAACATTGACGGGTACTACGAGCGCAAGGAGGACTTTATCGGTCCGCTCGTGGTCGAATCCCCCCTGGCGTACCTGCAGCAGCAGGGGCTTACCCAAGAAGGGGCTCAGGCACTCGGGACGGCGTTCGCCTCAACGAGCGACCCAACCGTCCAGAACCTTCTCGGTAATTTGCAGGCCGCCGGCCTATCCCCGCAAGACGTGGCGGGCCTCTTTGGCACAATCACCGGCACCGGCCTCAACAATACCCCCGCGGCCGTTGTCCAGCCGGACCAGCAGGTGCTGCCGGGCGGTGGGGGTGCGAATGCCGTAGGCGGCTTCCTCAGCTACCGCAACTTCGGAACGGTGGAGTACTGGGGCCTCGACGCCTCGGTGCAGGTGCAGGCCACCGATCAGCTCGACGCCTTCGCGAACGTGTCGATCGTCAGCGACGACTTTTTCGACAACGAGGAGCTCGACGAGGCGAACCAGGACCTGAGCGTGGCCCTCAATGCGCCCTCGTTCAAGGCGAAGGGCGGGGCCGACTACCGCTTCGACGACCTGGGCCTGTCGGTGGGCGCCTCCGGCAACTACGTCGAGGGCTTCCCGGTGGAGACCGGCCCGTACGTGGGCGAAGTGGACAGCTACTTCCTCCTCGACGCCCGCCTCGGGTACGATTTTTCGGCCATTCCGGGGCTGCGCGGCAACCTGACGGTCAAAAACGTCCTCAACAACGAGCACCGCGAGTTTGTGGGGGCGCCGGAGCTGGGACGCCTGATTATGGGCCGCCTCACCTATTCGCTATAGCCAGCCACGGTCACTCCGGCACGCCCGGCTCCACCATCAACACCTCTTCGCGCTGTACCCGCACCACGCCCGGGTCGGCGCCTTTGGGGCTCGTGACGTACTTGCGCTCGGTCACCATCACGGGCGCCACGTCGCTGCCCTTGCTCTTGCTGTAGTGAGCAGCGATGGCCGCGGCGGTGTAGAGGCGGCGCTGGCCGGGCTCGGCGTCGCGGTTGGGGCGATGGAGCACGGTGTGCGCGCCCGGCACGCCCCGAGCGTGCAGCCAGAAGTCGTACGGCTGGCTGGCATGGAACGTGAGCTCGTGGTTCTGGCGCGCATTCTTGCCCACCCACACCTCAAAGCCGCCCCCAAGGTCAAATCGCCGAAACGGAAACGTGTCGACGTCTGCATCGGGCCGCTCCACAAATGGAGCCAGTGCGTCTTCGCGCTCGTCCCGGAAGGCCTTGATGCCGTCGAGCGTGTCGATCTGGCGGAGGGCCTGGAGGAGCGCCTCGGCCCGTTCGGCCCGCTCGATCGTGTCGTCCAGTCGGCCCTCCGCCTCCTCGCGGGAGCGGCGCGTGCTCCGGGCCCGGTCGTAGTAGCGTTCGGCGTTCTCGACGGGCGACTGGGCGGGGTCGAGCGGAATGGTGACGGGCGCCCCGTCCTCGAAGAGGTCGGGCACCTCGACCTCCTCCGCCCCGTCGGGCACCTGGTCCTGCTGGGCCATGAGGAGGTGGCCCCATCGCTCGTAGCGCCCGGCCCGGCTCTCGCTCTGAAGCTCCTCCACCATGCGCTCGGCGCTGCGGCGTTCGTGCGCGGCGGCCGATTCGAGGGCCTCCTCCAGCGGGTCGTAGAGGCGGTGGAAGTGCTGCTCCGCCAACCGTCGCCGCACGAAGTCGGCCACCGCGGCGTCCACCGTGTCGAAGCGCTCGGCGGGGGCGTCTTCGCGGTGACGCAGCGGGATGAGCGAGAACGCGTCCGGGAACTGCCCCGCGCCGTAGAGTACGGGGGCCGGGTCCTGTAGCGCCTCGCGGAGGGCCATCGACGCCTCGAAGAGGGCCCGCCGCTCTTCTTTCGAACAGCCCTCGGGCGCATCGGTCGTGACGCCGGCGCGGTGCAGGGTCTCGCGCGCCAGGTCGCCCCCAAAGAGCGACACGGCCGACTGCACGGCCTGCCGCGTCTTGTTGCGGTTCGTCCGCCACCGATCCTCGAACTCGGCAAATGTCTCGGGCATCGGTGCCGGATACGGCTCCGGCGCCTCCGTTCCGGTGAGCGCGTCGTGCCGCTGGAAGGCGGCGACAATCGTGTCGTCGGGCGCTACGTGAAAGGCGTTGGCCCGCGCGCCGAAGAGCTGCCACAGGAGGCGCCCCCCGCCGCCCAACTCGATGGACACGAGCCGGTCGCGCTCCGCGATGGACACCCCCCGCACCGTGCGGCCCCGCGCGTCCTCAAAGAGGGTGGCGACGTTGCGGCGCGCCTTGTGGTAGCCGGGGCGGCGAAACAGGTACAGAAACGGCCGCTGCACCGAGCCGCGCACCATCCAGTCTTGCTCTGCCCCGCCCAGCACGACCGTCAGTTCGTTCTTGGTCTGCGAGTAGATGTCCCGAACCGTCGTGCCGTGCAGGTCGGGTCGCCACTCGCGGACGAGGGCGCGGAGCGTGTAGTAGTTGTTGACCACAAGAGGACATCCTAAATCTGTGAGGAACAGCGACTGAGGCCGGGTCGTCCTTTCGGCAAACGCGCTTCTCGCAACGGGCCCGGCCATTCCGTCGCAGCCTCTCTCCGCGGCCCCCGTTGCCCCAAGCACGAGATGCTCGTCCGCTTCTCTTCCAACTCTTTCCGTCTTTCGTCATGGCTACGACCCCATTCAAAAAACGATTCGACGCCCTCGTAAAAGAGGTGGGCTTTTCGCTCCTTCAACTCATCGAGCAAGGCCTGGTGCGCTACTCCCCACACGGGGATCCCACGTTCTTCGACACGCAGGACTTTCCGTGGACCGACCTTCTCGAAGAGCACTGGGCCCCCATCCGGGCCGAACTCGATGCGGTGCTGTCTCACCGCGACGCGCTGCCCAACTTTCAGGACATCTCGGAGGACCAAACGGCCATCACGACCGACGACAACTGGAAGACCTTTTTCCTATACGGGTTTGGGCACAAGGCCGAAAAGAACTGCCGGCTCGTCCCGAAGACGACCGAGGTTGTGGAGCGGATTCCGGGCATGAAAACGGCCTTCTTCTCAATTCTGGCGCCCGGAAAGCACATTCCGGCCCATCGCGGGCCGTACAAGGGCGTGATGCGAGCCCACCTGGGCCTAAAGGTTCCCGATGCAAAAGAGGACTGCCGCATCCGCGTGGGCGACGACATACGCCACTGGGAGGAAGGCGAGGTGTTGCTCTTCGACGACACCCACGACCATGAGGTATGGAACGACACCGACGAGACGCGGGTCGTGCTCTTTCTCGACGTGGTTCGCCCCTTCGTCCCCCCAGTGGACACTCTCAACCGGGCCCTCATCACGCTTATCAGCTACTCCCCCTTCGTGCAGAACGCCAAGGAGAACCAAGAGCAGTGGGCCGAGCGCATTCAGGCGGCGATGGACGAGAAGGCGCCGGTTGGCACGTAGCCTGAGCGGCGGGCGACTGCGGCCTGCCAGGAGGCGTGCCCGCAGCCCCCTCTTCCATGCCGGCCACACCGTTGCGCATACAGAGCCCCGTGCCGTGCACGACCCCGCCCTCCGCGACTCAGTTTCCTGAGATGAGGTCGCCCAGAATGCCGGTGCCGGCTGGCCCCTCGCTCTCGCCCCGGTTGGCAAACTCTCCCGCCACGATGCGGTCGGCCAGACGGGCGAACGGGAGGCTCTGCAGATACACCGTGCCCGGACCGGTGAGGGTGGCCAGAAAGATTCCCTCGCCGCCGAACAGGGCATTTTTAAAGCCGCCAACGAACTCGATGTCGTAGCCAACGCCGCTGGAAAATGCGGCGACGCAGCCCGTGTCTACGCGCAGCGTCTCGCCGGCGTCGAGCTCTCGCGTCACAACGGTGCCGCCCGCGTGGATAAACGTCCACCCCGCACCCATGAGGCGCTGCAGGATGAAGCCTTCACCGCCGAACAACCCTGCCCCCAGGCGCTTCGTGAAGGCCACTTCAATTTCCACGTTGGCGTTGGCACAGAGAAACGCGTCCTTCTGGCACAAAATTTCGCCGCCGAAGTCGTCGAGCTGCACGGGGATGATCTTGCCAGGATAGGGCGCCGCAAATGCAACGTGGCTCTTGCCCCTGCCCTCGTGGACGAAGGTCGTAATGAAGAAGCTCTCGCCCGACACCATGCGCTTGAAGCCCTTAAAGAGGCCGCCTCCAGTGTCGGTCTGCATGCGGATGCCGTCATCCATGTAAATCATGGTTCCGGCCTCGGCACGCACGCCTTCTGCAGGGTCGAGCTCAACCTCCACGAGTTGCATGTCGTCGCCCACAATGTCGTAGTCGATGCCGTCGGTGCGGATGGTGCTCATGGGACCAAAGGGGTGGTGCGTGAGGGATGGCGTGTTGCGGGGCCACAGGAGGCCGCGGCGCGCCCGTGTCTGCGCTGTCCAACGCCAACATACAAAACGAAGAGGACGGAGGGAAGGGGACTCCGAAACCCTGGACGGGGTCGATGCGGAGCGGCAGCGGGGAAGGATCCTCCCTCTTCACTGTCTGTTTTTGCCGATCGCTGCTGTTCCCGAAGCCGCCGTGCGTGCGATGCTCGCACCTCAGCCCCGCGCAGAGATGCACCAGGAGCGGTGGCGGAAGAGCGTCGCCGATCCGTCCCTTCGTGATCTCTTCCACAAGGCTGCGCCCAACCGCCGCGGCCGGGCCCTGAGCCTCCCTAAAACCGCCACGTCCGACAGCAGACACTCGCGCCCAGAGGCCTCGCTCCCTCTCCGATCCGGACGCCCCTAATCCGGAGCCCCCGTTCCAGCGTGGGCACTCCCTGTGAGCGGAGGGGCCGAAGCAGACCGACACGGCCTGTGGGCTCCTGACGACCGACCCGGAGAGATTGGGAGAACGGCGGAGGAGGGCGATCCGACGACGCTCGCTCCGGAAGCCTGCATCGTGGTGATGAGCAAGGCGCTTGTGGCGGACCCGACCGGTTCCGTAACCTGCCCTCGCCCAACATGACCCAGCCCGAGTACATCGCCGCCCTGCTCTCCATCATCGTCGGTCTCGGACTAACAGATCTGGCCCAAAGTCTTCGGGAGCTGGTCCGTCCCCGACGACGGGTGAACTGGCACTGGCTTCCCCTCCTCTGGGCCGCCACCGCGTTTCTCCTTGCCGTTCAGATTTGGTGGAACTCGTTCTCGTTTCTCACGGGAGCCCCCCGGCGTTTTTCATTGCGTATCTCTTGACGTTTCTGCTCCTGTACTTGGCCTGCGCATTCGCACTGCCGGATCCAGAGTGGGAAAAGTCCCGCACGGCGACAACCGTCGGGGAGGGCTCCGTCAAGACGTCCGCCACCCAGGCCCCGCTGGACTTAGAGGCGTTTTACTTCTCGGCCTCGCACCGGCGTTGGTTTTTCGGGGTATTTATTGCCTTCATCGTCATGAGTCAGGTCGGAAGTCAGACGGCCCGCGCACTCAGCGAAGGCTTCGGGGTGAACGAGCAGGAGTTTTTCACAAACGGCGTAGCGATCGCATTTATCGGGACGCTCCTCGTGACCGATCGGTGGTGGGTTCACGTCTGCATTTCGGTGCCCTACTTTCTGGCAGTTGGCTGGACCACAACCAACAGCATTTTGGGATTCTTGTAGGGGCACGCCATCGTCGCTTCTCCGGCCTCAGGGCCCAGGGACGAATCACGCCGACTCGGCGGCAAGCACGGCTTCGGCCGCGGGGGAACGCAGGTTGTACTGGTTGCTCATGCTCGCCCCGTAGGCCCCCACCGTGGCCACGAGCAGCGTGTCGCCCGGCTCGGTGGGCGGCAGGCGGCGGTCGTGGCCCAGCACGTCGCCGGTTTCGCAGATGGGCCCCACCACATCGGCAGTCATCGTCGGCGCGTCGTCGAGGCGGCTCAGGTTGACAATGTTGTGGTGGGCGCCGTAGAGGGCGGGGCGGAGGAGGCTGTTCATGCCGGTGTTGAGGCCCACGTAGCGGACGTCCCCCTTCGTTTTGGTCTGCGTCACGCGGGCCAGGAGCACCCCGGCCTCTGCCACCAGGTACCGACCCGGCTCCATCCAGAGCTCGTACTGCGGGTGCTGCGCGGCGGCGTCGCCAAGGGCCGTCTCGATGGCACGCAGGTCGAGCGTGCGCGCCCCCGATGGACCGCCAACGGCCAGGCCGCCTCCAACATTGATCGCGTGAACCTCCGGGAAGTCGGCCGCAAGACGGGCCAGGACGTGCAACAGATCAGCCCACGTCTGCTCTTCTTCGACCCCGCTCCCCACGTGCGCGTGCAGTCCCACGACCGTCGCCCCAGCGCGCTCCACCGCCGTCTGCAGTCGGTCCAGCCGGGCAGGCACCACGCCGAACTTGGACTCTGCGCCGGCCGTTCGCACCTTTTCATGGTGCCCGTGCCCCTCGCCCGGGTCCACGCGGACGAAGATCTCCTCGCCGCCGAAAAGGTCCGGATGGGCGGCCAGGGGTTGCTCATTGTCGACGGTAACGTGGACGCCGTGCTCGAAGGCCTCGGCGTACTCGTGGGGCGCGGCAAAGTTGGGCTGGAACAGGACGCGGTCGGGATCGAGGGCCGGAAGGGCCTCAAAGACGCGCCGGACTTCCCCGAGTGAGACGCACTCGAAGCCGATGCCGTACCGCGCCAGGAGCCGAAGCACTTCGGGGTGCGGGTTGGCCTTCACTGCGTAGAAGGCCCGGTCGACGGGGTCGAGCGCGCGGATCTCTCGGCTTCGCTCCCGAATGGTCGGCGCATTGTAGACGTAGCGGGGGGCTTCCGCGTCGGCGAGGGCAAGGAGCGCATCCTGGCGGGCGTGCCACCACGGCGTCCTGGCTGAGCTGGCTTCCGTGACAGGCGCCCCCTTTGCCTGCGGGGGGGCGGCCTGTGCGGGGGCCAGGGCATCCCAGCGCGGCCCAAAGGCCTCGCCCCGCACCTGCCCCCCAAAAAACTGGGCGTGCAGTTCGCGCACGAGGCCGGGCGCCTGCTCCTCCTCCACCACAAAACTCATGTTGAGGTCGCTGGCGGCCTGCGTGACCAGGTGCACCGTTTGCTCCTCGAACACTTCCAGGGCGGGCCCCAGCTCGCCCAGGAGCGACCGCAGGCGCCGTCCTACCAGGCTCACGATGGCGCACGAGCGAATCAGCTCCGCGTCGCAGTAGCGGCGCAAGCCCTGCAGCAGGCGGTCGAGCACGGCCGGGTCGAGGGCGTTGGCCATGGGGTCGAGCGTCACCGTTACGTTCGCCTCCGAGGTGGCCACGAGGTCGACCGACAGCCCGTGGTGCTTAAACACCTGAAAGACATCGGCCAGGAAGCCCACCTCCTGCCACATGCCAAGCGTGTCCATGCGAACGGCCGTGATGCCGGTCTTGGCCGAGATGGCCTTCACCTGAGGACTCGTGTCCCCGTGCGGGGCAGCGGCGACCGTCGTTCCCTCCAGCGAGGGATCGTCGGTGGAGCGGACATAGAGAGGGATGGCGTGGTCGCGCACGGGATCGAGGCAGCGCGGGTGCAGCACGCGCCCCCCCATCGTGGCCAGCTCCTGGGCCTCGTCGTAGCCGAGGCGGCGCAGCAGCCGGGCCGAAGAAACCGTGCGGGGATCGGCGGTAAAAAGCCCGGGCACGTCCGTCCAGACCTCGAGGCGGTCCGCCTCCAGCTTTGCCGCGAAGTGAGCGGCAGAGGTGTCCGAGCCGCCACGGCCCAGCAGCACCGTTTCGCCGAGGGCATTGCTCGCGATGAAGCCCTGCGTGAGGCACACCGCCTCGGGGGCGTCGGCGAGATGGGCCTGCAGGCCTCGGTCCGGCGGGGCTGTACAGGTGGCCGCGAGGTACTGGCGGCGGGGAGGCGCGTGCGGAACCTCGGTGGCGCGCAAAAACTGGCGGGCATCGAGCCACTGAACCGGCACGCCCCGTTCCGAGAGCGCTGCGGCGCCGAGGCGGCTCGAAAGCAGCTCACCGGCCGACAGAATGGCCGCCTGCTGGGCCGGCGTGGGGCCGTCCTCACCTGCGGTGCTCTCCCGAACCTGTTGCGCCAGCCGCTCGAACGGAGCCCCCAGCACCTCGTCGGCCGAGACGCCGAGCGCATTGGCCAAGGCCCAGTGACGATCGTGGAGGGCTTGCAGCGTGGCGTCCCGGTGAGAGGCAGGCGGCGGCTCCCCCGCAGATGCCCCACAGAGTGCCTCCAACTGGTCCGATACGCCCGCCAGCGCCGAGCACACGAGGAAGGGACGCCGCCCCGCCGCCCGATGCTCGGCCACCACCTCAGCGATGGTGGCCCAGTCGGCTGCGCTCGAGACGCTGGTGCCGCCGAACTTGGCGACGACCCAGGACGTGGGCGATGAAGGCATTCGTGATCACTGCATTTGCCGAAAGCAACGCGCACCGTCCCGACCGCCATCGAGATGCGCCCCGAACAAACAGGAGGCGCCTCCCGAGCGCCCGACAACGGACCGTTTACAGTATTGAGTAGAGCACGAGAAGAGCGATAAAGCGCGCCCCTTCACGGGGCGTGATACATGGACTCTTCTCGT